>DATJAO010000043.1:0-30614 GCA_035516175.1 Nitrospirota bacterium
TCGGCTCGGCAAGCTGCACCTCGAAGATATTCGAAATGACTGTCCTCCATTTTATCAAATTGCCGCAGAGTATTTGAATCACGTTGAGAAAACGAAGTCGCCTCGCCTATTCGAACTCGAATTCACTGATTACAATAAGCATCTCCATCCCTTTCTTGGCTCCTTGCCTGCCGACCGAATCAGCGAGGAGGTACTTCAGGAATATCAACAAAAGAAAAAATCTGACGGCTATGCCAATCGGTCTGTCAATTTGCACGTCGGTCTCGTTCGCAAAATAATAAACTTTGCTAAAACGAAGAAGTATTTAAGGGAAACTTTCAAAATCAATTATCCAATGTTGGAAGAGTCGAAGAAGCAACATGCTTTTCTTTCTTTTGAAGAATTCAACGCTCTGAAGCAAAATCTAACGTATGATCTCACGACCAAACGTGTCATCGTCGGGAGACAAACCGGGCTTCGACCTGGAGAACTAGCTCACCTCGCGTGGGACGACGTTAACCTCGAAATGAAAACAATAACTGTAAAGTCGAAACCCGACGTTGGATGGATTATCAAGGATAAACACGAGCGTGTCATTCCCTTAGGTAAAGTTTCTCACAAAATTTTGAAAGAACTCTTCAATAAGAGGAAAGGGAGATGGGTCTTCTCGTCTAGTGATAAGCCCGTTAAATCCATTCGCCGCGCATTAAACACCGCAGCCAAAAATGCCGGCATATCCAAACGGGTTACTCCGAACATGCTCCGTCACACCGCTGCCACTCACCTGTTGGCAAAAGGGGCGAACCTGAAGAGCGTGCAGGAAATATTAGGACATGCCCATATCGAAACAACTGAAAGGTATTTACATGGAATGGAGGACCATGTGAGGTCTGCCGTGGAAGCGCTAGATGACACGGCAGGGAAATTGCCAAAAACAACGGGGAAAAAGGATGATACCGGAAAAGGGAAAAGGCAGAAAAAATGACTCCCGACAAAGTCACGACATTGGCATTTTCCCCGGGGAGTCCCGGAAATAGGAAAAGCCCGTGAATAGCTTGATTCACGGGCCTTTTATAATGGTCGGGGCGAGCCGATTTGAACGGCCGACCACTCGCACCCCAAACGAGTGCGCTACCAGGCTGCGCCACGCCCCGATTAACCTGCTATTTCAATATCTCCAATATTTCTCTCAGGTCCTTTTTCGCAGATTCTATGACGGCGTCAACATCCTGGCCTGCTTTGCCGTTCAGTTTCCTTCTTGCCCCGGCGATCGTATACCCATCCTTATAGAGCAGCTGTTTTATATGGAAGATGTTGTCTACATCCTGCTTTTTATATAGGCGCTGCCCTGATTTTCCTTTATCGGGCTTGATCTGCGGAAACTCAGACTCCCAATACCTGAGCACATACGGTTCGAGGCCCGTCAGGCGGCTCACCTCGCCGATCCGGTAAAAAAGTTTACTCGGTTTTTGGGGATTCGATGACATGCCCTTTGAAAATCATGCTGGGTCTGAAACTGACAACCCTTCTCGGAGTGATCTCTATCTCCTGGCCTGTTTTAGGATTGCGGCCTTTTCTTGAGTTCTTTTTGCGGACAACGAAATTTCCGAAACCCGAGAGCTTAACGGTTTCTCCCTCTTTCAGTGTCTGCTTGATCAAATCCAGAATCATCTCTACCATTTCTTCAGCATCCTGCTTCGGCAAGCCCACTTTATCAAAAACTTCCGAGATGATATCTGCCTTAGTCATAGACACCTCCTCTACGGAGCATACTATAGAGCATAAGCGCTTCAAAGTCAAGGCTAAATTTCCTCTATATCCCTGAAATAACGCAACTATATTATTCCCGAATCATGAAAACCCATCAGGGTTATTTGACAATGGTCATATTTCTGGATAAGATGAAAAGGAATTTTAACCTATTGTCGTATTCCGGTATGAGACAGCGACTGATTAAACTAGCGATTCTCCTTTTCTGGGTCGTGATGCTCGGACAGCTTATCGAGCGTGCCTACCTTCGTCCCTCAACGGTCATTGCGCTCGATGCGATAACCGAAGAAGGCGTGCGAACCGGCGATGAATGGTCCGGCATCTATCAGCAGAACAGAAAGATCGGATATGCTCATACAAGGATTATGCGCGAGGCAGACACCTATCACCTTCTGGAAGAGTCGGAGCTTGCTCTCCTTGTCCTTGGCTCAGTCGAGCACGTAAAGACCGTCACCAACAGCTACACCACAAAAAACTTCCTTCTCAAGTACTTCGACTTTACCCTGCAATCCGGATTGAGCTCCATGAAGATCAAAGGCGCTGTCGTCGGCAAGAAGCTTGTGCTGGATATCCTCACCGGCGGTCAGACACGCAAAGAGAGCATTGCGCTTAGGGAGCCTCTTTACCTTTCACCAAATATAAAACCCGCCCTCATTCTCCTTGGGCTGGAGCCGGGCAAAAAATACCGCTTCCCCCTCTTCAACCCTGCAACCATGAACACTGAAGATGCCACTATTTCCGTAGAGTCAAAGGAACGCATCAAGGTCGGTGACAGGGAACAAACTGTATATAAATTAAAGGAGACCTTTGAGGGCCTCGAAGCCTTTTCCTGGATCACTGAGGATGGTGATACCATTAAGGAAGAAAGTCCGCTCGGCTATGTGCTCCTGAAAGAGAGTATGGCAGAGGCCATGAAGCTCGACAAGAGAGGCCCCCTCGTGGACATCATCTCTCTCGTGATGATCCCGTCAACAAACGTAGACAAGCCGGCCCAGACACGTTATCTCAAAGCAAAGCTCACGGGCGCCCCTTTGCAGGGTTTTGATCTCGACGGAGACCGGCAGATATTCAAAGGGGACACCGTCGAGGTCCGCATTCAGGATGACCCTGCTACGTATGTTCTCCCCTATTCAGGAAAAGACCTGCACGACTTGCTCCAGCCGACGGCCCTCATCCAGAGCGACGACAAGCGGATAAAAGATCAAACAGAGAAGATCCTCTCGGGAGACAAAGATGCCCGGGAAGCAGCAAAGAAGCTGAACGAATGGGTCTACAGCGCGATCCAGAAAAAGCCTGTCGTGAGCATTCCGAGCGCCCTCGAAGTCCTGAGCCAGCGTGTGGGAGACTGCAACGAACACACGACGCTCTATACGGCCCTTGCGCGCTCCGCCGGCATTCCGACGCGCATGGCCGCGGGCATCGTGTACATGCGTGACGGGTTCTATTACCATGCCTGGCCCGAGGTCTGGCTCGGGCAGTGGATCGCCGTGGATCCGACTTTCAACCAGTTCCCTGCCGATGCCACACACATACGATTCGTCACGGGAAATATTGACCGGCAGTCGGATATTATGAGGCTTGTCGGAAAGCTAAAGGTCGAGGTTTTGGAATATAAATGAGAACTCCTGATGAAAACTGGGGATGCGGATTCCAAAAGATAACTGCTGATAGAACTCTCTATCGTATGTTAATCCGATTTTTCAGCGTACCGCTGTTTCATCAATAGTCTCAGAATCAACCTTTAATTTAAACATAGTCGCGTGCGTTCGCGTCAAAAAATATGATCAAACTCATCAACCTCACCAAGCTCTACGGCAAGCTCGTTGCCGTAAACGGCATCAATCTCGAGGTCTCCCGAGGCGAGGTCTTCGGTTTTCTCGGTCCCAATGGCGCAGGCAAAACCACGACCATCAAGATGATGGCCGGCCTGCTCAAGCCTACAAGCGGCAGCGCATTAATCGGCGGGTATGATGTTCAGGAGGAGCCGCTCAAGGCTAAGTTCATCACCGGCTTCATTCCCGACCGGCCCTTCCTATACGAAAAACTCACGGCAAGGGAGTTCATGCACTTTATTGCGAAGCTCTATGACATGGATGACGAGAAAAAGCGGATCAGTGAGCTGCTCGATCTCTTCGGATTGAACGAATGGGCCGATGAACTGGTCGAGAACTTTTCGCACGGTATGAAGCAGCGACTCGTCATGGCTTCTGCTCTCCTTCACAGACCTCAGGTACTTGTCGTAGACGAGCCCATGGTGGGACTTGACCCGCGCGGCGCCCGGCTGGTAAAGGATATTTTCAAGGACCTTGCATCACAAGGCGTGACGGTGTTCATGTCCACGCACACCCTCGAGATCGTTGAAAATATGTGTACCCGCGTGGCAATCATCAATAAGGGTGAGATCATAGCTGAAGGCAGTGTCGAAGACCTGGGCCGCATGGCTCGCATGCCGAACAGCCACCTGGAGCAGATATTTCTCAGATTAACAGGCGGAGATGAGGCGGTATGAAAGTTCACAATACTCATGCAACAGACCGTGAAAGAATATGAGGGCTACCATGCTTCTTCTCCTCTCTCCTCGACATCACGCAATAAAGAACAGGCTCAGCCGGCTTGCTCCCGGTGACGGGCTGAAGACCGTCATGCTCACCCTGCTCGGATTTGGGTTCTGGGCTTTTCTGTTCGGCGTGTCGTTCAAGGTTCTCACCTATTTCAGGACGATTGAAGGGCTCGGCGATCTGCTCGCGCTCCGGCTGCTGTCGATGATACTGCTGACGTTCTTTTCTATTCTCGTATTCAGCAACATCGTCACATCTCTCTCGACGTTCTATCTCTCAGGGGAGCTCGATATCCTCCTGTCATCACCGGTCAAAATTGAGAACATCTACCGGGCCAAGTTTATCGAGACCATCCTAGACTCTTCCTGGATGACGCTCATCTACGGCCTGCCGGTCTTTATCGCCTACGGCATGGTGTTCAAAGCTTCGCTTGCCTACTATCTCGGATTGGTCCTCGCCATCGTTCCTTTTCTGATCATCCCCGCAGGCATCGGTATCATCGTGACGATGCTGCTCGTGAATGCTTTCCCCGCACGCAGGGCCAAGGACATCCTCGTGCTTCTGGGGCTTCTCTTCTTCGGCGTCATGTACATCCTGTTCCGGATGCTCCAGCCCGAGAAGCTCGTGGACCCCGACACGTTCCCCACGCTCGTGCAATACCTCACAGCTATGCGCGCCCCTGTATCTCCGCTTCTGCCAAGCTACTGGGCAACCGAGACGCTCTCGCCGCTCCTGCGCACCGTCAAAGGAGAGAGCCCCTTCTACCTGCTTATGCTGTGGAGCACCGCTGCCGCAAGCATCGTGATCGGAGAATGGGTTTGCGGAATGATCTACTACACAGGCTGGTCTCGTTCGCAGGAAGGCAAAAAATCTTCGATCTCACGCTCGCGCACTGCTGACGCTTTTTTCCGGCTCCTATCCCTTCCATTCCGGGGAAAGATGCGCGCAATCGTCTTGAAGGACGTGAAGCTCTTTTTCCGAGACACATCCCAATGGTCACAGCTGTTTCTCCTGTTTGCGCTTATGGTCGTCTATATCTACAGCTTCAAGCTCCTGCCTCTTGAACGCGCGGCAATGCCGAGTTTCTATATCCAGAATCTGCTCTCTTTTTTGAACCTCGGCATGGTGGGATTCGTAACCTCGGCCGTGGCCGTCCGGTTCGTCTTTCCTGCCGTAAGCCTCGAAGGAGCCTCCTTCTGGATCGTCCGTGCCGCCCCTATCTCGATCCGGGATTTTCTCTGGGGAAAGTTCTGGAGCAGTCTGCTCCCGCTCCTCGTCCTCGCTGAAGTGTTGATTGTGCTTTCGAACACGCTCCTCAAGGTGACACCGTTCATGATGGATCTTGGTATCGTGACGGTGCTCATGATGACCTTCGGCATCACTTCCCTCGGCGTGGGTCTCGGTGCCGTTTTCCCCAAGTTCAAGCACGAGAATGTGGCCCAGATCCCTACGGGCTTCGGAGGTATCGTGTACATGCTCATGACTATGCTGTTCATCAGCGTGGTGATAGTCCTCGAGGCCTGGCCCGTGTACCGTATCTTCACGACACAGACCTTCGGCGGCCATATTTCCCTGCCAGGATGGGTCATAATAGCAATCTCATTTAGCATGGTGGTTGTCGTCAATATTCTGGCGCTTTTCCTGCCGATGAAAATCGGCTTAAATCGGCTAAAACAACGCGAAATTTAAAAATATATATAACCACAATATATTGTATGCACCCAAAATATCAATACCTTACCTTGTTATTTTTCGCTTTACAAATCCTCGTATGTATGCTATAAACCTGTTTGAAAAATCACTTAACGAATCACTTAATACGTGATTTATGGGGAGGCATATGCAGCTTAAGACCCTGGAAATGATCGGCTTTAAATCCTTCTCAGACAAGACAAAAGTCACGTTTCAGCACGGCATTACGGCCGTGGTGGGCCCAAACGGCTGCGGCAAGAGCAACATATCCGACGCCATCCGCTGGGTCCTCGGCGAGCAGAGCGCCAAACATCTCCGCGGTGACAAAATGGAGGACGTGATCTTCAACGGGAGCGAGAGCCGTAAACCTCAGGGTATGGCCGATGTGACCCTCACGCTCACGAATGTGGCCGGCAACCTCTCCTCTGAATTCGGAGAGTACGAGGAAATCGAAATCACCCGCAGGCTTTACCGCTCCGGCGACAGCGAATACCTGATCAACAAGATTCCCTGCCGCCTTAAAGACATCCGCGACCTTATGATGGATGCAGGTGTAGGCGCCAAGATACACGCCATCATCGAGCAGGACAAGGTCGATCAGATCCTTTCATCCAAACCCCAGGACCGCCGGTTCCTGTTCGAGGAAGTGGCCGGCGTCATGAAATACAAGGCCCGCCGCCAGGAAGCGCTCTCCAAGCTCGAATCAACCCAGCAGAACCAGCTGCGGGTGAACGACATCATCACCGAAGTAAAACGCCAGGTCAACTCCCTTGACCGTCAGGCAAGGAAAGCCGAGCGCTACCAGAAGCTCCGCGCGGAGATGAAGGACCTTGACTTCCGACTTGCATCCGTGGAGTACTCAAACCTGGGGCTTGAGTGGACGGAAGCGTCCGAGGGTTTCAAAAGGGCGGAAGATGAGGTCACAGATCTGCACGCCGCCCTCAGCAGGATCGAATCGTCCATTGAAGAGTCACGTACTGACGCTCTCGCCGCGGAGCATGAGCTTTCCACGCTGCGGCATAAGATCCACGAAACGGAAAGCGCGCTTAATCGGGCCGAGCACCGCGTTGAGATGTCGAGGAGTCAGATCGCCTCATTCATCGCGCAGCGAGGTCGCGATCTCGCCGATATGGAGTACCTGAAACAGGAAACAGCCCGGGTTGCAGAGCAGAAGGTGAAGCATGAAGAAGAGTCTCGGGTCCTTGCAGCCTCGATCGAAGAAAAGAACACCGTGCTCAATGGCCGGACAATGGACCTGGAGTCTCTCTCCCAGGCGCTTAAGGAGAAAGAGATCTCGCTCGAAGAAACGCGGGCCGGGATCCTGAACGCAATATCCGAAACTGCAGCCGAGAAGACCACGATATCGAACTTGCAGGCACGGCTTTCACAGCTCGACGAACAAGACGCACGGAGCTTGAAAGAAAAACAAGAACTTTCACAAAAGAACCAGGAACTTATCGCTCTCCTTGCTGCCAAGGAGCGCGAACTCGAGGAAATCACGTCGAGGAAGCATGCTGCACAGGAAGAGCGTACGCAGGTTGCCGGACGCCTGGAACAGGCGCTTGCGAATAAAAAATCAATTGAAACTGGCCTGAACGAGACCAGGAACAGGCTTGCCGGCCAGAATTCCCGTTTGCGCTCCCTGATCGAGCTGGAGCAGAACCTGGAAGGCTATCAAAAAGGGGTGCGGACCGTCATGTCCGCACGGAAAGAGGCTTCTGCAAAAGAGCATCTCGGCACCATCCACGGGCTCGTTGCGGACATGATCGAGACCGAGCCGCAGTATGAAGTAGCCATCGAAGCGGTCCTCGGCGACCGTCTTCAATACGTCGTTGTTGATTCGCAGAACGATTCGCTCAAAGCCATCGATTACCTCAAGACCAAGAGCGGCGGCCGCAGCACCTTCGTACCCAAAATGCCGCGCGAGATCAAATCAGAACCTTTTATCAAGAACGGCCATACCGGCGTCATCGGCTCGGCCTTGAGCATCGTACGGTACAAGGACAGCTACAGTAACGTAGCCCAGTATCTCCTGGGAGATGTGGTCGTCGTCGACTCCATGGACACAGCCCTGTACCTGTGGCAGAAGAACGGCATGCATAAGACGATCGTCACCCTCTCGGGCGAGATCGTAGACCCCTGGGGTGCGGTCACGGGTGGCACGGTGGAAGCAGTTGGCACCGGCATGCTCACCAAGCGCCGCGAGATCAAGGACTTGGAGCACGAGGTGGCGGAGCTGACCGTTGCAGTCGCGAAGCTCGAGGCAGAACTAACGTCCGTAGACTCATCCATAGAGTCTGATAAAAAAATCGAGGCGGACCTCGCCCAACAGATCCACCGTACGGAGATCGAGCTCGTAAACGGTGAAAAGGATCGCGCTGCGGTCAGGGACGAGATGGGCCGTATCGGCGAACGCGCGAGGACCCTCGACGCAGAGGCATCGGAGCGCGCATCATTGAGACTCGAGCTGGATGCAAACATCGGCAAAGCGACCGAGGTGCTTCGGGGCCTGGAGGCGGGCCATACGAACGCCCTTGCAAGCGTCGAATCGCTCCAGGTCGAGCTCTCCCTCAAGAAAGACGAACTCGAGAGAGCGCGCGCCGCGATTACCGAGGTCAGGATGGAAATCGCTGCGCTCCAGGAAAAACAGTCAGCAGCCTCCACGAATCTTGCCACGCTCTTAAAAACCGAAACGGAACTGGCCGAACGGCTGTCCAGGCGCGAGGCCGAGATCGCGGACATTGCGGTAAAACTGACAGAACTGGAAGCGTCCATCGCCGGGGCCGAAACCGAGATCAAAGAGGATATCGAGATACTCGAAGCGGAACGCCAGGTCCTGGTTGCGAAGCAGGAGGCGCATACGGAGAAAACCCAGGCGCTCCATGCCACGGAAGAGCAGGCCCGTCAGGTCAGGCACGACATCGAAGCAGCACAGAAGCGGCTGTCTTCCATAGAAGTCAAACGCACCGAGCTGCGCATGAAGATCGAGCATCTGAAGGACAGGATATGGAGCACATACCACGCCGAGCTCGAAACCGCGGTCCAGGAGCTTGGTCAGTTCGAGATCAATCTGGATGAAGCGAAATTACGGCTTGACGAACTGCGCGAGAAGATCGACCAGATGGGGCCAATCAATATCGATGCGCTCCAGGAATATAACGAGCTCAAGGATCGGTACGACCTCCTGAGCGGGCAGCAGAACGACATCAATGAGTCAATCAACAACCTCAAAGCCACCATTGCCAAGCTCGACGGCGAGACCAAGGAGCTATTCAGCGAGGCATTCAATGCTATTCAGGAAAAGTTCAAAGAGGTGTTTTCCCTCCTGTTTGAAGGCGGCAGGGCGGAGCTCGTGCTCCTTGACGAATCCAACATCCTCGAATCGGGCATTGAGATCATCGCCCAGCCCAGGGGCAAGAAGTTCCAGAGCATCTCGCTCTTGTCGGGCGGCGAGCGAGCGCTTACCGCTATTGCCCTGCTCTTCGCGGCCTTCCTGGTCAAGCCGAGCCCCTTCTGCATGCTCGATGAGGTTGACGCGCCGCTTGATGAGGCGAACGTAACGCGTTTCACCCGCCTCATCCGTGAAATGAGCAGCCGCTCTCAGTTCATCGTCATTACGCACAACAAACGGACCATGGAAATGGCCGATGTGCTCTACGGCATCACCATGGACGAACCTGGATGCTCCAGAGTGGTCTCGGTAAAGCTCCGCGAGCCGGTCATGGCGTAAATACATTCCAGAAAATGGAACGCAAAACATTGAGTTTTATGTATTTCCTGTCTTAATTCGTTGTATTCTGAACTTTGCCCTTGCCTGAAGGGGCCGCGAATCACCCGTCAAAAAACTCGCCTGGAGTTTCCGCATCGGCGTCAAACTGCATGGCAATCCTGGCATCGCGGACATCATTTGCCTTTCCTTCCAATGAAACAGGATTGATTACGAACCGGAGGAGTGTTCCCTGTTCAACAACAGCGGGTTCGAACACGCTCATGGTATGGACCGTTGCGCCTTCAACCTGATCAGACATTATTACGTTGTAGAGGAAATGACCCTTTCAGGACTGCCAGAGGGCGTTGCTCAGCTGCTATCGGCCGTGTGTTGGAGTCTGCGAAGATGTATATGAGGCGTGCGTGCCGCGCGGAGGGAAAAGAGCGACTTACAGTTCCTGTCGTGTCAGAATACCGAATCTTAATGCGGAACCGAATCTCCTGGCGGGGAGGTCGGGAAAATGATTTGATCACGCGTGATCGAATCCAGAGAAACAGTGCTCACATCATATCCAGGAGACAAGAAACCGGTGGCTCCGATCTGGTCACGGATAGTTGACTCCTTCCCCGGAGTGCAAACGATCGCCCGGATCTGATTGTCCTCTTTGACGATCGTGAGCTGTTCGTACTCGTCCGTATGATTGGCCTTATCCGGCAGCGTATCTTCCAACCGGTCCAGGTCGTCCTGCATTTTTTTATCCAGGTTCGTCTTTATGGTCCAGCCGCCGCGATATAAGCCCGGGTCCCCGAATAGCCGAAGCAGAATCTGTTCCAGCGCTTGCTGATAGCTTGGCCTTCCGTTCGCTGCCTGCAGGCCTGAGAAGTCAAATCTGCCCGAACCTTCCTGCCGGAGAGCCGGAAGAGACTTGACCGCAGCGTCATATTCATCTGACGTAATCAGTTTCGCCTGAAGCATATTCGCCAGCACCCGTTCCTGCCGGTCCTTCGCCTTTTCAGGCCTTTTGAAGGGGTTATAATAGTGCGGATTTGGGAGCATTCCCGCAAGAAGCGCTGCCTCTCCTGCCGTAAGTTCGGAAGCATGCTTATCCAGATAGAATCGGCTCGCTGCCTCGATACCATAGATATCGTCACCCCACTCCACTTCGTTCAGGTAAATTTCAAGGATCCGACGCTTGGTGAGGATCTCCTCGGCTTTTCGTGCCAGGACGTATTCCCGCAGCTTGCGGCTGATGGTCTTTTCCTTAGAGAGCAATACGTTCTTGATCATCTGCTGGGTGATGGTGCTCCCACCCCGTGCAAACCGTTTTTTATGCCAATCGTGGACGAGCGCGTCCCATGTCGCCTTGTAGTTGATCCCCTGGTGTTCGAAAAAAGTGTCGTCCTCAGCGGTCACCACAGCCTGGATCACAATATCGGGAAGAGAGGAGATCGGGACCCAGATCCGAAACTTCCGGTCATAGTATTCTGTCAGGACATTGCCGTCCTTGTCCAGAACCTCAGTTGCAACGGCCGGTCTATAGTGTTTCAGAACTGATACGTCGGGAAGATGGGAAAGGACCTGGGCGACCCATACGGTGAGTATGATTGCACAGAGCACGAAGATGCCGAGCCCTGCTAAAATAACCTTTTTCATGGGTGAGTACTATTTTTTCTCCTCAGGCGTGTTGTGCTTCCGGTGTTTCTCCCCTCTACAGAAGGGACCGCGGTCATCGCCTCAGCCCCAACCCATGCCCTTGTTGAACCGGATAACGGCAAACACGACAGCGACGAGGATTATTGCAGTAACCATTCCATCAGACATGTCTTGTGACTCCTCATGAAGCTCTGACCCAGCGCCTCGATGCGATCCTGCGCCCCGAAAAGTGAAGTCGGCTTCACGCGTTTATTTGGCTTCGATCAATCCACGAATGACATTCATACTTGCAGGAGCCGTCCAGTCTCTCGGGCCGATGACCTTGTACTTGACGACACCCCGCCGGTCAACGATATACGTCTCGGGAAACTTGTATGTGCCGTAAAGCCCTGCAACCGATCGCCCCGGATCCAGCAGCGCGGGAAGACTCAGCCCGTTTTTCCGCATGAACTCGGCAACAGCGCCCGCCCCGCCCTCATCGACGCTCACTGCAAGGATCTTAAAATCCGTGGATCCGAGTGACCGGTACAGTTGTTCGAGCATCGGCATTTCCTCTACGCAGGGCGGACACCACGTAGCCCAGAAATGCACCATCACAACTTTCCCCCTGAAATCCGCGAGGCTCACCGCTGTTCCGTCGAGGGCCTGAAGACGGAATTCAGGTGCCCGATCGCCTTCATTGATTATCTTTGTGCCTTGCGCTCCTTCTTTAACGAAGAGAAAAAGAAGAAACAGTCCGACAGCGGCAATAAGGATAACAACCGTTACTTTTTTTTTCGTAACAGAAATCACGTTCCCTGTCCCGGGTCACGGCATTATCACCGTCACCCTATCTAATTGTGCTCTGGCAGTGCTCGAGGTCCTCGCTCGGTCGCTCAGATGAAAAGGATTATACCTTTTTCCGTTTGACAGAGCAAGCCATTTTACAAGGTGAAGCTTGCAGGACACTTTTTGTTTTGAAAATTCAAGGCAGTCTGATATAATGATAGAGTTATGATCCGCGAAATAAAATTCCAGGGAAAAGCGAACGAAAAACTGGACTACTTCGTGACCATCACCGGCACCGACCTGAGCAACAGGTATTTTTACGAATCACTTCCGAACGGGGATCGGTTTTTTTCGGGAGGGAACGAGTTCATCATCCTGCCCCACGGGGTACGGTACCAGGGGTGCGGCGGCAGCCTGTGCGAATACATGTTCGGCGTGGATCTACCGCTTAAGGACCTGTTGCGAAAAGATGTCTCCAACCGATTGGTCATGTACGGAGCCTATTACGACAGCGCAGACAATATCACCTTCACCAACAATACCGCTGCCGAAGAGTCCTTCGACCAGGTTTTCCTCACCGGGAATGCCGTTTCAAACTACTATTTTTTCGTCCACAGTACCCAAAAGTCTGAGATCAAGGATATACAGCGCAAGATCCTGCGCAGCATCGGCAAACAGGTCAAGCGAAGCACTACGGTGGGTGAAAATGATGACACAAAGCTTTGCCGCGAGATCTTCGGGGCGCTGGGAGACCCCCGGGCCCTTATATTCCTGTTCCGGCTATTGAACAGACACAACGAGGAGTACTACACAACGTTCAACAAGATCTATTCCGGAAAGAAAACGCTCACATCCCAGGGATATTCCATTCTTGACAACCTTGCGAAAAAATATAACATTATCCCCTACCAGCAGGAGCGCATCAAGATAGACGGAATGTACAAGCTCCCCGAGAACAAAAAGATCGTCGATGAATATAAGGATATCCTTATCGGGGTATCAGAAAAGAACGAAGTGAGCCCGTCAGAGCTTGCCAAGCTCTCGCGGCTCAGGACATTAAGCCTGCGGCTCAATATACCACACAACCTGTTTGATACTCTCGATGAGCTCCTCCTTAAGGGCATGCACATAGTCGAGGTGGAAGAGCCGGATTACATCAGGGACACGCGCGCCATCTTCGAAGGCCTTTTCTTCACAACCGACAAGATCAAGGCGCATATATCATCCGAGGACCTCATCAAGCTCTTGAGGGCAAAGCAAAAATCGACGACCCACCGCGACCCTGCTTTCGAGAGCCTCTTGCTCGACACGGTCCGCACGTGCGATGAACACGCCAGGGACACGAATGATATGAGCGTGCTCGAGGCCATGAGTTCCATCCTTACCTACTTCGACCGCTACGACAGCGCAGCCACGATGATCAACAACCTCGCATTCATGGAGAACTCGACCTTGAACGTGGATAACATCAGGAGCCTCTTTGGCAATAAGGAAGTGTTCGACAAGATTAATCTCGACCTTTTCCGCGAACTCTTTATTGACAGCCTGAGGGAGAACCGCTATCTGACGCGTTACGGCCGAAAAAAGATTGACACGCTCTACCATGGACTCATGCAGATCAAGTCCGGCGACACTACCTATCGGCAACTCGCATCGTCGCTTACCAAAATCAACAAGGATGATAAGCTGTACACCACGATCCATCGATATATCAAGGATCGTTTTAAAAGCATCTACGCCGAGATGAATTCAAAGGAGGACCAGGAAATATTCATCCAGGACCTCAACCGCGAAATCCAGTCAAGAGGGATCGTACAGGGTCCCATCCCACACGTCGTGTTCGAGGAGATTATCCTCGACATCAGGAAGGAGTCATTCTACCTGAACAACCTTCTTCCGCACATCATCGTATCCAGGGACAACAACGTCCGTGAAGATTTCCTCGTGAACAGCGGTCTCGACCGGTTCTATGTCGAAGAGCTCGAAAATGACTATTTCCAGATGAACAGGATTGAGAACGACATCCTTGAGGAGATCAGGAAATAGCCATGCTCAAGATTCGGATTATGGACCGGTATATCTTCGGCGAGATCCTGGCACCGTTCTTTCTCAGCATGGCCGCCCTCATCCTCGTCTTATTAGTTCAGAGGATGTTCAGACTTGCCGAGCTCGTCGTTTCAAAAGGAACACCGGTGTCTGAGGTCGTCAGTATCTTCGCCTACATCATGCCCAACTTCCTGGTCATCACCATCCCCATGTCGTTCCTCGTGGGGACGCTCACCGCGTTCAGCCGCCTCAGCTCAGACTCGGAAGTGACCGCCATGAAGGCATCCCGCATCAGCCTCTACAGCATGACCCGTCCCGTTATGCTGTTCGCCCTCGTATCTTTTCTTATCACATCGACCATATCATTCGTCATCGCACCTGCGGCCAACCATGCACTCAAGGTGCATCTGTTTGACCTGGTAAAATCAAGGGCAATGATCGGCATTGAGCCAGGCGTATTCACCAGCACATTCGACGGCATGGTTATCTATGTGGACAAGATGGAATCCCTCGACAACATGGAGGGCATCTTCATTTCCGATGAACGTTCTGCGAAGGACCCTTATGCGATCGTCGCCCGCCAAGGAAAGCTTATCGCGGATCCACAGTCACTGAAAGTCACCCTCGAAATGAGTCAGGGGTCCATACTCACCCTTCCGCATGATGACAAATCCTATTCGACCATGTCATTTGACTCGGGCAATCTCTACCTTGACATCAGCCATGCTCTTATCCATCAGGGCTCTTCCGACAGAGATTTCGAAGAGATCGGCAGTTTCGAGCTTTTCAGGATGCTCAGGCGCACCCAAGCCGAGGGAGGATCCACCATCATTATCGAGAATGAGCTCCACAAACGGCTCTCTATCCCGTTTGCGTGCCTGATCTTCGGGCTGATCGGCGCGCCGCTCGGCATACGGAGGACCCGTTCAGGAAAATCCGCAGGCATCGCCATCGCACTCTTGGTCTTTCTGATATATTACATTGTCCTTGCAACGGGAATGAACCTGTCAGAAACGGGAAAACTTCCTCCTGTCCTTGCATATTGGATTCCGAACTTCTTCATGCTCATCCTGTCTGCCCTGTTCATGATCACGAGAGGCCAGGAAAAGGATTTCAGGATATTTTCCGCTATACGAGAGCTCTATTCCAAACTGATAACGAGGAGAAAGAGGACATACTGAGGCAGGAACTCGTATACGATCATGACACTATTGAAAAGACACATATTCGGCGAATTCTTTCGCGTCTTCCTCATGGTCATCATTGGGATCCTTGCCGTGTATGTCTGCGTGGATTTTCTTCAGAGAGCCGACAGTTTCATCAAGTACAAAGCGACCATGCTTCAGATCGCCTTATATTCCTTGTACAGCCTGCCTGCAATGGCAGCATCGACCCTTCCGATCGCGGCGCTCATCGCCACGCTCCTGTCGCTCGGCAATCTCTCGCGACACAACGAAATCATCGCCATGCGCGCAGGCGGGGTAAGCATCTTCGCAGTCATTGCGCCGGTGCTTTTGGGAGGAATCCTCATCTCTGCCTTCGGGTTCATCAACGATGAGTACATCATGCCGGCTTACACAGCCCGTGCCAATTACATTAAAAGCATTCAAATTGAGAAGAAGCAGCAGCGGGTCGTCTTTCAGCAGCGGAAGCTCTGGCTCCGCGGTCCGGAAAACAGCATTGCGAATATCGACCTCATTTCCCCCGATCGTTCCGAAATGATCGGGGTGAACATCTATATGCTGAATCCCGATTATACGGTGCGTGAAAGGATCAAAGCGCAGAGCCTCCGTTGGGAGAACGGGGCATGGCGGTTCAAGCAAAGCATGAAATACATCCTGGGAAATGACACGGTAACCGCGCAGTCGGCAGACGACGAGCCATTCAATCTCGTCGACAGTCCCGACGACCTCGGGATGATTGCCAAGAGCTCCGAGGAGATGAATTTTAGAGAGCTGTGGGATTATGTAAAAAGATTAAAAGTGCACGGTTATAAGGCGACACGATATGAAGTTGATCTGTACAGCAAGCTCGCATTACCGCTTGCGAGCATGCTTATGGTGATGATCGCCACTCCGCTCTCTGTCCAGCAGGCGCGAAGCGGCGGGGCCAGCAAAGGTATCGCTCTTGCCGTGCTCATCGCATTCATCTATTACGGTCTCATGAGCATCGGCACGGCGCTCGGACGCTCGGGCGCGCTTCCACCCCTGGAATCGGCCTGGCTTGCCAACGTTTTTTTTGCGGTGGCTTCGGCATTTATCCTGTTCCGGATGCAAAGGAGAATTTGACGGGAGCCGGTCCTTTACGGTTGGACCATATTGTAATTATGTGAGCGGACCCTTTCTTGACTCGGGAATAGCCTCATACTACGTCCTCCGCATCATGAATCTACCTCGGGCATACGTACGCTGGGTTGCCTTAATTCATGTTGAACAAAACATTCAAGATAATCCTCGGTATCGTTCTTGTCCCCTTCTGCATAGGTTTCACCTGGCAGTTCGGGGCAACTCTCTTCAGCATAACGTATAAGCGGGACGTGCCCTATTACTTCATCGCCGGCGGCCTCACTTACCTCACCGCGCACATCCTTTTTAAAAAACCGATCCTTACTTACGTCATCGGGCACGAACTGACTCACGCATTCTTCACCGTGCTTTTCGGCGGAAAGGTAAAATCGTTCCAGGCAAGCCACCGCGGCGGCCGCGTGACCATCACCAAGTCAAATTTCGTCATAACCCTCGCCCCTTACTTTTTCCCTCTTTACACATTCGCCGCACTCATCATGTACTGGTTTGCCGTTGTTGCTGCCGTTCCGACGGCCGCGGGATGGCTCATCTTCGCGTCAGGGACGACATACTCATTCCATATTCTCTTGACCTTTTTCTTTCTTCAAGCGGACCAGAACGATATAAAGGAACACGGCGCGGTCTTTTCATACCCTCTCATCTATCTGTTTAATATCCTGTTTGCGGCGCTTCTCATCTGGCTCCTCCTTGCCGAAAACATGAGCTACCCAAAATTTCTGTACAATGGTATACTGAAATCTACGAATATGCTTTCCCTTCTGTTTAAAAAATTATACGGGCTCATTCGCGCCATAGCATAAAAGGGGCTATGGCATCCAGACATCGCACTGCCAAAATGTTCTCATGGATGCATAGGTGAGGAAGATAAAACATGCTTATCGTTGGACTCACCGGCGGGATCGCAAGCGGCAAAAGTCTCGTTGCAAAGGTTTTCCAGGACCTTGGGGCACACCTCATCGACGCCGACAAGATTGTTCATGAACTTTTGGAGCCTGGCCAGCAGGCTTGGGAAGAGGTGCTCGAATACTTCGGTCCGGAAATCGTATTTCCCGACAAAACCATCAATCGCAGAAAGCTCGGGGAGATAGTGTTCAATCATGCCGAGAAACGGTCATGGCTCAATCAGTGCCTCCATCCCAAAGTATTCGCGGCGTATACTGCCCGTGTAAAGCACCTCTGCGAGCGAGCGTCTCAGGCCATCATCGTATTGGATGCTGCACTTCTCATAGAAACCGGCTACCATAAGAAAATGGACAGGGTTGTCGTCGTCTATGCCGACCCGGAGCAGCAAATGGAGCGTTTGACCAGTCGCGACAAGTTCAGCCGGGAGCAGGCCTTGGCGCGGATCAGGAGCCAGATGCCCCTGAGCGAAAAGCGCAAGCAGGCCGATTATGTCATCGAGAATACGGGGACGAGAGAAGAAACTGAACAGCAGGCCAGGGAAATTTTTCAAAAACTCAAACAGGAAGCAGAAAGGAAATAATTGAAACGCACCGTTGCCGAGATAGTTCCCATGATGCGATCTCATAGCGAGGCATGTTCCGCAATCGTCGCCGTGTCAGAACCATGGAAAACGCTGCGCGAACGCATCGACTTCTCAAAGTATATGGCCCTGAACCAGGCTTACGTGTACCTCAAGGAGGGAGAACCTGCCGGATTCATCATTTTTACTCCAGATCCGGTATTCGCACGGGGTGGATATATCCGGGCCGTGGCTGTGGACCCGGTCATGCGCAGGCATGGTATTGGAGAAAAACTGCTCGCCTTTGCGGAAACGGTCATCGCTCGCCGGTCCCCTAATGCCTATCTTTGCGTTTCTTCGTTTAACCGGCGAGGCCAGATGTTTTACCGGAGCCTTGGCTATACGCGGGTAGGAAGTCTACCCGACCTGATCGTGCAAGGGGCCTCGGAATACATATACTGGAAAAGGTTGCGGCCGTTACCCCTCAAGAACAGGAGAATACACCGATTATGATCCCGAAGAACCTCAAAAAAATAGACCTCTTCAAGAATCTGTCCGATGACGAGCTGAAGGAACTGGAACCGTACCACTCTGCCGTAGTGTACCGGAAAAAAGAAACTATTTTCTCCGAAGGCGAGCCACCGGAATGGTTTTACATCGTCGTAAAGGGAAAGGTCAAGGTCACCAAGCTCTCCCACGAGGGGAAGGAGATCATTCTGGAAGTGATATCCCCCTACGATATTTTCGGCGGTGTGGCCGTACTGAGGAACTTTCCCTACCCCGCTAATGCCGTAGCCATGGAAGACAGCGAATTGATCAAGATATCGAGAAAGAACCTCATGCGTCTCGTGGATCGATTCCCGAACCTTATGTACTGCATCGCACTCCAGCTCGGAGACAGAATGAAGAGTTCATACGATTCCCTCAAGAATATCGCCCTCGAGCGCGTAGAAGCGAGGATTGCGGCGCTGCTCCTCAAGCTGTCTAACAAGGTCGGCGTGGAAACGGACAAGGGCCTCCTCATCGACATGCGCCTCACCAAGCAAGATGTCGCCGACATGGTAGGGACCACCGTGGAAACTTCGATCCGCACCTTCAGCAAGTTCAAAAAGCAGGGCCTCCTGACGGATTCGGATGGTAAAATCATCATCAAGGACCGCGAAGGGCTCATGTCATTTTCTTCCTGAAAAATAGCTCTTAGCCCGTAGTTTATTGCCGTGCCTTTTTCCGACGTGCCATGTGCTTAATGCTGTTCCACCTTGGTCAGCAATGTCATCAGCATGTTGTAGAAGAAGAGGAATATGGCGAATGCCTGGACCACGCCTGAAGCTACCGTGACCATACGGTACATGCTGCTCGGATTGTAGACATTCAGAGCATAGAACAGCAGCATGGCCACAAGAGAAATATTTGCAAGATAGAACTGCGCCTCACCTATCTTATTGCTGTACAACGGTCGTCCCATGAAGCGTGGCAAGATATGATAACCGACGCCGTAGATCATCATCGACACCCAGCCGAGCATGTTCAGGTGCGAATGCACGAATTTCAGCGCCATCACGTTCTGGTTGCCGAGCATGACGATTCCCAGGACCGCTGCGATACCGAGATAAACGATACTCATTACGATAAATCCTTTTACAAATCTGTCCATAGCGAGATACCTCCTGTGGTCTATTGTTGGTTACAGCATAGATTATCTTGCTTAAGTGCGCTATGATATAACTCATAGTGTAACACAGGTTTAGGAGTATGATGTAGGTCATAACAGGTATGCATTATTTTTGATATAGTACGTGCAACTAATAACGAAGGAGGCCACTATGATCGCGGAGACAAAGAAAATCACGAAGGATTCAATCATCGGTGATGTAATAAAGATGAGCCCGGGAGCAAAGGCAGTGATACAGAAATATTTCGGCAACGGGTGTTTCACCTGCCCGGGCATCAACATGGAGTCCATTTCATTCGGCTCGATGATGCATAATCTCGATCCGAACAAGATCGTCGACGAAATCAACGCCCTGGAGGGTTAACGTGTCGAACAAGGAGCTGAAGTGTTTTGTCTGCGGAGCCGACGACAAGACCAGAGTGTACCTCCCCTGCTACCATGAGGGCAAAGAAAAAATTGTCTGCACCCGGTGTTTACCCATCCTCATTCACGGAGCGCACTGACCCAATGTTCCCGCAATCCCCCGATGGAATATAACGGTTGCTCCATCGGGGTTTTTTACCTCCAAGTCACCAAATGAACGGAAAAAACTGTAGAATTTTCGGACTGATGCTGGTAAACTGCCCTCATGAAGAAGGATCTTGCAGTGGTCCTCGTCAGCGGCGGCATGGACAGCTGCGTTACGGCCGCTATCGCCAATGAAAAATACCGGTCCGCGTTCTTGCACGTGAATTACGGCCAGAGGACCGAGGCGCGCGAGCTGCTGGCTTTCAATCAAATAGCCGATTTCTATGCGGCGGAGAAACTCCTCACGGTTAGTCTGGAGCATTTAAAGGTGATTGGAGGGTCGAGCCTTACGGATGAAAGTGTTCCCATTCCTTGCATAGGCTCCTCTCAATCGGCGATCGAAAACCCGAAGTCCGCAATCCCTTCCACCTATGTCCCCTTCCGGAACGCCCATCTTCTTTCCATTGCCACCTCCTGGGCTGAGGTGATCGGTGCCAGGAAGATTTTTATCGGCGCCGTGGAGGAAGACAGTTCAGGCTACCCTGACTGCCGCGAAACGTTCTATCAGGCCTTTAACAAGGTCATCGAATTGGGGACGAAACCGGAAACGCGGGTAGAGATCATCACGCCACTCATCCATATGAAGAAGTCAGAGATCGTGAAGAAAGGCATGGAATTGGGCGCTCCATTTCAAATGACCTGGAGCTGTTACCAGAACAGTGAAAAAGCCTGCGGAAGGTGCGAGAGCTGTGGTTTACGGCTGAAAGGGTTCCGAGAGGCGGGAGTAAAGGACCCGATTCCGTACGAGGAGAGCTGACGCTAACACGGGCGATGACCCTCAAAGAATTTATCAAGGCCTGGCCAATACTCAAAAGACAGGTTAGGACCCTCCAACTCCCCTGGCTCGAAGCCTTTGCAGCCCTGGATCGAGACCCTTTCAAGGTGCTCATTTCCTGCATTCTAAGCCTCAGGACGCAGGACAAGACGACAGGAGCCGCGTCTGAACGGCTCTTCAAACTGGCTAGAACCCCCGAAGCCCTGTCACGGCTTTCCCTCAAAACCATAGAAAAGGAGATATATCCTGTCGGGTTCTATCGGGTCAAGGCAGGAACGATCAAAGATATCAGCAGTGAGATCATCCAGCACCATGGCTCGCAGGTTCCTGATACCCTGGAGGGACTGTTAACCTTAAAAGGCGTCGGGAGAAAGACCGCCAATCTCGTATTGACCCGAGGGTTCAATAAATACGGCATCTGCGTGGACACCCACGTTCACAGAATTACAAACCGCTGGGGGCTGGTTTTGACGAAAGGCCCCGACGAAACGGAACTTGCCCTGCGAGAGACACTTCCCAAACGATACTGGAAAGACTTGAACGGCATCCTCGTTGCCTTCGGGCAAAACATCTGTCAGCCTCTATCTCCCCTTTGCTCACGGTGCAAGATATGTTCTGTTTGTGATCAACGAGGCGTCGGCCGGCGCCGATAATTGATGTAGGTCTTATTCCGCCCATCCCAAACCATCCTCCTTCCTGCGCCTTACAGGAACATCGTAGCCACAAACAGCATCGTCAGCGCAATCATGACCGTAGTCGTTACCCAAGCAATGACGTTGAACGTCCTGGAGTTGGTGTACTTTTCCATCAAATCCTTACTGTTGATCAGCATGAGCATGAAGATGAGTACGAAAGGCAGCATGACACCGTTGATCACCTGCGATATCCACATGATTGCGATGAGGGGCGAATTCGGGATGAGGACGATCAGCGAGCCAATGGCGATCAAGATAGTATAGAGCCACATGAACTGGGGCGCGTCCTTGAACGTCTTGCTCACACCCGCTTCCCATCCCATACCTTCACAGATGTAGTATGCCGTGGCGAGGGGGAGGATGGAAGCAGAGAACAGCGAGGCATTGGCAAGTCCGAACGCGAACAGGAGCGAGGCATACCTGCCGGCGAGGGGCGCAAGCGAACGAGCTGCGGCATCGGCGGTGTCGATATGTAAGCCCGCTTTAAAAAGCGTAGCGCCGCATGCAACGATGATGAAAAAAGCTACGATGTCCGTTAAGAAGCACCCGACGATCACATCGATTCTCGATGCCCAGTATTGTTCTTTTCGTATGCCCTTTTCGACGATCGATGACTGAATATAGAACTGCATCCAGGGAGCGATTGTAGTACCGACGACGCCGATCAGCATCACGACATAGGGAGTATTAAAATGAAATGACGGTTTGATGGTCTGCAGCGCGACATCGGTCCAGTCGGGCTTTGCCAGGATGGCAGCCGGTATATAGACGAGATAGACGACACAGAAGACCAGGAAAATCTTTTCAACCACCCGGTAGGACCCTTTCACCACAAGGAGCCAGACAATGAAGGCACCGATCGGGACAGACACGTACTTATTTAGCCCGAAAATTTCGTTGCTTGCCGCCCACCCGGCGAACTCGGCTGCAGTATTGCCGAGATCGGTGATGAACAGGAACAGCATGAGCCAGAAGGTGACTTTAACCCCGTAATTTTCCCGGATGAGTTCGGCAAGACCCTTGCCCGTTATGGCCCCCATCCTCGCCGACATTTCCTGCACTACGATGAGCGCGATAGTGATGGGGATAAGAGTCCACAAGAGGGAATAACCGAAATGCGCACCGGCCATGGAGTAGGTCGTGATTCCCCCCGCATCATTGTCAACATTCGCAGTGATGATACCGGGACCGATAACGGCCAAGAGCAGTATGAAGCGTTTCCATCGAGTCATCGTTTCTGCTTTCTTCTTTGGGTTGATCAGGTACCGGTTAAACCGGGAAAGCGGGACTGCGTGACAGAAGCGGTTACCGCCTCATCCGCTTCTTTCTCGACGCCGGCGGAAGGAGGAAGTCCACCACATCGTCCACGGTCACGATGCCGCGCATGGCCATGGTTTCGTCCACCACAGGTACGGCTAACAGGTTATACTTTGAGACGAACTCGGCAACATCCTTTTCCGCCGCATCGAGCGAAAGGGCCTTCACCGGCGTTGTCATGATGTCACGAAGCTTTGCCTCCGGACTGGCCAGAATGAGGTTCTTGAGCGACAGCACGCCACAGATGTGCTCTTCATTATCGAGAATATAAAGGTAGTAGACGGTTTCTACGTTCGGCGCCTCGAGGCGCAGTTCTTTGATGGCTTCCTCAACGGTCATATCCGGAGGAAACGCGAGGTATTCCGTCGTCATGATACCGCCTGCCGTGTCCTCCTCGTGTTCGAGGAGCTCCTGCACGTCCTCCGCCTCTTCCTTCTCCATGAGATTGATAAGTTCCTGCGCTTTTGCCTCAGGGAGGTCGCCGAGCACGTCAGCTGCTTCGTCCGGTGGCATCTGCTCCAGGATGTCCGATGCCTGTTCCTTCGACATGTCGTCGATGATGCCGACTTGCACCTTGGGCTCCAGTTCATGGAGCGCCTCTGCCGCGGTCTCAACATCCATGCTTCCGAACAGGGCCGACCTTTCTTTCTGCGAGACCTCGCTGATGATCTCTGCCAGGTCCGCAGGATGGATGCGCGCTACTTTCTGCCGGGACACGGTGAGGGTCAGTTTCGTGAGCTTCGGTTCCATGGTCTGCAGATAGTGCCAGCCGATCAGTTTGTGCGGTACTTTGTAACGGAAGAGTGAAAATAACCGCTCACCCCTGGCCTCCATCCCCATACGCCTCAAGATTCCCCGGAACCCGATATCCGACGCAACCAAGCAGAGACGGCCCTTCACGTCACCAAGCTCCAGATCATTGACACGCACCAGCTTCGCGCCATTGATGTCGACGATCTGCTTATCGAGGATGTCCCTGCAGATCAGAATGTCATTGGGTGCTGGAGCGGAAGGCATGAGGCTGCTGCGGGTGACGTTGACGGAGATAACGCGCTTGTTGAAGAGGTTGATCATGTCCCAGGGGATCACATAGGCGGTCCTGACCGATGCGACGACGAGTGCGGTGACTGCCGGGAAAGGATCGCCGCCGGCTACGATAATGTCCTTGAGCTTGCCGATCTCCTCGCCAGTCTGGTCAAGAACCGGTTTATTCTGGACGTCGCTGACAAAGATTTCTCCGGCAAAAAAGGGCATACCGTGCTCCCCAGAGGAATAAATAAATCAATGGATTAGGTTATACCAGCGGGCACCTGTCATGTCAAGAAAAAACCCTTCTGGAGAACAAAATATGCTTAAATCACCACGTACTGCACATTACCGCTTGTCAGCCTCTCGATGAAATTTAAATTCCGTAGTGTCGATCATTTTCTATAAAACATTAAAATATCAATATAAAAAAATTTAACATGTCATATCAATGGTTTTCTGCTATAGTTTCTCAGTTTTCGCGTCGCTATGCCATTCACAAATAACAGGGATTGCTGAAAGGAGTGCGCATCTTATGCCAGGACAGACCATAAAGGACATCAAAAAGGAAATCTACTTGATCATGCACAAGGCACAGGAGATGCTGGAGCTTACGGAGGACGGGTTCACGAAAAACAAGATAGCGGCTCTCGATGAGGCGGATGAGCTTGCCAAGGAGATCCATGCTAAGGAAGACCTTCTCACCGGGACGCTTGCAAAAATGGCATCAGCAAATAATGAAGCGCGTTCCCTTCTGACCGTCCCCTCGCACATAGAAAAAATTGCATCAAGCATCAAACGAATCACCGAAAACAGCCGGGCCAGAATCAAGGAAGGGCAGCTGTTCAGCGATAAGGCAATACTTGAAACCGGCAAGCTGTTCACAAAAGCCAAAGAAGTGCTCAAAAAGGCGGGCGAGGCGACTATTACAGGTGCTCAAGCCACCGTCGAAAGCGCCATTGCAGAGAGCGACACCATCGAACGCATGGCAAATGATTTTGCTACCGCTCACGAAGACAGACTCGTAACCGGAGAGTGCTCGCCCAAATCGTCATCGACGTATCTGTGCATCCTCTATGCGTTTGAAGACATGGGGGGTCACATCAAGGACGCTGTCAAAAAAGTTTCCGGCAAATAACTCTCGCCATCAATCTTCTTCCTGCCACAAAAGGGAAAGACTATGCCAGGTAGGGTCCCTCCGGCAATCGGGCTCGCACTCTCGGGGGGTGCTGTGCGCGGCATTGCCCATATCGCCGTCCTGGAAGTCCTTGAGCAGGAAGGCATCCCCATACACGCCATCGCCGGCACGAGCGCCGGCAGTATCGTCGGCGCTCTTTATGCTGCCGGGATGCCGCTTTCAGAAATAAAGCGAATTCTCCTGACCGCGAAATGGAAAGACCTGCTGAAACTTACGATCCCGAAAAAAGGGCTTATATCGAGCGAGGGCATCTACCGGTTCATGGATGAAATCCTTCCGGTAAAGAAATTTTCCGGTCTCCAGATTCCCTATGCAGCCGTAGCAACAGACCTCCACACAGGAGAGAAGGTCAGCATTATGAGCGGTTCCGTTGCTAAGGCGGTCCAGGCCAGCTGCAGCCTCCCCGTTATTTTTACTCCTACGGAAATAAATAGAAAGTCAATGGTTGACGGAGGCGTATCCAGCCAGATTCCGGTCAGAACAGCACGAGAGGAATTGGGGGCGAAGTATGTGATTGCCGTAAACGTGAATTACAAGGCTATCGAGCTCGATCAGTACGATACCATTATAAAAATCGCCGCCCATCTGTCCGCACTTTGGGCATCACGAAATGCGCGGGCGGAGGAAAAACTCGCGGATGTGGTAATCCCGGTGAATGCGAAAGGCATCGCCCTGTACGATCTCTCCAAATCGCGGGAGCTGCTCCGCCGAGGTCGTAAAGCTGCAGAGGAAAAACTGCCGGAGATGAAGGCCCTCATAGGAACCATATAGAGTGTCAAACTTGCCTTCCCGCACTATGGCAGACAGAGCGTGTCAGACCTTATCAAGGGACTTCTGGCCGAGGAGGCCCGAGGGACGTATGATGAGAGTGATGATGAGAATGAGGAAAGCGAAGGCATCCTTGTACACGCTCGAAACATAGCTTGCGCAGAAGTTCTCGATGAGTCCGAGCATGAACCCGCCGAGCATGGCACCGGGGATGCTGCCGATCCCGCCGAGTACGGCGGCGGTAAACGCCTTGATGCCGGCCAGATAGCCCATGAAGAAATGCGCCACCCCGTAATAGAGAGTCACCATAACGCCTGCCACGGCAGCGAGTGCCGACCCGATCATGAACGTGACGGAAATAACCTGATTAATGTTGATCCCGACGAGCCCCGCCATGACCCGGTCCTGCGACGTGGCGCGCATTGCCTTGCCTATCCTGGTTTTGGCGATAAAAAGGGAGAGAACGATCATAAGCAGGATCGATGCGCTCAAAATAAAGATCTGTACAGGCGATACGTTTGCACCGAAGATGGTAAAACCTTCCGAGGGGAAAAGGGGCGGGAGGTTCTTATACTCTTTCCCCTGTGACAACATCACGAAGTTCTGAAGAATGATCGACATGCCTACAGCACTGATGAGCGGAGCAAGCTTGACCGCGCGCCGGAGAGGACGGTATGCGACGCGCTCGATTGCTGCGCCATACGCCGCACAGAAGATCATGGACACGAGTATGGTAATAAACAGCGTGAGTGCCATGCTGTAGGCGGGGAGCCCCGTTGCGGTGAGCAGTCCGAGAACGATGATGCCAAGATAGGCCCCGAGCATGTACACCTCACCATGGGCGAAGTTGATCAGCTGCAGGATGCCATAGACCATAGTGTACCCGAGCGCGATGAGTGCATACACCGCGCCTAGTGCAAGGCCATTAACAAGCTGTTGGCTAAACATAGTTAAAACGGGATCAGGGAGACGACTGGCGGTGGAAATGGTTGATCTTCAATCGTCGCCTTTTTGCTCCCTCTTCCTTCCCCCCTTGCGGTCACTTACTGGATCTGCTGGAACTTGCCGTCCTTCACCTGCCAGATCACGTAGGGAGCTTTAGTCACGTCGCCATTCGCGTCGAACGAAATGTCCCCGAAGGCACCATGGAAGGTCGTTTTTGATATATACTCGGCAATGGTGGTGCCATCGGTGGATCCGGTCTGCTCAATGGCGGTTAGAATGATGTTCGCCGCATCATATGCGTAGATGGAGTACGGGCCCGGATCGCCATATCGGGCCTTGTACTTCTGAATGAACGACTGTGCCGATGCCAGACCTGCCGGCTCCTTGCCGAAGGTCACATAGGTCCCCTCTGCCGCCTTTCCCGCTATGCTGATGAACGTCGGATCGAACACGCCATCCCCGGTCACCATAGGGACATACATGCCAATCTCCTTTTCCTGTCTCACGAGCCTTCCGGCCTCAGGATAGATTCCTCCGAAGAAATAGAGATCCGGCTTGTTTTCCTTGATCGTCGTGAGCACGGCCTTGTAATCCGGATCGCGCTGGATGATGCCGCCATAATAGACCACTTGGGCCTTGTCGCCCAGAGCTTTTCTGAAGTAATCGGCCAACCCCTGGCCGTATGCAGTCTTATCGTGGATTATGGCAACCTTCTTGGGGTGGAGAGTATTCAACACGAATTCAGCCGCTATCCGGCCCTGCTGATCATCGGTTCCGCAGACGCGAAAAACCTTTTTGAAACCCTGGAGGGTAAGTTGAGGATTCGTCGTAGCCGGAGAAATCATGACCACGTTAGCATCATTGTAGTATTTCGATGCAGGGATTGAACAGCTCGAATTCCAGTGGCCGACAAGGGCAACCGCCTTCTGATTGATGAATTTGTTAGCTATGGACACGGCCTGTTTGGGGTCCGCCTGGTCATCACCCGCGAGCATCACGATCTTTTTCCTAAGAACTCCGCCCTTCTCGTTCCACTCCGCCACGGCAAGCTCAACGGCGTTCTTCAGATCCATCCCCATCTTGCTCTGATCGCCGGTCATAGGCCCTGCTGCACCGATCTTGATTACATTATCATCCTGACGGACACACCCTACAAGAGATAATATCGCAACAGACACGATAAGAACATGCTTAATAAATCTATTCATCGTTCATACCCCTGACCTCCGATGCCTGCATTCTGTTCTTTTGGATCTCACGCATCATCTCCATGGCAGCGACCTTCCTATCCGGCGCAGAAAGGACCGATGATATTACTGCCACGCCATCTGCTCCTGCAGAGATCACCGCGCCGACATTCGCAAGCGTGATGCCGCCAATCGCGATAACCGGTACAGAAACAATCCTTTTGATGGCGGTTATCTTCTCAATTCCTTGGACCGGTCCAGCGTCTTTTGTTGATGTCCGGAAAACAGGCCCGAACCCTATGTAATCGGCACCCCCGGCTTCCGCGACCTTCGCCTGGTCAGGGCCATGTGTCGAAATCCCAATGAGTTTTCCGCTTCCAAGCAGGTTTCTGGCATGCTTTAGCGGCAGGTCATCCTGTCCCAGGTGCACCCCGTCTGCATCAACCGCAAGCGCGATATCCGCATGGTCATTCACAATGAACAGTGCCCCTGCCCTCCGTGCCAACGGGACAAGCTGCAAGGAGGTCTCGTAGATCTCACGCCTCGTGCCGCGTTTATTGCGGTACTGAAAAAACTTCACGCCGGCTTCGAGGACCTGAGACATGGCCTGCGCCGGATTGACGCGAAGCACTTCCTGGTCAAGAATCAGGCAGAGCCCGCTGAGATTACTGGGCCGGGTTATAATATCTCTCCATGAATTTCGTTGATATGTCCCCCTGCTGGAAATCAGGATCAGCGAGTATCTTCTGGTGCATGGGGATGGTCGTCTTTACCCCTTCGACAATAAATTCATCCAGGGCACGCTGCATTCTCCTGATCGCGTCATCACGCGTGTCCGCGTACACGATAAGCTTCGCTATCATGGAATCGTAATACGGCGGGATGACATACTGGGTGTAGGCAAACGTATCCACCCGTACACCGGGGCCGCCCGGAGGATTGAATGCGGTAATGGTGCCCGGCGAAGGGGTGAACTTATCCGGGCATTCCGCGTTGATTCTGCACTCGATGCTGTGACCCTTGATTTTGATGTCATTCTGGGTGAACGAAAGCGGCAGACCGGCCGCAATGCGGATCTGTTCCTTAACGAGATCAATCCCTGTCACCAATTCGGTCACAGGATGCTCGACCTGTATCCTGGTGTTCATCTCCATGAAATAGAATTTCCTGTTCTCATCCATAAGGAACTCTATCGTGCCCGCATTCCGGTATTTCACGCTTTTGGCCACTGCCACTGCCATTTCGCCCATCTGCCTCCGCAGACCTGCATCGACGATAACCGAAGGGGCCTCCTCGATGAGTTTCTGGTGCCTCCTCTGTATCGAACATTCCCGTTCACCGAGATAGACCGTGTTCCCCTTTTCGTCCGCCATAATTTGCATCTCGATGTGGCGCGGCTGGAGAATATATTTTTCTATGTACACATCAGCATTGCTGAAGGACGCAAGCGCTTCGGCCTGCGCCATGACAAAGGCATTGGCGAAGTCTGTTTCGTCCATCACGACGCGCATGCCTTTACCTCCGCCGCCTGCCGCGGCTTTTACGATAACCGGGAATCCGAGCTCCCGTGCGATCTCGATAGCACTGTTCTCTTCGGTCACCACACCGTCGCTGCCCGGCAGCACGGGAACACCTGCCTTCAGGGCCGTCTCCCTGGCCCTGGCCTTGTCCCCCATGAGCTTGATGCTCTCCGGACTCGGTCCGATGAATCGGATGCCGGTGGAGTTACACACCTCGGCAAAGCTGGAATTCTCCGCCAGGAAGCCATAACCCGGATGGATGGCTTCGGCATCCGTGATTTCAGCGGCACTGATGATGCTCGGCACGTTGAGATAACTGTCAGAGCTCTTCGGCGGTCCGATGCAAACGCTCTCATCGGCAAAACGCACGTGGAGAGAATTGGCATCCGCCGTAGAATGAACGGCGACGGTCTTGATCCCCATCTCCTTACACGCCCGTATGATGCGTAATGCGATCTCGCCCCGGTTGGCGATCAATATTTTTTTAAACACTCAAGCACCTCATTGGAGCTCAAATTTCAAGTCTCAAATTGCGGCATTACGCAGGTTCGACCACGAAGAGAGGCTGTCCGTATTCCACGGGATGTCCGTTCTCGACAAGAATCTGGACGATCTTCCCGGCCGTCTCGGATTCAATCTCGTTCATGAGCTTCATCGCCTCAATGATACAGAGCACCTGTCCCTTTTTCACGACATCGCCGACCTCAACATAGGCCGGCTTATCAGGCGAGCTCGACCGATAGAATGTACCAACGATTGGAGAGGTTACTTTGGTCTGGTTGGTCTCGGCCGGCACAGGCTGTTTTTCAGCCACGGGGGTCTGGAATTCGGGAATGGCAGGGGCAACGATCGCCGCTGGGGGATACTCCATGCGCGGCATGGCGGGATGAAACGTGACATCCCCACCCTTCCTGAGCCTCACTTTCACGCCGGAACGTTCGATCTCCAGTTCCGAGATGTCGGTATCCTTCAGCATCTCTATCAGTTCCTTGAGCTCTTTC
>DATJAO010000044.1:0-49826 GCA_035516175.1 Nitrospirota bacterium
CCGTTTCATGAACATATGCCTTGCCGATATGCCCTTCACCCACTTGACGAGCGATGAGATGCTTATGTGGGGAGGAGCCGTGATGAACAAATGGACGTGGTCTTCTCCGACGGCCATTTCGCGTATAGCGAAACCTTTCTCGTTGGCTACATCAGCCAGGATCCGCTTCAGATCTTCCGATACCGAGCCGACAAGCATTTTATACCGGTACTTGGTGCAGAATACGATATGGTACCCGATCCGGTATGTACAGGTCCTGTGATGCACGATGTCCATATTCACATGGTATCACAAAATACACGATTATGCAATACCTGTATGGATATTTACTATATCATATAGTTGTTCTCATCTCCCCTTTGAAAAGGAAAGAATTCCCGCTCCGTCTCTTAAAAACAGGCAGGGAACCATTCGCGATGAGTGCCCTGGCAGGGAAATGAGCGTCTGGCCTATCCGTGGACTCTCGCATTACACGGACGGATGCCTGAAATCGTTACAAAACGGCCTGTACATCCTTGTCGAGCTGGTCATCGTCCCCAAATCCAAGGTACCGTTTAAATATTTTCCCTTCCTTATCCACGATAACCAGCATGGGAATGGTCCTCACATGATATTTTGTTGCCACATCATCGGTGCCTTTAAGCACCGTATAGGTAATTCCGAACTCGTTAACAAAGTCCTTAACCGAATCCCAGCCACCCTGATCGAGCGATATACCGAGTACCACTAATCCTTTGCCGCTGTACGACTTGTACAGCTTTTCAATCCCCGGAATGGAATCACGGCACGGCGGGCACCAAGTTGCCCAGAAGTCGAGGAGCACCGGCTTGCCCTTGAATTCTGAGAGCTTGACGGTCTTGCCATCCAAGTCCTGAAGCTTGAAATCTGATGCAGCATCGGCGGCCCGCTCGCTCTTGTTTGTGCAGCCGAAAAGCAACAAAATTAGGATAAAAAATAATACAGGTTTTTTTGTTAACATCTGGGAACATCTCCTTAATACACAACATGGAAAAACAAAGCTGCCCGCCGGAGGCGGGCAGTGAATAAAGACAGCGTGCACACAACGGCTCCCGGACTGAGGCTAGAGCTCTACACTGAATACTTATTTGGCAAGCAGCGCATCTACCTTTGACTTGAGCTGTGCCTTGGGCACAGCGCCGACCACCTGGTCGATGGTCTGGCCGTTTTTAAAGAACATCAGCGTCGGGATGCCCATGATCCGATATTTGCCGGCCACGTCGGGGTTCTCGTCGGTGTTGAGCTTGAGGACCTTGAGCTTTCCCTCGTATTCCTTGGATATCTCATCTACGATCGGGGCCACCATCCTGCATGGCCCGCACCATACCGCCCAGAAGTCCACTAGGACCAGTTGATTCGCCTTCAGTACCTCCTGATCCCATGTTGCGCTCGTTACCGCTTCAGCCATCACACCCTCCTTCAAATCCTGTCGTCATGAATTTTGAACAGTTGCAGGAAGCACCTGTTTGATCGCACCTTCTGGACAAACACGGGGGCACGCACCGCAATCAATGCATTCCACCGTGATTACTGCGTGCCGGTCTCTTATCTGTATCGCCTCGGTTGGACAAACATCCAAACAGGTCCCGCATCCGGTGCATTTATTTTCAGTAATGCTATACAGCATATAACAAATGTTTTAAATTATAAACGATGCACTTATCATTGTCAATAATTTTTACTTGTGGCATAATCATTGTGCGATGAAATGCATCACGCTTCCATACGGAAACGCTGGGTGGAACGGGAAAATCCGCATCCTGGAGGGAATTATATCAGCCCGGCCCGGCCCTCCTTTCCTCTATAACGATGTTTTAATTCTCGTCCCCTCTTCCCGAATGAAGAGGATGTACGGCAGGCTCTTTCTTGATACACTTCAGCGTCTATACGGAGCAGCGTCGCTCGTCCAACCTGATATCCAGACGCTTCACCAGCTATTTCAGAAGTTCTATAGCCGTTTGGGCGCACCTATGCTCATGGATGAAAATAGCAGGCTTGTCCTTCTCGAAGGTATCGTGAAAGAGCGCCTCGGCGGGAGGACTCTCTTTAACCAGAGCCCTGACCTGCTCGCGCCGTCGCTCTCATCGGCTCTCGCGAAAATGATCGAGCAACTTTCGGCTGCTGGCGTGAGTCCTGATGATCTCATGTTGCACATAAAAGGAACGGAACTCTCCGACAAGCCGCAGGTGCACCTGCTCGCTAATGTCTATGCACAATATGAAAAAGCTCTCCATGAGAGTAACCTTATGAACCCCGCCGGGATGCTCGCCTACGTTCGCGACCACTTTGATCGCGCCTGGCTTGATCACTATCGAACGATCATCATCGACGGGATACAGGGCGTGGGCAAGCTCGAAGCGGACATCCTCCGGAAAACGGCTGAATGCGGGAATTGCATATATCTCGTGGATGCGACTTCACCGGAGATATTGAGACGTGCAGGAGAATTTCATCCGCTCAAGATCGCAAAGGATTCCCTTGGGCAGATAGGAATCCTTCCACAGGAAGAAGGCGTCGGCGCGGACACTGAGGAGCTTTTCCTCGCATCGGCCTTGTTCTCGGACAATACTTTTTCCGAAGCCGCAAAAAAAGCGCCCGATACCGCATCCTTCACGAAGAAGATAACCCTGCTCTCTGCTGTCAATACCCGCGAAGAGGTTACCCTCATCGCTCAGGAAGTAAAGAAATCTCTCAAAGGCGGCACGCCGGCCGACTCCATTTTCGTGACTTTTCCCGGGCTCGACGATTACGGCCCCATCGTTGAGGAAATATTCACGGATTACGGCCTCCCTTACAACCGCGCGCTCGGCAGGCAGCTTAGCACCTCAGCGGTCGCCACTGCCATGGTATCGCTGCTTCATGCATGTCAGGAGGATTTCTCGGGCCCCTCGCTTTTACGGGTCCTCAGCTCACCGTTTCTGAAATTCAGCGAGAACCCGGCAATCGCTTCGGCTCTCGACCGTCTCATGCGGGATAGACGTATAACCGGCGGTAAGCAGAAGCTGCTCTCAGCACTTAAATTCTATAAGCCTGATGCAAGGGATACTGACGTACTGCGCGAACCGCTAAACGATCTCTTTGCCGCACTTGAACCTTTTTCTATTCAGGATAATCTGACGCTCGGCGTCTGGATGGAGCGCCTTTCGAATCTCATGGCTTGGTCAGGACTTGGAGCAAGGGTGTCTCTCATCAAAGGTCCTCTCAACATCAACCTCCAGGCGTATAGGAAATTGAACGAGATGCTTAACTCCCTCGCGCAAGCAGGAAAGCTCTTCCCGGGCTATCAGTATACCTTCAGCGAATGGCTCTTCCTCGTAAAAAAGACCTTCATGCATGCCCGATTCCAGGTGCCGCCCGAGGACGAAGGCGGAGTGCAGATACTGGGTCTCGAAGAAAGCCTGGCCCATCCGCGGAAGGAGATATATCTTGGCGGCCTGGTGGATGGGAAATTCCCCCAGCGCCTACCGCAGAACATATTCCTGCCCGAACAGACGCTTGAGACCATGGGGGTGCGTACGCTCGAACACGCGCGCCTGACCGCCGCCTACCATTTCTATCGTCTTCTGCTCTCCGCAGACAATGTCACACTGACATATCCGGAGAACGAAGGCGACAGGCCTGTGGTGCCATCGCCTTTTTTGGAGGAGCTGACACCGCTTAGAAAAGCGGGTCTGCTGAATCGGGGCATCGAGAGGTCGTCAGGAATCCAGTTTAGCTTGAAGATTGAGGAGTGCAGAAGCATTCCCGAACTTGCAAAGTCGGTCAGCCTTATAGGGGATATCAAGGGGCTCAACGAAATTCTGGGCTCGAACATCGAAGGAGTATCGGGCATCAAATCAGCTCTTGGACATGAATCTAAAGAACCAAAGCCGTCTATCACTCCATACATAAAGCGGGAATTCTGGGTCACCGAGCTCGATGCGTATCTCAACTGTCCTTATGACTACTTGATCACCAATGTTTTGGGGATCGAACCGCTCGAAGAAGTGACCGAAGACATTTCGCCTCTTGACCGTGGCAGCAAAGTGCACGCAATCCTCCGCAACTTCTATCTTTCCTGGAAGAAGACCGTCACGCGGGAGAACCGAGACGAAGCAAAGGCGCTTCTCAGGAAGCTCGCGGACTCAGCCTTTGACAGCGAAGCCGATACCTTTCGCAACCGCCACGACAAAGAACTGTTTCTTACGGTCATGGCGGAACGGTTCCTCGATGCCGAAGAAGAGTTCTGGAAACAAGGAATGAAGCCGGCATATCTGGAGTATAAGATCGAGCATTACCGCCTTGTTCTTTCGAACGGCAAAGAGGTGGAGCTCTCGGCCAAGATCGACCGAATCGACGTGGACGAGAACGGCAACTTCATCATAGTGGACTACAAGACCGGCAAGTATCCACTTCCGAAAATGAACATCGAGCAGGACATCTTCCAGCTTCCGGTCTATGCAGTCATGGCACAGCAATCCTTTTCCGGCAAAGATCCGGCTTTCAAGAAACCTATAGGCCTTGCCTATTACGACCTCAAGGGCACAACTGGCGGAGGAGCGCGTGATATTGTCCTTTATAATAAGGAAGCACGAAACGATCATCCATCATCAAAGCCAAAGGCAAGCCCTAAGAGAGCAGAGGAATTCGAGGAAATCCTGAGACAGAGCATGGATAAGGCCCGGAGAGCAATCGAAGGCATCCTGGCAGGCAATTTCTCATCTACGCCGCAGGACGAGAACAAATGCCGCTATTGCCCGAATGAGATAATGTGCGAGAGAGAATCATCGTCGTAGGGGCGTAAAGCTATCCGCCTTACGCCTTTGAGTAAATCTATGACCACCGACCCAAAAAACCAAACCATGTCAAAAGCCGCCGATACCGACAAATCCGTACACCTTTCAGCGTCGGCGGGCTCGGGCAAGACCCGCGCGCTCAAGGACCGCTATCTTGCGCTTCTGGACGTTCTCGACAATCGCGGCCTGGGCATCGACCAGGCTGTGGCCATTACCTTTACGGACAAGGCTGCTGCTGAGATCAAAGACCGCGTAATGCGCGACCTGCCCGAGGTCATGCTCAAGAAGATCATTCGAGGCAGGCAGGACCTCCGTATTTCGACGATCCACTCCTTCTGCATGAACCTGCTCAAACGCTATCCGCTCGAAGCTGGACTTCCGCCGGACTTCGGCGTGCTCGACGCAAGGGACCAAGCGTATAAGATCCGGAAGGCCATCGAAGATGCGCTCGAAGAAACTGACCGCGATCGTGCAATCATGGCCCCGATCAGGGACTTCACTTCTGATGATCTTATGGCGACGATCGAGTTCCTGCTCTCGATAAGGAGCAGGCTTGACCGCATAGAGATAGATGCAGGGAGCCCGGATGGACTTCTCCATTCTGTCCGTACAGGCATGGGAGTTGAACAGACAGAGAAAGAACTGAAAGCGCTCATGACGAAGATGGAATGGCGTTCATCGCTTCAGCAGATGGAACTCATCCTCCGGTCCCAAGGCGATCTGTATGACGATAACATGGGTAAGGAACACCTCCTGCTCGCCGAAGCAGGGGATCCCGACGATGCGTTAAAATTTTCAGAAGCGCTTTTCTCGATCTATTTCACAGCTACGGGAGAACCACGCAAGAAGCCTTACGTATCGAAAAAAGCCTTTGTCGGGAAAAAGCGTCTTGACTACGAGAAAGCCTTTTTTGACATTCAGGCGATGCTCGAACGCTTCCGGACGCTCCACGCACGCGTGCGCGCCGGGCTCGAGGCAATCAGCCTTCTTCGAATCTTTCAGCGCGCTGAGAAAAACTATCAAAACTCGAAGCTCAGAGAAGGACTTCTGGATTTCGATGACCTCGAGATCTACACCTACGGCCTAATCCAGGGAATGGAATCGCCGGATATCCTCTACTGGCTCGACCGGAAGATCCTCCACTTCCTCGTGGACGAATTCCAGGACACGAGCGACATCCAATGGGCCATTCTGAACAAGCTGACCGAAGAGATCTTTGCGGGCCAGGGTGCGGACAAGCGCATGTCCCCCACCCTCTTCGTAGTCGGTGACGATAAGCAATCCATTTACCGCTTCCGAGAGGCGAACTACCGATTGATCGAGAACGTGCGTCAGAAGATGGAGAAGAACCTCCCGCCGGGATCCCGTGAGATACTGACCCTTGCCAGGAACTTCCGCTCTACGCCCGAGGTCATCGAGACCGTGAACCGCGTCTTTACAACGCTCTGGGGAGAAGTGTACAAACCGTCTGAAGTGGAGCGCAAAGGACACAGGGGAAGTGCGGAGCTTATTGAACTCGTGCCGTTTTCCTCAGGAGAAAAGACATCAGGCCCGACCGAAGCAGAGATCCTCGCTCAAGAGATCAGGAGGGTTGTGGCGGATAAAACGTCAGTCTACGAGAAAAACGGCTATGCGTGGAACGAGCGCCCTGCCGGATACGGCGACTGCGCCATCCTCATACAGTCCCGTACAAGGCTCAAGGAATACGAAGCCGCACTCCGATCTGAGAACATCCCTTACCGCGTGGTCGGCGGCATCGGCTTCTATGATGAGGACGAGATACAGGCACTGATGAATATGCTCTTCTTCCTCTGGAACCACGACGACAAGCTCGCACTCGCGGCAGCGCTCAAGTCTCCCCTCTTCGGCCTCACGGACAGCGACATCTTCAATCTCATGCTGGACGACAAGAACATGATCAACTCACTTAAGAATCGCAGACCGGGTGACTGGGACCTTCTGCACAACTGGATGAACATCGCTGGTCTCGTCCCGCTCTCCATCTTGATCCACAAAATCGTTAATGAGTCCGGTGCCTACATCCGCTTCGGCAGGAAGAGCCCGCAGGCAATCTTCAATATCGACAAACTGCTCGATACGGCCCGTGAGTTCGACCGGCGGGGTTATACTACGCTCCAGGACTTTGTCGAATGGGTGAAGAACATCCGGCAGACTGAGCAGCGCGAGGCAACAGCGGACATGAACCTGCCGGGGCTCCAGGGATCGGTCAGTATCATGACCGTGCACAAGGCAAAAGGGCTGGAGTATCCCGTCGTGTTCCTCCCTGGCATGAACCAGCAGCCCAGGTCACTTTTGTCCGGCCCGCTTGCGATCATAGAAGACGCTGGCGGTCGGGTTCAAATGGCGGTCAGGGATACCGTAAACCCGGTCTATGACGAGCTGTGGCAACGGGAGCATAAGGAACGTCTGCACGAGCACCAGCGGCTGTTCTATGTCGCAATGACGCGGGCGCGGGACCATCTGGTAATGATCGGGACACTGTACGACGGCAAGGCACCGATAAAGCAGAACACCTGGCTTGATTACCTGCACCGGACTATTCCGATGTTCCAGACGAACGGCGATGGCCGCGACGCACGCATCGTAAACTATGCCTATCCCGTATGGCAGGCGCAAATAATCCCAGCAGCACGGACCGGCCAGCCGTCCCCTCGGCAGGAAATGAAGGGAGGACCCGAGATCGATGTGAACGCCATCCTGGATAATCTCTCACCTCTCCAGAGGTCAGAATCCCCTGAGTGGAAGAAAGCGACAGATTTTATCGCACAGGACAAAGAGGATTCAATCGAGGAACTCTTCATCCAGAGTGAGACTCGCACCGTATCCCCACTCACAAGAGGCAGCATACTTCACCGCTGTCTTGAGCAGTTCACAAAGACCGGCGAATACGATCTCGACCGGATCATCACCGAATATCCCGATATCCTGGCTTGCGATAACGAGATAATGCAATCATTCATCGCCGATGTCAACGCGGTTCTGCGCGCCGTATTGGGCAAAAACGAGCTCCAATGGATATTCGAACGCCATGCTGACGCATACTCTGAGATCCCCTTCCTATATAAAAGAGGCAACTCCCTTGTGAGCGGTATCATTGACCGGCTGGTGATCAAAGAAGGGAAAGGGTTCGTGATCGATTACAAGGCCATTCTCATCGAGAATGACACGGCACTCGCTTCCTGGAAGGACCACTACCGGCCGCAGATACAAATATACTGCGAAGCGGTGAAGGAGATTTTCGGCCTCCGGATCGTTGAAGGCTCTCTCCTCTTTCTCGACAGCCTTCGTCTTGAACTGACTACCAAAGTATAAGAAACATCCTTCCCTCCTTCCCGTGTTTCAAAAACAAAGGTATAATTTAATAAAGCTGTGTATTCGTATCAGCAAAAAAAATAATCTTTTCTGCTTCTTTGGTGTCAAAATACGTGTCCCTATAATTTCACTAGGCGGAAGCAGGGAACAATACAGCCTAATATTTTTTTTTCAAGGAGGCCATCAATGAAGCTTCATGAGAAACATGTTGTACGGTTATTTGGGGTTCTTACAGTAGTAGTTGCGCTCTTGCTGACACCGGGCTTATCTCCCACCCGCAGTGCCTATGCCAAAGACAAGGTCGTATCTCAGGAATCCAGCAAACTCCTCGGCAAATTTAGCGATGCTTTGGCCGAGGTTGCCGAGGTTGCCAGGCCGGCGGTCGTGAATATATCCACAACATCGACAGTAACCATGGAAGACAACCCCTTTGGAAATATGTTCAATGATCCGTTTTTCAGGCACTTTTTCGGTGATCAATTTGACCATGGCCAGAAGCGCAAATTCAAATCATCCGCCCTCGGATCCGGGGTCATTATCTCAGCGGACGGTTACATCCTGACGAACAACCATGTGGTAAAGGGCGCGGACGAGATCAAGGTGATCCTCTACGATAAGAGGGAATTCAAAGGCAAGATCGTAGGCACTGATCCAAGAACGGATCTTGCCGTCGTCAAGATTCAAGCAAAAGACCTGCCGACGATCAAAATCGGACAATCCAGCAAGCTGAAGACGGGAGATATCGTGCTCGCCATTGGAAATCCCTTCGGCCTGAATCAGACCATCACCATGGGCATCGTGAGCGCTGTGGGGAGGTCGAACATCGGTCTTGCCGACTTTGAGGATTTCATCCAGACCGATGCCGCGATCAACCCGGGGAACTCTGGCGGCGCGCTGGTCAACACCAATGGAGAACTCGTGGGCATCAACACCGCCATTTTCTCGACGAGTGGCGGCTATATGGGGATCGGATTCGCGATACCTTCTGACATGGCCCGGTCCGTAATGGACAGCATCATCAAGCACGGCAAGGTCATACGCGGCTGGCTTGGTGTGAGCATCCAGAATCTCACGCCGGAACTGGCGAAGTCCCTCGGCATGAAAGAGACAACAGGTGCCCTGGTTGGCGGCGTGGAGAAGGACAGCCCCGCGGACAAGGCAGGGATGAAACGGGGAGACCTCATTATTCAGTTCAATGGCATAAAGGTCGAAGATTCAACGGGGCTTAGGAATATGGTGGCAAGCTCCGAGCCGGGCACCAAGGCCGAGATCAAGATCGTCAGAGACCAGAAAGAACAGACCCTGACGGTCACGCTTGGGGAGTTCCAGGAGAAAAAGATCGCAAAGAAGATCGAGTACGACAACGCGCTGAAGGGGATCACGGTCCAGGAACTGACGCCCTCCCTTCGGGACAGGATGGGAATCCCGGAGAACGTGAACGGAGTGATCATCGCCAATATCAGCGAGGACAGCCCCGCGCAGGAGGCCCTCCAGATCCACGATGTAATCATGGAAGTGAACCGGAGAGCGGTAACGAACATCAGTGATTATGACCAGATCGTCTCGAAGATAGGCGAAAAGGACAGCGTGCTCCTGCTTATCTACCGGGAAGGGGCGTCCGTCTACATAACGATCAAGCCATAACGCACGTGGCGGGGGCGGACGTATACAGCGCGAAGCGAACCGAACCTGCGATATAATATAAGCAGGACAAGGAAGTGCTTCGCTCCGCGCTGATGATGTGAGACTTGTTCAAGGAGGTGAGCTGTATGTGGTTACGGATATCGCCTGATATGGATTTCTACCTGGATATGGAGCTCCAGGGCGTGAATGACAGGACACGCGATTATGACGTCCAGGAGTACGAAAAAGTCGTCTATAATGCCTTTGTGGAACGGCTCAAAAAGGCATTCCCCGAAGGGGATTTCAAGATCTACAACTTTGAGTTCGGCGTTGCGCGGGAGAAACTCTTAAAGACCGCGTAACGCGGAATAGACCAGGTCGGGCGGTCGTAAAATAAAAGGCCGAGGCATCCTGCACACCGAATTGATAAGGGTCCTCGGCTATTTTTTTAGCTAAAATGTTCTTCGATCTTATCGTGCGATTTTAACGGGACTGCTCAGTCAACTGCCAAACATAGGGGGAATCCATGACGAATGGTGTAAGCAAAGAAAACGTCCCTTGGGAAGGCGGCACGCTCTATCACCGGAAAGAACAGTTCGCCGAGGTTTTTGTTTTCCTTTTCCTCATCGTCCCTTCCATGATCCTTTCATTTTTTGTAGTGAAACAAGGCAGCATGAGCTTCGTGCTCATTGCCCTGTCGAGCATCCTGCGCGACCTTGCTCTGGTAAGCCTGATCCTCTTTTTCCTCTGGCGTAACGGCGAACCTATCATGGTAATCGGTTGGAAATTTAAAAACGCCGGGAAAGAAGCCATCTTGGGTATCTGGCTCTTCATCCCCTTCTTTTTCGGTGCCGGGCTGCTCGAAAAAGGCCTGCGCATGGCCGGTTTCACCGTCCCGGCTACGCCACTGCCGTCACTGATATCCGAAAAGAGCACCGCGGAGTTTCTTCTGGCCGCTGTCCTGATTATAGTCGTGGCCCTGACAGAGGAGACGATCTTCCGCGGATACCTCATCCTTCGCTTAAAGAACGTCACGGCAAGCACTGCTGCAGCCGTCATACTATCGGCTGTGATTTTCTCGCTCGGCCACAGCTATGAAGGATCGGCCGGGGTGATCACCGTCGGGTTCATGGGGCTATTCTTTGCTCTTATCTACATTTGGCGGCAGAGCCTTGTCGCCCCCATGGTGATGCATTTCCTGCAGGATTTTATCGGCATTGTTCTTGCTCCGCTGCTCGGGATGCGGTAGTAGGCCTTGTCATAACCTGTTCGACGCATTGCTTGCTCCATGATATACTGTAAAATTATAAGATATTTACGGGGTGCACCATGAAGAATGTTCAACCCTATTTTAAACTCGTCGGCACGGCGTTTCAGAAATGTAAGCCCTTCTTCTTACTTCTTTTACTTGTATCTATAATGATATCCTTCCCACACTTTTCTCTGGCCGGAGAGAATGCCGAAGTTGCAAAAATTATTCAAGCCTACGGCGGCAAGGATGCTCTCGAGCGCGTTTCTTCACTGGCTGCGGAAGGGAAAATCATAACGTTCATGCCGAAAGACGAGGGAACCTACTTCTATTATCTAAAACGAAACAGGCAATTGCTCGTGGACATCAAATACACGAAAAGGACGGAAAAGAGGATATTAAATGGGGACCGAGGATACCGCGGGACTGACGAAGGGACCGCCGAAGTAACGGGCTCGGCGTACGACGCCATGGCCTATCAGTACAACCAGCTGGACCTGCCTTACGGGCTCCTGGATGGCGCGTTCAAAGTAACATACATTCGGAAAGACAGTTTCCACGCGAGGCCCGTGGCCGTCCTGAAATTTACTGACAGAGCGGGAAACGAAATGGAAGCTGCCGTGGACAGCGAAAACTACCGCATTGTAAAGACCACCGGATTTTTCGGTATGGGCCGGGAAAAGGCCGGTTTGAGTGCTGAATTCTCCGATTTTAGAATGGTCGTCGGGGTAATGCTCCCGTTCACAATCGTCAATTACGCCGACGGTTTCATGATTAGCGAGACAAGAATAAGCAAATACACTATTAATCCGAACATCAGTGATTCGGTCTTCTCTCCATGAGAATGCCACAGTTATTTGTCCATGCCCCATTCATAGCATTGGACATCATCCCCGATGGCAGGTGGACAGAAGATAATTTAGAGGTTCCCTACAAAAAAGTACAATAGATGGTAAAGACGAGGTGATCCATGATTCCGCTAAAAGATATCGACCGCAGACCCTCGCGCTTCCCGCTCATCACTGCCCTGATCATCGGGGCGAATACATTCGTATTTCTGCTTGAAATGACGAACGGAGCATCCTTCGTCACACGGTGGTCGCTCATACCGTCCGACATTGCCGCGGGACGCAACTTGATTACCATTCTGACCGCTATGTTCATGCACGGTGGTTGGCTACATATCATTGGAAACATGGTATATTTCTGGGCATTTGGACCCGAGATCGAAGATATGATGGGACGTATCAGATACTCGGTGTTTTATGTAATGGGAGGGGTGGCGTCATTCGGAGCGCAGGTAGCACTAAACCCGGATTCATCGGTCCCCACCTTGGGGGCAAGCGGCGCGATTGCAGCGGTGATGGGGGCTTTTCTCATTACCTTTCCTCGTGACAGGATCCGAACTATTGTATTTCTCGGAATTTTTGTGAACATTTTCTTTATCCCGGCAATAATTTTGGTGGGATTTTGGTTTGTCATTCAGCTGTTCAGCGAGGTCGGAGCGCTTGTAGAGCGGCAAACCGGCGGGATAGCGTACGCGGCTCACATCGGGGGATTTGTGTTCGGCCTGGCCTTTTCGAGGCTTTTCGAGCGTCGTCAAAGACGTGACTACAAGATTTTTTGATGTAATGTGGCACCGAGTAATGAGAAACGAAGAAATCGGGGAAACTTGCCTCTATGGATTTAACCGTGAAAAGTACGTCTGAGTATAAAAAATTCTCCGTGGAAGAAACCCTTGAATTCTTAAGGGCGTCGGCCAATGGTCTTACAGTCTCTGAAGCCGGGAAACGGCTCGAGACGTTCGGGTACAACGAAATTGCAGAAAAAAAGAAGAATCCCCTTCTTGAATTTCTGCTTCGCTACTGGGGACCCATGCCGTGGTTATTGGAGCTGGCAATGGGGCTTTCTTTCCTATTGAAGCATTATCTTGAAGGCATCATAATCTTTGTGCTCCTCACGGTAAACGCCGTCATCGGCCACATGCACTCACGGGGATCCCAGAAAGCGGTCGAACTCCTCAAGAAAAAGCTTGCAATAAAAGCGAAGGTATTGCGAGACGGGGAATGGGTCGCGAAAGAAGCCAGAGAGATTGTTCCGGGTGACATCATCGTCGTCGGGCTTGGAGATATCGTGCCGGCTGACGCTAAAATCGTGAGCGGCGAGCTTTCTGTCGATTCCTCAGCGTTGACCGGCGAATCTCTGCCTGTGGAGATACATCAGTCGGACATCATTTACTCAAGCGCCGTCGCGCGGAGGGGGGAAGCGAAATGCATCGTGGTCAGTACCGGCGCAAATACGTACTTCGGTAAAACCACGGAGTTGGTCAAAATAGCCAAACCCAAGTCCCATCAAGAGGCAGTAATGATGGCGATGGTCAGATATATGATGTATTTCGGAATAAGCGCGCTGATCATGGTTTTGGCTTATGGCCTGCTCATGCATTTACAAGAACACCTCGTAACCGTCCTGACCCTGGCCGTGATCTTCCTTATGGGAGCAGTCCCCGTGGCCCTTCCGGCAGTGCTCACTATCGTCCAGGCAGTGGGCGCAATGGAGCTTGCTAACAAGGGAGCGCTGGTGACAAGGCTCGATTCGATCGAGGATGCGGCTTCTATTGACGTTCTTTGTTTTGATAAAACAGGGACCATAACGCAAAACAGATTGTCGGTGAACGATGCCGTGCCGTTATTCGGGTATCGGAAAGAAGACGTTGTCGTGACGGCCGCCTTGGCATCCCAGCGGGAAGGTATGGACCTCATAGACAGTGCGGTTCTTGAATATGCCAAAACCACGGGCGTTGATTTTAAGTTCTACCATCAGGTCTCATTCAAGCCCTTCGACCCGTCGATTAAGAGAACCGAGGCGGTCATCGAAGTCGGGGGAAGACGCTTCAAAACCGTGAAAGGCGCGGCCCAGGTCATCATGTCCCTGTGCAGGGACATGGACCAGGAAACGAGGCAGAAGGCAAACGGGACCATAGAAGAGTTCTCCCGGCACGGGTACAGGACGATAGCAGTCGCGCGGGCAGACGGGGACGGACTGGATGACTTCAAATTTACCGGATTCCTGTCGCTGTCCGATCCGCCCAGGCCTGATTCGATGAGCATGATAGCAGAAGCAAAAAAGCTGGGAATAAGGCCGATGATGCTTACCGGTGACAATATGGCCATAGCGAGAGAAATAGCCGACCAGGTGGGGATCGGAAGGAACATCATTCGGATGGCGGATATTCAGGGTTTAAGCGAGGACGAACAGGTCAGGATCGTGGAAGAAAGCAATGGGTTCTCCGAGATCTATCCCGAGGACAAGTATAAAGTCGTAAAACTTCTGCAGTCGCGGAGGCATATGGTGGGTATGACCGGCGATGGGGTCAACGATGCCCCCGCGCTCAAACAGGCGGAGATGGGAATAGCGGTGAGCAACTCGACAGACGTGGCAAAAGCGTCCGCAAGCGTGGTCTTGACCGAACCGGGGATCGGCGTGATCATCAATGCAGTGACCATCAGCAGGCAGACCTACCAGCGGATGCTCACCTGGGTCATCAACAAGGTCACGAAGGTCATAGAATTCGTCGGTCTAATCACCTTAAGCTTCTTCTGGCTCCATGATATTGTGCTCTCTCTGCTGGGCATGTCGCTGCTCGTGTTCGCGAATGATTTCGTGACCATGTCCCTCGCCACCGACCACGTAGTGCACACCAGTAATCCGAACACGTGGAATGTGAAGAACATCACGCTGGCATCGCTCATTCCCGGCATGCTACTGGTTGTGGAAGGCATGCTTGTGATCCTCATGGGGAAAAACTATTTCCATCTGGAATGGGAAAAGCTACGCACCCTGGTCATGCTGAACCTGATATTCAACAGCCAGTTCAGGGTATTGATCGTGCGGGAGAGGAGGCACTTCTGGTCGTCATTCCCGGGCAGGGAACTGCTCATCCTAAGCGCGGCGACCATCCTCGTATTCGCATTATTGGGCGTATACGGGATCTTCGTCCCGCCCCTCGCTCCCTATCAGATTCTCGCGGTGCTGGGATTCTCGGTATTCTTTACACTGTGTATCGATTTTCCGAAATATTATTTGTTCAAAAGATTTGGCTTATAGACGAAACCGGGAAAACAACTGCGACTGAATGAGGTATTGTTTATGCATTGGCGAATTGTAGACCGGGGAAGGGATGTTTATAATCATTTGCTCTATATTGATTATCCTGGGGATTGCCATCTCGTCAATTTAATTACTGGCAGAAGGAGGACTTCCGAAGAATCACCGCTTCGTATTCTCACGCAAGGCTTGCTAAAGGAGAGATAACCTGGGAAGAATTCGAAACAAATGAAGGATAACCTTAAAAAAGGAATATGATGAAAATATGAGTATTTGTGAAGGTTTTAAAGAAGTAACGATGCCTGTCGATTTCATCGGCCCCAATGCGGTCAGAATGCGTCAAAAAATAGATTGCGGATTCGATCAAGGATAACAACGATCTTCTCGCGCTGCAAGCGCTCACTCTCAGGTACGACCAGGCTCATTCCTTCTTGACCTTACGTATCTGAAAATCAGGTAGCCCGCGAGGAGGATTACGGCCAGGAAAATTCCTATGTGTTCGATTCTCGTCATGTCTCTTTTTATGACCTGAAGGCTGTGGCCTCCCGCATAGCCCGCCCCGACCATGATCGCGATAGTGAACAGGGAAGAAACGGCATCTGACGCCAAGAATTTTGCGGCAGGCATCCTCATGACACCTGCCGTGAGGAATATCTGGGCCCTCAGGACGGCGAGGTGCCTACCAACCAGTATGAAAAGGGTCCCTTTCCTCACGAATTTATCCTGAAGCATTAAAAGCCGTTCAGAGGATATAATTTTATGAAACCGCCTATGAGTAACGATCTTCCGTCCATACTTTTTGCCGACTGAATAAAGACCAAAGTCCGTGATTAACATTCCTGAATAAACGACAGACAAAGCATAAATGGGGTCTACCACTTCCGTCGCGATCAAAAATCCGCACAGGATAAGCGTGGTGTCTTCGGGAAACGGGAAACCGATACCCCCGAGAACAAGGAGGAGAAAAAGACCAATATAGGGAAAGTGCTCTAAGAGTCCTGAAATATGAGGTATGCCGTTTTCCAATCGATGTCCTTCCTCTCATTTAAATCCCATGGAATTGCAGTATCCTCTTTCTTTCCTGCCTCTGGGTTACCTTTCATTTTTTAGCCGTTTTTCGGCCAAAGCGAAGTACTCTTCCCGGCAACGGTTCTCCACGTCGACCATCCTCATGAACGCCTCCTGGAAATCTTTTTCTCCAGCCGAAAAAATTCCATGACCGTATACAATGCAGACACCAGACTCTTTCAGGGCCAGAGGAACTGATCTTGCCAGCCCACCGGCACCGGTCTCTCCTGCAACGATCGGCGCCCCGCACGCCGAACGGTTCCTATTGCAGAAGCGGTTACAGTCCTCGATGCCGCAATTACGTTCGTCGCAATACATGGACATGATCACGCTGAACTTGGGGTGACCGTGCAGGATTGCGTGATACTGCGAAGCGACGTAGATGCCCCGGTGGGCGGGCAGCTCGGATGACGCAGAGAGCCCGGAGGTTGACGATCCGTCCAGCGGAACAGGGTCGATACGTCCCTCAAGCTCGTCCAGCGACGACGCCGTTTGGCTTATGAAGATAGTGCTGCCGTCAAAGTAGCTGATGTTCCCGAAGAACGAGTCAACGTAGCCCTTTTCAACGGTATATCTGCCTACATGGCAAATTTCCGTGATAATCGCATCCCGGCCGTCGATCGGTCCAGGGGCGAACGTGAGGTCGCTCAGGTCCCGCTGTCTGAGCCACGTTTTCCTGAATTCTTCAAAATGTCTCCGTTCATCCTGAAGTCTGAAGCCCTCCGTCAGAAGGTCGAGAAGATATTTCACGAAGGTCGTATGGAATATGCTTGAAAAACCGATAAATGCCTGTTCTACCGTCATGCCGCCCGACGCTACCACGCCAAGCCCCTGGATGATCGCTGCCTTGCGCTTTTTCAAGCAGTGAATGATTTTGCCGACCAATTCAGATTTCGGTCTTTCCAGCCACTCGGCTTTTCTGATGAACGGGATGTCGTGCAGAAAGACCTTTGTCTCGCTATCCTTGGGGACGAGCCTATCCGCTCTCGGGTCGGCCCGCTCCACGAGCAGGTCCGCAAAGGGTAGCGTCGGCGTTGCGAACAGGAGCGCCGTAACGTCCAGCCCATTTAAGACTTCGGTGAATACCGGCAGCCATCCATCTTGCCGGTTCGAAATCACTACGTCGTCGAGGCGGTAGAAGCGGATGCTTTCCGGGACCGAGGTCCGGTCGCGGAGTAGCTTTTGCGTGTATTTTTCTATTTGCTTGTCGTTCATATTCATTCAGATTATGTTTGGTTTATAGCGTTATTCCGTTCATAAGTCAAGGCGAAGAATCCATATCATTGACTCTCTTCACAAACATGGTACAATCAAAAATAGATTGCCCCTCACCTAACCTCTCCCCCCAAGGAGAGGAATGAAAGGAAAGGTCCATGAAAGAATACGATGTGATCATCATCGGGTCTGGCAGCGGCGCGAACCTTGTCGAGGACGCCCTATCGCACCACAAGACTGTTGCGCTGGTGGACAAGGGACCGCTCGGCGGAACCTGCTTGAACGTCGGTTGAATTCCAACCAAGCTTATTGTCTATCCGGCGGATAGAATCGTTGAGATCAGGGAATCGAAGAAACTTGGCATCACGGCGGAAATAAAGGCGATCGACTTCGCCGGGATCATGGGGCGTATGCGGCAGACGGTCAAGAAGAGCCACGACCACATGAAGGAGTTCGTGGAGAAGGCCGAAGAATTCGACTACTACGACGGCGAGGCGAATTTTACCGAAGATTACACGCTCGAAGTGAAAGGGCAGACGATCAAGGGCAAGGCCATCTTCATCGTGAGCGGCGCCCGACCGCTCATCCCGCCGATAAAAGGTGTCGAAAGCATCGAGTATCTCACAAACGAAAGCGTGCTCCAGCTCACCCAGCGGCCTGAGAGCATGATTATCATCGGAGGGGGTTATATCGCCGCGGAGTTCGCGCATTTCTTCGAGGCCATGGGCACGCAGGTCACGATCGTCCAGCGGAACAAACGGCTCGTACCCGAAGAAGAACCGGAGATATCCGAACTGCTTAAGACAGCCCTTTCCCGCCGCATGAAGGTCCTTACCGGCACTGAGGCCGTGGAGGTCCGTCAAACCGGAAAGGTCGTCACAGTCACAGCAAAGGAGCGGGACAGCGGGAAACAGATCGAGATAACGGCCCATTCTCTTCTGATCGCCGCAGGGAGGAAGTCCAACGCTGACGTGCTGATGGTCCAAAATACGGGAGTGGATACGGATGAGCGCGGCTATGTCGCCGTGGACGAGTTCTTAGAAACCACAAAAAAGGACATCTGGGCCTTCGGCGACGCCATCGGCAAAAAAATGTTCCGGCACTCGGCTAATCATGAAGCTGAGCTTGTCTGGCATAATGCCGTTCACGGCAAGAAGTCGCGAATAAACTATCTCACGGTGCCGCACGCCGTTTTTTCGTATCCCGAGATCGCGTCGGTCGGGCTCACCGAGGAGCAGGCCGTCAAAATCATGGGCAAACACGAGGTCCTCGTGGGCAGGGCGATGTACACGGATGTGGCCCGCGGCGAGGCCATGATGGAGACCGAAGGGTTTACCAAGGCCGTGGTCCACCGTAAGAGCGGGAAGATCCTGGGCTATCACATTATCGGCCCGCAGGCATCGGTCCTGATACAGGAGGTAGTGAACGCTATGGCCGCCGATGGAAATCTCTGGTCCGTGGCAAAGGGCATGCACATCCACCCGGCTCTCTCGGAGGTGGTCCTGAAGGCCTTCGGGAATCTCGGGGAGATGGATTAAAATGACGCGCCGATCTTCACGCCGTAGATATCGGCTGTGGACTTGGGCTGCCAGTATTGATGGATGATTACGGCTTCAGAGGTTGTGATAACATCTGTGATAACATTTGATTTTGTGAACCTCATACTATCATAAAATAAACTCGCTTTGACCCTATTAACCTTCATGCCTATTTCTGCAAACGGAGATGACTGTTTACCTGGATGAAAGGTCAGATCCTGACCCCCGATGTTGCTCCAATAGGCGGTGTTCTCGTTATAGAAAGGCAGCTTTACCCCCCCTTCAAAGAACATCATCGTTTGCTTTGATACGTCGATTCCCCCTCGAACACCGAGGCGGCCATAGAGAGTGGTCCACCCCTCCATATACCCCTGTGAAATAGCACCTGTTGAGGTTGTCCCATTCTTGATATCCCTGAGCCACCATCGCAAACCGAGACCGCCGAAGGGTTCAAGAGAAAAACTCTGAGACACTTTGAATTTCCTGCCGATATCTCCATCAAGTGTAAGACCAAAATAGCCCACGGTGGTTGTTAGCGGTTCACCGGTCTGAGTCTGCCCGTCATAATCCACGCTTCCGAAAAAAATCTCCCCCTTCGGTGTGAACGTTAGTTGGTCTTCAAACTCGTGGGAGTAGGCAATACCTATTCCGAAAAGAGGCCCAGATTCTTTCACTACCCGTGCGCCGCTGTCATCGAACTCTTTCCAGGTAAAGCTTTCCGCAACGCCATAAAGATAGAATCCTTCGGCAGCAGCAACAGAGACATGCGAGATTTCAAACACGACGAACACGGCGAGAAACAACAGTGCCAAGGAACGGCGCCGGACTATACTGGCTTTTTGCATAAGCGTGTCTCCTCTCACGGCAAAAGTCCAATCTAAACAATTAGGTGATTATTTCATAAAAAGACGATTCCTGCAAGGCAACTCTGCTTTTTTTAAGGAATCAGCGCAAAAAATCATTATTCCATTGACTTATCGTGCTGATGCGTGGTATAAAACCCAGCTCTGCTGAACAGCGGAGCAAATTCTGCGTGCGGCAGGAAGTAGAGAGTCTTTTTGCACTTTGCGCTCTATCCCATGATCGAAGCTGCACAGGACATAAAGGAAAACAGCAATGCTCAAAAGAACGGACTTACGCAACATCGCCATCATCGCCCACGTTGATCACGGTAAGACCACGCTCGTGGACACGCTGCTCCGCCAGAGCGGGACGTTCCGCGACAATGAGCGTGTGCAGGAGCGGGTCATGGATAACATCGACCTCGAGCGCGAACGAGGGATCACGATCATGGCCAAGAACACCGCTGTGCAGTACAACGGAATAAAAATCAATATCGTGGACACACCCGGTCACGCGGACTTCGGCGGCGAAGTAGAACGCACCCTTAAGATGGTGGACGGCGTCCTCCTGCTCGTAGACGCCTCTGAAGGCCCGCTCCCGCAGACGCGGTTCGTGCTCAAGAAAGCGCTCGAGCTGGGATTGCCACCGATCCTCGTGATCAATAAAATCGACCGGCCCGACGCGCGCATCAATGAAGTCGTCAATGAAGTGTACGATCTGTTCATCGACCTCGATGCATCTGATGCCCAGCTCGATTTCCCCATCGTTTACACCAACGCCCGTGACGGCCTCGCCAAATTGACGATGGAAGACGAAGGCAAGGACCTTCAGCCGCTCTTTGATTTGATCGTGAACACGATACCGGCGGCAGAAGGTAATGAAACCGCCCCTCTCCAGCTTCTGGTCATGAATATCGATTACAATGATTATGTCGGTCGCCTGGCCATCGGCAGGATATTTTCGGGTACCGTTAAGATCGCCGAGCCTATCGGCGTGGTACAGCAGGGCGGCCAGATGGTAAAGACCAAGGTCACTTCGCTCTATGAGTTTCAGGGCCTGAAACGCGTGGATACGGAAAAGGCCACCGTCGGCGATATCGTTGCCCTAGCAGGCATCGAGGGTGTGAATATCGGCGATACGATCACCGATCCCGAGAATCCGAAACCCCTGCCGCGCATCGCCGTGGATGAACCGACGATCTCAATGCTGTTCTCGATCAACAATTCACCTTTCGCCGGTAAAGAGGGCAAGTTCGTCACTTCACGCCATCTCAAGGAGCGGCTCGAGAAGGAGCTCCTGTACAACGTCGCGATCAAGGTCGAGCCGCAGGAAGCCACCGACAGTTTCAAGGTCCTGGGCCGCGGCGAGCTCCAGCTCGCGATCCTCATCGAGATGATGCGGCGCGAGGGCTATGAGCTTTCCGTCTCCCAACCTGAGACCATTACAAAACAGCGGGATGGAAAGACCTACGAGCCCATGGAGAACCTGGTCATTGACTGCCCCGAAGAATTTATCGGAGTTGTTACCCAGAAACTCGGGACCCGCAAAGGCCGTATGACCAAGATGTCGAACAACGGCCACGGCCGCGTGAGGCTCGAATTCCGCATCCCCGCGCGAGGGCTCATCGGCTTCCGCTCGGAGTTCCTCACCGATACGCGCGGCACCGGCCTCCTGAACCACCTCTTCGACGGGTATGAGCCCTGGCAGGGTCCGATCGCCAAGCGCGCCACCGGCGCGCTCGTGGCCGACCGGCCGGGCAAAACAACAACGTACGCCCTCTATCACATCCAGCCGCGCGGCGAACTTTTCATTAAGGAAAGCACGGCAGTATACGAAGGCATGATCGTGGGTGAAAACTCACGCGAGGCCGACATCGATGTGAACGTGGTCAAGGAAAAGAAGCTTACGAACATGCGCGCATCGGGTGCCGATGAGGCACTGCGGCTCGTGCCGCCGCGGCTGCTGTCGCTCGAACAGGCGCTCGAATTCATCAAGGAAGACGAGCTTGTGGAAGTGACGCCCCAGACCATCCGTCTGCGAAAGAAGATACTTGAGGCGAACAAGAGGCCGAAAAGCAGAGAGCGGACAGAGTGAAAACCTTTGGCCACAGAGAAAAGCGATAAGGCACGAATATGACCAAGGGCACGAAGGCCAAGGTGAAAAGGCCCTCCCTCGCGTAATCGTTCATTTGTGCCATTCGCGTTCCGTCCCCTCTCCCTGCAATCAGAAGTTCTCACATAAAAAACAGGGTTGCCGTCTGTCTGGCAACCCCTCAACTTTGATTCGCGCCAGTTTAGGGCGCTATTTCTGCTTTTCTGCGATAACCCGATCAATCGACCACTTGCCGCCGCCCCTGATCATGAGCGCAATGCCGATTGCAATCACGAGCAGATGGTATTCAAAGCCTTCGCCTGCCGGTTTGCCTGCACTCGTCATTGCGCCGAACCAGTTCATGAAGAACCCGTTCTGCCAATGCAGCATATATACGGCGATTACCATGTTAACAGTGATCCCGAAGGCTGCCACCCTGGTCAGAAGTCCCAAGATGAGACCAATCCAACCCACACCTTCTGCCATGATAGCCAGGAAGGCAAAGAGTGCGGGTACATGGAGATTGCCGATAAAGAAGCCCATAGTACCCGTAAACCCATATCCCCCATACATTGTGGTCAGCTTCTGCATGCCATGAGGAAAGAACACAACCCCGAGCATAACCCTGAGGATCATGGTTGCGGTATCATTTTCTGTCTGAAACAATTTTTTAAGCATGTCTTTTCTCCTTTCGAATATGAAACCTATGGTTAATAGCATTTGATTGCCGACCTATCATTTCTCTTTTCATTCAGTCCCACTTTGCGGCATAACTGGGAGAGCTCTTTTTGCTCCGTTCTGGTGAGGGCATTCATCTCCTCAACGGTTTTCGCAGCATGACGCGGGAATTTGCTCCCGATCAGACGGCGTCCATCAATGGTCAAATGGACCGTATAAACTCGCCTGCCTTCCCGACTCCTCTTCCGCTTCACCCATGTTGCCATCGCCCCTATCACCGTGAATACCGGCGGTCATGGATTCCGACACCCGCATCAGCTTAACACAGGCGCAAAGCGCACGAACCTCATCTCTCTTACAGTTATAGTGAGTCTTTTCCATATCCGTTCATGCCAACTTTATTTTAATACTAAATTTTTTAATTTTTAAATAATTGTACCGCAACACAACCCGATGTCAAGGGACGCGGGAAGAAGAACTGCAAGGGACACATGCCTGCGAATGATGACGGCCTACATCGCTCCAGTGATAGTATACCAGAAGATGCTCAGGTATTCGGCCAAAGCCGCCGATGAATCATTGAGGCTGCCCGCGCGGGGAATGCAGGAATAGAGAGAAAGTCCTCGCTGCTCGCTCTTGTATCCCGAAGGCGCCGTCATGACATCGAACCCCTGCCTTCTGAACATGGCCGACGACCGTTTCATATGAAAGGCAGAGGTGACCAGGATGATGCTGTTTCCTTTGATCAGCTTTTTTGCCGAGATGGCGCTTTCCAGCGTGTTTCTAGGTGTATTTTCAGTGATGATATCCTTGTCCGGGACGCCGATACCATTGGCCACGCGGCCCATGGCCTCTGCTTCCTTGACTCCCTGTTCAAACGGGTTACCGTTCCCTCCAATGATCACAAGGGGTATATGCAGCTCTTTGTAGAGCTTCACGCCGGCGACAAGCCGTTCAAGGGACATATCTGACGGTTGGGATTCCAATTCCAGCCACGACAGGTCCATCACCCCTCCGCCGAGCACCACGATAGCATCGGCCTTCTCATGCCTTGCGTTATCGTGGCCAGCCCCTTTCTCAAGCGGTTTGAGCAGAAAATCGGATACCGGGCTGATGCTCAGAAGATAAAGGAGCAGAAAACTGGTAACGATAAGGAACCTGCCGAGTATGCGTCTGAACATGACGATCACGAAACCTGCGGCCATAAGAATAACGAGGCTTGCAGGAGGCAGTATCAAGGACATCAGGATTTTAGCCACGGAAAAACCCATTATCTATTAGCAGACTTGCCGGTTATCCGAAAGCCTGCATCTCCTTTGTTAATGTTCGTGTACCTGAACGGCACCCTGCTTGCTTCGATTATTGACCCACTTCATTACTTCGAACCATAGAATGCTCACGACACCCGCAACAAAGCAGATGAAGATGTCAAATGCGTGAAGGAACGAGAACCTGAATAGGTTTCGCAGAAAGGGAACGTAGAGTGCCAGCCCGAGAAAGGCCAGCGCCCCGCCCGTAACCCACCAGAGCGCGGCGTTTGGTGAGCGCAGAGTGTCCAGGACGATCCGTGTCCACGAGCGGTTCGTGAAGATGAGCCCCAGGTTGGCGATAATGAGCGTCGTGAAGGTGAGAGCCCTGGCGTCTTCTTCGCTCTGTCCCCGCTTGAGGGAAATAACGAAGACCCCCAAAAGTATGATCATCACGCTCAGTCCCTGGAGCAGGCTTATCCCCACGGTCCGCGTCCCGAACAGCTGCGCATCGGGCCTGCGCGGTGGGCGGGTCATCACGTCCGCCTCTTCGGGCTCGGCCTCGAACACCACGGAACAGGCCGGGTCGATGATCAGCTCGAGAAACACGATATGCACGGGAAGAAGCACGAGGGGCCACTTGAACAGTACCGGGAGGAGCGACATGCCTGCGATGGGCACATGCACGGCGAAGATGTAGGCAATTGCTTTCCTGAGGTTATCAAAGATCCGCCTGCCCATTCGTACGGCCTGCACGATGGATGCGAAATCGTCGTCGAGCAGAACGAGCGCCGAGGCCTCACGCGCCACATCCGTGCCGCGCCCGCCCATGGCAATGCCGATGTGCGCAGACCTGAGTGCCGGCGCATCGTTCACGCCGTCGCCCGTCATGGCCACGACCTCGCCAATGGCCTTGAGCGCGTTCACGATTCTGAGCTTCTGTTCGGGCACGACCCGAGCAAATATGTTCACGTTCTTGATACGACGCTGGAGTTCCCCGTCGTCCATGCCGTCCAACTCCAGCCCGGTGACGAGTTGGTCCACAGTCTTTAGGCCGATCTTACGCGCGATATGTGCGGCCGTTCCCGCATAATCTCCAGTGATCATTACGACCCGGATGCCCGCCGTATAACACTCCTTCACCGCCTCTGCCACGCCCGACCGCACGGGGTCGGCAAGCCCCACGAGCCCCAGGAACTCAAATGTAAAATCGTGCTGCTCTCCGGGCAGCTCCGTGGTCGTGAAATGCGACTTCGCCACGCCGAGTATGCGCAGGCCATTCATCGCCATGGTCTCAACGGACTTTGCAAGCTCCTGCTTCTGTCCTTCGCTGAAATGGCACAGATCGGCAATGGCCTCAGGCGCCCCTTTGGCCGCTATCACATACTCATCTCCTTTGGGAGACTTCCAGACGTGAGACAGTGCCATCAGGCTGTTCGACAGTGGATATTCACGCACCAGTGTCCAGTCGTCGTGCATATGCTCGGTGCTTGCAAGGTAGTGGTCGCCGAGTTCCTTGAAGGCTTTCTCCATGGGCTCAAAGGGGTCCTTCTGGCTTGCAAGGATGCTGAACTCCACTATCTCATGAAAATTTTCAGGGATGCCCGGCTTGTTCAGATAATCCACCGTATAGAAATCTCCGTTCACATAAATCGTGTGGACCGACATGCGGTTCTGTGTCAGTGTGCCCGTCTTGTCCACGCAAAGGACCGTGGCAGAGCCTAGAGTCTCGACGGCCGGTACGCGCCGGGTGAGCACCCTCTTCTGCGATATCCGCCAGGCGCCCAAAGCGAGAAAAATCGTGAGTACCACAGGAAATTCTTCCGGAAGAAGCGCCATGGCGAGCGTAATGCCCGCAAGAAATCCGTTGAGCCAGCTCCCTCTTGTAAGCCCGTAGACGATTATAACGAGGGCGCACACGGAGAGTCCGGCCAATGCCAGTTCGCGCACAATCTTCCGCGTTTCTCTCTGGAGCTGGGTCTCTTCGAGTTCCACGCTCTGAAGCGCTTTCCCGATCCTCCCCATCTCGGTGTTACCCGCCGTGGCCTGCACCGTAGCGATCCCTTGCCCTTTCACGATCAGCGTTCCGGAATACACGCAAGGGCGGTCCTCGCCTCCAGGCGTGACCATTTCCGTTATACCGGCGCATGCGGTCTTCCGCACGGGCGCCGATTCACCCGTTAAAAGCGACTCGTCGACTGAAAGGTTTATGCAGGACAGGAGTACGGCATCCGCCGGCACGCGGTCGCCTTCATTCAAAACGATGATGTCGCCCCGCACCACGTCGCGACCGGGAATACGCTTCTGCATGCCGCCCCGGATGACCATCGCACGAGGGCTCGACAGGTCGCGGAGCGCTTCAATCGCACGCTCTGTCTTGCGCTCCTGGTACAGCGTAATGCCGATCACCACAATGACGAAGCCAAGCAGCATGAGCGCTTCCTGCATGTCCCCGAGGATGAGATAGATGATGCCGCAGGCCACGAGCAAGATGAACATCGGCTCTCGCACCACATCGATGGCAATGGCAAAGATACTGCGCTGCTTCGCCGAGGGTAGTTCGTTGTAGCCCTCGCGCTTCAGCCGTTCTTCTGATTCCTGCTCGGAGAGGCCGATAATGGAGTTGATATCGAATGAAGTGGACAGCATGTTCTCTTGTGGTGGAATAATGGTCAGATTTTTTCAAAGTATACCTAAACAGCCTTGAATTGGAAAGGGATTTTTCTTTCGCAGGGACAGGGGATGTGATCAGGAAACGTCGGCTTGTTCATCTAAGGATAGTGCTATAATGAAAAAAGTGAGAGGGAGACCATCCTGTAAAAAGGGAGATACCACGATATGGAATTTGTATCGAAATTGCCGTGGGGGCTCGTCATTCTTGCATGCCTCACGCTAGGGCTCGCCCCGTTCAGCCCGCCGCACATCTGGGAGAAGCTCCAAATGCTTGCGAAAGGCCAGCTTGTAAGGCCGATCGACTGGCTTGACTTTGTACTCCACGGAACGCCTTGGGTGCTGCTTATCCTCAAAGGGATTGGATCACTCGCTCAGAAATGACATGAAGCCGTCCGTAGACAGCAGTGCTTTGGATCAACTGGAACCATTTTTAAAACAGGAGATCGCTTGGTCAACGTCACCCGACTTACGATTCCTCCGAACTTGCCGATCAACTTATGACCCGAATATTAAGCCAAATTTATTTTTTCTCTCATCCGGTAATATTTATGCAACTCTTCGGTGAATCGCACCTTATCAATCGGCGGGATATCGATACCCCCGCCCGACGTGCCCGGTTCGGTGTAGAACCGCTCAGGTAGGAAATCGTCAGCTTTCGTGAAACCGTTCTCCCCATTAAATCGCCGCTCGGTCAGGATGATCTTCTCCCCTGACTTCATTAGTCCCTGTCCCGTGAACGTCATGCCGGTCGCCGCCGCGAGCATCTGGGCATACTCCTCGATCGACGCCCCGAGGAACGCAAAGGCGCAGACAGCCAGCGAGTCAACTATCGCGTTGTTGTCCTCGGCGATCTTGATCATCCTTGCCTTACCATCGAAGCTGAAGCGGTCCACGGCTATGGGCTTGCGCAGGATCTCCTGGCTGATCGGATAGGCACGGAGATGGCATCCTCCCCTGGTAGAAGTGCCGTAGGCAAGGGCAATGCCATAGGATCCGCGCGGGTCATAGGCCGGAAGTTCGAGACCTTTGACGCTCATCGAGAACTGCGGTTTGCCGAGGGATGCGCATAGCCGTTTGGAGCCTTCGGCAAGCTGATTCCCCTCTGCCTCGCGATAGGCGGTCTTTCGGAGCGTATCGAGGATCTCATCAGCTGCCAGAAATTTGCCGCGCGCCTCTCCATAGGCAGCAAAGGTGGCTGCCGCGGAGATGGTATCCATGCCGAAGTTATTACACAGGAGATTCGCCTTGATGATGGACTCGGCGTCGGAGTTCGCGTTCAAAGCCCCGAAGTGCGATAGCGTCTCGTACTCCGGCACGGGTCTTCCGCAGGATGTGAGTTTCTTACATTGGATGGGACAGATCGCGCAACCGTGCTTTTTAAAACCGAACCCCCTCTTCAGGCTCGGCCCGGAATAGGAACTCGCTTCGGGGAAAAAGGTCTTTTTGAAATTCTCCGTGGGAGCCATCTTGCGCTGGCCCACGATATCCACGAGCGTGGCAGTCCCGAATTCGCCGAGTCCCATCTCTCCCATGACCACAGGAGAAGCGCGCAGGAGCCGCATCACATCATCCTGTGCTTTCCTGAACGCCGACGAATCGGCAAGCGTGACCTTTTTCGCGCCATCCACTACAATGGCCTTCAGGTTCTTGACACCCATAACCGCTCCAAGGCCACCCCGGCCTGCTGAGTTGGCGCCGCCAATCATGATGTTCCCGAACCGTACTAGGTTCTCTCCTGCCGGGCCGATGCAGGCTGAAGTTCCTTCTGATTCTAACCGAGAGCTCGTTTCCTGGCAGCCTTTTCCCCAGAGCATTGATGCATCTCTGATCTCAACCCTGTCCTCCCTGATTGCGATAAAGACCGGTGCTTTTGCCTTACCGGTGACGACGAGGCAGTCGTAACCGGCTGCCTTGAGCTTTATCGGGAATGTCCCGCCGACCGAGGAATCCGTGATCGTACCGGTGAGCGGAGAGCGTGAGACCACGGACATGCGGGATGACGCCGGAGCGGGCGTGCCGCAGAGCGGACCCACGGCAAAGATCAGAGGCATGCGGCTGTCATAAGGATCAAGCTTGAAAAAATCCTTCATCATTGCAACGCCGAGTCCTCTGCCCCCTATATGAGCAATGAGGTCCTGTTCAGAGAGGCTCTCGGTCCATATCTTCCCGGACGAGAGTTCGACATATAATGCCTTGCCGTGCCATGCATTCATGGGAGAATGATAATCCATTTGCAGTGTCAGGGTCAATGAAGAAATGCTGAACAGCAAAGCCTTTTGTCGCTGAAAGTCAGGGATCGCCATGGAAATACCATCTTAACTGTCAGTCTATTCATATTACTATGCTTTGCGACAGGTACGGCTTCGCGATTAAATTCTCCGGATCATCACAGTACAATTCTTTTGACACTGGCCGTTATTCCCTTTATAATTCGTAATCATGAGTGAAAAAATCGGCGTTATCGGCGCGGGTGCGTGGGGCACGGCGCTGTCCATGCTGCTCGCGGACAAGGGTCACGAAGTGACCCTCTGGATGTATGAAAAAGACCTTGCCGAAGAAACAGCACGTACGCGCGAAAATCGTGTCTACCTCCCGGGGTTTACCCTTCCCGAATCCATTCAAGTAACATCTTCTTTAGAAGCCGCTGCCAGGGACAAAGCCATCATTCTTTCCGTAGTTCCCTCCCACACGGTACGCGCGGTGTCCAGACAGTTTACTCCGTTCCTGTCGAGGGACGGCGTTATCGTTAGCGCTTCGAAGGGCATAGAGATCGAAACGCTCATGCCGCTCTCGGAAGTGTTCAAAGACGTTCTGCCCGAGCAGTTCCATGACCGCCTCTGTATCCTTTCGGGCCCAAGCTTTGCCAAAGAGGTGGCGCAAAAGATGCCAACGGCCGTATCCCTTGCTTCGTACGACCCAGTCATCGCCAAAAAAGTACAAACGATCTTCAGCAACCCCTACTTCCGCATATATACCAATCCGGATGTCATCGGCGTTGAGCTTGCAGGATCGCTCAAAAACGTCGTTGCCATTGCTGCCGGCGTACTCGAGGGGATAGGCTACGGATATAATACGATGGCCGCACTTCTCACGCGAGGGCTCGCAGAAATGGCCCGTCTCGGTATCGCCATGGGCGGTCATCTGCATACCTTTTCAGGTCTCGCAGGCATGGGTGATCTGGTCCTCACCTGCACGGGAGGGTTGTCGAGGAACCGTACGCTCGGCGTTCGGATCGGCAAGGGGGAGAGATTAAACGACATCATGAGTGCGATGAAGACCGTTGCAGAAGGCGTCAAGACCGCCAGTGCCGCGCGGTACCTGGCAAGAAAATATAACGTGGATATGCCGATTGTAGATGAGGTCTATCAGCTCCTCTACGAAGGAAAGGACCCCAAACAGGCCGTGAAGGATCTGATGAACCGGGAGCTTAAGGATGAGTAACCCGTTTTAGCCAGGGATAACCGGGATCATCATTACTAAAAGATTGAGGGGAAAGGGTGAACATGGAGAAAGGGAGAAGGAAACCGCAGCGGGGATATTTTATCCTCATCTCACCACATCCTCAATTTCTCCTTTGGTTTTATACTTTATATCATGAATAAATCAGACCTCACAAAACTTCTCCAGAGCCTCCGCGCAGGGAAAATAGACGTTGAGAAAGCGCTCAATCGGCTCAAGCACCTGCCATTCGAGGACGTGTCCTACGCCCACATCGACCATCACCGCAATCTGCGTCATGGCATGCCCGAGGTCATCTACTGCGAAGGCAAGACGCTCGACCAGGTTGTAGGCATTACTAAGCGCCTGCTCAAGGCCGGCAGTGACGTCCTCGCCACCCGCGCCTCGGAAAGTCTGTACAAGGCCATCAAGAAGCTCGACCGCCGCGCCGTGTATCATCAGGCTTCGCGGGCTATCGTGGTCCAGCATAGGGTGCAGAGGCTCACCTCAGGCGTGATCCTGGTCCTGACTGCCGGCACGTCGGACATTCCCGTCGCCCAGGAAGCTGCCGTCACTGCCGGAATGCTTGGCAGCACGGTGCAGACAGTGTATGATGTGGGCGTAGCCGGCCTCCACCGCGTTCTCAGCAAAAGAGAAATCCTCGATGCCGCCAGAGTGATCGTCGTCGTCGCGGGTATGGACGGTGCTCTCCCATCGGTCGTGGGAGGACTGGTAGACAAGCCCGTGATCGCTGTACCCACGAGCGTGGGCTACGGCGCGGGGTTCCAGGGACTTGCTCCGCTCCTTACCATGCTCAACTCCTGCGCCTCGGGGATCGCCGTGATGAACATTGACAACGGCTTTGGCGCCGGTGTGCTGGCACATAGGATCAACATCATCGGAGAACGTTAACCCTTAGCCGCCGTTGCGAGCAGCAGCTCGACCAAGCAATCTCGCATTTTGTATGGGCAAATAATATGTCATCTCCATCATAGCCAATTAAGGTCTTTCCGTCCTCAACACTAGCGTTACAAACATTTTAAAGCAGCGTGTTTATCAGCGCCAAGGGAAGGATGCAGATGGCTTTTTACACAAATACGACGTCTCAATACTTTGATTGTTATCAAAAGCCAAAACTGCGTTTGCGGCCCTTGCCAGGGAAAAACAGATCGATGGCGATTCGAGGGAGGTAAAAGATAGAATTGATCAACAGTTTGAATCCTGACTGGAAGGATTTATACGATAGTTTATAGTACGATATAACTTACATCAAGATCAACTACGAGATTGCTCCGCTATGCATGCAATGACTGTATAAAAGCGATTGTGGAATAAATATTATGAGAACTGTTTACTTTGACTGTTTTTCCGGCATATCCGGCGACATGACCCTAGGTGCGCTCGTGGACGCGGGCGTGAGCATCGATGCCCTACGCGCAGGGCTCTCAAAGCTCAGCCTTCCTGGCTACGAGCTCAAGGTCGAGAAGGTCAACCGTTCCGGTATTGCCGCAACTAAAGCCCACGTGATCATCGACCGGAAGGATCAGAAATCACGGCATCTTTCCGATATCTTGGACATTATTGAAGGCTCTTCCCTGTCACCGACAGTGAAAGAGAAAAGTAGCCTTATCTTCAAGAGGATGGCCGCTGCCGAGGCCAAGGTACACGGCACAATACCTGATGAGATCCATTTTCACGAAGTGGGGGCCGTCGACGCCGTCGTAGACATCGTGGGCTCGGTCATAGGTCTGGATCTCCTGGAAATCACACAAATAATTGCGTCCGCTGTCAACGTCGGCTCCGGAACCGTACATACCTCTCACGGGATCTTTCCCATACCCGCTCCTGCTACGGCAGAACTGCTCAAAGGCATCCCCTTTTACCAATCCTCCACGCAGTTCGAGCTTGCCACCCCCACCGGCGCGGCCATCATCAGCACGCTGAGCAAATCCTTTGGCCCCCTTCCAGCGATGAAAGTTGACCGCATAGCCTATGGCGCGGGTGATAAGGACTTCCCCGACAGGCCGAACATCCTGAGGCTCATGATCGGAGAGCTAGCTGCAAACTACGAAGAAGACACGTCGATCGTGATCGAGACGAACATTGACGACATGAGCCCGCAGGTCTATGATTATATCATCGAGAGGCTCATGGAACAGGGCGCGCAAGATGTCTATCTTTCACCGATCATCATGAAAAAAGGGAGGCCAGCGATCCTGCTCTCGGTGCTTACGGAAAGGTCAAAGACTGATGCTCTTCTTGATATCGTTTTCCATGAAACCACGAGCATTGGTGCCCGTATCCATGAAGTGGGCAGAAAGAAACTGAGCCGCGAGATCAAGGAAGTGGACACGATCTACGGGAGAGTCGGGGTCAAGATAAGCAGGCGCGGCAAAGAAATCCTCACCGTAACGCCGGAATATGACGATTGCCGTAGAATCGCGGAAGAGAAAAAGGTGCCGCTGAAAAAAGTTATGGAAGAAGCAAAAAAACAATTTCTCAACACTGAATCCTGATTTCTCCTTAAATTTGAAAATCATATAATCAAAATTGTTTTGGATATAGATATTCGTGATCATTCATGATTGCGAGATCGAATTTCAGCTGAAAGGAGTTTCATGCGCACTCTCCGTATTTCCATGGCCCAGATAAATACCACCGTTGGGGACCTCAAAGGCAACAGGGACAAGATCATCGATTACATCAGGCGCGCACGGAAACTCGGTGCTGACCTGGTCGCTTTCACCGAGCTCACTGTGACGGGCTATCCACCTGAGGACCTGGTGCTCAAACCTCAGTTCGTCAAAGACAACCTACACACGCTTAGGGAGATCACGAAAGCCACCAGAGGTATCACGACAATTATTGGATTTGTTGACTCGAACGACCATATCCATGACGCGGCAGCGGTCATGAACAATGGAAAGCTCGTCCACGTTTATCACAAGATGCTACTCCCGAACTACGGTGTGTTCGACGAATACCGCTACTTCAAACCGGGTAAACGTTACCCCATCATCACGGTCAAGGGTGTTAACATCGGGGTCAATGTGTGCGAAGACATCTGGTATGCGGACGGTCCGGCTCGCACCCAAGCGTTGGCAGGCGCTGAGATCATCATAACGATCAATGCATCGCCCTATCATAGAGGCAAGGGCAAGGAACGCATGCAGATGCTGGCTCTGCGAGCAAAAGAGAACAACGTCTATATTGTGTACACAAACACCGTGGGTGGGCAGGATGAGCTCGTGTTCGACGGTCACAGCATGATCCTGGACCCGAAGGGCAAATTACTTATAGCGGGAAAACAATTCGAAGAAGAGATGATCACCTCTGACATAAAGCTCCCCGGTCCACCTCGGCGAGGCGCAGATGTCACCTCAGAACTGATCCTCGATGAACACAGGGATTTTATCGACTCCGTCGTCATCACGGACAAACCGGCATCAAAGAAAAAACCACTTTCACCTGTGCAAATCGTAAAACCGTATTCCATATGCGAAGAGGTCTACCGTGCGCTTGTGATCGGGACGAGGGACTACGTACGCAAGAACGGTTTCAAGGCTGTTGTCATCGGCCTCTCAGGTGGAATAGATTCTTCGCTCGTTGCTGCCATAGCTGTGGCTGCTATCGGGAAAGCGAACGTTGCCGGCGTGTTCATGCCGTCGCAATTCAGCTCGAATGAAAGCTGTGAGGACGCGTACGAGCTTGCGCATAACCTCGGCATCAAAATACTGGAAATACCTATCAAGCAGGCGTTCGACTCATACTTGAGAACGCTCCGGAGCGTTTTTGCAAAAACCAGGCAGGATGTGACCGAAGAGAACATCCAGGCGCGCATCAGGGGCAATATCCTCATGGCGCTCTCGAACAAGTTCGGCTGGCTTGTGCTCACCACCGGCAACAAGAGCGAGATGTCCGTAGGCTACGCCACGCTCTACGGCGATATGGCCGGTGGGTTCGCCGTGATCAAGGATGTTCCCAAGACCATGGTCTATGAGGTTTCGAAGTGCGTGAACCGGCTCGCGGGCAAGACAATTATCCCGAAACGCGTACTCGTCAAGGCGCCTACCGCTGAGCTTCGACCGAACCAGAAGGACAGCGATTCGTTGCCCGTGTATCCCATCCTCGATCCGATCCTCAAGGCTTACGTGGAGGACGACAAAGAATTCGATGATATGCTCAGAATGGGCTTTGACCGGAAGACCGTTGAGCGCGTGATCCGGCTCGTGGATTCGAGCGAGTACAAGCGCCGCCAGACGCCCCCTGGCGTTAAGATCACGCCCCGCGCCCTGGGTAAGGACAGAAGGTTCCCGATAACGAACAGATACAAAAGCTATTAAAAGGTTCTCTTTTCACTGCAAAGCAGCGAAGATCGCGTCGGGCACCATGAAATAAGAAGGCCGTCTTTGCGAGTCGCAGGCGAAACAATCCCGGCTTTCAAAAGATGTTAACTCGAATTCGCTTTGTCAGTAAATGCCTCGCAATGACATCTGAAAACCTTCGTGACCGGAACCTGCGCTTGGCCCAACCGGGGAGCCTCTGCATTGGATAAATGACATTACAGAGATTCTCTTTCGCGTCCTTGGCGCCTTCACGGTAAACTGTTCTACCCTATATGTCTATCGGAACTCTCTACATAGTTGCCACACCCATCGGGAACCTGGAAGACATCACCCTCCGGGCGATCCGCGTGCTGAGGGAAGTTGACCTTATCGCTGCCGAAGACACGCGTCATACCAGGCATCTCCTTGACCGTTATGAGATCGAAACTCAGCTCACCAGCTACCATGACCACAACAAAGAGGAAAAAGCACCGATTCTCATTGCACAGATACTTGAAGGCAAGAGTATGGCTCTCGTGTCCGATGCGGGAACACCCGGCATATCTGATCCCGGTTATTTCCTCATCAACCTAGCTGTAGACCAAAAAATTCCCATAGCCCCCATCCCCGGCGCAACCGCGGCCATTGCAGCACTCTCCATATCAGGCCTTCCGACAGACAGTTTCGTGTTCGAAGGATTTCTCCCTGCCAAACACGGTGCCCGCCTTAAACGCCTTCAGAAGCTTTCACAGGAAGAACGCACCATCATTTTCTACGAAGCTCCGCACAAGATCATCAAGACCATCGAGGACATGCACGGAGTCTTCGGCGACCGTCGAGCTGTCGTGACCCGTGAACTTACCAAAATACATGAGGAAACGATTCGCGGGACGCTTTCGGACATCCTCACGCGCTTACACAGAGGAACGATCAAGGGCGAATTCACGATTATCGTGCATGGCGCTTCAGCAGAACCGCAGAAGCAGGATATCGATACAGCCGAGTATCTCAAAAACCTGATAATCCACCGCGGCCTGAGCAAGAAGGAAGCTATTTCAGTCGCCGCTGAGGAACTCGGCATTCCGAAAAAGAACGTGTACAGGGAAAGTTTGAAAATATAAACGCTGTCATATAGTATATTATTCGTAGATTGACATCGTCCGAGGAACCTATTAATTTTGCGATTGGACATCTTTTTCATATTTCAGTGCTCCTTGTAGTATCAGCACGTGGATTAAGCTTATTGTTTTGCTCAAGCCTTGATTCATTATTCAAAGCCGTTTCCCAAAGTATAGAAAAGCAAGTATCGTTCATACTGTGTGCAGTATAAGTCTTTTTCTTATTGGTTTGTTGCCTTAAAAATAAGGTGGTCCGATGTTACACCAAAAGCAGATGGCGTTTGTAGGAATTTACAATCTGCCTAATCTGCCAATTGATGTACATGCTAACGAGGTGTGCCATGTCCAAAGTCTTCTTCTCTAGCGCTCGTACTCTTAGATGGAATTATGAACACAGCGTTCCCGGTAAGCTCGAGACCCTCCTCGAGATGATGAAATTCTCCGAACGGTTCGAAGAAGACGAATGGATAGCAATCAAAACCCATTGGGGATCTCACGGCGCATTCAGGATCATTCCGCCGGTCTTGATCCGAAAGGCAGTACAAGCTATTAAGGCAATCGGAGCCAAACCGTTCATTACGGACACGGTCAGGATCATGGGGCTCGACTATATCGAAGTTGCGAACCAGAACGGCCTGAACCACCTCTCCTGTGGCGCGCCGGTGGTGCTTGCTGACGGGCTTTATGGCAAGGACAGCATCCTGGTTAAGGCAGGCCCAATCCTTGGGGACATCGCTGTTGCCTCAACAATCTACGATGTACCGGCCATGGTCGTCTGCTCCCATACAAAGGGCCACATCAACGCTGGCTATGCGGGTGCCATCAAGAACCTTGCCATGGGCTGCGTGAGCTCGCGCCACCGCGAGCATGGATGGAAAAAGGGACGAGGCGGCATGCACTGCCACGGAGAGATGGGGCTCCGATGGAACCCCGAGATCTGTACATTCTGCGAGCAGTGCAAGAACATCTGCCCGCTCCACGCCATCGATTTCAAGGAAGGCGCGTTTGTTGTTGACGAAAATAACTGCTGGCACTGCGGCCGATGCAGCCGTGTGTGCCAGGAAGGCGCCCTCACTCTACCCCAGGATGACGTGACTTTTCAGAAAAGTTTGGCCGAAGCTGCGGCAGCGGTGCTCTCCACGTTCAAAAAAGGGAAGGTCGTGTACATTAACTTCCTGCAGCAGATCCAGCCTGAGTGCGATTGCATGCCTGTTGCAGACGTGCCGGTAATCCAGGACCAGGGCATCATGATCTCCGACGACATCGTGGCAATCGAGCAGGCATCACTCAATATGCTCAAAGCCGCGCCCCCCCTTCCCCAGTCCGCCGTGGAAGAAGCAGGAATCAAACCTGGCGACGACATCATGTCCAGGCTCAATCCCCGGCCCATGCAGATCCAAATCGATGAGGCGGAGAGGCTGGGACTTGGGACGAAGAGGTATGAGCTGGTGAAGGTAGAACCGTGAAAATAGATATCAGGGAACAAATGACAGAAGCCTGATAAAATATGCTATATTTACGATAATTCCTCGTAGTCTGTTCTCTGGCCTCGGAGGTCTCATGCCCAAACGCACAAAAATCATCGCGACAATCGGCCCTGCAGCGAGCTCGTCAACGACCATAGCAAAGCTGATCCACGCGGGCATGGACGCGGCGCGGCTGAACTTCTCCCACGGTGACTGGAACGACCATACCAAGCGCATCAGACTCATCCGTCAGGAGGCGGAAAAGGCAGGAAAACAGATAGCTATCATCCAGGACCTGCAGGGACCGAAGCTGCGCGTCGGCATGATGAAAGACGACGCCGTCACGCTCAGGCGTGGAGATAAAATTTCACTGACCGCGCGCAAAGTGCTCGGCACGAGCCAGACCCTTCCCGTCACTTACCCTCGACTCGCAAAAGACCTGAAAACTGGATACACAGTCCTCCTAGACGACGGCAAGCTCGAGCTTAAAGTCATAAAAAAAAGCTCGGCAGGCCTCCGCTGCAAGGTCATTCGCGGCGGCGTGCTGAGGAGCCACAAAGGAGTGAACCTGCCGGGCGCAAACCTTTCGCTTCCCTCCCTCTCTCACAAAGACAAGGCAGATCTCCGATTCGGCATCGCTCAGGGTGTGGACTATATCGCTCTCTCGTTCGTGCGCACTGCCAATGACATCAGCGCCACGCGTCTTTTCCTGAAAGCACACGGCGCGGACATCCCGATCATCGCGAAGATAGAAAAACCCGAGGCCATTCAGAACCTTGACGAGATCATTAACGCCGCTGATGGGATCATGGTCGCAAGGGGCGACCTCGGTGTGGAGATGCCGCCCGAACAGGTGCCGCTTCTCCAGAAGAAGATCATCGAAGCCTGCAACCGGGGTGAAAAGCCGGTGATCACTGCCACACAGATGCTCGAAAGCATGATCGAGAACCCTCAACCCACGCGGGCCGAGGCGTCAGATGTGGCGAACGCCATCCTCGACGGTACTGACTGTGTCATGCTCTCAGGCGAGACCGCGATGGGCAAATATCCGGTCCAGGCTGTGGAGGTCATGGCGAGAATCTCCGCGCAGGCAGAGATGTCGCTTTCCCCCATTCCGCCGGACAGTCAGATTTCCGGCCCTGATGAGAGCGTCGCCCATGCTGCCTGCCGCGCCGCGGAGGAGCAGCAGGCACAGGCGATCGTAACCTTTACCCAGTCCGGCTCCACGGCCCTCATGGTCTCTAAGCATCGGCCCAGGATGCGCATCATCGCACCGACGCCCTTCGAATTGGTTGCCAGAAAGATGTCGCTCTACTGGGGCGTAACACCGATCATCCTGAAAACCAAACGCACCACCGACAACATGATTGCGAGCGTCGAGCGCGCTATGCACTTTGGCAGGCTCGTGAGGCGGCACGACCTCATTGTGATCACCGCCGGCGTACCCATCGGCGTTGCCGGCAGCACGAACATGATGAAAATCCATCGCGTCGGCGAGGTGAAGGGCCTGGAATCACGGTAGCTACTGTTAAGAGCATTATGGCCCAGGTATGGTATAATTAACCTTTATGTAATGCCCGCACCAGTTTGGCAAACATAGGCGGGTTTTTCGATTTTTAAACCACTACAATGCGGAGGTAATGAATATGAAAGTACGGGCCTTACTCGATTCCAAAGGAAAAGACATCGTGTCCATTGATGCCGACGGTTCAGTAGAGGATGCCATCCGGTCGATGCACTCCCGGAAGATCAGCGCGATCATGGTGACCGATCACGGCAAGACGGTAGGGATCTTCACGGAGAGAGACGTCGTACGATGCTACATATCTTCGGGCGGCAAGAGCTTTAAGGAAATCAAGGTCAAAGACGCCATGGTGAGCAATCTTATTGTCGCGGTCCCGGACGATGAAGTGCACGACATCGCGACAATCATGGTCGAAAAGAACATCCGCCATTTGCCTGTTATCGATAACCATAGAGTCATAGGAATGCTGTCGATCCGCGATATCATCCAGACACAGGTCAAAAAGCTTACTTCGGAGATCCATTATTTGAAAGACTATATAACCGGTTATTGATTACGGATAGTTATACGGAACCCAGGAAGCCCCATCACGGCAACGTTCACACCCTTGCAACAAAACGGAAAATATCGGCCTATTGTCCCCGAAAAAGGTCCTCTTTTTTTTGCATTTTGTAGGACCACGGTGTTATAATTAACTCCTATGGAAAAGATTTCCACTACCTGTCCTTGGTGCGGCTGTGGATGCGGCCTGTACCTGCACGTTGAAAACAATCTCATCACCGGCGTTTCTCCGAACCGCAATCACCCGGTAAATCACGGCACTCTTTGCGTCAAAGGCTGGAACTGCCACGAATTCGTTCGGCACCCTGACCGCTTAACGACACCGCTCATCAAGGATGGCAAAACATCCTATCGGCGCGTGAGTTGGGAAGAAGGCCTCGGTGTGACCGCAGCGCGGCTCGCCGAAATCAAGAAACAACACGGCCCCGATGCCATCGGCATCCTGGGCTCCGCCAAGTGCACGAACGAGGACAACTTCGTACTTATGAAGTTCGCCCGTGCCGTCATTGGCACGAACAACGTCGACCACTGTGCACGGCTCTGCCATTCCTCAACTGTCGGCGGTCTGGCCGCCGCCTTCGGGTCCGGTGCCATGACGAACTCGATCGATGAAATCAGGGATGCCAGGGTCATCTTCGTGATCGGATCGAACACCACAGAGCAGCACCCCATGATCGGGATGCACATGCTCGAGGCAAAGGACCGTGGCGCGACACTTATCGTGGCGGATCCCCGTCGCACGCAGATCGCCCAGTTCAGCCATCTCCATATGAGGCACAAGAGCGGCACTGACGTGGCGCTTTTGAACGCCATGATGCACGTGATCATCACTGAGGGGCTCGTGGACATTTCCTTCATCCGTCAGCGAACCGAGAACTTCGACGACTTTGAAAGTAGCGTCAGGGCTTATACCCCCGAGGTTGCCGAAAGCATCACTTCGGTGCCTGCCGATGACATCCGCAAGGCAGCGCGGCTCTACGCATCTGAAAAGCGCTCCATGCTCTTTTATTCCATGGGCATCACCCAGCACATCACCGGCGTGGACAACGTGCGTTCCTGCGCCAACCTCGTGATGCTCACTGCCCATATCGGCCAGCCTATGACAGGGTTGAACCCGCTCCGCGGCCAGAACAATGTGCAGGGGGCCTGCGATGTAGGCGCCCTTCCTGACGTCTATTCAGGGTACCAGAAGGTCGCCGACCCTGCGGCGAGAAAAAAGTTTGAGCTTGCCTGGTCGCGGACCCTGCCAGAGAAGCCCGGTCTCACGCTCACCGAGATGATCGACGGCATTCATGATGGAAAAATCCGCGCGCTCTATATCATGGGCGAGAATCCCGTGGTCTCCGATCCCGACGTGACCCACGTAAAAGAGGCCCTGGCAAAGCTAGAGTTCCTTGCTGTCCAGGACATTTTCCCGTCCGACACCGCTGAATACGCACACGTGATCTTGCCGGCAGCCACATTCGCGGAAAAAGACGGCACCTTTACCAATACCGAGCGCCGCGTGCAAAAGATCAGAAAGGCCGTACCTCCTGCCGGCGAATCGAAACCGGACTATGAGATCATCTGCGAGCTGTCAAAACGCATGGGCTATGCCATGGACTACCGCGCGGCTCATGAGATCATGGAAGAGATTGCGATTCTAACGCCGTCCTACGGCGGCATTCTCCACCACCGGCTCGACGCGAATTTCGGGCTCCAGTGGCCCTGCCTCGGCATGGACCACCCGGGCACACCTTATTTGCATCGGAAGAAATTCACGCGCGGTATGGGCGCCTTCATCCCCGTAGAATTCATTCCACCGGCGGAACCCACGAACGGCGAGTTTCCATTCATTCTGACCACGGGCAGGAGCTACTTCCACTACCACACCGGCACCATGTGTAGAAGAACCGCCACCCTCGAACGCGAAGAGCCTGAGTGCACAGCCGAGATCAATCCCGCTGATGCGGAGCGACTTGAGATCCGTGCGAACGAACCGGTGCGCATCAAATCGCGGCGCGGCAGCATTGAAGTAAAAGCCCGGGTGACCGGAACTGTGCCGGAGGGGATCATTTTCATCCCTTTCCACTTCCGGGAAGCAGCAGTGAACCTGCTCACCATCAACGCCGTCGATCCGAATGCCAAGATCCCGGAGTTCAAGGTATGCGCCGTAGCTATCGAGCCCGTGCAGCGTAAGCCCGGTACGCGCCCGGCTCCCCCGCTCAGTTATTACGAGGGAATGAGGATCGGTCTCGATCTGTATATTCCCCCGGAAGAAATGTTGCCAATAAAATAAAATGGGAAATGCGAAATGTTAAAATAACAGCTGAATACTTTTCCCCTTTTTTCATTTTGCTCTCTTTAAATTGAGTCGTTCATGATCGCAATGCACATATTAAATAAAAACCACCTTTCGTTCTGGCTCCGGAGGCTTAAGACGACCCATGAGCTGATCGCACCTATGCGGGACATATCGGGCGACATCGTGCTGACCGAGCTGTCGCGCATGCACGAGACGGCGCTTGATGGGCCGGCGCTCATGCCCTCGCCCAAGGAGTTCCTGCTGCCGCAGATGGAGCAGCTGTTCTGCTATTCCGATGAAGGAATCGAAGAGGCTTTCAACAGGATGCCGCGCGTCCTCTTCGGCATCAGGCCCTGCGACCTCTCGGCCATTAGGATACTCGACCTCTTCTATCTGGGGAAAAACAAGGACGTCTACTACAAAACACGGCGTACCGGGACCGTGCTCGTCTCCATTGCCTGCAACCAGCCTGATCCCACTTGCTTCTGCCTCGGCCTCGGCACCGGGCCTTTTTTAAAATCTGGCTTTGACCTCCAGTTCACTGATCTCGGTGATCGTTTCCTGGTCGAGACAGGATCAGAGACCGGCACGGCGCTGGTCTCGGATTTTCCACATATCTTTACTCAGCCAGCTCCGCCGGACATGGAAGATCTCTACGAAGCACGTCTCGCGTCACAAAGCCGCTTTGAAAAGCGGGTCAACCTTGAGCAGGTGCGCAAGCGCATCCAGGCAGGCGCCGTAAGCGACTCCTTCTGGGAATCAGTGGCTGTGCGCTGTTTTGAGTGTGGCGGCTGCGTATACAACTGCCCTGTCTGCACCTGTTTCAATGTCATCGACCGGCCGGTTGCGCCGGATTCGGGAAAGCGCATCAGGATTTGGGACACCTGCATGTTCAAGGGCTTTACGCGCATGGCTGGCGGCGTGCTACCGGCGGAGGCAAAGATCAACCGCACCAAGCGATGGTTCCATCACAAGCTCATGCACTGGCCCACCCAGTTCGGAGCCTTCGGGTGCGTAGGCTGCGGACGCTGCGCAATTTCGTGTCCGGGGAAAATTGACATGGCGACCGTAGCACTCAGGATCAAGGGGTCTGACCAGGCGGAAGAGAGCTCATAAAAACTCTTTCATTGCAGAGGCCGCGGAGAAAAATTAGGAACTACTCACCAGGCCAATCGCTGAGAGCAGGCGCATAAAAAAGCGCGCGTGGCATCAACTAAAAAAGTCACTTCTGCCTATACGGCGCGTGCGAAGCGATAGCGCTGAGGGGAACTTTGCGCGAATGTTGTCAACAAAACTGCGCAAACTGGCGCGTATTGCTACGGAGCGAAGTGGCTGACCTGAGTATTTACAAAGCGAGAAATTATGCCGATTAAAAACATTTATCTGCCGTTCAAAACGTCAATTCGTGACGTGCAAGAGATCGCGAAGAATGTGAAGTTGTTTTCCATCATCATTCCCGACGATTTCACCTATCAAGCCGGCCAGTTCGTCATGGTCTCCATGCTCGGTGCTGGAGAGGTACCCATTTCGATCACCTCTACACCGGGCGTGAGTAAAGACCTCGAGATCTGTGTGCGCACCGCAGGTCATGTCTCAGCGGCATTGAACGGACTCAACACCGGGGACTGCATATGGGTACGCGGCCCCTATGGCCGGCCCTTCCCGGTCAATGGTCATCAGGACACGCTGTTCGTCTGCGGCGGCATCGGGATTGTGCCCCTGCGGCCGCTCATCAATCATATGATCAACAAACAGGCGGCGTCAGGCGGGAAGGGGGCCGTGACGGTCATGTACGGTTCACGAAATCCCTCGGAAGTCCTGTTCATGGATGAAGTCGATACCTGGATGAAACGGGGGGCCAACGTCGTTTTGACCGTGGATACGTGCAATATCGAGAGCTGGAAAGGGTGTACGGGAGTTGTCACGGAGCACTTTGGCATGGCAAAAGTTGATTTCAAAAGCACCACGGCCTACATCTGCGGCCCCCACGTCATGATCCAGGCGGCGATGCGCGATCTATCGCTCATGGGCATGCCTGATGATCACATCATCACGACGCTCGAAGCACACATGAAATGCGGTGTGGGAAAGTGCGGGCACTGCTATTGCGGGGGAAAGCTCATCTGCGAGGACGGGCCGATATTTACACTCGAGGAGATCAAAAAATATAACATCAAACCGGGGAGGGACAGTCTCGGATAAAGGCTGCCTCCCGGCTTGGTTCTATTCATCGGGATAAGGATTGCCGGGCTTGCCGTACCTCGAAAGGTAGTCGTGGCTGAATGCCGGAATAACGCCTGCATCTCCGTTCTGGGGATGGATCATAAAACGATACGAAACCAGTTGGCCATAGCCCTCCATCATGTGTTTCCAGCCCTTTTTGAACAGCGTGCATTCGTTATTGTAGCACACCCAGAGATAGGGTGAATCCCAGTCTAGGTGGCGCGAGTCCATTTGTTCCATTTCTGCTTTGCAATGCGGACAGGTCGGAGCTTCCGTAACCTTCCAGTCTTTCGTATCCATCATGACAACCTCCATAAAACAACGACATATTATAAGTCATCTGAGGTATGTTTGCAACAGAAAATCATGTTCAATAGTTTACGGTCCAGAGCTCAAAATAGCTCTTGGGATGCAGGCACGTAGGACACAGCTCCGGTGCGTCCGTACCTTCGTGATGATAGCCGCAGTTCCGGCAGATCCAGGTCGCGGGTGCATCCTTTTTAAATACCTTCCCCTTGGTCACATTTTCCAGTAGCTTCCGATACCGCTTTTCATGCTCTACTTCCACTTTAGCGATAAAGCGGAATGCGGCTGCCACATCGGGGAAGCCTTCCTGCTGCGCAATATCCGCGGCTCCGGGGTAGAGCTTCGTCCACTCCTCGTTTTCCCCCTCTGCGGCCGAAAGAAGGTTCGCGGCCGTGGTGCCGATGCGCCCCGCCGGAAAGGTCGCCGTGAATTCCGCCATGCCTCCTTCAAGGAATTTGAAGAACCGCTTGGCATGCTCCTTTTCATTCTCCGCGGTCTCGAGAAAGAGAGCCGCTATCTGCTCGAAGCCTTCTTTCTTCGCCGCGCTCGCGAAATATGTGTACCGATTCCTCGCCTGGGACTCTCCGGCAAAAGCCGCGAGCAGGCGCTTCTCAGTCCTGGTTCCCTTGATTTTCATAATGACCTCCTCTCGATATATACCGCTTGTAGGACCGACACTTTGCGAGCTTGTCAGCTTCTCCCCTACCGCATCCTTCTTGCCATCTCCATCCTGGCAACAAAGATGTCCGCCCGGGCGAGCAGGCAGAAACTGAACCGTTCTTTGAGTTTCTGAAGCATAGGCCGCTTTTTCCAGTCCTCGAAATCGATGCGTACGGATCTTTTCAAATCGTCCTCAAAGTCAGCACGCGCCTTGGCTGCTAGCAGGGTATCGGTGACGACCGCCACGAGCTCGTAGTTTATCTTTCCGCTCCGGATGTCGAGGTTCGCGGAGCCGGCAATCACGGTATCGTCGGCGATCGCAAGCTTGGCATGCATCATCGTCGGCGTGTATTCCCAAACCTCTGCCCCTGCCCGCATCAACCTGCCGTAGAGGCCCCTTGCGGCCCAGCGCGCCACCGGCACATCGGTTTTCATCGGAAATAGAAAACGGACGCGCACTCCGCGCTTGACCGCCCGCTTGAACGCCCGCATCAGCCTGCCGTGCGGGTAAAAATAGCTCATGGCGAGATCTATGCTCTTCTCCGCGTTGTGAATTACCTGCTGGTAAGCCCGGCGCACCGGCCGCATAGGGTTCTCCGGCCCGCTCTCGAGAAACTGCACCCCTGCTCCGACAATGCATCGCCTGCCATGGTCGCGGCGGATCCGGAGCATCAGTCTGCGGAGCGGCGAATCTGCCAGTCTCCACATCTTCATAAAAGAGCGACGGAGCCGTGCGGCGTCCGGGCCCAAAATCTCGAGAGTATTATCTCTCCAGGGCTCTGCCTCTCCGGATCCGAGAAAATACTCGTCTGCGATGTTCATGCCGCCTACATAAGCGATGCAGTCATCGATGAGCAGCAGTTTTCGATGGTCGCGGAACGGAAACAGTCCCTTCGAAAAAGGCCAGAACCGGCGAACCGTGCCGCCGGCAATGCAGAGGTCATCCCAAAAGGCGTCCGGCAAGTTCCGCGAGCCCCATCCATCCACCAGAACCATGACACGGATCCCCCGCCGGGCAGCGTTTACGAGATGTGTCCGGAACTCTCTGCCCGTATCATCGTTAGCAAAGATATACATCTCAAAGGCGATGCTTGATGTGGCGCGGTCAACAGCCCCGAACATTGCGGGAAAGGCTTCGATACCATTTTTCAGCAAATGAATGGTGGTCATGGAACAAATCAAAGTGCAAAATGATGTAAAAAAAAGATAAGCTAAAACGTCTTTATTTTAAATTTCACGCTTTACATCGTGCATTCATGCTACGCTATGCATTCGCGAACGTGTAATCCACCTTCACCTTCATGTCTTTCCTGAGCGAATGATATACCGAGCAATACTTCTCCTGCGAGAGGGAGATGGCCCGCTCGATCTTCTTGGCCGTCAGTCCCGAGCCGGTCACATTGATGATCATTTCGATGGAAGTATAGTACTGTGGCGGTGTGGGGTTTCTCTCGCCTACGATATCCATCTTGTACGATTTTATCTCGCATTTCATTTTTTTTAGGAACGACACCATATCGATCCCCATGCATCCCGCCACGCTCAAAAGGAGCGTCTCCGTCGGAGAGCAGCCCCACTGCTGCTGCGCATCGTACTCGACCTCGTACCCCCGGTTCGTGCGGCCGATGAAGATCAATTCCTTGTCCCACGTGAGGGTCGCCTTGTTCACCTGAGAGATCTTCGACTTATACGCGTCGAGCTTTTCTGCTAATTCCTTAATTTCTTTTTCCTCAGACATGCGTTGCTCCTTAAAGATAAATTTCACATACCAATATCTAAAGTTCCGATAAGGCTAAAGACAGATGGAGAATACCCGCTCCGCTTTTTAAATTATTTGGAATGAGGGCGCTGCTCTTTGAGCTTTTCCGTGAGATGCCCTTTTGCCTCTTCCTCTTGCCCGGCCTCAACTTTGAGAACATATGTCTTGATGGCCGCGGGCTCCATGCCGAGGGAAAAGGAATCATAGGTAGCGCGTATCCCTCTCGAACCGAGATAGGCCACAAGGTTCAACATGAGGGAATCGTCATATCCTGAACCCGTATCGCCGCGCAACACTTCAACGTAATCAATATCTTCTGCAGAGGCAGGCTCGTCCGGAGATCCTTGCTTCCAGACATCGCCGTATTCCCAACCGTCTTCATCGGCATTTTCGTTCTTACGTTTCATCGCCACATTGAATATTAATTGAGAGACTGGACACTGTCAATTAAAAAATCCTGACAGGAACGCTGCAATAGCGTAATTGACAAGCGTGCGGAAGTTGGATATCATGGCTGCATGATCGAGACGTTCTGTTTATTCTTCGGACTGGGCTTCAGTGTTCTCGTCTATTTCCAATCAATAAGAACCGTAGATGTACCACCCTTAAAAAAGGCATTCTATTTCTTCTTTACTTTCATCGGGATAACCGGCACGATCTTCCTGTTCGGTATCCTCGTTGCCCATGCTCTCCGGAAACTGCATGTACTTTAAAGAGCCGCTCCGGCATTTTCTTCCTGTTTGACCGTTTTCAACCGATCTGCGCAAGGGCATCGCTCACCGCCTCGCGGACGCTGAGATGGCTGTCATGCAAACATGCCGTCAGTGCTTCCCGCGCTGACCGGTCCTTTATGATCCCGAGCACATAAGCGGCATCACCACGTATGGTGGGGTTCTCATGCTTTAGCAGCCCGATGATCCCCGTCACGGCATTCCTCAATTCCGCCTTGTGCTCGCCGGACAGCTCTTCTACGAGCGCCGTTGCGCCGAGCCTCACCCGCATGCTCTCGTCACCCAGCATATCAGGAACAAACCGGTAGAGGGAGCGGTCCTGCCTGAACAGGGCGATAATATTGTCTAGAAAGCCCTTGCCCATATATTCAACGAGCATCTTTTTTATTTCGCTATCCTGCATGGAGTGAACGGGGTCGTTTCCATTATATCACAGGGGGCGGTTGCCGGATTGCTCCTCAGCGGTCAGTATGCTCTTTACTCTCTTGAGACGATAGAACGCTTCCCGTTCCCGCTCGCCGATGTACTGTGCAATGGTCTTGATCTGGGTTTTCAGTCCCGGTAGCACCATCTCTTCGAGCACCTTGATCCGCCTCGTGGTGCGGAGGATCTCTTCTCCAAGTCTTTTTAACTTGCTTTCATACTGCGCTATTTGAAGCATGGATTCAAGCAGTTTTTCAAAAAGTGTGGTGCCCTCCTCGAGATGGGGCGTGGTAGAGAACTCATCATACCCGCGTTCGTCCGGGTCTCTGACTGGGGCATCATGGAAAGCGATATCCTTATAACGCAATCCCCAGATGCTCTTTTCGGTCACATCGATCTTGAATTCACGTTCTGTTGCGACAACGATCGATTCTATACTGTCCCTCCCTTCGTGTCCGAGCGAGAGCGCAAGTTCGCGCAGCGCCTTGCCATATGCCTGCCTGATATCCTCCCGGGACCTGAGAAACGGCAGGGTGGCGGCAAGAAACTCCTTGATCAAGGCCTGTTTCCTGGCCTTGAGGATCCCGATGCTGTTTACCACCGATCGGGATTTTTCCTTGAGCAACAGGAGATTCGTTCGTGTAGGATGAATCATATCATTGTGCCTTTAGTTCACGGCTATCTCCGGCCATGATCTCCTCGTTTCGGCAATGGCGACCCATGACATGATGAGCACTGCGCCGAGGAGAACCGCCGTTTCAAGGACATTGTTGAGACAAGCAATACAAAAACGATCTTTAAAGAGAACCGTACCGCTGTTCCCGGATAACCCATAGTCATTTTACCTCAAGTGAGAACCTTTTCATAAGATCCAGGCCTGCATCGAGCGTTTCGGACACAGTGCGCCTTGCCATTCCCTGGCCCACGAAATCTCTCTCGAAGGCATCGGCAAAGTCGAGCATGAGTATATCGGCCTTGGTCATGCCGTCGCGTCCGACGATTGCCTCGAGTCTCCGGAGATCGCGGCCTTTGGCGTAGTACTTATAGAGATGGTTCGAGACCTTGCGGTGGTCAGCGCGGGTGCGTCCTTCTCCGATGCCCTTCTGCATGAGCCGCGACAGGCTTGGAAGCACGTCAACAGGTGGAAAGATGCTTTTCTGATGCAGTTCCCGGGAGAGCACAATCTGACCTTCAGTGATGTAGCCCGTGAGGTCCGGGATAGGATGAGTAATATCGTCCTCGGGCATGGTGAGCACCGGCAGCATGGTGACTGACCCTTCGAGGCCGTAGACCCGACCGGCCCGCTCATATAACGAAGCAAGGTCGGAGTACATATACCCCGGATACCCACGCCTCCCCGGGAGTTCTTCACGGGATGTAGATATCTCACGCAGGGCATCGCAGTAGTTCGTCATGTCCGTGATGATCACGAGGATGTCCATACCTTTCTCGAAGGCGAGGTATTCGGCCACGGTGAGCGCAAACCGAGGGGCAAGGATCCTCTCCATCACCGGCTCATCAGCCATGTTCACGAATGCAACAAACCCCGTCTTCATCTCCTCGAGCACATTCAGGTAATGGGAATACTCATGGAACGTGAGGCCGAGGGCTGCGAATACGACGATGAACCTTTTTGCGCTGTCCGCGAGGCGTGCGTTCTTCAGGATTGACCCGACAACCTCTTTGGACGGCAGGCCTGAGGAGGAAAACACCGGAAGCTTCTGCCCCCGGACGAGGGTATTCAAACCATCGATGGTTGAGAACCCGGTCTCGATGAAGTCCTCGGGCCGCGCACGGGCCGATGGATTCATGGGAGCGCCGGTGATGGGTTTCCACTTCTCGGGAATGAACATAGGTATGCCGTCCTTCGGCACGAAGGAGCCGTTAAAGATCCGCCCGACGATGTCCGGCGACAGGGGGACCTTCTTGATCGCGTCGGTGAATACCACCGAGGTACGCTCGATATCGAGCCCCTGCGTCGAGCCATAGACCTCGACCATCACCATGTTCCCGTCGATCTCGAGCACCTCGGCTTCCAGTTTCCCGCCGTCGGGTGTGTTAACGATTACGGCCTCGCCGATTCTCGCGCTGGAAACGTTCTCCACAAACAGAAGCGGTCCTGCTACGGTTGACAGCGTACGGTAGACATGTTCTGATAGTCGCATAGAGCACCTCAGAAGTCAGGCATCAGGAGCCAGAATGAATCCGCCTCCTGACTTTTCAATTCGATGATCATTTTCCCTCAGCATCATGCACCCTTCAACACTTCATCAAGGTTCATTCCCTGCTTCAGTTGTTCTATGGCCCGGTCGTAGAAATCAACGATGCTCTTGACCATGCCAATGGTTTTGTCGGGCGGCGAAAAGGCGTCTTCGCTGTAGGCATTCTGCTGGAGGACTTCTGTCCGGAGCCGCTCCGCCACGTGCATGAGCAAGCGGTCCGTGTCCTGCAGTCCCTCTGCCCCGACGATCTCCGCCACTTCCCGGAGCGTTTCCTCTTCCTGCAGGATCTGCCGGCAACGCTGGAGCAGTTTCGCCCAATCGGGATCT
>DATJAO010000045.1:0-104468 GCA_035516175.1 Nitrospirota bacterium
CATCTTAAAAAGGTATCTCCCGGAGCAAATGAGTGTCTCCTGGAGTAGTGGCTGCTTGGCACAGCCTGCGGTCAACCGGTTTGCCTGGAGAAAGACCAGGCCGTCAGTATCAGCCCATAAACCGGGGACGTGGCAAACATCCCTGCCGCATCCGCGAACAGGATCAGCAGTTGCCCTTAGCGCATTAAGGGCCTGATTCGGGAATCCTCGGCCTTCAAACCGGGGAGGATGTCAACCACCCTGTTTTGATCTATGAAAAGAAGGGATATTGAACCGGTGAAATCAGCCAAAAAGACGCATACCTGCGGAGAATTGACCAAAAAAGAGGTGGGCGCTACAGTGACCCTGATGGGCTGGGTGCACACAAGGAGAGACCATGGAGGCCTCATCTTCGTCGACCTTCGGGACCGCGGCGGCATCACGCAGGTGGTCTTCAATCCCGAGACGTCCGCTGACGCGCACAAATTGGCTCACGAGATCCGGAACGAGTACGTGCTGTCGGTGACGGGTAATGTTTCTCCGCGGCCTGGCAATACGGTGAATCCCAAGCTCCCGACCGGAGAGATAGAAGTGATTGTGAACAACCTCGCGATACTGAACCAGGCAAAGACACCGCCGTTCATGATCGAGGACGAGACCGACGTGGCCGAGAACCTGAGGCTTAAATACCGCTACCTCGACCTCAGGCGGCCGAGCGTGCAAAAGGTTCTTATCACTCGCCACAAGATAACGCAGACTGTGCGACAATTCCTCGACAGCCAAGGCTTCGTGGACATCGAGACACCGTTCCTTACAAAGAGCACGCCCGAAGGCGCACGGGACTATCTGGTACCAAGCAGGGTGAACCCAGGCATGTTCTTTGCGCTCCCGCAGTCTCCCCAGCTCTTCAAGCAGATCCTGATGGTTGCGGGGTTCGAGCGCTACTACCAGATCGTGAAGTGCTTCCGCGACGAGGACCTTCGCGCCGACCGTCAGCCAGAATTCACCCAGATCGATCTCGAGATGTCCTTTGTCGACGAAGAGGAGATTATTTCCCTGATGGAGGAGCTTCTCGTTGTGATAGTCAAACAGGTAAAGGACATGGAGCTTCAGCATCCTTTCCCGAGACTCTCATATCAGGAGGTTCTCGATCGCTTTGGATCGGACAAACCCGACACGCGCTTTGGGCTTGAGCTCAAGGATGTCTCCGACATCGCCAAGGCATCTGACTTCAAGGTTTTTCTCCAGGCCGTGGAACTCGGCGGATTGGTCAAGGGCTTCGCCGCACCGGGACTGGCCCGCCTGTCGCGCAAAGAGATGGACGACCTCACGAATGAGGCAAAGGTCTTTGGTGCTAAGGGTCTCGCCTGGATCAAGGTAACCGACACCGGTTTTGAATCGCCGATCGCCAAGTTCTTCAAGGACGGCCAGATCAAGGTCATTGCCGAGCGGCTTGGGGCAAAGCCCGGCGATCTCATGATGTTCATTGCCGACAGCCGGAAGATCGTTGCTGAGACGCTTGGCTACCTTCGTTTGCTCATGGGCAAACGGCTGAACCTGATCGACGAGGGCAAGTTCAACTTCCTCTGGGTCACGGACTTCCCGCTCGTCGAGTGGAATGCGGATGAAAAGCGCTACGATGCTATGCACCATCCGTTCACAGCGCCCAAGGACGAGGATGTCCCGCTCATGAAGACTGACCCGCTCAAGGCCAGGGCAAAAGCCTATGATATAGTTCTGAACGGCTCGGAGATCGGCGGGGGCAGTATCCGTATCCATCGGTCCGAGATCCAATCGCAGATGTTCAGTCTCTTGAACATTTCTGAAGAGGACGCAAGAAAGAAGTTCGGATTCCTGCTCGAAGCACTCGAATACGGCGCGCCACCCCATGGTGGCCTGGCCTTCGGCCTGGACCGGCTTACCGCAATTTTGACGGGTGTTCAGTCCATCCGTGATGTGATCGCTTTCCCAAAGACACAAAAAGCCATCTGCCTCATGACCGAGGCCCCGTCACGCGTTACAGCGGCCCAGCTCCAGGAGCTGTCGATCAAGCTGGATATCGTTGAGTAGTTACATTGAGAGAGATGAGAAACAAGCCTACAGGTCATAGCTCATAGTTCGGCTTAAGGGCGACGACCCAATAGCTATGAGCTGAAGCTTTTGAGGGTATTATGAAGTGCAAGATCTGCGGCAACGAAGTCGAACTCCGGTTAGGGTGACGCACAGTGACGATGCGCTGCACGGTGTGCGGCAAGGATTTTTCGGTCAAGGATTATATCGACGAAATGGACGAAGAGACGTGGGAGAAGATTTCCCGCCGTCCCTGCAACCGGGCGTGAGGCATCTCCCGTTCCGCAAGTTCCATATATGTGGTCCTGTCTGATAGGCATTCCTCCTTCTTTAAAATACCAAATCAATACAGGTGTGCTCATTTGACTTTTTGCTTTTTTTCGTGATACAAAGTTAAAAACCGACAGGGTGGTATTTGAAATGCTGCGGGAGGAATGGATCTTGGATTTTTTCCATGTGTCGTTTCCCATATCAGGCGTTACTACGAATATTTTGCTTCCGCCGCTCGTTTCGTTAGTGATTTCCTTCTTTACCTCCATGGGCGGCATCTCCGGAGCATTCCTTCTTCTCCCCTTTCAGATGAGTGTACTTGATTATACTGCCCCTTCCGTGAGCGGGACGAACCACGTCTTTAACATTGTTGCAATTCCAAGCGGGGTCTATCGCTACATCAAAGAAGGTCGAATGGCATGGCCCCTCACTTGGGTTGTAATTGTCGGCACACTCCCCGGTGTCTTTATCGGTTATTACCTGCGTGTTCTTTATCTCCCGGACCCGAAGGTATTCAAACTTTTTGTCGGATGTGTATTGCTCTATATCAGTATCCGGCTTTTTAAAGAACTCATCGGCAGGGCAAAAGCTCAATCACCCGATGCAACGGCCATTGAGGAAAAATTCAGGGCAAAGGTGGAAGAAATCAAAAAACAGCAGGGAGCAAGAGTAGCGGCCGGCTTGCCGGCTGAGGCGGTCGTGAAAACAATCAGCGTATCGCTCAAGAAGGTCGAATACGAATTCTGGGGAGAAAGATTTTCATTCGATACTGTCGGTATGTTTGCTCTTGCGTTTATCGTCGGCATCATAGGTGGAGCGTATGGAATCGGCGGGGGGGCCATCATCGCACCTTTTTGCGTGGCATTTTATCACTTGCCCGTTTATACCATTGCCGGCGCTACGCTCATGGGAACATTCATAACATCGTTTGCAGGAGCGCTGTTTTTCAGCGTTATCCAAGCAACCAATGGCATCTCGCCTATGCCCGACTGGCCTTTGGGAATCCTCTTTGGTCTCGGTGGGTTCATGGGCATGTATCTCGGCGCACGGGCCCAGAAGTTCGTTCCACAGAAGTTTATAAAAGTAATCCTTGGCATTTCCCTCATGGTTCTTGCTGTAAAATATATCACTCAGTATTTTTCATGATGAAGGATCACACGTTCACCTGTTGAGGAGCTTTCAAGTAAATAAAACTAAAGCCATTTTTAGCAGCGCAATCGCGCTCTACTTCATCATTGCTCTTGAGATATTGATAACGATAAGCCCCTTTGCAGGTTTTTTCTAATCAGTGTTCAATCCTGTTCTCCTCGGAATAGCGAAGTATCTTGCAACGAAATGGCTGAGTGCTTTTTCCCTTCCCCATCTGGTGGTTCCGCCTGATGATTTTCTGAAATGTATACGGATAATGGGTTCTGTCCTCTTTGTGTTCAGCATGGCTGTCTTTTTTATCTGCGCAATTCAGGTATACGCAAATAAGATTCTTAGGATAGGGGTCGCCTTAAAAGGTCTCTACTCGATTATTAGGCATCCTCAGTATGTCGGGCTGGGAATCGCGGGTATAGGGCTGTCCATACTCTGGCCGAGGTTCCTGGTCGCTGTTCTGTGGCTTGTAATGATACTGATATATTATTTTCTCTCTCGGGACGAAGAAAAGAAAATGCTGAAAGAGCATCATGCCACATATTCGGAATATATGAACAAGACAGGGATGTTCCTGCCAAAGACGATCGAGAAGTTCATCGTTCCGATAGGCATGCCGGGGAGAATCAAGCTATTCTTGCTGACTCCTGCATTAACGAGCGGAGGAGCGTTTTTACTGAGCGACTACACCGTAAAACATCTACCACTGTGGACCGATACCGATTTGGTTGCGGTCGCGATTCTTCCGGATGATATGCCGAAGATGGCGCACAGAATGGGGATATTCTTCAGATGAAAGAGGTTTCAGGGAGCGGCTAAAGAGCAATGAGAATTATCTTATCTACTTCTTGCCGCCTCATTACATAATGCAGGGACTTATCGCAGATACGGGCGGGGCATGGAAACTTTACAAGCAGCATCACGCCATAAGCGTTATCGCTGACTGGATTTTCCATCCCTTTAGGCACCTGCAGGAGGGACATCATGCCATGCACAGTACGCTGAATCATCCAGAGCGCCAAATGAACGCAGGGATCGCGAGGAGACTGGTTTTTTTGAAAGTCATCAATATGCAAGGGGACAGACCAACTGATGTGTTCTCCATAAATGCCGTTAGGACGCCGGTATTTCATGGCAGATGTGGACATACACAATCTGGAAATTCTTTCCTTAGAAGAGCTGCCCCAGGATGCCGGATGGGGAACCCTGCCGACACCGATCTTCTAGATTTAGAAGAAACATAGGCGTTTGACAGGACACACAATTAATCTCTTCCGTAGTCACTCCGCAAGAAAGTATTATGGGCAAGGTAGCTGGAAATCTCCTTTGAAAAATATCTTCTCTACAAGATGAAACACGGATTGAGCAACTGGCCATGAAATCACACTTCTCCAAAAAAATTATCTACAACGACAGTTTTGCGATAAGCTCTCTCACGGTTATGAACAGGTCTCCAGCGATTGGGTGTACGCGCGGCGCTGAGCGGGTTTGGCTCAGCTTCATAAGCGGCGCTTCGGTGTCTTTATTGAAGCAGAGGATATCGGCGCGTGTGCCTATGTAGTCGATATGCTGAGGTGCGCCCGAGATGCCGAGGGCGATGATAAGCTTTGGGTTCACCCGGACGCCGGTTTGTCCGATCTGCGTCTCGAGCGGCAGGAGCTTCAAGTCCTGTGTTACCTTGCGCGTTGCGCCGAACATCGGCGCGAGGCCCAGGGCCTCCAGTTTATTCTTGAGTTCCTGCGCCAACTCAAAGCCCGAGCGGTCCTTGATGCCGTAACCGAGATCGATGATTACATCGGCCTGTGAGATCGTTGGCGCGGCGACGGGCGGCAAAGGCATGATCCAATCGCTGGAAACGGGGAAATCGAGGACCTGAGCATTGAAATCAGCTTTTTGATCAGGCGCGGGAAAGTCCGCCTCAGAGGCAACCGTGATAAAAGCAGATCCACCGTTCAGCACATGGTGCCGTATGAGCTTGCCCTCATACGCCGGCAGCGAAAAGGTAAGAAGGCCTTCGCTGTCTTTTTTAATATCCGTCACTCCAGAGCAGAGCAATGTCTTCACGGCCTGCGCTTCCAAATCACCTGCCACGTAAGCGAAGGGGCCGGCCCATTCCGTCCCGGCGAAGATGACAGTCGTGCCTGATTTTTTCAGCAGGTTGCGGATTAGTTCGCGCTTCCCGCCGTTCGAAAGCCTGCCCTTTTGCGTGTCAACGCAGAACGCCTGCTCGCATCCGTGCGCCTGCGCAAGCCCCAGAAGCTGCGACCACATCTCCCGGGGAGCGGGGATCACAGCTCGCGCCTTCCTGCTGGTCAGGTCCGCCGCAAGCTTTGATGCGCGGAGCCCGGCGAGATTTGACTTCTGTCCATGAGGGTCCAGTACGAACCAGACTGAATTGCTGCGTACTGGGGCTCCCAGCACAAGTTCTCCCTTGTACTCCTGGGCCGCAGCCGCGCTTGCTGATGCCGCGTAGGCCTTGAGATATTCGGCTGCTTGAGCGGCGTTGGTGATCGTCTGCATAAGCATCTTTGCCCCCGCCGGCAATTCAAAGAGGGAACGCCACGCAGCCGGTACACCTGCAGTCCGCATCACCCGGATGCGGGAGAAGGCAGAGCTGACGGTCTCGGTCATGTCCATCACCGGCTCAGCAGCGGTGGTAGTGATGCCGATCACCGCCGGCGTGACAACGTGACTTAGTCCGCTCCCATCCGGGTTGGCCTCGATGCGCTCCCTCCGGTAGTGGAACCGCTTGAGGGTGCCGGCAAGATAAGCGCCAAGGCTCCGATCTCCGTTCAGGCAGTCTGCTCCGGTGATAATGAGATCGTATCGCTGGAGTACCTCGAGATCCCTCACACTCTTAGCGTATGCATCGGGTCCCGCTGCAGGATCAATATCCAGCCGGTGCAGGTTGTCGGCACGAATGCCTGCAGCCGTTGTCAGGAGCGGTTCATGCTCGGGACCGCCGGGCATGAGCACGTCGGCGGTTACCCGAGCATGGCTTTCAGCCTTGAGCTCGAGGATCTGTGAAAGAGCTGACAGGTCAGCAGGATCAATACGCCAGACCAGCTCACGGAGCTTACCCTCCGCAATCCTCGGATGGGGAGAGAGGTCGGCAACGGGCCGGATGATCGAAAGAATGTGGAACGGTGCGCGCAATATTCCCACTGCTTCCTGCTGCGGTGCATGCGTTTCCGTCATCCTGTCAAGAGCAGCGTCAGCAGCGCGGACCTCTGGCATGTCCATATTGTTTGAAATCAGCTCCCATGACGATGCATATTTCCGGTCGAGGTGCCCTAGTCGAGAGATTGCCAAGTCAGCTGCGCGCTTGGCTGCAGCGAGCATCGCAGGGACATAGGCCGCTGAATTCCGGGAAAGAAGCGAGATTCGCGTATTGATCCACTCCTGTCGGTATGAGACGCATTCTAGCCTCAGTATCTCACCGGCCATTTCCGCGAGCGGAAACATAACGGGTTGGAGCATGGCATCGGACCAGCACGTGTCGCCGAGAACGGTAACGGCGTCCTTGATATGACTCCTGAGCTTGTTCTTCCACGCTGCCAATGTCCGGGATGCATCGTCGCTTTGTGATTCTGGAAGCTCAGGCCAGTCAGCAGCCTGGGCGAGCAAGTCTTTTAAGATGAGGAAACGCTGCACCTCGTTCGTGCCTTCATAGATCGTGAGAATGCGGCTATCCCTTCGTGCCTTCTCGAGCAGGAACCTCTCCGTCTGGCCCGAGGGGCCGAAAGCACGCTCGATGAGCGAAATGAGCTCATGGATGTCCTCGGAGCAGAGGTACTTGGCAATAGCCGACTCCATGCGCACGGACTCGTGCCGCCGGTCGAAAAGCCCAACAAGGTAATAGGCAAGGGATTCGCTTCCGAAGAGAATTGCCGCACCCTCGCCGAGAAGATTGTCCCGCTCAGGCGAAGGAGAGATGCTCGCAGATGCTTCATACATGAGTTTCCGCATGAGCGCGCAGGAGACCACGGCAAGACCGCAGCGGCCGACATTCAAGGTTTCAAGGGCGTTCACTTGACCATGGCCCTCGTAGCCGATCACAGCCTCGCGCGGCACGCGCACGCTGTCGATCGAGATCTCGTTCGTAGGGGAGCCGCGCTGGCCCGTCTTCTTCTCGTCGGCGCCAACCTTGAGTCCCTCGTCATGCCGGTCGACCATAAAACCGGTGACACCTTCCGGCGTCTGTGCGTAAAGGCAAAACTGGGTCGCGATACTCCCGTTTGTGATCCACATCTTGGCGCCGGTCAGGCTGTAGTATTCATATAGAAGCCCGGCACCCGATTTCCGCACCTGGCCGATGTCGTGGAACATGCACTCCTTGCCCTGGCATGCGTAATAGCGCGCGCCCTGGTCAGTCGCGTAATCGTATTTGTCATATCTGATGACCGCTAATTGGCCATCGGCCATCTGATAGGCTATGCCTAGATCAGTAAAGGTTATCTTGTCCGCATCGATCAGGTACCGCACGCTTGTCTCATCGCCTTCGGCCAGATGGAAGGAATACCTGCCATCGTCGAGCGGGGTGAGTTTTGCACTCAATAATTTTGCCGTGGTCTTGACGCCTCCCGAGTCAGATCCCGCTGTCGGTTCGGTCAAGGCAAAGGCGCTCAGCCCGCCGTGGCCGAGAAAGCGGAGAAAGAGCTTGTGGCACCGTTCCCGTCGCGGGAGCTCGTCGAGTGCCGCGCGCACGTCTGGTATGAGTTGTGCGAAGAGTTCCCCGGCAAGCTTGAGGTTCGCAATAAATCCGCCATAATCTCCGCTTCCGCCAGCAATTCCTGCACCGTAGAAAGCCCGAAGGAAGTTTGCGGCGAGGTATTTGACTACGCGCGTACGGCGAATGCGCTCGTCAACGAGCTTCATGACTGCTTCGTATTCTCTCTTTATCCAGGCCGGGTCGGGATTGGCAAGGGTCTGGATCATCTTCGCGAGCCTCGTGCCGATTTCACCGAGTTTCTGCTCGTCTTGGACGAGTGGCGCGAGCTCTTCTTGTACCCGCGGGAGCTCGTCCTCGAGTCCGAGCAGGATCGGCGTGGTCCCGATGCTCGTACTCGCCATGATTAAGAGGTCAATAGCTGCATCGCCGAAGCTCCCGGCGGCGGAATTCAAAATGTAATACTCTGCTTTACGCCAGCCCAGCCCGTCAACAGATTTGGGGATGTACGTGGCGAGCCACTTGTTCTTTTTTACCGCCGCTATGATGTCGTCAGGAAGATGGTGAATCTTCTCGATGTAACGTTCTATATCGAGGCCGTCGAATTTTTTGTCCCTGCAGTTCTTCCTGAACCAGTTGGTGAGATCGGTCCAGCGTGCAACGAGTTTGGCGTCGTGGAGTTGCATCTCGGGTACGAAACGAGGAGAACGGTCAAAAACGGTTGTAAGGAAACTGCCGGATCGGTGCGGAGAGCCAGGTGCTGTGCAGAATGTTTCGTAGTCGGTATCCAGCGTCACTTGATTGCCCAATGGCTCGATGGGGAACACTGCTGAGGGGGGGACGGTACCCCGGCCAGCGGACAGCTCGGATCTTTCCACGGCATCCTCGGCCAGCCCGAGCAGGACTTCAACGGCGGCGGCTTCTGCTTCTGTGCTTCTGCCTTCATTGAGTTCTTTTTCGATTGCCACGAGCAGGCCGCGTATGCCGAGCGCCATGGCCTTGGCTTCCCCGGCAAGAGCTTCGTCGGCATGAGGCGAGAGCGCTATGCACCGTGTCGTGATAGCTTTCAGCCTTGATGCGAGCTGCCCCAGCGGTTCTCCGCGAACGGGGTCGATGCTGTCGATAGCAGGGACCATGCGATTAAGCTCACGGGACCCCAGTGCTGCGTGCAGTTTCTGCGCTGCACCGTATCCCGGAGGCAGGTATCTGAAGAGTGAACTGTCGCGGTAGAACCGCGAGAGGAGATCGTCCTCGGAATAGGCAAAACCACCGAAGACCTGACCCGCGTCGTATCCTAGGGCGCCGCGCTCAGGACCGAAGGCAATGGCCGACAGAGCGGCGCAGAGGAGGTCTAAATCAAGTGCGTGATGAGGATTGCGGACTACCTCCTCATACCAGCCCCGAGTGGCCGCTTCTGCTCTTAGGCTATCACTCCCGGGGGGAGATGTTGCCGATAATATTTCGTAAAGGGTCTCTAGAAGGAGCCGCCACGCTTCGGTCCGAGCGATCATGGCCTTGACCGCTCCAAGCTTTGCTATGCCGTCTCTACCCTCGGTGTCGAGCATCTGACTGGGAAACTGGATCCTGCCGGCAGCGTGCTCCTTTACTCTCCTGCAGAGATAGTCAGCGGCACCGAGGGCGATCGCGAGATAAGATGCCGAATCCGGCACGCCTTCTTTCATGGGTATTCTGACAGCCTGCTTCTTAACTGTGCAGTAGAGGGAGATGTCGGACAACCCGGCTGCTCTGAACCCGATTGCCGGCGACGGAGAGATCGTGACGCCTGGTGTAGAGAGCGGCACGAGGTATCCTTTGCCGTTCGCAAGGATGAGAAGCGATCTGCTTGCGGCGCAGGGAACGAGATTGAGCGTGCCCTTGAACCCCGCACTGTCACCGCTCTCCCGGATGTCGAGATGGCTGCCATCTACCGTGCAGACGCCTGGATCGCGAGGGATGTCTGACTTCCTCAGTATTTTGAGTGCGGAGAAATGGTGCGCCGCGATCAGGCCGAGCGCCGGACTTACCGATGAGAGCACGCGCAGGGTCTTCAGTGCGGCATTCTGATGTTCTATGATGAATTGCCTGAGCTTCTCAGCCCAGTATTCAGGCAGGGGCTGCTCTTCCCACTGCTTCACGACCCTGTCGGGGAATGCCTCCGAAACCTCTTCGTATGCATGATCGCTGCTTGAGACTGTTACGGATGATGCACGTGTAGCGCTTCCCGATTCACCGTAATCATGATGCCATGCTTTAAGCTGCTGCTCGAGCCCTTGAGTGGAGTACAGCGCGTGGAACAACCTGCCTTCCATGAGCCTCAGCGTGATATCCCTTCTGGTAGATTGGACGAGCCGGACCGCTCCGTATCTCCCGTCGTTCGCAAGGGCGGTTTCGAGCTTTGCAAGCTTTTCTGAGAACCTTCGGCCGAGCTCGAGCGGCCATTCTCTTCTTCCGGCATCAGCGGACGCAGGAAGTTTTGCTATCGAGTCTCTGAAAGCGGCCGACGCATTCAGCGCAGTACGGCGGGCAATTACGATATCATCGCTCAGGTAGTAAAGATTCACGTCGAAAGCTTCAGGGAGTTTGACTGAAGAATTATCGGGTACTGGCATGGTTTGTAAGGATTCAAGGAAGAGGTCAATAGCCCCGGTCTCCGGCCGGAAGATGAGCTTGTGGTCTGTGTGCCTGCCCCAGATTACGCGCGATGGCTCGGACCTCCAGCAGGATTCGCACTTGATGCAGTTCTCGAAGTTCACAGTCACTCTTCCGCGGCCGAAAATGGGCCTGTCATAGACGTATACCCTTGCCGGGCAGACCCACCAGAGCCCTGCCTGAGCCATGTCGGGATGGGCCGCGATGGATTCGGGCCAGAGCGTTCTGATGTGCGATGTCGTTCCGACGCGGTAGGTATTTGTCGCAAGTTTCGCCTCCAGGCTGACGGAGGGCCTGACTGCGTCCAGGGCCCGTGCTTTTTTCTGTGATTCATGGTATGCCATCACCGGCTCTGCTAGGAATCTTTCAACCGGTGTCTTGAGTATGTAGTAGCGGAAGGCATCCTGAATGGCCGTACCAAGGGCGATGAAAAATAACGTGATGCCGAAAGCAGGAACAATCACGACGTCGGTCAGCCTCATGCCGCACAGCATGAGACGTATGGCATTCGCGAATTTCTTCTGTGCCGGCTCATTAGCGTAGACCTGTTCGAGGGCGCACAGGAGTGCCGGTAAGATCCTGTTGATCATCGAGCCCATGGGCCAGGGAAGCGTTGCAGCGTCAACATTCCTGCCGGAGATGTAGAGAATGATGCAAGGCTTCCGATCGTGGGCAGGCGCCTTCTTGAGGAGATTCAGGATCCAGTGACCTATCGTAACAGGATGGACCAACGATTTCATGATTGGCTTCCAGAGCCCAAGCGTGCCGATTGCGCGCATGGTGTCCGTGATCGACTCCCTGAGCCCGCGGAACGAGAGGATGTGGCTTCTCAGGAACCTACCGGTCTCTTTGAAGCTTCCGCTCGCTAGAAAGTGGGCAGTGCCGCAGACCATGTCAACGGTTCTGGCGAAAAGCACCTTCGATTTTCCAAAGTAGCCGGGCCACTGCGAGAGATACTCTGCGTTCTGACCATAAACGCTCTTGAGAAGGGGCGCCAGGTATTCCTTCGTAAGATTCTTTGCATCCGGCGTACGGCCATGCACAAGGATTGCTTGAGCTGCCCGTGCGAAATAAAGCCCTGTTGCCGACGCCGGGCCCGTGAAATTCGGAAAGGGAATGTCCACACCGAGCCCGACTGATGCGCCACCAACTGCAAGGCCATCCTCAATGAGCACCGGCCGCTCGCGCCATCCGCCGCTTCTGATGATTTTCGTGCCGTAAGCTGAAAGCGATGCTCCTTCTGTCAGCTCTTTTATATAAGGAAGTCCTCTCATCCATTCGAAGAGGCTATCGTGATTGCCCTGGTAATTGTTCCGTACGTTGTCGAGAGGGACCACGTAGCCAAGCGAGAGACTGTCCCGGTTCGTATAGAGAAAACCTCCGATGTTCAGCTTTGCAGTCCTGCCTGCGATCGAAGCGTTCCGGATGAGAAGCTCGTATGCCGCGGCCTCACCCGGCCCGAGCATGAACCGCTTCTCGATCTCTTCGGCTCTGAGCGAAAGCACGGCCTTTAAGCCCTGGAGATAGTGCGGCTCCCGTATGCGCTCGAGCCGTTCAGAACGGACGAGGTGCGAGGCATCTCCTTCAGCAAGAAAGGTCAAATCTGCATAGAGCGGCCCTCGATTCGTATTCACACCTATGACCCTTCCGTCTTTGCGGCTGAGCGAAGTGACGGTAGTCCCGGTGATGTAGACGGCGCCCTTTGAGCGGGCAAGGTTTGCGAAGTAAAGATCGTATACCGGTCTGAGCACAGTGTAGGAGTACTTGAATGTCTCGGGACCCGTGAGTTCCACTCCGACAACGTCCAGACCATTGTGCAGGAGCGTGCCGCGCCGGTGAATACGGCGCTCAAATGGCGCAGCTTCGACGGCACGATGTCCGAAGCAGTCTTTTTCAGCAAGACTTTCGGCAAAGTAGACACAGCCGGACCAGTTCTCGGCCCCGGCGTACACTCCGGCCTCGAGCAGGGCAACGGATATCCCTGTGCCTGCGAGCACGCCCGCTGCGGTCACACCGGCAGGACCAGCGCCGATGATGATGACGTCGAATTTATATTGTTTCATGACAGCTCCTTTGAGAGATGAAGCGGTGTAACGTTTGAAGTTGAAATTCAGGGCTGGAAGGCTTTGTATCAGACCTCTCTGAAAAGATTATAGCAAAATCAGAATGTGCCGGCTAGATTCCGGTCCTACATCTCTGCTGAATGCCGGACAGAAGAAATAACTGGAAAGATCATATTGTAAATTTAGCTGCGTGATCCAAGTCATGGCCAGAAGCGGGTTGCCGTACAGAGAGTTTGTAATCGGATCTCAAATTGTTTTTTCTATAAGAGGATTGCATATAATGGGAAAAAACTTAAGTTTAATCGGAATTGCCCCGTCCATAGTCTTACCCTCTTTTTTCGCTCTCCAGTATAAAAGATCCTTGCCGTGCTTCATATTGAATTTGACAGGAATATAACCGCAAATTCCGCTTGTGCCGCAGGCCATCCTCTGAGCTTGTAGGACCGGCTGAAAGATCCCCCTCCAAAGGAAGATTATCTGCGATGACATAACGAAAAGAAAGCCAGCGAAGCAGTGGTCACTCGTCGGCTCATCGCGAGAAAAACGTGGATGTAAAAGAATTGATAACTGTACATTTGCCTCGAATCGCTGTCCTTCCCCTCAAATTTTAAGTTTACGTTGACAAGCCCTTGCGGGTTTGTTAGTCTGCCCTACAGAATTGCATCAAGCCCTGCACATCTCTCATAATATTGATTGTTGGGCGCTCTTTAATCGTGAGTGGTGATGGCGATAGGCGGTATGATTTTCTGCCTCAAGACGCCGACGTTGCTTAATCCCCTGGGGCAATACATCTATAGAGGGGAACACCGCTGTCGACTTTTTGTGGCCAAGGTGTAAAGGGAAGAGGATTATCATGGAAGGCTACCGGTTTCAACAGTTCGCGTACTTGATTATTCCGCTCATTGCGGGAATTGAGTTTTTCCGATGCGCACGGTCGGTACGAAAGAAGGCGGGGAAGGAATCGGCACGGGCGGTCACCATGGACGCCTGTGGTTACGCGTTTATAGGGTTTATTCCGGCTGTCTTTCTATTTACCATCTTGAGCCTCGAATACCGTCGGTTTCCGCTCCTCGTTCAGGTGCTCCACCGTTTCGACCGCTACGGGGTCATGTTCTTTTTCCTCGGATCGTGGTGGCAGGTTTTTCTGATCACCGCGCTCAGGGCGAGACGAACTGCCGATAACGGTGGGTCGCTGCTTTTTTCTGTGTGGATGCCGTATCTGGTGCTCGGAGCTTTCATTTCTGCACTTATTCTCTGGGCGGCTCCCTTTAACCTTATGTGGGTTTCCATCTTCTGGTTCGTCGCCAGTTTCGGCCTCCTTGCGGCCATCCGGGTATCGGCGGACAAGATATGCAAGGTATTTATGATTCTCGCCATTTTCGTATTGGTTGGAGAGAACATCCTCTTTGTCATTCTTGATGCCATCGTATAATCGCCGGCCATGTTCGCGTGTGTCCGGAACCCGCTGACCGGTATGTCCCCCCTTCCCGATTCCCAACACTGCCTTGGACCGCTCCTCGCAGGTTCAGAAATAAGCCTGGGAGGGCGCATGAACCGGTCCATCGTGTGCCCTACCGCTTTCCATCCACAATAAATTTGACAATGCTCTAATTGTTTGATAATATTGGATATATCATTTGATTTCGGAACCGATCCCCTTGACCCGAGCAGATACCTTCACTGAGATGAGGAGATTAAAATCTCTTGAAAAGCCTTTGGGCGGTCAAATTATTCGTTTGCATGCCTGTATTGTTGCAATAACATACATGTGTGGACGATGGTAATCCCATACATCCGCCTTCTCTCATACTTTTTATGAAATTCCCATTGCCGCAGGCCATACTGGACGCATTAACTCCAAACAGAATCTTTGCCAAGCTGAGCATAACCAGCAAAATGCTCCTGGGATATACGATGCTCGTGGCACTCACGGTTGTTGTGGTGGTGTATGTACTGATTAACCTCCAGCGGCTCAACAGCATGAATAAAGACGTAATAAAAATCGATATCCGTGTCCAAGAGTCAGCCGACAAGATGCTCGATGCACTTCTCGCTCAAGACACCTACGAGAAACGGTACCTGATACTCCGGAGGGAAGATATCCGAAATCTATTCTGGAAGCGGGGGGAAGAGTTAGATGCATGGATTGCCGGTCTCAGAGCTCTCCCAGAACAAGAAGATTTCCCGCTCAAAAAAATAGAGAAACTCCACAAGCAGTACAGCGATCTGTTCATGAACGAGATGAAGTTGATCAATAGAGGCAACAGCACCGAGGCGGCGGTCATCTCAAACGGTGAACTCAGGGACAGATTCGAAACTTTGCTGGACGTTCTCAGGTCGATGTCTGCCGGGGCAAAACAGTCTCAGGACCGCCAAATGAAGAGCATGAGTCAGCTCAGCAGTTCTGCATTTGCTACTACCGCACTCCTGTGTGTTCTCAGTATCGTCCTCGGGGTGCTGGCTGGCATGGTCGTGACGCACCATATCTCCTCATCCATAAACAAGCTCAGGGAGGCCACAACCCACATCGCTGAAGGAAACTTCAAATATGATCCCCGGATAAACACGGAAGACGAAATTGGGAACCTGTCCTCGGCGTTTCTTGCCATGGGCAAAAGGCTTATGAAACTTGAAGAGATGTATCTCGATGCCAGTCCTCTCACGCGCCTGCCCGGAGGTATCGCAATCGAAAATGCACTCAAGCGGCGGCTTGCATCCAGACAGCCCATTGCATTCTGCGTGATCGACCTTGATAATTTTAAGTCATTCAATGACCATTATGGCTATGCTTATGGAAATGAAGTGATTAAAGAGACGGCAAGAATCATAGAGGTCGCTGCGAAAGCAAAGGGCACGCCCGAAGATTTTGTCGGGCATGTGGGAGGAGACGACTTCGTAGTGATTACGATTCCGGAGCACATGCGCGAGATTAGCTCCGAGATCATAAGGCAGTTCGATGAACGTGCACCGCATTTCTACGACGAGGAAGATAGAAAAAATGGTTTTATTCTTGGTAAGAACAGGCAGGGCGAGGAGGTGTCATTCCCGCTCATGACAATCTCCATAGCGATTGTGACGAACGAGCAGCGTACATTGACGAATCCGTTGGAGGCGTCAGAGATCGCTGCCGAGCTCAAGGATTACGCCAAAACGATCACTCAGAGCGTCTTTGTGGTGGATAAGCGGAGGACGGCGTGAACGGACATGTTATGTTCACCCATTCGATTGCGAGACAGAAGGAGATGACAATCCTCAAGGGTCTTACGCCCCTGCTCCTGGTCCTCATGCTGGCCGGTTGCGCCTCACTCATGCAGAACCTCTCGGGAGGAGAAAGCGCGAAGAAATTTCAGGAGGCGAAGACAGCCTATGAGCAGGGGAAGTTCAAAGAGGCGTACAATGAGTACCGAGCCCTTGCCGCAAGCGCCACGGATCCCCGCTGGGCCGAAGAATCGAAATTTAACGCAGCGTATATCCTCGTAGACCACAAGAACCCCGACAAAGATTACGTTCTAGCTGCGCGGGAATTTGAGGAGTTCCTGATCCGATATCCAAGGAGCGCTCGCGCCGGCGAGGCAGGATCATGGCTCGAAATTCTAAGGCAATTCGAACGGTCGCGCACGAATGAACTACTACGCCAGGTGGATGACCTCACCAAGCGAGTGGACGATCTTGCAAAGGAGCTGCGGGAAACACAGGCGGAGAACGCAGAAGTGGCCAAGGAGCGGAGTACGCTCTTGATCGAACGGTTAAGGCTCCTGAAAAAAGTGGATGAACTACTGAACGATAAGGACGACCTGCTCAAAGAAAAAGCGGCGTTCATCAAGGAACGGGAAGGGCTGACGAAAAAGATCGATATGCTCAGCAGGGATAAGGATGCCCTGGTGCTCGCCAAGGAAAAGCTTGAGAAAAGCCTCCAAGACCTCACCATGGTCGATGTCAAGATGGAAAAGCAGCGGAAAAAGATCAAGAAGGAGTGAAAATAAGGACATACTCGACGGAGTGCTCCACCGGCAAGGCCCGTCACCGTGCTTCTTGTATTTGAATAGACAGATAGAGCAGGAAACGATGATTGCGTTGCAATAGTGTGGTGATGTTCATGAGATGCGAGGAAGGTTCACGAGGTCAGCAGGCTCCGGGGAGCCTGTGTTCTGCGGCTAATTGTAAAGCGGTTATGATCTCTCCTGCCTGCTCATTCTGAGACTCTTCATTTTCCTTTTCTGAGCGTCCCGCCGCTTCCGTTTCTTTTTTAGAGAGGGTTTCTCGTAAAAACGTCTGTTCTTCAGCTCCCTGAAAAGTCCGTCATGCTGCATCTTCCGCTTGAGAAGGCGTATAGCTTTTTCGATGTCCCTATCATATACCCTTATCTCCAATTATCCTGATTCCTTCCTCCTCGGTCGAATCCCCGTTGGCCGCCTCTTCCGCCGCCCCCGGACCTGCCCCGCTCTTTCTGGGGTCGTGCTTCGCTCACGGTGATCGATCTTTCCTGGACAGTCGTGCCGTTCAGGCTGGAGATTGCCTTGTCACCGTCCTCATCATTGGTCATTTCCACAAAGCCGAATCCCTTGGACCGTCCTGTCGATGGATCCGTTATGATCTTGGCCGAGAGGACCTCTCCGATGGGGGCGAATATCTCCTTCAGTCCCTCTTCGGTCATTTTATACGACAGATTGCCTACATACAGCTTCTTTGCCATGTTCCGCCTCCTGTGAAAGGTTGAATGCCTGCTTCATGTCCTGCGCTCTTCGAACATGAAGTTCTCATCCGGGCTAATTGCCGGGGATTAGAGCTTTACGACGTTGACTGCCTGGAGGCCTTTCGGCCCTTTTGTTGTCTCGAAACTCACCGAATCTCCTTCTGCAAGGCTCCTGAAACCGTCGCCTTGGATTGCCGAGAAATGGACGAAAACATCGCTCCCCTCATCGGACGTAATAAATCCGTAACCTTTTGCATCGTTGAACCACTTTACCGAACCGTTAGACATCTGCTCCTCCTTAAGTGAAATGAAAAGTCCCTTATACGCAAAAAAAAGACTGCAAACCTACAATGTAGTTTTTGCAGTCAGACAGTTAACAAAAACTCACAAGATCCTATGTACCGTAAAAATAATAACCCTAGTTTAAGGATAAGTCAATCTCTTTTTTTCCGCAATTTTAGCTGCCTCACGCTGCCGCGGCTCATGGCCTCGGCCTTCTTTTTCTGCTCTGCTGGTTCTCCGGTCTCCGCCTCTTGGCGAAGATTCGTATGGGCGTGCCGCGGAACCCGAATGACTGCCGCAGATTGTTCTCGATATAGCGGAGGTAAGAGAAGTGGACGCCATCCGGGTAATTGACGAATACGACGAATGTCGGAGGTTTGACGTCCACCTGGGTGATATAATAGTATTTTACCCGCTTTCCCCGGTAGAGCGGCGGTTCGTGACCAGCGGCGAGCCTCTCGAAGATCCTGTTAAGGTCGGCTGTGGGAACGCGTTTCTCTCGTTCAGCGACTATCTTATCAATCTCTTCAAAGACCTTGGTGACCCGCTGGCGGGTGACGGCCGAAATGGTGAGGACTGAAGCGTAATCAGCGAACTTGAGCCTCTGTTGAACGTCCTGCATGAACCGCTTGAACGCATGCTCTCTGTCAGGAACAAGGTCCCACTTGTTAAGCCCGATGATGATGCCCTTGCCCGCCTCATGCGCGAGGCCCACGATCCGTTCGTCCTGCTCGGTGATCCCCTCCGAGGCGTCGATCAGCACGAGAGCGACATCCGTACGAGATATGCTTTTCATAGCGCGCATCACGCTGTATTTTTCAACTCCTTGGCTGATCCTGCCGCGGCTTCGGATGCCGGCGGTGTCCACGAGCACATATTTTCTACCATAGTACTGGTAGACACTGTCGACGGCGTCCCTCGTCGTGCCTGCGACGGGGCTTACTATCATCCGGTCCTCGCCGATTAGCGCATTTACGAAGGACGACTTCCCGACATTCGGCCTGCCGATGATCGCGATTCGCGGCACGGCACCCGCCTCTTTATCCTGTGGTTGTTCGTCTGTCTCTGGCAGCATGCGGGAGAGCTCGTCCATGAGCTCGGAAAATCCCGGGCCGTGCTGTGCGGACACGGGAAAGAGGACGTCGATTCCGAGTCGGTAGAAGTCCGGGAGGAACGCTTCGTGCCGGACTCCGTCAACCTTGTTGACGGCGTAGATCACCGGTTTGCCGGAAGCCCTGAGTCGCTGGGACACCTCGATGTCCGAGGGAATCAGCCCCTGTTGCCCGTCCATGAGGAAGATGATATAGTCGGCTTCCTCCACGGCGAGCGTGGTTTGCTCCCTCATCTTGGTGTACATGGGATCATCGGTATCGGGCTCGAACCCGCCGGTGTCCACGAGCAGAAAGCGCTTTCCTTCCCATTCCGCCTCTGCGTAATTGCGGTCACGAGTCACGCCCGGCATGTCCTCAACAATGGCAAGGTTTCTGCCGATGATCCGGTTGAACAGGGTTGACTTGCCGACGTTCGGCCGGCCGACTATGGCGACAACTGGTTTCGACATGGTTTTTACAGCAGTCTCTTGATGCTAATATCCTAAATAGCAGCGGTCTTAAAGTTCAAATGTTCAAACTGTTCAAAAATTGAGTTATTCAATATTTTTTCGGAATTAGGTTTTGATTTTCGGTGTTGACGTCACGCACTATATCATTTTTAAGCGCGTCAGTTCAAGAAAAAACCTTGCGAAGCCTCGTCATTTGTGTTATTTTTTATTTTCATACCATTCCAAGAGGCCACCATGCGAAGATATACTATTCTGGCTGTGTGCATCATGCTTTTGTACGCTTCTCACGCTGCGGCGGAGTTTTACCGGTGGGTGGACAGTGACGGCAAGGAATTTTTTACCAACAACCCTGCGAAGATACCCCAAGAGTACCGGAGCAGATCACTGCCGGTTAAGATCGATGAAGCCCGGGTAAGCGTGAGGGACAATCCGCTTGTCGCGACTAAGATGCCGGTGTCTGTCAAGGAGCATAAGGACAAGTACGGTAGAGGAGAAGAGTATTGGCATGATAAGGCTTTGAACCTGCGACTGAAGCTCCACCATCTTCAGGATGAGCATGATCTGGTTCTGAAACAGCTGGAAGGCCAGGATCAGAAGCCTAAGAAGAACGGCAGTAAGAAGAATAGGTCCTATTCAAGCGTCGAAAAAAAGAAGATGAAGCTTGAAAAAGATATTGCTAAAACCAGAAAGATGCTTGAAGTCGATCTCCCGGAAGAGGTGCACAAGGCGGAAGCATATGAGGGGTGGATCAGAGAGTAGCGCGGAGCTCACTGCTCGCATACAGAGTTACGGCAGCCCAAATGCGGCCGCAGCCATCCAGCGCATCTCGGAAATCGCTGTGATAGGGGGCTAAGGATTCGCGGACCGAAAGTTTAAAAAGATCATTATCGCGGAGAGCCTCTTGCATGCTCTTGACGGTCACGGTATGATCTTCGGTCAGGACAGTAACCCCCTGTATGGTACCCGCTAGTCAGTGGAGATTCTGAATGTCCAGGGGGGCCAGCAAGACAGACCTTATAATGGCTGACATCACGTTGCCACTGATGGACGGGGAAAGCTTTGCTCCATGATCTCTTATCGTCATTGAGCAATTTGTCAAGGGACGTATCAAGCATTGACACAGTTAATGATGCGACATTTTCCATCATTTTTGCAACGGTGGCAATCCAGAGTATCTAGGTTCCTGCTTCCGCTGGAATGCCCTCAAACAAGGTGCCTTATGCCAGGATTCCCACAGCCTGCTGTGGAGAGGTTCATTGCTATTCACAATGTTTTGGAGGCATCAGTTGGACGAACGGTACGATTTCAGGAAAGTTGAAGAGCGCTGGCAACGCTACTGGGAAGAGCAAAAGACGTTCAAGGTAACCGAAGACGCATCGAAGCCGAAATACTACTGCCTCGAGATGTTTCCCTACCCCTCGGGCAGGATCCATATGGGCCATGTGCGGAATTACGCCATCGGAGACGTGATTTCGCGCTATAAGCGGATGAACGGGTTCAACGTGCTCCACCCCATGGGATGGGACTCCTTCGGCCTGCCGGCCGAGAACGCAGCCATCAAACACGGCATCCATCCTTCGAAGTGGACGCTGGAGAACATCGCCTTCATGCGGGACAAGCAGCTCAAGCGTATGGGCCTCTCTTACGACTGGGACCGCGAGGTGACCACCTGCCTCGAAGACTACTATCGTTGGAACCAATGGTTCTTCATCAAGATGTACGAGCGGGGACTGGCATACAAGAAACTCTCGTACGTGAACTGGTGCCCGTCCTGCGGCACCGTGCTTGCGAACGAGCAGGTGGAGGGCGGGCTCTGCTGGCGCTGTGGTTCGGTCGTTACACATAAAGAACTTGAGCAGTGGTTCTTCAAGATAACGGCCTACGCCGAGGAACTGCTCTCTTACTGCGACAAGCTTACTGGCTGGCCAGAGCGCGTGCTCACGATGCAGCGGAACTGGATCGGGAAATCCATCGGTGTGGAGGTAGACTTCATTGTCGAAGGAACGGGCGAGAAGCTCACCATCTTCACTACGCGCCAGGATACGCTCTATGGCGTAACTTTCATGAGCATCGCGCCCGAACATCCCATGCTCGAGTCTCTCATCAAGGGCAAGAAACAAGCCGACGAGGTGCGCGCCTTCTGTCAGCGGGTGATGCGCGAGGACAAAGCTTCCCGTACCGACGAGAAACAGGAGAAGGAGGGCGTCTTTACCGGCTCCTATGCCATTAATCCCTTGAACAATGAAAAAGTGCCGGTTTGGGTCGGTAACTTCGTGCTTATGGAATACGGTACCGGAGCGATCATGTCCGTGCCTGCCCACGACCAGCGCGATTTTGAGTTCGCCAAGAAGTACGGATTGCCGATCCGTGTCGTGATCCAGAATCCTGGAAAGGGAGTCGTGGCCGAGACGATGCAACATGCCTATGTCGAGGACGGCGTCATGGCGAACTCCGGCAGATTCGACGGCCTCTCGAACACTGTGTCAAAGGAAAAGATCGCCGATTATGTCGAACAGAGCAAGCTTGGCAAGCGCACAGTGAATTGGCGGCTTCGCGACTGGGGCATCTCGCGCCAGCGCTATTGGGGGACGCCGATTCCGATTATCTACTGCGAAAAGTGCGGCGCTGTTCCGGTTCCGGAGAGCCAGCTACCCGTAAAACTGCCGATGGACGTTGAGTTCACTGGCAAGGGACTATCGCCTCTGGTGGAGTCCAAGTCCTTCCGGGAAACGACCTGCCCGCAGTGCGGAGGAACAGCTCGGCGCGAGACGGACACCATGGACACCTTTGTAGACTCGTCATGGTATTTCCTTCGCTACTGTTCGTCGAAATATGATAAGGCGCCCTTCGACAAAAAAGCAGCGGCCTACTGGATGGGCGTGGACCAGTACATCGGAGGCATCGAGCACGCCGTGTTGCACTTGCTCTATGCACGGTTCTTTACGAAGGTGATACGGGACCTCGGACTCTTCGATGGCGACGAGCCGTTCGAGAATCTCCTGACACAGGGCATGGTGATCAAGGACGGTGCAAAGATGAGCAAGTCCAAGGGCAACGTGGTAGATCCGGACTTCATCCTCTCAAATTACGGCGCGGACACGGCCCGGCTCTTCTCTCTTTTTGCCGCACCGCCGGAGCGCGACCTCGACTGGAGCGACCAGGGCGTGGACGGTGCGTATCGCTTTCTGCATCGTGTCTGGGCGATCGTGTACAAGTTGAGCGGAGATATTAAGGACAGAAACCCTGCCGGGCCTCAGTTCCGGGGTGATAAACTCTACCGTAAAACTCATCTCACAATAAAAAAAGTGACTGAAGACATCGAGCGCGAGTTCCATTTCAATACCGCGATCGCGGCGCTGATGGAGATGGTGAACGAGATGTACGATTATACGTCGAGCGGGTTTAGCCCCAACAGGCAAGGACCTGTGCTACGGTCGGCCATCGACGCGCTCACGCTGCTTATTTCTCCTTTTGCGCCGCATTTCGCAGAAGAGCTGTGGGCCGCACTCGGCGGGAAGGGCACGATCGCGCATGCCGCTTGGCCCCAGTACGACCCCGATGCGATCGTAGCAACGGAGATCACGATCGTGGTTCAGGTGAACGGGAAGGTCCGGAGCAAGCTGACAGTGCCGGCCGGGACATCGGGCAAGGACATCGAAGCTGCAGCGCTTGCGGACTCGAAGGTCAAGGAGTTTATGAACGGCAAACCTCCGAAGAAGGTGATCGTGGTTCAGGGTAAGCTGGTGAATGTGGTGGTGTAAAGGACGAACTTCAAATCATGAGCTCCAATTCCAAATAACGTCGAAAGTCCAAACTCTAATAACTAAGCACGTTTGAGTTTCGATATCGAGAATTGATTATTATTTGGGATTCGGATATTGGGATTTGAGATTTATAAAGGATTATCATGCAAAAGAAAATCAAAAATATCATAGTGGCTGTTACGTTGGTTGTGATTGCGACAGCGCCTGCCTGCGGTTACCATTTGTCCGGGACCGGCGGCATCGTACCTCAAGGAGTAAAGACGCTCTCTGTCCCGGTATTTTTTAATGCTACGAACGAACCCTATGTGGATGTGGATGTAACGCAGGCTGTGGTCGAGGAATTTCTCACCGACGGCAGGCTGAAAGTCGTGAGCCTCGAAGACGCGGATCTTGCACTCCGGGGGAAAGTCACCACATACGAGGTGATACCTCTCTCTTATAACCCGCAGTCCTATGTGCAGCAATACCGTGTACGAATGGTCGTAGAGGCGGTCCTCGAAGACCTCAGGTCAAAGAAGATCCTTTGGAGGGAGCGCGGGATCGAGGCCAACTTCATCTCCGAATATTCCGTCTCATACGACCCTACAGGGAAAGCCGAAATCACGTTGACAAAGAACGCGAAGGATGTGGCCATCAAAAACGCGAGTATGGACATTGCCCAGACGCTGCGCAGCAGGGTGCTTGAAGGGTTCTGAAAAACGGTATAGTTCAAATGTCAAATAGAGTTCAATCGGAGGAGTGTCAAATTGTTTTTGATTGACATTGACGTTTGAATGTTAATATTTACCTGAGATCCGGATTTTAGCATTTGGAGTTTATTTGGGATTGTATGCTCAAGTATCATGATCTCATAGTCGGCCTCAAGCAGGAGAAATTACTTCCCCTCTATTTATTTTACGGCGAAGACGAGTTTCTCATCCAGGAGGCGCTCGATATCATTATCAAGAAGGTCGTGGAGCCCGGCACGAGGGACTTCAACTTTAACACTCTCTACTGCCGCGACACCTCGGCCTCGGAAATCGTGAATCTTGCCCAGACCCTCCCGTTCATGTCTGAGAAACGGCTCGTGATTGCCAGGGATTTTGACGCGCTCAAGGCCGCCGACCTTCAGGAGCTTCTTCCCTATCTCAACGACCCTTCACCAAGCAGCTGCCTCGTGATGATCTCGAACCAGGGAAGGTATGAAAAAAAATCCATCACGTCTGCAGTAGAGGCTCACGGCGCGGTAACGAGATTCTTTCCGCTTCTGGACCGCGAGGTCGTGACGTGGATCGAGGGATGGACGAAAGCGCGGGGTCTGTCCCTGCCACGAGACGCGGCACAGTATCTCTGGCAAACGATCGGCAACGATCTGCAAACAATTAGCAACGAGCTTGAAAAGATAGAGATCTATATCAAAGCGAAGAAGGCTATTGCCTTGGACGATGTGAAGGCGGTGGTGGGAGACTTCAGGGAGTATTCGTCCTTTGACCTCGCTGCGGCCCTCGGGTCAAAGGACCGGGCAAAGGCGTTCCTGATTCTCTCCCGGCTGCTTCAGGAAGGGGAACAGCCCGTGGGTCTGCTCGGTGCGATCGCTTGGAACTTCCGGCGTCTCATGCGCGCCAAGTCTATGGAGGCGTCAGGCGACGGGTTTGATGAGATAAAAAGGAAACTAAACGTGATCTTCCATCAATCCGCCTCGTTTCATGAGCAAATGCGGCAGTTTAGCGTGGATGAACTGCGTAAGGCATTTGATGTGATGTTAACAGCGGATAAGGCGCTTAAGTCGAGCGGCCTCACGGGCAAGCTAGTTCTGGAGCGGATGATCCTGGAATTGTGCGGTTCTGCTTAAGGGCTGTGACAGAAGAGAAGCGGAGAAAATCAGGTCCTTGCAAAAGCGCACGGTATGCCAAGGCCTATTTACTGATTTGGCGACCGTTGCATGCTCGTCGAGAGAATCTGATTACGCAACGGAAATCTTGCTAACCTTGGTTGAAAGGCGGGAGATTTTCCGGGAAGCAGTGCTCTTGTGCAGGATGCCCTGCGATGCGGCCTTGTCATAGGCCTTCATGGCCTTTGCCATGGCTTCTTTCGCCACGTCGGTGTTCTTGGCCTCCACGGCTTGCTCCACCTTCTTGGCCAGGGTCTTAAGCATGGATTTTACCGATTTGTTGATCTCATGCTTCTTCTCGGCCTGCTTCTGCCTTTTGATTGCTGACTTGTGCGTTGCCACTTTCGTGCCTCCTTCGGGGTTCAAAACAGACTAATCTTTTAGCATAAAGGGCCGATGGGTGTCAAGAAAAAAAACCTTTTCTTGCCGCCTGTTTTCTGGTACAGTTACCACTTATTTTCGCTTTGTTCCAAGGTGATCGGGGATGTCTGAGAATGTAAAGGTCGCAAAGGCGGCGGGGATCGTGGGTTCTGCAACACTTGCGAGCCGCATCATGGGGTACATCCGGGACATGGTTATGTCCTGGATATTCGGCACGAGTCTGGCCGCCGACGCCTTCTACGTGGCGTACCGCATTCCGAACCTCTTGCGCGAGCTTTTGGCAGAGGGCTCCATGTCTGCAGCGTTCATCCCGGTCTTCACAGAGACGCTCACCAAGGAATCCAGGGAAAGCGCCCGTCATCTGGCAAATGCCGTATTCGCCCGGCTGCTTTTGATTCTCGTTGTCTTGACCGGTCTTGGCATCATCTTTGCCCCCTACGTGGTAAAGATAATTGCATTGGGGTGGGAGTATAAGGCAGAATACCACGACAAGTACCTTCTTGGTGTAAAGCTCACGAGGCTCATGTTCCCCTACCTTCTGTTCATCGGCATTGCTGCGCTCACCATGGGCATGCTCAACTCGCTCCATGCATTCCTTACACCCGCGCTGTCACCGGTTATGCTGAATGTGATGATCATTTCGGCGGCTGTCCTGAGCCAGCAGTTCCTGCAACAACCCATTCTCGGGGTAGCTTTTGGCGTCGTCATTGGCGGAGTATTCCAGTTCCTGATCCAGGTGCCTGGGCTCAGGAGGCAAGGGATGATGCTTAAGCCGCAGTTCAGTCCAAATCATCCGGGCGTAGGAAAAATTGCAAGGTTAGCAGCACCAGTCTTATTTAGTTCCTCGGTTAACCAGCTCAATATCTTTATGGGAACCATCTTCGCATCGTTCCTTGCGACCGGGAGCATCAGCTATCTGTTCTACGGCATGCGGTTCATCCACTTTCCGCTCGGTATCTTCGGTATCGCCATCGCTACGGCCGTGCTCCCCACCATGTCGGTACAGGCCGCGCAGCGCGAGATGATGGAGTTCCGCAAGACTTTGTCCTTCGGGCTGCGATTGGTATTCTTTATCATGTTTCCGGCCATGGCCGGGCTGATCACGCTGCGGGTACCGATTGTGAACCTTATGCTCGAACACGGACAGTTCGACCGCATCTCCACACAAGGCACTGCTGCGGCGCTTCTATACTATGCCATGGGGCTCTGGTCCATGGCAGGCGTGAGGATCGTTTCCCAGGCGTTTTATTCTCTCCAGGATACACGCACGCCTGTTAAAATCGCTGTTCTTGCCTTGTGTACGAACATCGTGCTCAGCCTGATCGCTATCCTCTGGACCTCCCTCGCACATGGCGGTTTAGCACTTGCCACGTCGTTCGCATCCATGCTAAACTTGGGTCTCTTGACTATGATGCTCAGGAAAAAGATCGGCAGCATGGACGGCAGGAGAATTCTCATGTCCCTCCTCAAGATCGTTCCGGCTTCACTTGCGATGGGTGCGATTGGTTGGTGGATCAGCAGGAACCCCGTCTGGAATATGGGCCGGCATACATTGTTCAAGAGCGAACTCCTGGGTGGCGGCCTGGTCGCGAGCATGCTCTTCTATATTGCCGCCATGTGGGTGTTGAGGAGCGAAGAGCTTAAGTTCATCTGGGGAATGGTGAAGGGGAAAAGACAACCGTGAGGAGCCATGAGTAAGGGGGGTGATGATTCATGTACCTCGACTGCAGTTTAAAAGTATTTAAGACCAACTTCGGCTGGGCCGGTATCGCGGCCTCGGAGCGGGGGATATGTAAGATTGTCCTGCCAAGAAAGGATAAGAATGCCGTTAAGAAGGCACTACTATCAGAGACCGGCGCTATCTCCCCGATTTCTAATAGGAAGCTTATTGAGCAAGCTGTAAAACTTCTCCAAAAATACTTCTCCGGCGAGCGCGTATCATTTGACCTTCCGCTCGATCTGCGTTATCATACTGATTTTCAGCGGGCGGTCTGGCGGGCCGCTGCGGAGATCCCTTATGGCGAGACGCAGGCCTATGTCTGGATCGCGAAGAGGGTCAAGTCCCCGCGCGCTGCGCGGGCGGTTGGCCAGGCGATGGGTGCGAATCCCATCCCGATCATCATCCCCTGACACCGCGTGATCAGCTCGGCAGGTACGCTGGGCGGGTTCTCGGGCGGGATCGGGATGAAGAAGAGGCTGCTGGAGTTAGAAACCCATGAAAAGGGCAGCCACTGAGGCATTGAGACACAGCGTAAAAAACTTTATCATTGTTTCCCTTTGATCTCCGTGACGCTGTGGTTATACTGGATTTTGATTCTTCATCAAAATCAAGGGACGAAAAAGAAATGGTGTTAATCAGACTCATCGTAGGCCCGCTCCAGGTGAACTGCTTTATCCTTGCGGACGAAAAGACCAAGGACACCGTGGTGATAGATCCCGGAGAAGACGCAGAGGACATCCTCAAGATCATAAGGGACAAGGGTCTCAAGGTCAAATATATTGTGAATACCCACGGCCACTTTGATCACGTGGGTGCGAACAAGGCCATCAAGGATGCAACGGGCGCTGAGTTGCTCATTCATGAGGGCGACGCACCCGTGCTCGCGTCTGCGCCGCAGCATTCCCGTGTCTTCGGCATGATTCCCGTGTCCTCTCCACCTGCGGACAGATTCGTGAAACACGGGGACGTGATCACCGCAGGTGAGGTATCGCTCAGGGTCCTACACACACCCGGCCATTCGCCGGGCGGCATCTGCCTGCTCGAAGCGGGTATGGTCTTTACTGGTGACGCTCTCTTTGCCGGCTCTATCGGGAGGACCGACCTGCCAGGCGGGGACCTCTCGACCCTGCTCCACTCCATCAAGACAAACCTCATGACCCTGCCGGACGACACCAAGGTTTTCTGCGGCCATGGCCCTGCCTCGACGATTGGCGATGAACGCCGGGAGAACCCGTTCCTGAATGCGGAATCGGGGTTCGAATAATCCGGTTTTCCTTGAGGTTTTTTGGCTTGTGTGGTAAAGTTAGGGACAATGGGAAAACGAGAAATGGAGAAAAGGGGAAATAGTGGAAAATTAATTTTTTGTTTTTTCCGCTAATCTTTTCACTTCCCCTTTCTCCCTACGGTTATTCATGAAAATTCGCGGCAAAAATAATTCTGAAGGAGAAATTTCATGGTTGTCGGTCCGATTCGAGAAGCTCTTACGTTCGATGATGTGCTGCTCCTGCCTGCTAAATCTGATGTGCTACCCAAGGACGTGGATGTCCGAACGCAGCTTACCAAGAGGATAACCCTCAACATTCCGCTCGTGAGTTCGGCCATGGACACGGTGACCGAGGCAAAGCTCGCTATCGCCCTGGCCCAGGAGGGAGGCCTCGGGTTCATCCATAAGGCGCTCTCCATCGATGTCCAGGCCGAGGAAGTTGACAAGGTCAAGAAATCGGAGAGCGGCATGATCATCGATCCCATCACCATCTCGCCCGACGCCAAGATATCCGAGGCCCTTGAGGCCATGAAGAAGTACCGCATCTCGGGCGTCCCGGTTACCAAAGGCCACAAGCTCGTTGGCATCCTTACCAATCGCGACCTTCGGTTCGAGACCCGGATGAACCTCAAGGTATCCGAGGTGATGACCAAGGATCGCCTGGTCACGGCGCCCTTGGGCACCACGCTCGAGAAAGCTATGAAGATCCTTCAGAAGTATAAAATAGAAAAGCTCTTGATTGTGGATAAGGACTTTAGTTTGCGGGGCCTCATCACCATCAAGGACATCGAGAAAAAGATCAAGTATCCGATTGCCTGCAAGGACAAGCTTGGTAGGCTGCGCGTGGGCGCCGCTGTCGGCGTGGGTGATTATTCCGAGCGCGTACCCGAGCTCCTCAAGGCAGGCGTTGATATAATCGTGGTGGACACGGCACACGGTCATTCTCAGGGTGTAATCGATGCGGTCAAGGCCATCAAAAAGAAATATCCTGAGATGGATGTGGTTGCGGGCAACATCGCTACTGCCGAGGCGGCAAGGGATCTGATCAGGGCAGGTGCGGATTGCGTGAAGATTGGCATTGGGCCTGGCTCCATCTGCACCACGCGGGTGGTGTCCGGTGCAGGCGTGCCGCAGATCACGGCGGTCATGGACAGCTCCAAAGAGGCGGACAAGGCCGGCATCCCTTGCATCGCTGATGGCGGTATCAAGTTCTCCGGTGATATCACCAAGGCACTCGCTGCCGGCGCGTCATGCGTCATGATCGGCAGCCTCTTCGCTGGCACGGAAGAGAGCCCGGGCGAGAGCATTTTGTACCAGGGCAGAAGCTACAAGGTCTACCGCGGCATGGGCTCCATCGGCGCCATGGAGCGGGGCAGCAAAGATCGCTACTTCCAGTCCCATGAGGAGGAAAAAGCCAAGCTCGTGCCGGAGGGCATCGAAGGCCGGGTTCCTTACAAGGGGACCCTCTCTGCGAGCGTTCATCAGCTCATCGGCGGCGTGAAAGCGGGCATGGGGTACAGCGGTTGCGAGAATCTCAAGGCGCTCAAGGACAGAGCGAAATTCATCAAGATTACGAGCGCCGGTCTCCGCGAGTCGCACGTGCATGACGTGGTGATTACCAAGGAGGCGCCGAACTACAGAATGGAATAGGATCAGACGAGGAATACAGTCTTTCTGAGGGCAGATGACAAAGGATTGCCCAAACTTTAGTCTAAGAGAAGAATTTGAATAGGATAACAGGATAGGAAGGCTGTTAAAATCCGGGTCTCCTAATCCGTCATCCCCATGAAAGTGGGAATCAGGTGACCTTTTTATCCGCCTTTAAGTATACTCCTGTCAATCAGCAATATAGAATCATGTCAAAAGGCACAAGCATCGAGAAAGCACAAAGCGAGAAGACCAATAAAACAGCGAACACTCACAGCTCTGAAAGCTTCACACCCTGCAGTCAGGACATGACCATCTGCGGGGATTGCGAAGGGAACCGTGCAAAGAAGAAGTGTCCGCGGCTAAAGGAGTGGCTGGCAAAGAGAGAGGGATGACGCCGCAAGAATTGCTTTGTGCTGCTTCTTGACATTTAAAACAGCATATCATCAAAAGGACATTCTTAAGGGATGTTATGTCCATCCATAGTTCTTGCCAAAGTGTGCTCCCGTTAAGGTAGATCATTGTTCACGTGCAATGAGATCAAAAGGTAACAAGGTCCCAATTGTATTTCGCTGAAATTATCGATATAATAAAAAAACATGGAAGAACGATTACAAAAGATCATATCAGCCTCAGGAGTAGCATCGCGCCGCTCCGCGGAACAGCTTATCGTTGAAGGCAGGGTGCGCGTCAACGGCACGGTGGTGACCGAGCTCGGAGCCAAGGCAGACGCGAACAATGACCACATTAAGGTCGACGGCAAGCTCATCAATCCTAAGCAGCCGCGGACCTACATCATGCTGAACAAGCCCGCGGGCTATGTTACGACCATGTATGATCCTGAAGGACGACCCACGGTGCAGGACCTGCTCAAAGGCATCAAGACCCGCGTCTATCCCGTCGGCAGGCTGGACTACAATACCGAGGGGCTGCTGCTCATGACAAACGACGGGGACTTCGCGCACCTGATTACGCACCCAAAACATGAATTTCCGAAGACCTATCTGGCGAAGGTCAAGGGTGTGCTTGATGAACGGTCGATCGAGATGCTTGAAAAGGGCATGTTCCTTCAGGACGGCAAGACCGCGCCCGCGAAGGTCAAAAAAATCCGCAAGGAAGAAGTGAACTCCTGGGTGGAGATTACGATCCATGAGGGGCGGAAACGCCAGGTGCGCCGCATGTTCGACCATGTGGGGCGTTCGGTAATCAAGCTCAAGAGGATCAGAACGGGCGGCCTGTCGCTCGGCGATCTCCCTGAAGGAAGATTCCGTCACCTGACGCTTGATGAGGTTAAGACGCTGAGGGAAACTGCCCTGAAAACAGATGACAGCGGTCATCATGTCCGAGTATATAGGCCGGCAGTCAAAACTTTGGGCGCAGTGGAGGACGTAAGACGAAGGACGATGGATGAAGGACGCCAGAGGACTGAATCCAGAACGCATAAAACTGAAAACAAAGTAAGCCCTCGGGAAGGTAAAAGTCATCAATTAAAATTTAGCGGCCAGAGACCCAGTGAAGGCTGGGTTAGGCGCCCAAGGACAAGGATCATGCAGGATACGAGGGGAGGGAAAAGGCGGAACAAAGATCCATGGGCAAATCAGGGTGTACGACGAGGAATAAGCGGCACGGGCGTAAGTGAACGTAAGGACAGCTTGATTTCGCGGGGAGTCAGCAGCCCCAGGCTGGATGTCAGGAGACAGCATTCGGGCGAAAGCCGTAGCACATGGCCCGGACGTGAGACAAAGAGTAAGGAACAGGGCGGATATGCGGGAAGCTTCAGCCATCAAAGATTGAGAGGTCATAGCCCAGCATCAAAAGCTGCCTCCCGCAGGCCTGAAACGGGGACTGCTACGTGGAGACCGAAGGACAGACTAAAACCGGAACAAAGGTTCGGCAGCAAGGGGCCAGCGTCCAAGAGAGAGGGGCCATCCCAGGGGACGAGGCCAGATTCGAGAAGCCGGGGGAGAGGTGTCAGCAAGAGAGGGTCAAGACGCTAGATCAGATTAAGCAGGAAACCGCAGGTCGAGGTGAAAAGCGTGACGGAGAGGGAGTGAACACCAATTATCAGGCATCAATAATCAAATAAAACCAGTGGTCAAACGACAATGATCAATAATATAATGTGTTTGGTCCCCGAGATTTGTTATATTTGTGATATGGGTTTTGACGATTGGAGCTTGACTCTATGGAGACTCTTCGCGCACGGGTGATCATCCACGGGTTTGTGCAGGGCGTGTTCTTCCGCGCCAGCACCAAGGACGAGGCTGTCCGGCTCGGCGTGGGAGGCTGGGTCAGGAATCTTCCCGATGGCGCGGTGCAGGCGCTCTTCGAAGGGGAGAAGAAAAAAGTCGAGGAGATCATTGGCTGGTGCCACAAAGGCCCCTCCGGCGCGCGAGTGAGCAAGGTTGATGTTTTCTGGGAACCGTATACAGGAGAACATAAGCATTTCGATATCCGTTATGGCAGGTAGATCCCTTTTGCTAGGCTTGGCTATCATCCTCGGCCTAATCTCATGCAAGGCCGAGAAGCCGCAGGCTCCCAAGAAACCCACACCCATCGTGATCGTGAAGCCGAAGCCTCCGGTGCTTGGCCAAGATCAACGCGCAGAGCTTGGTTTTCCTCCCGAGATAATATCCCAGCTAGAGATCGCCGCAGGTGCGGAGGCAGAGCCCTTCTTTATGACTGTCGTCATCCCCTCGGAAAACTTGAAGGGCGAAAAAGGTATTGAACAAGACCGATTGGTGGGTTTCAGCGTGCGCGCCAAAAACGCTGATGAAATCATTTCTTCCTTCCGGCCGTCATTGCGCACAAAAGGATACCTCCTCTTCAGGAGCCATAAGGGCTACGGCACATTGCCGGACATCGTCACGGTGATCAAGGGCAACAGTACCTATGACATCCTGAAGATCCAGGGGACAGAGGCATCGAACTACCAGTTGGACACCAAAGAGATCATCGCGTGGCTCAAGGAACAGCAGAAACAGGCCTCGTTTGTGATAACAGGAGCGGGAACTGACTGGCTCGAAGCGCGATTCATCAAGCCGCCCACAAACATGCAGGCTTTTGCCCAGATTGTCCGGTCTTTTGCTCCGGACGTTATCGATCCGGAGAAGGGGACCGCTGACAAGCTGGCGGAGAAGATGGAGAAGATGAACGGATTTTACCTCAAGTGGGATTGATCTGACACATGATGAATGACAGAGATCAATGTTCAGCAAAGACAGGACCTGCCAAGAAAATAATTATGAACGCCCTCCTCTCTCTCCTTCTACTGACAATCGCCCTCTCCTTCATCCTCGTCTATGCGAATACCCACCCTCCGCGGTATACTCTCCACGTAGCGCCGTCCGAATATCAGGCAGATTATGAAACTGTATCTTTTATCAGCGAGGACGGTGTTCCCTTAAAGGGTTGGCTCGTCAAACCACCTCATCCCCGCGCAAAATCCCCGGCCATAATCATCTGCCACGGCGTGGGCGCGAATAAATCCGATTTTACCGAGCTCGCGGCATCACTTGCGAGGCGGGGATATTTTGTCCTCCTGTTCGATTTCCGGGCGCATGGAGAGAGCAGCGGAAGCAGAACGTCGCTCGGTTACCATGAGCAGAAGGACGTTCTCGCAGCGTTCAGCATGCTCAAATCACGGGAGGAAATTGACCCCCAGTGTATCGGTATCTATGGGTTTTCCATGGGGGGGGCCACAGCTATCCTTACTGCGGCACAAACCGGCGCGTTCTCAGCCATCGTGGCCGACAGCGCCTTTACGAGCCTCAAGGACCAGGCGAGGATCGCGGTCACAAGCTTCTACCACCTTCCATCCTTTCCATTCCTTCATCTCGCTGTCATTGGTTACGAGCTCTACTTCCGGACCCGGATTGAAAACGTCGCGCCGGTGAATGTGATAGCTAAGATGTCTCCCATACCCATCCTCATCATTGCTGGTGAGGGGGACAAACTCATTCCCGCAGAAAACGGTCAACGGCTCTTTGCTGCAGCCGGCGAGCCAAAAGAGCTCTGGATCATCCCCGGTGCAGACCATGGTGGCACGTTCGTAGCTGCAGGGAGCATGTACGGGAAAAAAGTGGGGGAGTTTTTTGATAAGAACCTTAAATAGTATTCGCTACAGAGGCAAAGAGGAGGACATAGGTCATATCGCTACCGATTTTGCCGATAATTTATTTTTTCCATGGCGAATCGTTACACAGAATCCAAGGTCGTGTCTTGTTTTGACATGATTGCATTTTTGCGATAAGATAATTCTGTGAACATCCTCGGCATCGAGACATCAACTAAAACCGGCAGCGTCGCTATCGTTTCCGAAGACGGCGTCGTGGCACAGTACAGTCTGAACATCGAGGTGACGCACTCTGAAAGATTAATGTCCACTATCGACCGGGTGCTCAAGGATACGGGACTTGCGGTGCACGATCTCGACGGTTTTTCCGTGGCTATCGGCCCGGGCTCATTCACAGGCCTCAGGATCGGTCTGTCCACAGTAAAGGGCCTGGCGCTCGCAACAGGCAGGCCGATAGCTGCTGTGCCTACGCTCCAGGCGCTCGCGTGGAACCTGCCGTATTGCGCATACCCGGTCTGTACCCTTCTCGATGCCCGCAAGAACGAGGTTTATGCCTCGCTCTACCGATTCGATGGGACAGCGCTAGTACAGATTCTACCGGAGGCCGCGATGTCCATTTTCAGGCTCGCTGGGCAGATCAGTGAAAAAGTGGTGTTCACCGGAGAGGGGTCTCGAATCTACCGAAACGGAATACAGGAGTTGTTCGGTGAGCGGGCGGTGTTCGCCCCGCATTCCGCAGTTCTTCCTTCCGGGGCGAAGGTCGCGGAGATAGGGCTGGACATGATAAAAAGCGGTAGGCAGGCTGAACCGGACAGATTGACACCCCTGTATATTCGCAGACCTGAGGCCGAAGTGGCGTGGGAAAAGAAAGAGAAATTACGATAGACTTCATGAGAAAGGAGGACATTGACCAAGTCCTCGCTATCGAGCGGACTTCTTTCAGCATGCCCTGGTCTAGGAACCTTTTCCTGTCAGAGTTCCGCAGCCCCCTTGTCTCCACCCTCTTTGTCTCGCTCTCAAGCACGGCACCAAAGCGCATCGTGACGGGCTATGTCGTATTCTGGCTTGTGGCTGATGAGATGCACATCTTGAACCTTGCCGTGACGCCGGGACAGAGGCGGCGTGGGATAGCCAGGCGTCTCGTACTCACCGGGATCAAACATGTCTATGCCAAAGGCGCTCACCGGGCATTTCTCGAAGTGAGGGCCTCGAATATGATTGCCCAGAAGCTTTATTCGAGTCTGGGATTCACCGGCACTTCCGTGAGGAGAAACTACTATGATTCACCAGTAGAGGACGCTGTAGTAATGACGCTCGAGCAGGGTGCATTCCTGAGTCTTGCCGAGCTCAAAGAAACTTGATAACAAGTTGTTTTTAAAGATATTTTAGATGCTTGCCTTTTTTATGGAAATGTGATACATATCTAAATAGAAAAATGCTTCCCGCACGACCTTCTCATCTACATTAAACCCTAAAGGAGGGCTGCATTATGAATGTGGAGGTAAATGAAGAAGTACTTAGGGAAAAACTCAGGGTAGAGAACCCTGAGTTCCAGAAATGGGAGCAGGAACATCGGAAGTTGGAAGACACCTTAATGAGCTTCGAGTCCCACCGGTACCTCACTCCTGAAGAAGAAATGGAGCGGAAACGGGTCCAGAAACTGAAACTGGCGGCAAAAGACAGGATGATGGAAATACTTAGGCGTTCGAGAGTCGGACAGGCCTGAGAGCGTGAAGGCAAGGTAAAAGAAACCTTGCCTTTTATGTTTTTTCCTCCCTAAGGGAAGAGAGAATCCCTCTTTACAAGAGAGAGTAAAGGGGGATTTTTTTATTGACTCTCTTCCTGTATCTATGTTAAAAATAACAAATAACGGCTTGAAAAATTCCATCTTCTCCATTGCGCGGCGTTCTCCATAATCGCGGCGTACTTGTCTGTACGTTTCGTTAGTCTGAATGTGCGCGCCTATCTGGGACTATTTTCTGTGCCGCTAAATTTTTAGGAGTGCTGAATTGAGAAGTGACAGGATTAAGAAAGGCCTGGAGCGCGCGCCGCACAGGTCTCTTTTGTTTGCAACGGGTATCACGAGAAGTGAACTCGACAAGCCCATGATAGGCATTGCCACAAGCTTTACGGACCTGATCCCGGGCCACATCGGCATGCGCGATTTGGAACGGTTCATCGAAAAGGGCGTGCACACCGGCGGTGGATGGCCGCTTTTCTTCGGCCTGCCAGGCATCTGCGACGGTATCGCCATGGGCCACATGGGCATGCACTATTCGTTGCCGTCCCGAGAACTCATAGCCGACATTGTGGAGTCAATTTCCATGGCCCATGCCTTCGATGGGCTCGTGTTGCTCACGAACTGTGACAAGATCACTCCAGGCATGCTCATGGCTGCGGCCCGGCTTGATATCCCAGCGATTGTGGTCACAGCCGGTCCCATGCATTCCGGCAGTTACCGCGGCAACCGCGTGAACCTTATCAGCGCCTTCGAAGCCGTAGGCAAGGTCCGGAAGGGCGAGATGTCTGAGACTGACCTTGCAGAGCTCGAGGTCTGCGCCTGTCCGGGTCCTGGCTCGTGCCAGGGTATGTACACGGCAAATACCATGGCCTGCGTCACCGAGTCGCTCGGCATGAGCCTGCCGGGATGCGCCACCGCGCTAGCTATTTCAGGTGAGAAGCGGCGGATTGCTTTTGAGAGCGGGAAGCGGGTTGTCGGTCTTGTGAAGGAAGCGCTCACGCCACGGAAGATCATGACAAAAAACGCTTTTGAAAATGCTATCCGCATCGACATGGCGCTCGGCGGCTCGACGAATACGACGCTGCACATCCCGGCTATCGCACACGAAGCGGGCATCGAATTGCCGGTCGAAACCTTTGACAAGATCAGCCGTATGACTCCGCATGTGTGCAATATGCTCCCTGGCGGGCATCACTATCTCGAAGACCTCGATGCTGCAGGGGGCATCCCGGGCGTATTGTCGCGGTTTAAGGACATGCTTAAGAATTCGCCCACGGTGAGCGGCAGGTCGATTGTTGAGCTTGCGCAGTCCGGCCGTGTGTCGAACGATGATGTCATCCGTTCCCTTGACAAAGCCTATCATAAAGAGGGCGGTATCGCAGTGCTTTCGGGCAATCTTGCGCCGAACGGGTCGGTGGTAAAGCAGACGGCAGTGAGCGATAAGATGATGAAGTTCGATGGTACGGCTATTGTATTTGATTCAGAGGAAGAGGCCATGAAGGTCATTCTTGCGGGAAAGATCAAGGCGGGCCACGTGATCGTGATCCGCTACGAAGGCCCGAAGGGCGGTCCTGGCATGCGTGAGATGCTTTCGCCTACTTCCGCCATATCGGGCATGGGGCTTGGTGAATCTGTTGTCCTGCTGACTGATGGCAGGTTCTCGGGCGGCACGCGCGGTCCCTGCATCGGTCACATCTCTCCCGAAGCTGCCGAAGGCGGACCCATTGCCGTAGTGCGGAACGGAGACCGGATCGTTCTCGACATCCCAAACCGTAAGCTGGAGATTAAGCTGTCCAAAACTGAAATCAAAAAACGGCTTGCAAAGTGGAAACCGAGAGAGCCCAAGATTAAGAATGGCTGGCTCGCACGGTATGCAAAAGTAGTTACGTCGGCCAGTACCGGCGCGATTGTGAAAGCATAATTAGGTCGGCAGGCTGACGAGTTTCTAACCTTTCAGAAGGTGAAAACATGTCCAACAAACAAATTACCGGCGCTGAAATTTTTCTTGAATGTCTGAAGAAAGAGAAGGTCGATACGCTCTTCGCCTATCCCGGTGGCGTGGTGCTGAAGATCTTCGACGTCCTCTATGATCAGAAGGACATCCGCATGATCCTGCCGCGGCACGAGCAGGGCGGGGTCCATATGGCCGACGGCTATGCCCGCTCAACGGGTAAGGTCGGCGTAGCACTCGTTACTTCCGGTCCGGGCGCCACGAACGTGGTCACGGCACTTGCCACGGCATACATGGATTCCATCCCGATTGTGGTCTTCACCGGACAGGTGCCTACAGCGCTTATCGGGAACGACGCGTTCCAGGAGGCGGATATCGTCGGCATTACCCGTCCCTGCACTAAGTATAATTTTTTGGTGAAGGACGTGAATGACCTTGCGCAGACTATTAAAGAGGCGTTCTACCTTGCTTCGACAGGAAGGCCGGGTCCCGTGCTCGTTGATTTGCCGCGTGATGTGGTGACCAACAAGGCCGAATTCCATTATCCCGACAAGGTCGAGATCAGGAGCTACAACCCTACGGTCACTGGCAACAAGTGGCAGATCAAGCAGGCAGCAGAGGCAATTGCCAAGGCAAAGAAACCGGTGGCCTATATCGGTGGTGGCGTCATCCTCTCGAATGCTGCACCAGAGGTCCTCGAGTTTGCCGAGATCACGAAAATTCCGGTAACCCATACTCTGATGGGCATTGGTGGATTTCCCGGCACACATCCGCTCTCGCTCGGTATGCTTGGCATGCACGGCACGTACTATGCCAATATGGCGATTCACAATTCGGACATTATCGTTGCAATCGGCGCGCGGTTCGATGACCGTGTGACCGGCAAGGTGGAAGGTTTCGCGCCTGAAGCCAAGATCATCCACATCGACGTGGACCCGACATCGATCAGGAAGAACGTGCGGGTGGATATCCCGATCGTGGGCGACGTGAAGCATGTGTTGGTGGACCTTAACAAAGAACTCCACCATATCAAAGAACCCTGGGAAGCGATCCGCAAGAGCTGGCTGAAACAGATCGAGGCTTGGCGGGAAGAACGGCCGCTCACGTACGAATATGCCGATGACGTTATCAAACCCCAATTCGTGGTCGAAAAGCTCTACGAGATCACCGGCGGGAACGCGATCATCGTGACCGACGTGGGCCAGCACCAGATGTGGGCCGCGCAGTACTACAAGTTCGATAAACCGAGGCACTGGCTCTCGTCAGGCGGTCTTGGGACCATGGGGTACGGGTTCCCGGCAGCCATTGGCGCAAAGGTCGCGCATCCAGACCGGAACGTGTTCAGTATCTCCGGCGACGGAAGCATCCAGATGAACATTCAGGAGCTTGCCACGACGGTTGAGAATAACATACCGGTTAAAGTGATAATTCTGAACAACCGCTACCTCGGCATGGTACGGCAGTGGCAAGAACTGTTCTATTCCGAGCGCTACTCGTCCGTCGATCTCGGTAGCACGCCCGACTTTGTCAAACTGGCCGAAGCCTATGGCGCTGTTGGTCTGCGGGCGGTGAAGCCCGTAGAGGTTGTGCCGGTTCTCAAGGAGGCCCTCAAGGTGAAGAGGACTGTGTTCATGGACTTCGTCACCGCGCGGTACGAAAAGGTATTCCCCATGGTGCCGGCAGGAGCTGCCATCAACGAAATGATCTTCGGGGAAGAAAAGAAGAAGGAAGAGAAGAAGTTGAGGGCAGTGAAATAGCCTGAACAACAATTGCCGCAGACCTGGACGGGATGGCCGCTAGAGATGACAGCAGTGTGGTGACGGTTTCCAGCCCTGTCTGTGGTCAGATTAAGGATGACCCCATGAAACATATCATATCCGTATTGGTGGAGAACAAATTCGGTGTGCTATCGCGCGTGTCGGGGCTCTTCAGTGGCCGGGGATTCAACATCGAAACGATCTCAATCGGGCCAACGCTCGATCCCACGATTTCGCAGATGACGATCGTGACCACAGGGGACGAGCGCATCCTTGAGCAGATTATCAAACAGCTCAACAAGCTGATCGATGTGATTAAGGTGACTGACCTCGCGGAGAAGGAATATGTCGAGCGAGAGATGTGCCTCATCAAAATCAATGCCCCGACGGAGCACCGCGCCGAGGCGCTCAGGATTGCCGATATATTCCGGGCCCGTGTGGTCGACTCTACGCAGAAAACATATACCTTCCAAGTGACGGGAGACGAAAAGAAACTGGAGGCCTTCATCGAGCTCTTGCGACCGATCGGGATCAAAGAGATCGTGCGCACCGGCAAGGTGGCCATCACGAGAGAATAGCCCGAGTGCGGGAGGAGAAAATCGGAATGAGATTTTCATGGGTGTACATCGGAATTGCAGCACTTCTTGCAGCCCTCCTGTCAGGATGCGCAGAGAAGGGGCCGGTGCTCCTTAACAACATCAGGTACCAAGCGCCCCAGGGCTTGGCTGCCGGGGCGCCAAAACTAGTCGTCGGCGTCAGTCCCTTTAAGGATGATCGCGGCAAGACTTTTTCAGTGATTGGTAAGCGGACGATTCCTGACTATGTGGAGAACGACCTGGTCGTGCAGGGCACCGTCTCCGACCTGGTGACCGCTGGATTGAAGGACGCGCTCAAAGCACGGGGCATCACGGTCAAGGACGCCCCAGCATGGGACATGAATGCCGAATCGATAAGGACCAGCGGCATTGATATCCTAATCGGCGGCGAGATCAAGACGCTCTGGGTTGAGGCCGTTTCTCGGACGCTGGATGTCAAGGTGAACGCCGAGGTCCAACTCAGGGTATCGGCAGCCGATGTGGCGGAGAAGAAGATAATCCGGACGCTAGTCCTCAACAGCAAACTAGAACGAGAGGACGTGGCATTCTCGTTCGAATCGGTCAAAGACGCAGTTTCCGAGGCACTGTCATCGGCGCTGGACCAGCTTCTCAACGACGAGGAATTCAAAAAGAAGATCAGATAATCCAGAATCATCTATTGCGAAAGGGGACACGATGAAGATCTACTACGAGAAAGACTCGGACATGGGCCTGCTGAGGGGCAAGAAGGTCGCTGTGATCGGCTATGGCAGCCAGGGTTTTGCGCACTCGAACAACCTCAAGGAAAGCGGGGTTGACGTAATGGTGGGACTGCGGAGGGGCAGCAAGTCGTGGGACAAAGCCGCCGGTGCAGGGCTCAAAGTCGTAGATGTCGCTGAGGCTGCGAAAGTGGCCGATATCATCATGATCCTGGTGCCTGATGAACTCCAGGGGGGGATGTATCGGAAGGACATCGAATCGAACATAAAAAAAGGCGCGTTCCTTGCTTTCGCCCATGGGTTCAACATCCATTTCGGGCAGATCGTGCCTCGCGAGGACGTGAACGTGTTTATGGCGGCTCCCAAGAGCCCCGGCCATCTTGTACGTTCCCAGTATGTAAAGGGAGAAGGCGTGCCGGGACTTATCGCGGTCCATCAGAATCCGTCGGGCAATACCAGGGACGTGGCGCTAGCCTATGCCTGTGCTATCGGCTTGGGAAGGGCGGGCGTCATCGAGACCACCTTCCGTGAAGAGACGGAGACAGATCTCTTTGGCGAGCAGGCGGTGCTTTGCGGCGGGGCCACGGCACTCATCATGGCCGGCTATGAGACACTTGTCGAAGCCGGGTATGCACCAGAGATGGCCTACTTCGAATGCCTGCATGAGCTCAAGCTCATCGTGGACCTGATCTATGAGGGCGGCATCTCTAATATGCGCTACTCTATCAGTAATACGGCCCAGTATGGCGATCTGACCCGCGGGCCGCGGCTCATCACTGAAGAGACCAAGAAGGAGATGAAAAAGATCCTGGGCGAGATCCAGTCCGGTCAGTTCGCGAAGGAGTGGATGCTTGAGAACATGGCGAACAAGCCAACATTCAATGCCCTCACGAAGAAAGGCCAGGCACACCCGATCGAGGAAGTCGGCGACCGACTGCGGAAGATGATGCCTTGGCTGCAGAAGAGCAAGTTGGTCGATAAAAGTAAAAATTAAGATTCAAAATTGCGGAAATGTTATTTAAACTTCTCGGATAGCGTATGATGAAAAATTACGGGATACCTGTAGCCTCGGAAGGATGGCCCTTTATCATCCCGCTGATGGTGCTCACGGTTTTGCTGTTAACCTTCGGGTGGAACAATATCGGCTGTGTTTCACTCGCGCTTACGCTCTTTATCCTGTTCTTTTTCCGTGACCCGGAGCGCTCGGTTCCGGAGGGCAAAGATGTTGTGGTCTCACCGGCGGACGGTAAGGTCATCGTGGTCAAGGACATCTACGAACCCGATTACCTGAAGCAGGATGTGAAGCAGATCAGCATCTTCCTTTCCGTGTTCAACGTGCACGTGAACCGCGCCCCTTGCGACGGCACGGTTGAAACTGTAAAATACAATCCGGGGAGATTTCACGTTGCATCGGTGGATAAAGCCTCGCTAGACAATGAACAGACGGCCGTGGTCATCACTAAAGGGAAGTACAAAGTGCTCGTGAAACAGATCGCCGGGCTCATTGCAAGACGAATCGTGTGCTATGCCAAGCCTGGAGATATGATCAAGACGGGCGAACGATATGGTCTGATCCGCTTCGGATCGCGCGTGGATATTTTTCTGCCGAAGGAAACCGAGCTGAAGGTCAAGGTGGGAGACCGGATCAAAGGAGCGCGGGATATCATCGGGGTGCTCAAATGAGAAAAGGGATCTATGTCCTGCCCAATCTTATAACGCTGTCCAGCATGTTTGCCGGCTTCTATTCCATCGTGGCCTCGCTCAACTCCGATTATGAGCGTGCCGCATGGGCCATTATGATCGCGTCCGTCTTCGACGTGCTGGATGGTTGGGTCGCGAGGATAACCCATACAGCCACGCGGTTCGGCATCGAGATAGACTCGCTGGCGGACGTGATATCCTTCGGCGTTGCTCCGGGTGTCCTTGTCTATACTTGGACGCTGTCCTCGTTTGGCAAGATCGGGTGGCTTGGGTCATTTTTTCTGGTCGCCTGCGCTGCCCTCAGGCTTGCGCGGTTTAATGTGCAGATGGGAAGTACCGAAAAGAAGCATTTTACCGGCCTTCCAACGCCGGCTTCGGCGCTGGTGATCGCTAGTACGGTGCTGGCATATGAAGAGATCCTCCACATTCTTGAAGACCTGAAGCTGGTGCAGCTGGCGGATGTGGTCGGGAAGGACTACTGGATACTGGCGCTGACATTCATACTGGCGGGGCTCATGGTGAGCAACATCACCTACCATAGCCTGAAGGAGGCCAACCTGAAGGAACGCAGGCCTTTCGGGATCTTGGTTGTCATCGCGGCTTTTTTGGCAGTTGTGGCATATCATCCTGAACTCGTCCTGTTTCTGGTCTCTATCTCTTATGTTGTGGTTGGCATGGTCGAGGCGTTTTTCAAACTGTTCAAGAGACAGAAACCAGCCGCTGCTTAATCCGCTCTGATCGGACTAATGATAGTGACGGTGAGTAGGCGAGAGATTAAGTGGGCGGCCTTGCTCTCTTTTTTTCACAATTTATGATGCATCCTGCAGCGGGCTGCATGACATTGAGGAATCTATTATGAACACAATCATCAAAATATTCGATACGACGCTCCGCGACGGAGAACAATCCCCGGGAGCGAGTATGAACGTTGAGGAAAAGATAACTCTTGCGAGGCAGCTCGCGCGGTTGGGGGTGGATATCATCGAAGCGGGCTTCGCTATCAGTTCTCCCGGCGATTTTGAGTCCATCAAACGGATCAGCGCAGAGGTAGAAGGGCCGGTGATCTGTAGCCTTGCGCGGGCGCGCAGGGAAGATATTGACCGCGCCGGGGAAGCGCTCAAGGACGCACCGAGGCGGCGTATCCACGTCTTTCACTCGACATCGGACATACATCTGAAGTATCAGTACCGGATCTCGCGCGAAGAGGCACTGAAGCGTTCTGTTGAAATGGTTTCCCATGCCCGTTCCTATGTGGATGACATAGAGTTTTCGCCCATGGACGCCACACGGACAGACGCGGCGTACCTCCTTGAGGTCGTGGAAGCGGTAATCGCAGCAGGTGCGAAGACCGTCAATATTCCGGACACCGTAGGCTATGCCATGCCCGAAGAATTCGGTGCGCTCATTAAAGGTATCAAGAGCAAGGTCAAGAACATCGGCAAAGCCGTCATCTCTGTCCACTGCCATAACGACCTGGGTCTTGCTGTTGCGAACGCGCTCGCAGCGATCCGGAACGGGGCAGAGCAGGTGGAGTGCACGATCAACGGCATCGGCGAGCGGGCAGGAAATTGCTCCATGGAAGAGGTCGTGATGGCGCTCCGCACGAGGAAAGACCTCTACGGCGCAGACACGAGAATTCACACCGAAGAGATTACGCGCACGAGCAGGTTGGTGACAAAGATCACCGGCATCCCGGTCCAGCCGAACAAGGCTATCGTGGGTGCGAACGCTTTCGCACATGAGTCAGGCATCCACCAGGACGGACTGCTCAAAGAGCGGACTACCTATGAAATCATGACGCCCGAATCGATCGGCCTCGTAAAGACGAACTTGGTGCTCGGCAAGCATTCCGGCAGACATGCCTTCCGCGATCGGCTCAAGCAGATGGGTTATGAATTTTCTGATGATGACCTGAATAAGGCCTTCGAGCGGTTCAAACGGGTCGCAGACCAGAAGAAAGAGGTTTTCGACGAAGATCTCGAAGCGATCGTCTCCGATGAGATGCAACAGATCCAGGAAGTATATTCGCTTGAACACCTCAGCGCCCAGAGTGGTACGGGCATTATACCGACGGCGACTGTGGAGATGCAGATCGGCGGCAAGAGCGTTAAGCAGACTGGTAAGGGTGACGGCCCGGTCGATGCAGTTTACCGGACGATTGCTGCGATCACGGGCACCAAGAGCAAGCTCGATGCTTATCTCGTAAAGGGTATAACCGGCGGTACCGATGCCCTCGGTGAGGTGACCGTGAAAATCGAGGAAGACGGCAAGAAGGTCACCGGACACGGCGCGGACACGGACATCATCATAGCGAGCGCCAAGGCTTACGTAAATGCCCTGAACAAGCTGGAGTATTGGAAAAAGGGGAAAATCAAAAACGGCTAGGAGTCACTGTTTAAAGTAATTCCTGCATGCCCCTCTCGTTAATGAAAAGACCCAAATGCTTATCACAAATGACACGAAAGGGACGAATGACACGAGTGAACATATTGATTTCCTTCGTGACATTCGAATGATTCGCGCGGTTCGAGCACATGGATTTACATGATTTGAATTAGGAAAAAACAGTTGAATCTAGCCAAGGGATAATGTATATTCAAAAACCTATGATGACGATTACTGAAAAAATACTGGCCGCACACTGCCGCAAAAAAGAGGTCGTTCCGGGAGAATTGATCAACGCGAAGCTCGATCTGGTGCTCGCGAACGACATCACCGCACCCATCGCGATCAAGGAATTCAAGGCCACGGGCGCTAGCAAGGTGTTCGATTCCGAGCGTATCGCTCTTATCCCGGACCACTTTGCTCCGAACAAGGACATCGCTTCGGCAGAGCAATGCAATATGCTCCGTCAATTCTCGCGGGAACACGAGCTGTCGCTCTTCTTCGAGGTCGGCAGGATGGGTGTTGAGCATGCGCTTCTGCCTGAGCAGGGGATTGTTGTACCCGGCGATGTGGTGATCGGCGCTGACAGCCACACCTGTACCTATGGCGGGTTGGGGGCGTTCTCGACCGGTGTCGGTAGCACGGACGTTGCTGCGGCCATGATTACGGGCGAGGCCTGGTTCAAGGTGCCCGAGAGCATGAAGTTCATTTACAAGGGCAAGCTTGGCAAGTGGGTCGGCGGTAAGGACATTATCCTCCGCACAATCGGCGACATCGGCGTGGATGGCGCGCTCTATCGAGCCATGGAATTTACTGGCGAAGTAATCCGGAAACTCCCTATGTCAGGACGGCTGACGATCTGTAACATGGCGATCGAGGCAGGGGGCAAGAACGGCATCATAGAACCCGACGAGATCACCGAGAAATATGTGGCCAAGCGCGCGCGACGTAAGTACAAGTTCTATAAGAGCGATAAAAAGGCGAACTATGTTGACGTGCGCGAGTACGATCTCAACGATATGGAGCCTCAGATCGCTTGTCCGCACCTTCCAGAGAATGTGAAGCCCGTGAGTGAACTTGCGGCTATCAATATCGACCAGTCTGTCATTGGCTCCTGCACGAACGGCAGGATCGAGGACATCCGCGAGGCAGCCAAAGTCATCAAAGGGCATAAAGTACATCCCTACGTACGCATGATCGTAATTCCGGCTACTCAGGCTGTTTTCAAGCAGTCCCTCAAGGAAGGCCTCGTCGACGTCTTCATCGATGCCGGTGCGGCATTCAGCACGCCGACCTGCGGTCCTTGTCTCGGCGGCCATATGGGAATTCTTGCTGCGGGCGAGCGCGCCATTGCCACGACGAACCGAAATTTTGTCGGCAGGATGGGCGATCCCAAGAGCGAAGTATATCTGTCCAGTCCGGCAATCGCTGCCGCATCCGCAGTGCTTGGAAGAATTGGTAGGCCGGAAGAACTGAAATAAAATATTTTGTAACAGATTTTGCAGAGACTAGAGGGAACACAGGAAAAAGCAGCCAAGGATGTTTGCCGCAGAGGACATAGAGCGAATAACAGATACGAACGCGAATAATACGAATTAAATCCTGTGTTTGTGTTATTCGCGCCATTCGTGCAGTTCGTCGTAAAAAGAATAGAGGATTCTCGATGAAATTCAAAGGTAATGCATGGAAATTCGGAGCCGATGTTGACACGGACGCGATCATTCCCGCACGATATTTGAATACGTCTGATCCGAAAGAATTGGCTAAACATTGCATGGAAGACTCAGCCACGCCCGATTTCATTAAGAAGATGAAACCCGGCGATATCATTGTTGCTGAGAAGAACTTCGGGTGCGGATCATCGCGCGAGCACGCGCCGATTGCGATTAAGGCCGCCGGCGTGTCCTGCGTCGTGGCCAAGAGTTTTGCGCGGATCTTCTACCGGAATTGCTTCAATATGGGGCTGCCAATCTTCGAGAGCGCCGAGGCTGTTGACGGTATCAAACAAGGCGATCAGATCGAGGTGGACGCGGACTCTGGAGCGATCCGGAATCTTACTTCGGGAAAGACGTTCAAGATCGCACCGGTGCCACCCTTCATGCAGGAACTGATCGCGGTAGGCGGGCTCATGGCATATACGAAGAAAAAGGCGGGAATTCGTTGACAGCCTGTTTCAAGCTGATGAAAGCGCTCCAGCCGAAAATCATGCAGCAACCCGAGCATTCTATCTGCGAACCCTGCGTGTACTTCAGCCGCAATCTCGATCTCACGACACTTCAGTCCATTGCTCCATCTGCACAGCCTGACGCCTGCGGTCTCGGCTTCATCCCCGGAGACGATGGCTGCAATGAGATGCGGACAAGCAACTGCAGCACGAGAAAAAGATAGTCAACGTATCCATCATGTCATAATCGCGACGGGGCATAGAGAAGCGGCAAACTCACGTTGTTCATAACGAGATTACCACGCTCCCGTCAGTCGCACGCAATGGAAGCATTTAAGAAAGGGACTATACTTAAATGGCCAAGACTTACAAAATCGCAACGATCCCCGGTGACGGCACCGGGCCGGAAGTAGTTAGAGAAGGCATAAAAGTTCTCAAGGCAGCAGCGGCCAAGGGGGGCTTCAAACTCGAGTTCGCCGAGTTCGACTTCGGCGGCACACGATATTTAAAGACCGGCGAGACGCTCCCTGACAGCGCTATCGACGAGTTCAGAAAGTTCGACACCATGTTCCTGGGAGCTATCGGTCATCCCAACGTAAAGCCAGGGATCCTCGAAACAGGGATTCTCCTCAAGATACGCTTTGCACTCGACCAGTACATCAATCTCCGGCCAGTGAAGCTGTATCCTAACGTCGAGACTCCGCTCAAGGGCAAGGGCCCCGAGCATATCGATTTCGTGGTCATCCGCGAGAACACGGGAGGCATCTATACGGGTCACGGCGGGGCGACGCGCGTGGGAACGACCGAGGAGATTGCAACGCAGCTGATGGTGTACGATCGCCGTACGGTGGACCGCTGTCTCAAGTATGCCTTTGAGCTTAAAAAGAAGCGCAATGCCAAGGACAAGAGGTACGCTGCAAAACCCATCACGCTCATCCACAAGCGGAACGTGCTTACTCATTGCGGCGATCTCTGGTACCGAGCTTTTGAAGAGATGGGAACGCAACAGTATCCGGAGCTCAAACGTGATTATAACCACGTCGATGCCGCAAACATGTGGTTCGTGAAGAACCCCGAATGGTTCGACGTAGCCGTCACCGAAAATTTGTTCGGCGATATCATCACCGACCTCGGCGCTATGATCCAGGGCGGCCTCGGCGTAGCGTCAGGCGGGAACATCAACCCCGAAGGCGTTTCGATGTTTGAGCCCATGGGCGGTAGTGCGCCGAAGTATGCCGCCCAGAACGTGATTAACCCCATGGCGGCAATCGGCGCCGCGATGATGATGCTCGATGCTCTGGGCGAAACGAAGTCCGCGCAGGCTATCGAGACGGCAATGATAGCGGTCATGAAGAAGATGAAGAGCCAGGCTGCCGGGAAGATGGGCATGTCCACCACAGAGGTGGGGGATATGGTGGCGGGTCTTGTGTAAAGAGGACGCTATTGTGCTCAATCCCATAGGATTGCAAACACTTGTTTTTGTTTTGCTTCTTGGTAGTTCGCACTAGCTCTGTTCGGGGGGATGAACAAGCAAACAAGATGATCGACCAAAATTACTTCCGGTGAGGCGAAAAAAGCTTAGAAAGTTGCATTTACGGGGAAGGTCCATTTAAAATGTTTGGTAAGGAAAAGGTCGCATGTTCTTCAACTGATGGATTCGTGTTTTCCGCTTAGGGTCTAAACGCCTTGCTACTCGATAGTACGGCTATGGCTGGAGCAAAGAGATATCGTTCTGGAATTAATGATAATATGAGTGAGAATATTAAATAGTCATTCCCGAGAAGGCGGGGATCCAAAAAATATTGACTCCGGGTCAAGCCAGGATGATTGGATTAAAAGCAAAATTCATGTTCGGGAGTAATACAATGATGCGAGTTGGCTTTATCGGTTGGCGCGGCATGGTGGGCTCGGTGCTCATGGGCCGCATGAACGAAGAAAAGGATTTCAATCTCGTCGACCCGGTGTTTTTCACTACGTCAAACATAGGCGGCAAGGGACCGAACATCGGCAAAGACGTCCCAGCGCTCAAGGATGCGAAGAACATCGACGAACTCAAGGCGATGGATACAATCGTCTCGTGCCAAGGTGGTGACTATACCAGCGAGATCTATCCTCCATTGCGTGCCGCAGGATGGAAGGGATACTGGATCGATGCGGCATCTACACTGCGTATGACGAGCGATTCCATCATCATACTTGATCCGGTCAACTTGAATATGATCAAAAACGGCATGGCCAAGGGGATCAAAAACTATATCGGCGGAAACTGTACGGTATCGCTCATGCTCATGGCTTTGGGCGGATTATACGAGCGCGATCTCGTTGAATGGATGAGCGCCATGACATACCAAGCGGCCTCGGGCGCTGGCGCCAATAACATGCGCGAGTTGCTCAAGCAGATGGGTTCTGCACACGACTCGGTCAAGAATCTCCTGGACGATCCGGCAGGCGCGATTCTCGACATTGATAAAAAAGTCGCCGAGCATGTACGATCGGATAGTTATCCCAAGGAGTTCTTCGGGGCGCCCTTGGCCTGCTCGCTCATTCCGTGGATAGACAAACAGCTGGACAATGGCCAGAGCAGGGAAGAGTGGAAAGGCCAGGCCGAAACGAACAAGATCCTCGGTCGCGAAAACAAGCCGATCCCGATAGACGGGACCTGCGTGCGCATCGGCGCTATGCGCTGCCACAGCCAGGCGCTCACGATCAAGATGAAAAAGGACGTATCGCTGGACGAGATCACCGACATGATAGCAAAGCACAACAAATGGGTGAAGGTTGTGCCAAACCAGCGAGAGATAACGATGAGGGAACTTACTCCTGCGGCTGTTACCGGTACGCTTACCGTGCCGATCGGACGCTTGCGCAAGATGAACATGGGACCCACGTTCCTGAACGCATTCACCTGTGGCGACCAACTCCTCTGGGGTGCGGCAGAGCCGCTCCGAAGAATGTTAAGGATCGTTGTGGAGAAGTGAGAACGCGGCACCATACTACTTGAACCTCCATAGACTTACATCAGAATCGGCCACTTGTGGAGCTAAAAGCGGGAAGGCTAAGATCTTATAACAAGTTTCCTGTTTTCCTTCGCGTCTGCGGTTAATACATTTATTAATCCCTTATGCTCAAGAAAAAGAATGCATATGTAGTTGCTGTTGCGGGCGCCACGGGCGTTGTCGGCAGGGAAATGATCGAAATCCTCGCGGAACGGAATTTCCCTGTGAGTGATATCGTGCCGCTGGCGTCGGAGCGCTCCGAGGGAGAGCGGATCCAATTCAGGGACAAAAATTTGATCGTCAAAAGATTGGCCAAGGATTCCTTCAAGGGAGTAGATATCGCTCTCTTCTCGGCTGGTGCCGAGCGCAGCCTCGCGTTCGCCCCTGAGGCCGTGAAGTCCGGCGTTGTGGTGGTCGACAGTTCGAGCGCCTTCCGCATGGACCCGAAGGTTCCGCTCGTGGTTCCCGAGGTAAACGCCCATACTATTACAGCACGTGCCGGTATCATCGCGAACCCCAGCTGCTCGACCATCGGGATGGTCGTGGCGCTCAATCCCATCCATGACGCGGTGAAGATCAAGCGCATCGTGGTCACCACCTTCCAATCCGTGTCCGACACGGGTAAAGAGGCCATAGACGAACTTGCAGGACAGACCGTGGCGCTCCTGAATTTCAGGGATGTTGAGAAGAAGGTCTATCCTCATCAGATTGCATTTAATTGTCTTCCGCATATCGATTCCTTCCTCGACAGCGGATACACCAAGGAAGAAATGAAAATGGTGAACGAGACAAAAAAAATAATGGAAGACGATTCGATCCGCGTAACAGCGACAACGGTCCGAGTGCCAGTGTTTCGTTGCCACTCCGAATCCGTGAACGTCGAGACAGAGGAAAAGATCTCAGCCAATGAAGTCAGGGCAATCCTCTCGACAGCACCAGGCGTCATCGTGTACGACGATCCGAAGAAGAACATCTATCCGCTGGCGATCGACGTGGCAGGCAAGGACGAGATCTACGTGGGCAGAATACGGGCAGACGAGTCGATCCCGAACGGAATCAATCTCTGGATCGTGTTAGACAACCTGCGTAAAGGCGCTGCGCTGAACGCGGTGCAGATCGCGGAGCATTTCATTAAATAATATTCAATGTATAAACTATTTTCAAAGATATTCGACAAACTGGAACGGGGTCTGAGCCCGAGAGACAAGACCATTCTTGTTTCCCTTATGTTCATTATTTCAATCCTGGGTATCGTACTCGCTGTCCGGTATTACAATTATATCCAGAAGGATCCCGAGTTCTGCAACAGCTGTCATCTCATGGGGGAAGCGTATACGGCGTGGAAGCTGAGCGGGCACCGTAACATCGCGTGCCAGGAATGCCACCAACTCGGCATGATCGAACAGAACAGACTGCTTGTCAAATTTATTTTTACCACAGACAGGAAGACTCCCGAACCCCATGGAAATGAGACGCCATGGAAAACATGCACGAAATGTCATTGGGACGAAGCCGCCCAGGGATCGCTGACTGTGAACAAGTCCACAGGACATGCTCGACACGTTTTTATGGAAAAGCTCACTTGCAAGGACTGTCACAGCCGCACGGTGCACTCCTTCAGGCCGGAAAAAGAAGCATGTCTCCGTTGTCACACCGACTGGAAAATTCATGGGGTGGGAATGGAAAATATTTCCTGCCTTCGGTGCCATGCTTTCTCGCCAAAGCAGTTGGAACCCTTTATCCCGGACCGAAACCGTTGTCTGAGTTGCCATCGAAAATCAGCGAAGACAAGCTTTCCGGAAAGAGTTCCGATGGCACGGCTCAACTGCTACGAATGCCACAAGCCTCATGCCCGCATAAAGCCGACGGATGATGATTGCCTCCGCTGTCATACGCGGGAGGTGCTGGCACGTAAACCGGTCCATCGATCGACTAAGCACTGCAAGACCTGCCACGTGCCTCATCGATGGACAGCCCGTTAACGTTGTGGTACAAAGGTTCCAACGGCGCCAGATACGTGAAGTTGTTTTTCCCGGCGCCGATAAATAGATCGTCCAGTTCGATGTTGTAAACCCTGCAAAGCGTCAAGAGCTTCACTAAGTTCGAATTATTCTTTGACGGATACCAGTCGCGAGAGATTGCCCCGGATGATTTTTACTGCTACTGTTAGCGCAGGTCTCAGAAAGCCGCAAATCCTCACGCATGATCAATTCATTCCTAGCTCTTAATTTCCGCAGCTTTTTTGCAAGTATGATATCGGATAATAAGTATCTCGCTTTCATTGTAATATAGACAATAAATAGCAAAAAATTTCTTGCTGCAGTGTTAAAAATGCAAATATTTGTGCTATAGTAATAATTGTAATTTTAGATTCTTTCTATTCCTAGTCTTAATCACATATATGTGGTGCGACCTTATGAGTGGAGGGAAAAACATGTACAAAATTGAAATTCTTGAGAAAAAGCGCCTGGAAAAGGGATTAAGCTATACGGAAATTGCTGATAAATTGGGAATGCATAAAGTTACCGTATCGCGGACGCTAAAAGGGATGACTACGAAGCCGAGGACCGTGAAGCTTTTGGCCGATTACCTCGGCGTGGAGATGGAGAGGATCGTCCAGTAGGCTGTTTCCTGATGCTTTCCCATATGAAAGACAATCAGGATAGGGTTATTTATTATTGCTATCACAAGGGTAAGGCATGCATGAGCCTTACCCTTTATTGTTTTTAAGATCAGCTCGAATTATAGTATCTGTGTGATCTTAAGATCACGGCACATCTTCATAACATATCGAGGGTTGCATGAAGGAATTTATTGCTGTAGCCCGGGATGCGGCGCTTAAGGCAGGCAGGATGCTGCGGGAAGACATCCACGGTTTACGCGAAATCATCTACAAAGGCGATATCGACCTAGTCACCGAGATGGATATACGCTCTGAACGCACAATCGTCGAAATGCTACGTGTCGCTTTCCCAGACCATGGAGTCGTTGCCGAGGAGGAAACGAAACTAAGCAATGCCTCCGGTTATACGTGGACCATCGACCCCCTTGACGGCACCACGAACTATGCGCATGGATACCCCTGCTTTGCGGTGTCTATTGCGCTCAAACACGAGGACGATGTTATCCTGGGCGTTGTCTATGATCCGATGAGAGACGAGCTGTTCACAGCGCAAAAGGGGCTAGGCGCGTATTTGAATGGGGACCAAATAAAGGTCTCGAAGGTGGGCACGCTCATAAAAAGCCTGCTTGCAACGGGTTTTCCCTACGACCGCAAGGTGAGCGATAAGAACAATCTAAATTACTTTTACGGGCTTCTCATGGCATCCCAGGAGGTCCGCCGCGACGGATCAGCAGCGCTCGACCTCTGTTACGTTGCTGCAGGGCGACTTGACGGCTTCTGGGAACTCAAGCTCAAACCCTGGGATGTGGCTGCCGGTAGCTTGGTCGTTAAAGAGGCAGGGGGCGTGGTATCGGATCTGTCGGGAAATAGGTTCGACATGCATGCCGAAGAGATCCTTGCAAGCAACGGCAGGATTCACCGTCAGATGATTGAGGTTTTGCAGAAGTCGTAGGGGCGGACATCGCTATGCCCGTATAGAAGAGGGGGAGCAGGCAACCCTCTATGGTTACTCGAAAGCTGAGTGCGGAATTCGGGGTAAAGGCCCCTCTGAAGTATGAAGGGAAAAGTACCATCCGATGTTTCCATAGTACGGTGCGGTGTCTATAACAGCGGCCAGACCCTTGACGCAGTACGCCAAGCCGTTGATCTGCTCGGCGGCATGCAAACGTTTGTGAAGCCGGGAAACCGGGTGCTCATCAAGCCGAACCTTCTTAAGGCCAGTCATCCCGTTGATGCCGTAACCACACACCCCGAGGTCATACGCGCGACGATACGGCTCGTGCGCGAGGCCGGTGCCGAGGCGCTTGTCGGCGACAGTCCGGGGTTCGGCGACCTGCGCCGTGTATGCGAGAAATCCGGCGTCATGGACGTTATTGAGGAAGAAGGCGCAATTCTGACAAAGCTCGATGAGGCTGTGCAGGTGAAGAACCACGAGCGGTTCCGCCGGTTCGATATCGCTCGCGCAGTTCATGAGGCAGATGTTGTCATAAATCTCCCGAAGTTCAAGACTCACGGCATGATGACGATCACCGGTGCCGTGAAGAACCTCTTTGGGTGCATTCCAGGAAAAAGAAAAATCCAATGGCATTTTAACGCTGGAGTGAACCGTGATGCCTTTGCACGGATGCTCGTTGAGCTGTGCTCGCTGATAGGGCCGCGCCTGACCGTCATGGACGCGGTCGTGGGAATGGAAGGGAACGGACCCGGGAGCGGCGATCCGAGAAAGGTCGGGCTGGTGCTTGCCGGACAGGACCCGGTGGCATTGGATGTGGTGTCAGGTAGAATCATCGGGGCCGATCCATCACTTCTCTATATCGTGAGGGCCGCTGCAGAAGCAGGGGTGGGAGAGACGCGGCTCGACAGTATTCAGATCCACGGAGAAGCTCTGGACGATGTTGCAGTCACAGGATACCGCCTCCCACCTCAGGAACATCTCGAATGGCATCTGCCTGAGTGGGTAAGGAGGATGCTTAAGGGCGCCCTTACCACGAGGCCAGTAATCAACCACGCTCTCTGCGTCCGATGTGGCATTTGCCAGGGCCATTGCCCACAGAACGCCATCTACGATGCCGGGAGGAGGCTCGAGATCCGGTACCGCGATTGCATCCGGTGTTTCTGCTGCCAGGAGTTCTGTCCACGGGGAGCAATTTCTGTAGGACGGGGATGGGCACTTAAGATAGCGAAATAAAACCAATTCAATACCGTCAGGCAGGAAATCAACGCTAACGATGATGCGTCAGTCCTGATCAGGAGAAGTGCTCTCCTCCTCCTGCCCATCAATTGCATACCTTGTTACTTCAGCATCAAGCGCCTCCACTTCCTCTTCATCGATCTCGAATACTTGTTCTCCTCCAGCTTTTTCCGGTCGTTGTCCCCGCTCCCAAAGTTCCCGATGAACGAAGGGCTTAATCGTCACGGGTAACGATGGGTCTGCATAGAGCTCCCGCAGGTCCATAATCTTCATGCTCTGGAGGAAGCGGACAGACAGGGAGAGCGGGGTGTGGCCGTTCCTTGCGAGGGAAAACCGTATAAGAGAGCGGCTGGACCAATTCGGATGCATGGCTATCATTCGGATGGTCCCAGCCATGGTATCGGCATGGCTGATGACTTTGTAGAGGTGCCCCTCCACGAGGTGTGGATTATTGAGGCAGAGCTGCACCACGTCGGGATCTCTGTCCTGCAGCAATTTGAGTAGGACATTTCCCGCAGCCTTCTTAGCGAGGGTTTTCTTGTTCCCGAGGGGCAACGTGGAAATCCGCTCGATAATCATCGTTTCGACCTTGCGCCTGAAGGCGAGCGGAATGAAATGACAGCGTGCTATCTCTTCCAGGTCGAATAGGCGGAGGTAACGCGCGATCGAGAGTGAGATAGAGAGGGGGGACTTGGGATTCCGGGCGAGCGCGAGACGCACGGGATAGCTCTCGGACCAGCGTTTATCCTTGGCGATCGTTTCCAGGATATTGGCTGGTACGTTCTTTCTGTTCGCGATTATCAAAACCTCATCCTCGGTCAGATGCCCGTTTCCGAGCAATGCCCTGATTACCTTGGCGGACGGATCATGGACATATTGCGTAATCTCTTCCTCATCCGCAACCATCGCGCGCTCGATTCTTTTCTCCTCTGTCTCCAGCATGCAAGCATTATACGATTTTTCAAACCTATTGACAAATCCCAAAGTTTTATGTATTTTGTTAGCTCAACAGCATGAATTTTTAACGGTTTTCGGTGCTCCCGGGATATCTTTTTAGTTGTTTCTGGCATTCTTCGAGGTTGCAATGGAACGAACGCTTCTCCTGAATGCAACATTTGAGCCGTTAAAGATCATCTCGTGGCAGAGGGCGATCACCTTGCTCACCCAGGGCAAGGTTGAAGTGATTGACTTCTACGACCGGGACATCAGGGGTGTGTCCATTACTTTTAAGCTCCCTTCCATCCTCCGTCTACTCAAACTCGTCAAGGTGAGGCGTGCCAGCAGGGAGGTCCGGTTCTCGCGGGCCAACATCTACCAGCGCGACAAATACACCTGCCAGTACTGCGGCATCAAGTATCCAGCCGAGGACCTCACCTTTGACCACGTGATCCCCCAGGTGCAGGGCGGAGAAGCAACGTGGGAGAACATCGTCACGGCTTGTCTTACCTGCAATAACAAGAAAGGCGGCAGGACGCCGCGTGAAGCAGGTATGAGGCTGATCAGGCCTCCGGCAAAGCCGAAGTGGATACCGGTGGTCACGCTGACATTCGGAATCAAGAACGCTCCTTTGAGCTGGCGGGACTACCTCTACTGGAATATCGAACTGAACAAAGACGGTTAACTCAGATACCGCGACGATCAGAGACGATCCGCTTCTCCACCCTCCGCAGTTTTCCTTGCGTATCACGCTCTGAATTTGTGATTAGCGTCACATATCTTTCGCGCTTTTCCCTTGTCAATGGCGGCATTTGATGCTATATTCCGTATCGTCATATGCATATGTCGCGAAAAGGAGGGATAAGGATGAAAATGCGGATGAAGAATATCATCATGCTGACAACCTGTGCCCTGCTTGTGCTGTCCGCTGGCCGAGCGGAGGCATTTATTCATTATACGCAAAATACATTCACCACCGGTGAAAGTCTCGATCCGGGCCTGACGCAGATGGGAGTCTTCTTCTCGTGGGGAGATGATTACAAGAGCTTCTATCCAGGAATACGGTACGGGCTTGGACCACTGTTTGAGATCGGGGCGAGGTTCGGAGTGACGTCCGCTAATTTCGATTCTGAAGACAAGCTCGGCGGACTCCTTGGCGCCGACATCAAGTATCAGATTATCAAGCAGACCGAAGACATTCCCGTCGATATGGCGTTGGACCTGGGGTTAGACAATACGATTATAAACGAAAAGAATGCAACGGAAGTGACTTTCTCGACCATTTTCAGCAGAGGATACCCGCTCACGGAATACGGATACAAGTTAGTCCCCTACGGAGGACTGGAGATGACGTCCCTCTCGGGTTCCCTGGTCACTGAGAATAAAACATCTTTATACGCTTTCGCAGGTGTTGAGTGGAAGCTCAGCCAGAAAGTCGTGTTCCTGATGGAAATCAAGGCCGGCAGTAGTACGGTGGGTGGGTTCGGCATAAAATTTGAGTATTAGGCTTTCACCTGCGCAGCAGCATATCGTATGCGTTACAATTCAACAGAGCCGTAGCATGACAATACCGGATAACAGGATCGGGAGTATGGCATCGTTTCCGCTTTCAGGTAAAATTCAGGCTACACCGCTGCCAGTGATTCTGGAGAGCCTGCAAAAGAAAAAAGCGACGGGAACACTAACTGTTAGTTGCAGAGGTGTGGATAGGTGCATTCATGTCAAGGACGGCCAGATTATTTTTGCCACATCGAGCGATGTGCATGACCGTCTCGGCGAGACACTTGTGAGAGAGGGCATGATTTCAAAGGAAAAACTGGAGACTGCGCTCAAGCTGTATAGCAAGAACGTGGGCTTCAAGAAGTTCGGTGCGATACTGGTAGAGAATGGTTTTATTTCCCCGAAGGACCTCTTTAGCGGGCTGAAGGCCCAGGTGAAGGATATTATCTACAATATCTTCTTGTGGGATGATGCCGAGTACCGTTTTGAAGGACGGTTGCCTGCCGATATCATCAAGCTCCAAATAAACTTGCAGGAGCTTCTCATGGAGATCATTCACCGAATGAAGCGGCAGACATAGAAAGCGTGCCCTTTCTTCAGGAATTCCCTCCGGCGTACAGCAGGAGATTCCCCTGCAATATCGTTGCAGTCGCCACTTTTCTATTGTCCTTTCTTTTCGTTGTCCTAGTGCGCCGCAAAACCCCCTCTCTTCAGGGTAGGAATATAAGGCGCCGACCTAATATGGTTCGATGCACGTTGAGGCCACTACTTTCTGTTTGACAAACAATAAATCATCCGATACATTTGAGGCAGCCGCACGGACAGGGAAACCAACCCAGTTTTGTTCTTTGAAACCATAAGTATGCGGTTCCGGCAAGAAGGTTGCCGGGTAAAACTTCTGCCGTCAAGGAAATAACTATGACGCCGAATCATGCGTTTCGCTAAATCTACAGTTCGCGATGCATATGCTCGCGGTACCCAACGACCAACGCTGGGAACCTTGAGAACAATGGTTTAGCAAAAATCTGTGGCGTCATAATTGGCGTCTCTGTATAAAAGGTATCTCTCGAAACCAAAAAGGCGGTTTTTGGAGCAGTGGCTGCTTGGCACAGCCTGCAGTCAACCTGTTCGCCTGGAAGAATACCAAGGCATCTGCATCAGTCCATGAACCGGGGACGCGGCAAACATCCCTGCCGCATCTGCGAACAGAATCAGTCTTGGCTCTCAGGAGATGCAGAGCCTGATTCGGGAATCCTCGGCTTTCAGGCTGGTGGAGGATGTCAAAGGTATATTTTTTCAACCATGCATGAAACGGAGTTAATGTGAAAGTCTTGGAACACAGCTCCTTCCCGGACATGGCTGAACGGGTCAGCGCCCACTATAATGAAGAAGAAGATGCCCTGCTTCTCACCATGCTCGGTCAGGAATATATCGTCCGCCACGAGGGGATTTTTCTCCACGGCCAAAAGGCTCCCGATAGTCACGCATCGGTGATTCTCGATTACCTTTTCTCAGCCGGGACAGCGCTGACCATGACGCCTTGGCGCACCATCGGCGAGTTTTCCAACAGGCCGTTGCCGGATTTCAGGAAAAAAGTTGAGTTGCCGGTCACACAGTATGCAGCTGAGGTCGTTACCCGTGCGAACGCCCTCTTGCCTATGTTCGATGCAAAGGCAGTGCCTAGCCTTATCGGCAGCGATATCGCGATCATGGTAAGGGCCCTCCCGAAAGTCTACCTCCGCCTCGAGCTGTCACAGGAGAGCCAAGATTTTCCCGCCGAAGCATGGATACTGTTTTCGAAGAACGCAAATGATTTCCTGGGCGTGGCGAGCCTTCAAACAATGGCGGAGATCTTCAAAGACAGGCTTCTGAGCCTGCTCAGGATATACTAATACGGAAAAAGTCAGAAGACAGAAGTCAGAAATTCATAAGGCTCCTCACTCCATCTGCTGACAACTATCTTCTCCTCTTGTACATTATCTCATGATGAATATCGCAACTGCAAAAGACCGTCTTATCCTCGCTCTGGACATAGACAACGACCGTGAAGCCCTCAAGATCGTTGCCGAACTCAAGGATCACCTGGGCATGTTCAAGGTCGGCCATCAGCTATTCACAGCTTACGGTCCGGACATTGTCCGTAAGATCACCGGCATGGGCGGCAGGGTATTCCTCGACCTCAAATACCATGATATCCCACACACCGTCGCCAAGGCCTCTGCCGAGGCTGTGAAGCTCGGGGTCAGCATCTTTAATGTCCACGCGCTCGGCGGGTTCGAAATGATGAAGGCGACCGCGGAATCTGCGCGAGAGACGGCTGAAAAAAACAGATTGCCGATGCCTATCGTACTTGCGGTCACGGTCCTTACTAGCATGGATGAGAAGAGCCTGCGCCGGGACCTGAAAATAACCCGCTCGCTTCAGCGGGAAGTGAGCCACCTTGCCCGCCTTGCCCAGCGGGCCGGCTTGCAGGGAGTTGTGGCATCCCCTCAGGAGGTCAGGATGCTGCGTCGGGCGATGCGCGGGAAATTCGTCATTCTTACCCCAGGCGTGCGGCCTGCGTGGGCAAGCAAGGACGATCAGAAGAGGATCATGACTCCCGCCGAGGCTGTTACGGCTGGAGCGGACTATCTCGTGGTGGGAAGGCCGGTGCTCAAGGCAGAAGACCGAAAAGCGGCCATAAAAAATATTTTGGATGAAATTACTGCGTGTGCCTTGAAGTTTTCATAATACGCAAATTAAGGTAAACGCGGAATTTGTAGTGCGAAGTGCGGAATTAAAAAGATGCGAGGGACACTTCCTGCATCGCCATCCGTTTCCCCATGCAAATGAGTGTCAAATAATGCATAAGGAGTTTTAGCGAATTATGACATCTGAACAGGTATTAGACATCTACAAAAGAACCGGGGCGCTGCTCACCGGTCACTTTCTGCTATCGTCGGGCCTGCACAGCGAGCAGTATCTCCAGTCTGCGCTCGTGCTCCAGCAACCGGACATCGCGACCAAGCTGTGCTTGGCTCTCGCGGAGAATTTCAAAAATTCCAGCATCGAGGTGGTCATTGCGCCTGCACTCGGCGGCGTATTTGTTTCCCACGAGACGGCACGGGCCCTCGGCGTTCGTGCGCTTTTCGCCGAACGGGTGCACGGAGAGCTTTTGCTCCGGCGGGGGTTCGCGATCAAACCGGGTGAACGGGTGCTCGTGGTCGAGGACGTGATCACGACTGGAAAATCCACCAAAGAGACCATCGAAGTCGTGAGGAAGGCAGGCGGCGTGGTTATCGCTGCCGGCTCTCTGGTAGACCGCTCCGGCGGCAAAGCCGATCTCGGCGTGCCGTATAAATCTCTCGTGACCCTTGATGTTCCAACCTATACACCGGAGGCATGCCCTTTGTGCAAGGCTGGGAGCACACCGGTGAAGCCGGGTAGCAGAAGCTCGAAATAGAGATGGAGTGGATAAATGATGTCCGCACCGCAAAGGGAGAAAAAATTAATGTTAATTCCTTAACGATTGCGGCAACGATCGCACTCCCCGGATCAAACCATTATTTCCATCCTTCAAAGGACGATAAGCTGCTTTTTGCTATCAATGAAACAACAAAAGAAGGGGCATCTGTGACAATCATTGACATTGCCACGGATAGAATCATAAAAGACGTTCCGCTCCTGCTTGAGCCGGGAGAACAAGGCCAACGACATCACGGAGAGTTCAGCAGGACGGAAAATTTTCTTTGTGTGCAACGAAGGCGGCACGACCGTGGCTGTATGGATGTTGCCGGGATGGAAATGGTCAAGGTTATAAAGGCTGGCATGGGAGCGGGCCATCTTATTATGACCAAGGACAGTAGATATATGTTCATCATCCATCACAAGGACAATGTCGTCAAGGTCATTGATGTCACGCGGCAGGAAGTTTTAAAGACAATATCAGTTGGAACGGGAAAAAACAGGCGCATGCAGCCTATATTGCTCCCAACGGAGACTATCTTTATATGGTGAATGCTGAGGACAATGCGATGCTGAAGATTGATGTTGCAAAGATGGAGGTTGTATCGAGTATCCCTGTCGGGAAAGCAGCAATGTATTTTGCGGTCAAGGAAGGAAATAATTTCCTGAGCACGGAGTGATATTGTCGCCGGGACGAGGGTAAAGGCGGCCCCCTCCTCTATGAAAAACGAGTTTTTCTTCCCTCTCCCCTATGCTCAGGAACGGAGCAAGTGCTATCCAGACAGCTGATTTGATACCAACAGTATAAATCTCTCTTTTCCCCCTTTCGATAAGAACGCCTACGCACCCCCCACCATGTGATTCAAGTATTTTCTGGGGTAAAGTATTTAATGTTCCTGACTATTCTTAGAAAAAGACATGGAAAAGATGAATAATAACGGTAAGTTTTAGTAAATTTTAATTAAAGGTTTGATTTTTCACTATAATGAAATGTAAAATTAAAATTAGTGTTTGACTGGGTTTTGGATTTTGATATAATTAAATTAAGAAGAGATGAAAGGCAGGCAGTATGGCTAAGATGGCATTATCAGAAGAAAAAAGCGGATATCCCGCAGGGGTGCCAGAAGATGTATTAGAAGAGCTCGCTGAAGACCTTTCCGAGGAGGAAGAGGAAGGAGAGCCTTCTCCTGTTGAGGTGGCAGAGGCCGCTGAAGAGGTTGTCGGGGGTGCCGACCTCGTCGATACCTATCTCAAGTCTGCTGGTCGTTTCCCCATGCTCAAGATCGAAGAGGAACAGGAGTATGTCCGCATACTCGAGGAGGGCAAAGTCGCGCTCAAGACCATTGCCTTGAGTTCTCCTCTTGCGATCCCCAGGGTGCTGGTGCTGGGAGCGAACATCAAGCAGGGTCTTGTCAAGGCGCAGGACGTCCTGCGATTCCCCGGCGAGTGGAACGATTCGTATGAAGTTGCATTTATGCGCCTCTATAACAGGTTTAAGAGGCAAGTCGCGAGGCGGGACATGGAACGGGCGACGACGACAATCAATGAGATGAGCCTCTCGTTCCGTGAGATCGAGAAGATGCTCAAGAAACTTCAGTTCATCGGGAAGCAGGTTGAGCGGGGCAGCACTGCCGAGATGGAAAAGCTCGGATTAGACGCTGCAGCACTCCGTGACATTGTCAGCCGCATCGAGGAAGAGGAAGTGCGGGTGAAGCAGGCCAAGGATGAACTGATCAAGGCGAACCTTAGACTTGTGGTCTCGATTGCCAAAAAGTACGTGAACCGGGGCTTGACGCTTCTTGATCTGATCCAGGAAGGCAATATCGGTCTTATGAAGGCAGCCGACCGCTATGAATCGGGCAAGGGGACAAAGTTCAGCACCTATTCCACGTGGTGGATCCGGCAGAGAATCACCCGCGCAATCTTGGACCAAGCGCGCACCATCCGTCTGCCCGTGCACCTGATCGAGGAGAGTACTCGTATCAGCCGCATCTACACCAAGTTCATGCGCGAGAAAGGGAGGGAACCCGCTCCCGAAGAGGTGGCGAAGGTCATGGGGCTGTCCGTAGTGCGGGTGAACGAGATCCTTCGTGCTATCCAGGAGCCCGTGTCCCTGGAGACGCCGATCCTTTCGGAAGAGAAAGAGCTCAAGGATGTGATTATCGATGAGAAATCAATCTCACCGTTCAAGACGCTCGAGAACAACGAAGCCTCCAGCCGCATTGAGGAGGTGCTATCATCGCTCACCGAGCGGGAAGAGAAAATAATTAGGATGCGGTTCGGCATCGGCGTCAGCAGCGAGCACACGCTCGAAGAGGTCGGTAAGTACTTCAAGCTCACTCGGGAACGGATCAGGCAGATCGAGATAAAGGCGCTGAAGAAATTGCGCCATCCAGCCAGGAGCAAGCAGCTGCGTGAATACGTTTAGGATCTCGCAAGGAATTCTGTGCCCAAATTTAAAGCCGTTTGACACGCATATACGCAGAAAAAGCCAACGGAAAATTCAGGCGGAAAGTTACAGATCTATCTGAGTTTATCTGCGAAAATCTACTTCCTCAATGTTTCAGCCTTCATCTTCCTGCATGACTTCAGTATCGCGTGGTTTTCATAGCATAATTCTTGATTTAGGCTTGTCTGGAGCAGGAAGGTCAGTCGTTCATACTCGGGAGAAATTCTATGTCAGCGATGATACGCACTGCTTCTGCCAGATAGGGTTCGTCGTACTCTGGATTACTGACATAGGCGGCCATGAGGGCGTGTGTCTTGTCAACCAGGAACCATACGCGCCAGTGAGTCGGTTCTTCCTTTTCCTGGTACGTATAATCCAGCGTCGCTATACCCATATCTCCCCGGTCTTCTACTTTAACAGCGTCGCGCGGAAAAGGAATGTCCCGTTCCTCAAGGGTGTCTTCGAGGAGAATGCGTGCTGCTTCGGCAGGCGAGGTTTTTGCTTCATCCCGCTCTATGAATGAAAGCTGTACCATTCCAGGCCAGCCTTCTTTCTCCAATAAAACAAATCCCATTTCCTCCCGCTCATTCCATCCATCCGGGAGAAAAAGATTTATCCAGCGCTCGTACGTTACTTTTTTGCCCATGATTATCAAACATTGTATCGGAGGGGTTGAGGGCAGTCAAATGAGTTTCGCAAATAGGGGGTTAAGAACTGTTTATATGTACAGCAACAATTTGAGTTTATTCACGATGGCTTTGGCGCCCACCTCGGGCGAGTCCTGACCATTCAAAGTGATTTCCGGATGCAAGGGAGGCTCATAGGACGCTTGGACACCGGGGACGGTCGTGGCCTTGCCTGACATTGCGCGTCCATAAATCCCTTTTGGGTCGCGCTTCATGCAGATTTCCAGTGGGCAGTCAACATACGCCTCTACAAATCTTCGTATGAGCGAACGGGCAAGGTCACGATAGCTCCGCTGGTTAGCGGTTGCATCGAAGATCACGTTTATGCCGCCCCGTGTGATTAGCTCACCGATCAGTGCAATTGCACGGTAGAACTGCTCCCGCTCTCTAGCGCTGTAGGTCGGTTCGGGCGTCAGGATCGTTCTCATCTTATCCGATTCGAGTACCACCATGGGTACTCCTAGGGCATCCAATTTTTTCATCAGTTCTCGGGTGATGGAGCTTTTACCCGATGCCGGAAGCCCGGTTATCCACACAGCAAAGCCTTGCGTAGGGCTCATGTGAGATACCTGTTCACGTCCGTGGGATCAAACCGCTCCACCGCGAGGACGTTCTGGATGAATGTAAAAATGGTTTTCCTCACCCCCGTCGGAAGGCGGGGGTACCAGACCGGACTTGCAATCACCAATCCCCGCCAGGCATAGAACGGGGCGACGACATCAAGCATCTCCCGGTCGTCGGTTTTCGTAAGATAGTTCTCCCAGAACAGTGTGAACATCTTTTCGAATGCTCCTTCAAGCTTCCCGGAGCGCAGCAACGAAGAGAACAGATAGTTGATACTCAGACAGGTCGTATCGTCGGCCGGCTCTCCCCATTCCCCGCGGGAGCGGTCAAGGAGTGTAAAGTCCATATCTTCCCGGAACAGGATGTTCCACGGATGGAAGTCCCCGTGCACCCGGCAAAGACGGTGCGAAAAATCTTTTATGCGCCAGCGCCATTCGACGCATGCCATCTCTATCTTCTCGAGAAGCGCAGCGTCGATGAACTCGAATGTTTTCGGATAATTGTCGATCAGTCCCATGATACATTCTCCATGGCCCAAAAGATCGCGGATTCGACGGGTGTAGAGACCTGGCGAGTCGAGTTTCATGGAGTGGACCTCGACAAGATATTCCGAAAGCGCGATGGTCCTTTGGAAATCCTCTGATCTGGCGGTACCGGTGATCCTGATCCGGTCGAGATCTTTGAAATAACCCTGCCCCTTTACGAATTCGGTGAGCAGAAAAAACTCCTTTGCCTTGCCGGTAGAGATAATCGTTCCGGAATCCAGAAAGGCACCGCAGTCAAGGGAGCGCACATGGCGCGGGAGGTTGCTGAACGCTGAGTGATCCCAGAGGATGGTCTGAGCGCGGTCCGAGAAGTGGTCATGTCCGTAGAAGGACGGCGCCATGGTCTCGAGCACGGCCTTCTTCCGCTCCCCCGAAACCTCATATTCCAAGAACAGCGGAGAACCATACCCGTAGGCCTTGAGATTTTCGCTCGTTTCCTGCTTTCCCTCTTCGGTCATGGAAATTACGCGCACGGGCTTGGCATGAAGCGATGTGAGATATTCAGTGACAGCCTGCAAGGTTATCTGGGGCATGATTACCTCTCTCGAGGCAGGATGGCTCATTCCTGCTCAATGATGAGAAATATCGTTAGATATTATTGTATCATTTTTTTGAGAAGAGAGTGACACACTGCTCTGGAATATGGTTCGTTACATATGCAGGGGAGGCGGGGGGAGCAGGAGTGAAGAATGCATGGTCTTGTGGGAGTTCGTTGTACGCCGATACAAATCCTGTAGCATGGATGATGGATATTGAATTTCCGCTATTAATCCACACCTACGCGTTTTAGACGGGGGCTATTGATCGGGAGCGGCTCGCCTGGGTCAAATATCTCGTTGCTGTACCGTATGCGTCGGGTCTGGCCGGGGACCTGCTTGCTATAGGTAATGATGAGGCGGCCTATGGTCTGTTTGATCTCCTGCGATGGGGTCCCGCTCAGCAGGGCCACGGGACCCGGAAAATTGTGAGGCATGAACAGATGATAGCCTTTGAGAGCAAGCGACATGAGCATCTGGTTCTCCCGGTTGTCACGGCCAAGGACGATCTTGATGCCTGCGTCGATCCGGTAGTGGCGGCCTACGGTGAGCAGCCTGATGTCGCTGGAGTTAACGGTCTGCTTGTCTGTGAACAGGTCGCGGAGCTTGTCTGAAAAGTTCTTGTCCGTGAGCAGACAACCGCCGGCAGGCGTAGAGTATCCCTTGATCCTATACCGTTCTGCGAGCCTGAATTGAACGGTCCTCGACCGCCCGCTGACACCGAGGAGACTTTCCCGGTCGATCTGGCCGTCCTCTTCAGCTTTGGTCGGAGGAAGGAGCTTAGCCGAAAGGGGTCGGAGGACCATGCCTTTCAGGTCCGCATCGCGCTCGATAACGTGCAGTGTGTCGCGGCGCTGTGACATGGGCCGTTGGCCGAGTACCTCGCCCGTTATGACGAAGGGGGCTTTTATCTCCTCCATGACGGTCTTGGCCTTTTTCAGCATGAAGATTTTGCAGTCGATACAGGGGTTTACGTTCTTTCCGTACCCATGGGCCGGGTTGCGGACAAGGTCGATGTACTCCTGCCCCATGTCCATGACGTGGAGGTCGATGCCGATGGCCTTTGAGACCCGCGCTGCATGCGTATTGTGCTCATTACCGTAGCTCTTCGAAAAAGCCGAAGTTAAATAGAGCCCCATGATATTGTAGCCCTGTTCCATAACAAGCTTGGCCGCCAGTATACTGTCCAGACCGCCAGAGATAAGCGCAACCGCTTTCCTGTCCACTGATTCTGTCCCCCCATGGCTGAAAATTAACGTCGTATTATAAATCTCTGGGCGTTGCTTTGGCAATAGGGAAGAGACCTAAATATATTTTTTTTTAATAAGTCAAATTGCCAATAAATTGTGTAAAATAGGTACAGGACAATGAGTAGAGGAGGGAGAATATGGCTAAGTGGATCATAGATTCAGACCACTCCTGTGCAGCGTTTGCTATCAGACATATGATGCTCGCGTATGTACGCGGTCAGTTCAGCAGTGTGAAAGGCATGATCCATTTTGATCCATCAGACAGGTCAAGAACATCAGTGGAGATTGAAATTGATGTTGCAAGCGTGAATACAGGGATAAAAAAACGAGACGAGCACCTTATGACCGGCGATTTTTTCGATCAGACTAAATACCCCACGATCACGTTTAAAAGCACAAAGGTAGATTTTTTCAACAGCAACCGCTGCAGGGTCAGCGGCAATTTGACGATGCATGGCACGACGCGGCCGGTCACGCTCGAGGGGGAATGTACCGGGCCGCGAAAGAATCCCTATGGCGATGAAACTACGGTAGGTTTTTCGGGTGCGACGATAGTGAACCGTGAGGATTTCGGCATCATGTGGGGGAGCGAGCCAATGGAAGGCGGCGGCCTGGTTGCGGGAAAAGACGTCAATATCTTTCTCGATGTGGAAGCGGATCTTGCTCAATGACAGCATTGTCTGACGGGGAAGTATGATTCATTCTATCGTGCTTCGGGACAAGGGATCGCGGTTATGCGCCGTGATTTTTTTTGTAAGAAAAAGGCAATGAGGCAATCCAAAAAAGAAATTCACGACCGGGGAATTATTACCAACCTGCTGCGGACCTGCCATGTAGGCAGGTTGGGGACCATCACCGCAGCCGGATATCCCATGGTAAAGCCGCTCAATTTCGCGTACAGCGATGGGAAAATCTATTTCCATACCGCGCGGAAAGGAGAAAAGATCGATGACATCATGCGTGATAACCGTGTTTGTTTCGAGGTTGATCTGCCCATTGCCCTTGTCAAGAGTGACGGCAGCCCCTGCAAGGCCGAATATCTCTATCGCAGTGTGATCATGCTGGGACGGGCGCATATAGTTGAAGCGGAATCAGAAAGGATGCATGCATTGAAGTCCCTTATGGAAAAGTATCAGCCCGAGGGAGGCTATGGCGAGTTCGTTGAGGAAAAACTGAAAATGACCGGCATTGTCAGAATTGATATCGAAGAAATGACAGGAAAGGAAGACCTCGGACGAGAGAAGCTGTGTGAGGCCGCGCTTGATGCATTGGAAAGCAAGATACACCTGCCCGTGATCCTGAGAAGGATTTGAACTCGAATGGCGACAACCAACGGAGACGATCGTTACCGATCTTTTTTCTCCGTGAGTGAAATGGTGGTCGCGGGCATCACGAGGCTTGCAGAAGTAGCTTCTTCATTCTCTTCGCCAGCATGTCCGCGCATCTAAGCGGCTCCGGTATCCGGTATTTGTCGGTACAAGCAATGGTAAACCGAAGAGCATCATCAAGGTTTACTTTATGGCCTGGGGATACGAACAGTGGCTTGACACCGTCTTTCGTTCTCACGACAGCACCCACGGTCTTCCCTTCGTAAATCAACACCGACCAATTTCCTTTTTTGATGCCTGGTTCTTCATGATGTCCTATCAACCTTGATTTTGCGCAGCCGATCGTCGGTATTGCAAGCAGGACACCGGTGTGCGAAGCGATCCCGACGCCCCTCGGGTGGGCGATCCCCTGACCGTCGACGAGGATGAGATCAGGATGGTGTGCTAATTTTTCAAGAGCCGCTATGATCGCGGGACCTTCACGGAACGAGAGAAAGCCTGGAACGTAGGGAAACCTGAGTTTCTGGACAGCATATTTCTGCTCGACGAGGGCAAGCTCCGGGAAGAGATAGAGGCACGCCGCGGCGAACACGCGGTCATTCGAAAAAGCCGCATCAACCCCGGCGATGTATCTCGGCTCTTTTTTAAGAGGAGAGAGCCGAACCTTCTTGCTCAGCAGGGTCTGAGTATCACGCGCGTCTTTTATCGTTAACGTCTTTGGCCATTTCATTAGTTTGTTCCGCACCCTATTATATAATTATACTATGCATCAGGGGTGCTCAGGTTGCCAAAATTCGTCATTCCCTCGTAAGCGTGTGCCCAGAATGACGAACGGAAGGGAAAAGGAGAAAACCATATGTTTCTTTATCTTGCACAGCATGGTGAGGCAAAGAGGGAAGAAGAAGACCCGGCACGGGGACTGACGGACAAAGGTGTTCAAGATGTTCGCAAGGTGGCTGCGTACGCTCAGAAAATGAATCTTCGTATCGGCCGGATTTTTCACAGTGGTAAGACCAGGGCCATGCAGACTGCACAAATATTTGCCGATTACCTTAAACCGGAAAAAGGCGGGTCCGCGACCGACGGCCTGGCGCCAATGGATGACCCAGCGATTTGGGCCACGCGCATATCAGAGATGCAAGAAAATACTATGCTTGTGGGACATCTCCCGTATATGGTGAAGCTCGCTGGCCTGCTCCTCTGCGGAGATAAGGAGAAGATGTTCATTGATTTTAAGATGGGAGGGGTTGTCTGTTTAATGCGATTTGATGATGGCCGCTGGGCCATGGAGTGGATGCTCGTGCCGGAGATCATGAGATAAAAAGAAACAGCGAGGTCAGTTAAACGAACTCCACCTTATCTGCAGATACATTAAATTGAACTAGAATAAAAATAAAAGAAGAGTATTTTTGGGGTATGCATTAAAAAAGCTTCAAAAAAATAATATCTTGATATATCTAAATATTCATTAAAAAACGCTCAACCTCGCTGGCCCACACATCATACCCTTCGCGAGTTAAATGCACGCCATCATCTTGGAAATACTCTTTTTTTGGGTTGCCCTTAGGATCTATAAAAAGACTATAGACATCGAGATATTCTGCGCTGAACTCGAGGGCGATCTGTTTTAGATGGCGATTAGTGCCCCTGATGATGCTATTGCTTATCCATTCCAAGGCCACCGGCAGAATGCTCTGAATTACAACAATCGATTTTTTGTACCAAGTCGACAGGTTGTGCACGATTTCGCGATAGGGACCGGTGATGTCATGCTGCTCCATGGCCATGTTGTTAGTGCCGGTCATGAGGAAAATGAAGTCGGGATCATCGATTGACGCGCGAATTCTGACGAGGCGGTCGAGCAAACTTTCTACCGGTTCTCCCGATATCCCAAGGTTGGTTATTCGATATTTTGGAAAACGTTTCTGCCAGTTATACCACTCTGTCAAAGAGTCGCCAATGAAGACAAGGTTCTTCATGACATGTAAGTAGGAACTATGACAATGATTTACGCTGAAATGGCATCAAGGTTCTGATCAATGTTTTCCATGAGCAAATCAGTTTCTTCAGTGTCAACTTTACTCAGCTTTAATCTCACGCTGGATTGCCTGCTTTAGCATCATGACGGACGGAACGTTTTTGAGTCTCCCGGACTCGTCCATATAGGTCCTTCAGGTGATGCCCGGCGAACTGGCGTCCCCAAACGCATCTTTCCCATTTATCCATATGGAAGGCGAGCCTTTGATCCCGCGGTTGACCGCATCTTCGTAGTACACCGTGTGATAGGTTACTTCAGCCCTAATGTGTAAGTCAGCAAGCGCACGGACCAGATATTCCCGGAGTTGGTGATAGGACCCGCATGTCTCGGACATATAAATATCGATCTTTAATGTCATGACTCGCCTGTGTTCACAAGGTCGGCTGAGGGGTGATCATCCCACGTGGATGATCTGGACCGGACAGGAGTCAGCAGCCTCTTTCACCTTGTCCAGTAGTTCCGCCGGGGCTTCACCCTCGGCTTGATTTCCACCGGTCCGATACTTAGCAGCCACCTCGCTCCAGCTATCTGTGGAATTCTGCGCGAAAAACTCAGGGCAGACGGTCCAGCATGATTCACAGCTGATGCATTCTTCTCTGACGATCGTTACTTTGGTTTTTGCCATGTTGACACCCCGCTTGGTTATAGTAATGGATGCTCTGGTTTTGTCTCGATATTGTGGCTCTCAGGAATCTCTTTTCACCTGGCAGCTTACAACAATCTTTTTTTCTCCAGCACGTCATCGATCCACGAGAGTGCGGCTGAGACCGTAGGAAAACCGATGGTGCTCGTCAGGAGGATGATCGCATGCCGGACCTCCTCGGGTTTGGCCCCGGCAGCCAGTGCCCTGCGCGTGTGAGAGTGCACGGAGCCTTCGGACCGTATGGACGCCGCTGCAGCGAGCTGGACCAGCTCGGAGATTTTCTTGTTCAGCGGCCCCGCTTTTTTTGCCGTCTTCCCGACGTTTTCCACAGCCTTGATCAGGCCCTTATATTTTTTTTGAATGCTTGAATACTGACTAGGTAATTTGGGCATGAGACGCCTCCTGCTGTTTATGGACCTGTCCTTGGCGAGAAAACCAGAATTTATGGTTTATTTTCTTGCCGGGTCACGCTTAAAAGATGCACCGCGAAAAGATGATCTCAGTCTAATCAAAATTGCCCCAAGAGTCAAGAAACATTGTTTTCTGGGTTTGACAAGTTGATTTTGTCGTGATATTTTATAATATAATTTTAGTTAATCAAACAGAAGATGGGTTGTCAAGACAAGGTAGAATTTGTGGGAGCAAAAAGAATAACAAAAGTATGGGGAGTTGCATGTTCATGCTCTGTTCACACGCAGAACTTCATCTCACCATGAATATCACGTCGCTGGTATCTAGCTGAACCAACCAATTCTTCTCTAAAGATTTCCATATCTTATGCCGAAATAATATGAAGGGAAAGAATATCAGTTTCCCATGCGGACACTTAAAGAGAGGAAACATCAAAATATGACCGGAAATAAGCTTGGTGAGTTACTCATAAAGAACCGTCTTATAACCGAAGATCAGTTCTCAAAAGCTCTCGAGCTGCAAAAATCGTATCCTGAACAGCCGATAGGTCAGCTGCTGATACAGCTCGGCTATCTCCAGGACATCGTTCTTAGAGAGTTCCTCGATTATAAGGGAAAGCGTCAGAAACTGGGAGAGATTCTCCTCAAGCAAAAGCGCATCGATGAGATCAAGCTGAGCAATGCCCTTGCCATCAGCAAGGACGAGAACATCCCCCTCGGCCGGGCGTTGGTAAGGCTGCACTATATCGAGGAAGACGAGCTTGCCCAGAGTATTGCCACCCAGTATGACCTGCCTTTCTTCACCCTGGAGCGGTTCTCGTTCGAACAGGAACTGTCACGTTACATCAATCTTAGTTACGCGCAGCTTCACAGAATTGTGCCTGTTGTCAAGGTCGGCAGGGCCCTTACCATTGCCATGGCTTTCCCCCTCAACAACGAAGAGATGAGGGCGGTCGAGGTCGCTACGGACATGAAAATAAATCCGGTCATTGCCACGGAGCACGATATCATGATTGCTCAGCAGCGGATTTACAAAGCGCACTTCAATATCACCTCCCCACAGACGAACGAGGCGATCGAGTTCGAGCTGTCAGAGGATGTTGAGCGAGATATGATCGAATCGAAGTACGTGGACCAGTTTTTTGGACCTGATACAGATTCCCTTGTAAACAAGATCCTTTCCACCGGCATCAAGTTTGGTGCAAGCGACATCCATCTTGAAAGCTCGGCCCACGGCATGATGGTCCGGTACCGGATTGACGGAGTGCTCCAGACACTTAGCCTCGGCAAGGACGGGTCCGCGATCAGCAACCAGGCAAAACCGGTCATTTCCCGGATCAAGATCATCTGCGATATGGACATCGCCGAGAAGAGGCGGCCGCAGGACAGCAGTTTTAGAATGAAGGTCAAGAAGGACGGCTCCATCCGGAGGGTCGATTTCCGTGTGTCCACGGTTCCGACCCAGTACGGCGAAAATGTCGTGATCAGAATCCTGGACAAAAAGGGCCTGCCGACGTCGCTCGAGAGCCTTGGACTTTCGGCGTCGCATGTGGAGGTGCTGACCAAGGAACTGGAACGTCCAACGGGGATTTTCCTCGTTACCGGTCCGACCGGTTCCGGAAAGTCTACAACGCTCTATGCGATCCTTGCGAAACTGAACACGCCTGGCGTAAAAACGTTGACCGCCGAGGACCCTATCGAATATTCCCTTGACGGGATAAGCCAGTCGGAAGTGAACGAGGTTGTGGGTAACACCTTTGCGCGGCTGCTTCGCTCCTTTCTGCGCCAGGATCCCGACAACATCATGGTCGGAGAGATACGTGATATCGAGACGGCCACGATCTCTGCACGGGCTGCACTGACTGGCCACACGGTCTTGAGTACGCTCCACACGAATGACGCAACCAGTGCCGTTATCCGGTTGCAGGATATCGGGGTAGAACCGACCCTCATATCATCGACTATGCGCTGCGTTGTTTCCCAGCGGCTCGTCCGTACGATTTGCACGCACTGCAAGGTGAAGTTGTCCCCTCCGGAGCATATCGCCAAGGAGTTCCTCATTGCCCCCGACGCCCCGGTGGAGTTCATGTATGGAAAGGGGTGTTCGCAGTGCAATTATACCGGCTATTCAGGCAGGCGACCCATCCTTGAACTGTGGGTGCCGACCCGCGAAGAGATCATCCAGCTGAACAGAAAGCTTGATAACCACATGCTGCGCGAGATTGTTTTCACTCAGGGTAAGCGGCAGACCATGATTGAGGACGGCATCGCACGATTGAAACGCGGAGAGACGACCTTGGAAGAGCTTTTACGTGTTGTTCCGTATGAGCAAATCGCGGAATTTCGCAAGCGGGTCATTAAAAAAATCTTCACCTGGGACGCCTGAATCTGTCGTTTCGACAGAAGAATCTTTACCGTATTTCATTACCGGAGTGAATAACGGCCTTGCCGGTTGACACAACAGCATCCCGTATGATACGCTTTTTTTATGCAGGATACTGTGGCTTATCTCCACGAGGTCGTGACCGTGCTTGCACAAGAGATCGGTGTCCGGACCTACCGTGATACCGATAGGCTCGAACGATGTGCTGACTATATCTCCGGACAATTCAGCTCCTTCGGCTTCAAGATCACGAGACAGCCCTTTCCCTTCAATGGAAATACGTATCAGAATATCGTTGCCGAGATCATTGGCAATTCATCCCCCGAAAAGATCCTGGTCGTCGGTGCCCACTACGACACGGTGCGCACTACGCCCGGAGCGGACGATAACGCAAGCGGAGTGGCCGGGCTCCTGACGCTTGCGGGAAGGCTTGCCGGCGTGAAGATGTCAAAGACGGTGAGGTTTGTCGCTTTTGCACTGGAAGAACCTCCGCTCTACCGAACACGAAAGATGGGGAGCTACCAGTACGCACGAAGTTTAAGTGAGAACCGTGAGAATGTAGAGGGCATGATCTGCCTCGAGATGATCGGATTTTTTAGCGACCGTGAGGGTTCCCAGCACTATCCCGTTCCATTCTTTCGCTGGAAGTTTCCGACCACGGGAAACTATATCGCAATGGTCGGGAACATGAGGTCAAAACATTTTACTGAATCGACCGCAAAGAATTTCATGAAGGCTGTCGATCTTCCAGTCGTTACACTGAACGCTCCCCCCCTCGTCCTCGGCATCGACTTTTCTGATCACTGGTCCTTCGGCAAATTCGGATACAAGGCGCTCATGGTCACAGACACGGCCTTCTATCGCAATCCGCACTATCATGCGCCTACAGATCTTCCCGTGACCTTGGATTACGGCAGGATGGCAAAGGTTGTGGAGGGATTGACGGCGGTCGTGAAGGAATGGGGGGAGGGAAGGGGTAGCGAAGACGGGGAATGAGGAGGTCTCCTGCCAGCGTACGATTTATAGAAGCCCATGGGGATTTGATCTGTGAGAAGCCCGCGGGCTTCGAAGGCGGCCAGATACTCTTATATTATCTTCTGCGTCGAACCGGGGGCGTGGCAAACATCCCTGCCGCATCCGCAAACAGGATCAGCAGCGGCCCTTAGTGAATTAAGGGCTTGATTCGGGAACCCTCGGCCTTCAGGCCGGGGAGGATGTCAAAAAATCAAGTTAGCAATTTGCTCCGTAAACCCCCGTCTCTTTTTAGCGAAGTTGATGTCAAGTATCAAAGATGGCTTTGAAGACGTGTAATACGCACCGGTGGCCTATTGTGCCCCCTGTTTCTGCACTTGCGTTGCTTGCTGCTGATGATGAGGACTCAGCCGAGGAAGGATTTAGGGAAGATCACTAGGGTTTGGATAAGTTCACGAAGGCGCTGACAGGCATACGGGGAAGACGCGAAAAAAGAACGTGCGGAATATTAAAATGCGACTAACGCCTTATGACGGCGATGAGCAAGGATTGCATGGCAGGGCCACGCGTCCTGGCCGGTACGATCGAGTTCTCAATTGACATTCTTATCTCTCCATTATATTCTATTCTCAATCATTCTTGAAAAGTGAAAAGCGAGGAACGGCATGATACTATCGAGGTTCCGCGAGACGGCGTCCCACTATCCGGAGAAGATTGCTGTCCAGATGAAGGTCGGGACAGCTTACCGCAAATATGCTTATCGGGAGCTTCTTGCGGGGATTGCGTCCGTCGCCCGCTCGCTCTCCAAGCAGGGGATCCAGCGGGGAGACCGGGTGGCGATTCTTTCCGAGAACCGGCCGGAGTGGATGATCGCCTACCTTGCTGTCGTCTCATGTGGGTCGGTCATCGTTCCACTCGATTCGCAGCTTACGGAGAAAGAGGTATCGTTGCTCCTCACAAGTTCTGAGACGAAGGCCGTCTTTGTGTCCGAGGCATGCAGGCCCCGGCTTCCCCGCGACGCATCGTTTATAGTGATTTCCTTTGATGCGGGTGTAGGCCTCTCATTCACTGAAATGCTTACTGCCTATCCTGATGCCGAGATTCCACCTCCTCCCGCCGACGGCGATCTCGCAGCTCTCCTGTACACTTCCGGGACCACCGGTGACCCCAAGGGCGTGATGCTTTCTCATGGCAACCTCGCATCGAACCGCGACAGTGTGATCAAGCTTAAACTCATTGACCAAACGGATAATCTCCTGTGCATCCTTCCACTCCATCACACATACCCCGCCATGGCGTGCATCTTATACGCTCTTTCGGTCGGAGCGACGGTAACGATCCTCAACAGTTTGAAGGGTCCCGACATCCTCTCGTGCATGAAGGAGACTGAGGTGAGTGCCGTTGTCGGCGTGCCGCAGCTTTTCACTGGTCTCCGCAGGGCGATCTTTGATGAGATACAGAAGAGGTCCGTAAGCGTGCGGATGATTGTAAAGTTCCTGCTCGGACTGAACGGCCTGCTCAGAAAGATGGCGGGATTGAACTTCGGCATGGTCCTTTTCGGCAAGATCCATGCGATGTTCGGCCCGCGGTTCAGGCTGTTCGCGAGCGGTGGTGCGCGCCTCGAGCCGGATGTGTTCACCGATATTACCAATCTCGGGTTCACTATCATCGAAGGGTATGGCCTTACTGAGACCTCACCGGTCTGCACGTTCAACCCGCTAACGAGGCAGAAGCCGGGTTCCATCGGCATCCCGATCCCCGATGTGGAGGTCCGGATCGACAAGCCCGACGAGCACGGCCATGGCGAGATTGCCGTAAGAGGGCCGAATGTCATGCTCGGATACTACAAGAAACCGCAGGAGACCGCAGAGGTCATCCGGGAAGGCTGGTTTTACACGGGCGACCTCGGATACCGAGACAGGGGAGGCTATTTCTTCATTACCGGCAGGTCCAAGGAGATGATCGTGCTTGCGACAGGGAAGAAGATATTCCCTGATGAGCTCGAGCAGTTCTATAAACAGATCCCCTCCATAAAGGAGATCTGCCTGATCCAGGGGGAGCGCGGAATCGAGGCCGCCGTGGTCCCGGATTTCGATTATCTGAGAAAGATGACCCTATCTAACTCGCGCGAGACCATTGCCTTGCAGCTGGAAGACTTGGCCAAGGACCTACCGTCGTACAAACGTATCACGGGGCTCAAGATATTCAAGGACCCCCTGCCGGTTACCCGGCTCGGCAAGATCCGGCGGAGCATGGTGACGGAGCTCTATCAGGGGGGCGGGGAGCTGGCGGAAAAGCCTGTTGCCAATATCGACGCAGACCTTCTATCAAGCCCTTTTGCGAAAAGGCTGCTGGCCTGCTTGGAGCCGTTCTCTGCCAAGAAGAAGATTGTGCCCGATGACAATCTGGAACTTGACCTTGGCCTCGATTCGCTCGCGCGGGTGGAACTGGTGGTAAGCATCGAGAAGTCCTTTGGCATCAGCCTGCCAGAGCCCTTCGGATCTGAAGTATTCACGGTCAAGGATGTTGTGCTCAAGCTCCAGGAACTGATAGCATCGAGTCAGGTGAAGACAGGGGAACAGATCCGCCTGTCGTGGGCAGAGATCCTGACTCAAGAGCCGTCAGAGGAGATGAAGCAGAAGCTCAAGATAGACTCCGGTCCGCTCTGCGATATCGGCAGATATGCGATCAAGCTCATACTCTACATCATGCTAAAGCTCTACTGCCGTATTTCAGTGCGTGGTCTCGAGAAGTTGCCTGCGCAAGGTCCGTATATCATCGCACCAAACCACATGAGCCTTGCCGACGGGCCATCGATCATGGCAGTGATGCCGTGGCGGATTGGTTCACAGAACTTCTTCCTAGGCGCAACCGAGTACTTCGGCGGTCCCGTTACATCCAGGATAGCGAAACTTCTCCAGGTGATCCCCGTGGATATGGAAACCAGGCTTTATAGCGCCATGCAATTATCAGCGTACGTGCTTCGCCAGGGCAGAATCCTCTGCGTGTTCCCTGAAGGCGCGCGCTCGCGCGACGGAAACATCAAAGAGTTCAAGAAAGGCGTGGGCATTATCGCAAAGGAGCTGAACATACCGCTCATCCCGGTCGCCATCACAGGCACGTATGAAATGCTGCCGTCAGGCAAGTTTTTTCCAAAACCGGTCAAGGTCAGGATTTCTGTTGGGAATCCGCTCTATCCCGGCGGCAAAGATTACGATGAGATCGTGAAAAGGTTACATGAAGAAGTCGAGAAATTGCTGAAGGCGAGATAGAGGGCCGGACTCAAAGACGATGGTGCCATTTTCCCTCTGTCTGGGAGAAGTAAAATATGAAACCCATAAAACTGCTGCTTGCGGTCATCCTGTTGTCACTTTTTGCCTCATGCGCGTCGGTACAAGGTCCTCCGGTCGCCGGGGCAGCGCGGCCGAAGATCGCGCTTGTGCTGGGAGGCGGAGCGGCACGTGGGTTCGCCCACGTCGGCGTGATCCGCGTGCTTGAACAGGAGAAGGTCCCGATCGACATGATTGTCGGAACGAGCGTGGGCAGCCTCATCGGTGCGATCTATGCCAGTAACCTGAACAGCTTTGAGCTTGAATGGACCGCCTTTTCGCTCGAAAAGGACAACATCCTCGATTATGCGATCCTTTCCACGATCACAGGCATGGGACCGGTAAAAGGTGATAAACTGGAAGAGTTTGTGAAAAACAAAGTACCGGTTGCGAACATAGAAAACCTCAAACTGCCATTTGCCGCGGTCGCGACGGATTTGAACCGGGGTATACGCGTAGTGATCGATCACGGGCCCGTGGCCAGGGCGGTGCGAGCGAGTAGTGCGATTCCCGGCGTGTTCAACCCGGTAGACGATCAGGGTAGGCTCCTTGTAGATGGAGGTGTAGTGGACAATATTCCGATCTCCGTTGCCAGGGAGAAAGGTGCAGACATCGTGATTGCCGTGGACATCAGCGAGAACGTTGTAAATTTCAACATCACGAACGTTGTTGATGTGGTGCTCCAGGCTATTACAATCATAACGAGCGAGAACACTAAGTATAAAAAGAAAGATGCCGATGTTCTTATCACTCCTGCTGTAGGGAGCGTGGGGACATTCGACTTCACCCAGAAGAAGCGGTGCATGGAGGCGGGCATCGAGGCGACGCAGAAGGCCATGCCGGAGATCAAGAAAAAGATTGAAGAGTGGGAAAAGAAAATGACCGTTAAACAATAAGATAAAACGGAGAAGGGGGAAAGAATAAATTGTGAAACGGGATCCTTCGCCGTTTCTCCCGTTTTCCTTAAGTTTTTTCTCAAGGGAAATGGAAATGACTATGCTGAATAGAATAAAAATCATCCTCGAAATGATCAAATTTGAGCATACCGTTTTTGCGCTTCCTTTTGCCTTCACCGGCGCACTTCTGGCGGCAAAGGGGCTCCCATCGTGGCGAACGGTCCTCTGGATAACTGTTGCCATGGTCGGTGCACGCTCTGCGGCGATGGGGTTCAACCGCTGGGCGGACCGGAAATTCGATGCTGCGAATCCCCGGACCAAAGAGCGAGCACTTCCCAGGAAGTTGGTTACTCCGCTCCAGGTGGTCGTCTTTACTGCGGTGTCGTCTACGATACTCATATTCGCTGCCTACATGTTGAACCCCCTCTCTTTTTATCTCTCGCCTATGGCGCTTGCCGTCGTATTTTTCTATTCCTATACCAAACGTTTCACGTTTCTGTCGCACGTGTTTCTGGGCCTGGCCATCTGTCTGGCCCCGATCGGCTCATGGATAGCTGTCTCAGGGAAGATCGAATCCTCTGCGCTGGTGCTCGGAGGCGCAGTCTTGTTCTGGCTTCTCGGGTTCGACATACTTTACGCGCTTCAGGACATAGAGTTCGATCGGAAGGCTGGACTCCATTCTATCCCCCAACGTTTCGGAATAAGCCGCGCCCTCTGGATCTCCCGGGCTTCTCATGCGACAACCATGGCAGCACTCTTCTGGCTGGCTTCACTGCTTTCTCTCGGTTGGCTTTATATCACTGGTATTCTTATTGCCTTGTTTCTTATCGTCTACGAACACAGCCTGGTGAAGGAGGATGACCTCTCGAAGCTGAACCTGGCTTTCTTCAATATGAACGGCTACATCAGCATAACGATCTTCGTATTCACGCTCCTCGATGTCCTTTTGTAAGCTCTTATTGTTTGCTTGAAAAAAAACCTCAAATCAGGTAGAGTCTTTTGGCATGACTCCTGAGACGAAAGCCGCTACCCCCGGCTGGGGCAGGGGACTTACCAAAAACGTCGTTATCCTTGGTTTTGTAAGCCTTTTAAACGACGGTGCATCGGAGATGATCTACCCGCTCCTGCCGGCGTTTCTCACGGCTGTGCTTGGCGCCGGTCCGGCGGCCCTCGGCGTGGTCGAAGGCATTGCTGAAGCAACTGCTTCGCTGCTCAAGCTCTACTCAGGCTATCTCTCTGACCGGGTGAAGCAGCGCAAGGGCTGGATCGTTGCAGGTTATGCCATCTCAAACGTCATCCGGCCGATTATCGCTTTTTCGACGTCATGGATCCATGTGCTTGCGTTACGCTTTTCCGACCGCGTGGGCAAGGGATTGAGGACATCACCCCGTGATGCCATCATCGCAGATTCGACATCCGCCGAGTTCCGGGGAAAAGCATTCGGTTTTCACCGTGCGATGGACCACGGCGGTGCCATCATAGGGCCTCTCGCGGCAACAGCGCTGCTCTTCGTGTACCACGATAATATCAAGACAATATTCCTGCTATCCTTTATTCCTGGTCTCCTCGCCGTGCTCACGCTCATCTTCGGGCTCAAAGAAAAGCAGGCCGAAGGCCCCCCCGTCGCTCAGTCGGCAACGTTCAATTTCAGGTCTTCCTGGGCTGAGATGTCGACCGGTTTCCGCAAATACCTCGGGATTATCCTCGTATTCACGCTCGGGAACTCAGCAGATGCGTTCCTGCTTCTTCGTGCCCAGCAACTCGGTGTTCCTGTAACGCTCCTTCCCACGATCTGGGTCGTGCTTCATATTGTCAAAATGGGTTTCTCGATCCCTGGGGGTATTATCTCCGATAGCATCGGCAGGAAGAAGGTGATAGTTACCGGGTGGATCGTGTACGCGCTCGTGTACGCCGGTTTTGGCATAGCGAGCCAGCATTGGCACGCATGGGTGCTCTTCGCGGTGTACGGTATTTATTTCGGTTTGACTGAGGGAGTTGAGAAAGCACTTGTTGCCGACTTCGCGCCGACGCATCTGCGCGGCTCGGCTTTCGGTCTCTACCACATGACGATAGGGATTGGAGCTTTCCCTGCGTCGCTCCTTTTCGGACTGGTCTGGCAAAAATTCGGCTCAACCGCGGCCTTCGCTATGGGCGCGGGCTTCGCGCTGCTGGCAAGCGTGATGCTCTCAATTCTTACGATCAGGAAACCAGGAAAGACAAACAAAGACCACTAAAAAAAATACAAACCAGAAATCCTAATTAGCTTCAAAGATCAGATTCCAAAATTATGGTTGTTGGCACTTGAAATTCATCAACAATTTTGTGCATGAGATTTTGAACTTTCTACTATCAGTTCCTCCACGGCTAAAAAGAAAGGGGAGAACCCATGGCGACCTATACCGTAGCGATTACCGGTGCGTCAGGAGCACCTTATGCCCATCGGCTGCTCCAGGTATTGATGAAGGGCGGGCATTCCGTCTATCTTACGATCTCAGGTGATGGACTGTCGATCATGAGCGACGAGACGGACCTGCTGCTTAAGGGCTCGGAAACCGAAATTCAGTATGGCCTCGAGAAGCACTTTGAAGCCAAGGAAGGACAGATCGCCTACTTTGATGAGAGTTACATGTATGCGCCAATCGCGAGCGGTTCGGTCAAGGTAGACGCCATGGTCGTGATCCCCTGCTCCATGAAGACGCTCGCATCCATAGCCAACGGCTTCGCATCGAATCTCATCGAACGCGCCGCCGATGTGACGCTGAAGGAAAAGAGGAAGCTTATCATCGTGCCACGCGAGACACCATTGTCCGCCATACATCTCAAGAACATGCTTACCCTGGCAGAGCTCGGGTGTCACATCATACCGGCCATGCCTGCTTTCTACCATCATCCCAAGCGGGTTTCGGACATGGTGGACTTCATCGCAGGAAGAGTGCTGGACAGTATGGGGATCGAGAACGATCTGTCGCCAAGGTGGGGGATATAGAAAAAATTCGGAATGTGGATTGCGGAATTAAGGAAAGAGTCTTCTCACCTCTTACAATTTCTGATTTCCAATTGTCATTTTCCGATGATATTTAACCGGCACCTGCCGCTTTAAATGCTACGCATTATACTCCGTGCTGCCGCCCTCGCCGAGGTTCTTCATCCACGTGTCGATCGTAGACTGGTCCTGCTTGGCGAGCACTTCTTCTTCCACGAACACGGGCGCACCGATGCGTATGGCGATCGCGATGGCGTCGCTTGGCCTCGAATCGATGTGGAATTCCTTGTTGTTATGGAGAAGATAGAGCGAGGCGTAGAAAGTGTTGTCGATCAGATCGCTGATGACCACACGAGCGATTTCGATCTCGAGCCGGTCAAAGATGCTGACGATGAGGTCATGGGTGAGAGGACGGGCGGCCTTGACATTGCTCATGGCTAGCGCTATGGAATTGCCTTCCGCCGCCCCTATCCAGATGGGCAGGATCTTCTTGCCTGTTTCATCCTTCAATACAACGATATAACTACTGTTCCTGCTGTCGAACAGAATGGTATTGACGTTCATCTGTATCCACATATCTGCTCCTGAGCTTACGTTCTAAAAATACCACACTGTACGTAGTAAGTAAAGGGATTATTTTATTGACTTTTTTCAAGGATACGATATACTTTCACACTTGTAAACAGCGAGAATAAGCGCTCATAATCAATGAAACAAACCCTGACAGAGATTTTGCTCCATGCCCTCACCCGGGCCAAAGAAAAGGGTGAACTCAAACTCGAAACGTTGCCGGCTATTACGCTCGATTCCCCGAGGGAAAAGAGCCATGGTGATCTGGCCACTACGCTCGCCATGACAATGGCGAAACCCGAGTCCAAGCCGCCGCGGGATATTGCAGAGATCATCATCAGGAACATTGAAGACCGGGACCGCATCATCCAAAAGACCGAGATCGCCGGTCCGGGATTCATCAATTTTTTCTTCAGGCAGGACCGCTGGAAGAAGACGATCTTTGACATTGACACGGAAGGAGCACGATACGGCCTGACGGACATCGGCAAGGGAGAACGGGTCCTTGTGGAATTTGTCAGTGCCAATCCTACGGGGCCTCTCCACGTGGGCCACGGCCGGGGGGCAGCTATCGGCGATGCGCTCGCGAACCTTCTTAGCGCAGTTGGCTACGACGTTCAGAGGGAGTTTTATATCAACGACGCGGGCCGGCAGATGAAACTGCTAAAGGATTCGGTCAAAGCGCGATATCTGGAAAGCCACGGGCAAGTTGTTGCTTTTCCCGAAGATGGGTATCACGGAGAGTACATTAAAGAAATCGCGGAGAGTTTGGACAGCGGTATACCTGCGACATATTCCACAAAAACATCATTACCGGTTACTGAAGGATTTCAAGCAAAAAATAGCGAAACCGCCGATGAGGAAGGCGCTGCAGGTGCATCAGCAGGATTCAGAATACCATTTAGCGATGAGGATATTGCGAATTTTAGCAAAGATCAGATGCTCGCGGACATCAAAAATGACCTCGAAGCATTCGGGGTACGGTTCGACATCTGGTTCAGTGAAAAAAGCCTACTGGCCGATGAATCTGTTCAGACGTCTATCGAGGAACTTAAGGAGCGTGGTTTTGCATATGAAAGGGATGGTGCCCTCTGGCTGCGGGCTACAGCCTTTGGGGACGATAAAGATCGAGTAATTATCAAGAAAGATGGCGAGTATACCTACCTCGCCACGGATATCGCCTATCACCGTAACAAACTTGCACGTGGGTTCACGCAGCTCGTGAATATCTGGGGCGCGGACCATCACGGTTACATCCCCCGCGTGCAGGCCGTCATCCAGGCCTTCGGCCATCCAAAGGATTCGCTCCATGTGCTGCTCGTCCAGCTTGTGGCGATCCTGAGACATGGCCAGCCCGTGCCTATGTCCAAGCGGGCAGGGGACTTCGTGACGCTCCGGGATGTGGTGCAAGAAGTGGGCAGTGATGCCGCTCGTTACATATTCCTTACGCGCCGTCCTGACAGCCACCTGGATTTTGACCTCGACGTTGCCAAGGAACAGTCCCGGGAAAATCCGGTATACTATGTGCAGTATGCGCACGCGCGGCTCGCGAGCCTGTTCCGCGAGGCCGAGTCGCGGGGAATCGTTGTTCCATCAAAAGAGAGGGTGGACCTATCGCTCCTCGATCTTGAGGAGGAGCAGAACATCATCAAGGCGCTGGCGAAATATCCAGAGATAGTCGAAGAGGCTGCTCTGGCATACGAGCCGCATCGGCTGACGTTTTATCTTCAGGACCTAGCCGGCTTGCTCCATAACTACTACTTCAAGCACCGGGTGATCACCGAGGACGCGTCCCGGACCGGCTCCAAGCTCTTTCTGCTGAAGCAAGTAAAGACGGTGATCCAGAGCGCGCTCAAGATATTAGGAGTAAATGCTCCGGAGAGAATGTAGTGATTTCGGATTGCAGATTTCGGATTTAATTAAATTCATTGCTGCATTCATCCCGCAATCCGCAACCAGCAGCCCGAAATTAAATAATGACGTTTAGTTTTTCTTTGATAAAAAAGGACAAGGCCTCTTCCGCCCGGCTGGGGAAAATCACGACCGATCATGGCGAGATTCACACACCGGTGTTCATGCCCGTTGGCACGCAGGCTACGGTGAAAACGCTCTCGCCCGACGATCTCGTGAGTATCGGAGCGGAGATCATCCTATCGAATACGTATCACTTGTTCCTGAGGCCGGGGCATGAGTTGATAAAGGAATTCGGCGGGCTCCACCGTTTCATGGGCTGGGAGCGGCCCGTTCTGACGGACAGCGGAGGGTTCCAGGTCTTCAGCCTTGCGGAACTGAGGAAGATCTCCGAAGAAGGTGTAACATTTCAGTCACATATCGACGGCGGGGCCAAGCATTTCGTTACGCCCGAGTACGCCATCGAGATCCAGGAAGCGCTCGGCGCCGACATCATCATGACCTTCGATGAATGTATCCCTTTTCCTGCGACTCACGATTATGCGCGGGAGTCGCTGGAGCGCACCCTGCGGTGGGCGAAACGCTGCCGTGATGCGAAAAAGAATGCAGGCCAGGCGCTCTTCGGCATCGTACAGGGAGGGATGTATCCCGAGCTTCGCAAGCGGTCCGCCGAAGCACTCGTGGACGTCGGGTTCGACGGTTATGCCGTGGGCGGCCTGTCCGTGGGAGAGACCAAGCCCGTGATGTACGAGATGATCGAAACGTCGGTGCCGTCGCTGCCTGAGGACAAACCTCGGTATCTCATGGGTGTCGGTACACCCGAGGACCTTGTGGAAGGTGTCGAACGCGGCATCGACATGTTCGACTGCGTAATGCCGACGCGGAATGCGAGGAACGGGACGTTCTTCACTTCCTCCGGCAAGGTGGTGATTCGGAACGCCCAGTACGAGGGGGCCAAACAGCCGATCGATTCGGAATGCGGGTGCTACACGTGCAGGAACTTTACTCGGGCGTATCTGCGGCACTTGTTCAATGCAGGCGAGGTGCTGGCGCTCAGGCTTGGCACAATCCACAATTTGTATTTCTACCTCGATCTGATGCGTAACGTCAGGGCGAGTATCGAACAGGGAAAGTTTCAGGAATTTAAAAAAGAGTTTTTGTCCAAGAGGGAAAATGCTGATGCATGATCCGTGATGCATGGCGACTTTCATAAATCCTGCATCGTACATCGCACTTATATTTAAAGGAGGTTCACCATGTTTATCGAAACGGCATATGCAATGGGAGCGCCGGGGGACGCGGCCGCTCAGGGAGGCGGCGGTGCATCGGGTATCATCATGATGGTCGTCATCTTCGCCATCTTCTACTTCATCCTCATCCGGCCCCAGCAGAAGAAGATGAAGGAGCATAAGAAAATGGTGGAGGAACTCAAGAAGGGTGACGAAATCATCACATCCGGCGGAATCTATGGTACGGTAGAGGCTGTGACTCCTGATACGCTGACCGTCAAGATCGCCGAAGGTACAAAGGTAAAGGTCACGCGTAGCTCGGTTGCCGCTGTGGTAACGGAAAGAGAAAAATCGAAAGAGTAAAAAACGAAAAGCATTTTCACCACTGATGACGCAGCGGAGTTATAAATTCTTATACCGAAATCCTAAATAAATTTGAATGATCCAAGTTTAGGACGTCCGGGCATTTTATTGTTGAATATGTTTAGGATTAAGAGATAGAAGGGCTTAGATTTATTCTCCAGAGCGCTGTGATACAATTCAGCAATTCAAGAATTCTGCAGGAGGCGATCCTATTATGAAAAAGAGCATTCAATGGAGGGTGGGGCTAATAGCACTCTCGGTTCTCATAGCACTGTTTTTGTTCCTGCCGTCCACTCCTCTTACGACTCAGCTGCCGGAGTGGTGGCACCAAAGCGTTCCAAAGATTTCGCTCGGCCTCGACCTCAGGGGCGGCAGCCATGTTGTGATGCAAGTAGAGACCGACAAGGCAGTGGAATCCTCGGCGGATAACATCGTTGCTGACCTTCAGACCACGGCCGCATCGCAGGGACTCTCGGTTGCATTCAGCAGAGCAAGTCAGGACATTGTCGCAAAATTCGCGGAGCCTCTTGAAGAAAAGGTAGAGAACCTTGTCAAGGAAAGTTATGCCATTCTTGATTTAAAATCGATGACAAAGGGAGAGCTCACATACAGTCTTAAGCCCGCTGAGGTGAAGCGCCTCAAGGAATGGGCTGTGACGCAGGCCCTTGAACGGACCCGCCGGAGAGTGGACAAGTACGGTGTGGCAGAACCCGCCATATACAAACAGGAGCAGGACCAGATTGCGCTCCAGCTTCCGGGTGTAAAGAATCCGCAGGAGGCCATTGCGTTCATCAAGACTGCGGGGAGACTTGAGTTCAAGCTCGTTGACTCCGACCCCGCCGATTTCCAGAAGGCACTAGCTGGCAAGCCGCCGGAGGGAACGGAGATTCTCTACGAAGAGCGTGAAAATGAGGTCGGCAAGATCGTGAAACAGCCAATTCTGCTCTACAAGAAGACGCTCCTGACCGGCGATCGGCTGAAGGAAGCAAAGGTTGGAATCGACCAGTACAACAAGCCAGCGGTGTCCATCTCGTTTGACAGCGAAGGTGCCAAAATCTTTGATCGGGTAACCGGCGAGAATGTCGGCAAGCAGCTTGCCATTGTTCTCGACGGTGTGGTCCATTCCGCTCCGAGGATTCAGGACCGGATCAGTGGCGGCAACGCCCAGATTACCGGGAACTTTACGCATGACGAGGCCGCGAAGCTCGCGATCGTACTACGCGAATCTCTTCCAGCCCCCGTCAAGATCATACAGAACGTGACCGTCGGTCCCTCGCTTGGCCAGGACTCCATCAATGCGGGTGTTCGTTCCGCGTTAATCGGCGGCCTGGTCGTCATTCTCTTCATGGTCATCTACTACCGAATGGCGGGACTCATCGCGGACTATGCTATTGTTCTGAACCTAGTCCTGCTGCTAGGCGCGATGGCGCTTCTGAATGCAACGCTCACGCTGCCGGGTATCGCAGGCATCATCCTTACCATCGGAATGGGTGTGGACTCGAACGTGCTTATGTTCGAACGTATCAGGGAAGAGATCCGTGCAGGCAAGCAGCCGAGGCCCGCGGTTGACTCCGGATACGACAAGGCGTTCCTAACGATCCTCGACTCGCACGTGACCACGCTCATTACGGCAGCGGCGCTCTTCCTGTTCGGAACGGGTCCGATCAAGGGATTCGCCGTTTCGCTCAGTCTCGGTATTATCATCAACCTCTATTCCGCCCTGGTGGGCACCAAGGTGATATTTGATATCATCAATTCCAAGTGGAAGCTGGAGAAGTTAAGTATTTAAATAAATCATATACGGCAGGGTGTGCAGAGAAAACGATGCGGAATTTAGAATTCGATTTAAAACTCTTCGATCTCAGCGAGCCTGCGGCTAATTGGAAATTTAATAAGTTCTCTGGAGGAGACAATGCTTCAAATCTTGCATAAGACCAACATCGACTTTATGGGATGGAAAAACATCTCTTTTACTGTGTCCGCGCTGCTCATCACACTCGGGATCGTGGGCCTGATACAGATCGGCCGGGCCAAGGCGAACCTCGGCATCGACTTCATAGGTGGCACTACAGTGCAGCTCAGTTTCAAGGAGCACCCGCCGATCGACAAGGCGCGCGCAGCACTCGAAAGGAACGGGTTCCAGGGAGCGACGATCCAGGAAGTAGGTGAGGGGGGTAACAAACTCCTGATCAGGCTTCGGGAGTCCGAAGGTACATCGGACAAGGTCCAGACCCTGTTCAAACAGGAGTTCCCGAGCAATCCTTTCGATGTCGATAGCATCGTGGAGATCGGACCGGTGATCGGCAAAGCGCTTCAGCGAGATGCACTCGTGGCAATAACGGTCTCGCTCATTGCGATCATCATCTACATTGCCTTCCGCTTCGAGTTCCGGTTCGGTGTGGCCGCTGCCATCGCGACCCTGCACGACGTGCTGGCAGTGCTCGGCATCTTCTACGTCCTGCACCGGGAGATCAACCTCCTCATTATCACTGCGCTTCTTACACTCGCAGGCTACTCGCTGACAGATACCGTGGTTGTCTTCGATCGAATCAGGGAGAACCTCAAGCGGAACCGGCGGGACCCCCTGCCCAAGCTCGTTAATACCAGCATCAACGAGGTGCTCTCGAGGACGATCATTACGTCCCTCACCGTGGTGCTTGTGCTCATTCCGCTCGTCTTCTTCGGCGGCGATGTGCTGCATGACTTCTCCATCGCGCTCCTCATGGGTGTGGTCGTCGGTACCTATTCGTCGGTGTTTGTTGCCAGCCCGATCCTCGTTGTGTGGCATAGCAAGTCCGGCGGACAATTGATATCGAAGTAAGTAGAGCAAAGCAGTATCTTCATGAGGACACAGAATTACGCTGAAAATGCAGATTGAAATCTTGAGCAGAGGAGTTAATCTTCTTTCATTTTTTAAGACGGTTTAGCATCGCGCATCTCCGTTTATCTGTGTCCAAGAAGGGTTTTTTCTATTTGAACCATGACGTCTCATCAACCTACATTTTCCATCAAAGTTGCAGGGGCCGATGCAGCGGTGATCACCGAATCCCAACTGCTTCAGCTGTCCTGCGGAACCCGCGGCTGCAGTTCAAACTGCTGTACGAAGAGCGCACCGATCATCCTCAATCCTTATGAAATTGCCCTGATCTGCCGGGAAAGCGGCATGACCTACGAAGACCTGCTCGATATTGTGGAGACGGACCGCGCGAATGGATTCCCTCTCGTAATGCTGCCGCGGGATCCAGCCTGCCATTTCTGGTCTGCAACAGGGTGCCGCGTCTACCGGGCACGGCCGCTCGCGTGCCGACTATACCCGCTCGGCAGGGTGTTCGACAGCGGGCGATCTCACATAGTCCGACCCGAACTGAACATCTGCAGCGGCCTCGCTCCATCACCTTCACGTACCGTCGCTGAGTACCTTGCCAGCCAGGATGTCGACGTGCAGATCCGGATGGCGGACCTATGGATCGAGTTCGTGTCCGAGATGGAGCGGTTGCCGCTCCCTGACAAGCCGGTTACTTCCATCGCCTTCCATATGCTTGTATACAGCCCTGACACGCCACCTGCTTTGGAAAATTCTGATACAGTCATCTCTCCTGAAGGACGCTTTTCCCTCCGGCTCACTACTGCTCGTAAACAGCTTCCTCGCTTTTTGAAAAAGGACTAAGACATATCTACTGCTGCACAATTGCCGTCATGTCGCCCTACTATTCATCCACAACAACTCCTATTGACATGCCTATCCGCTCCCTATATTATATGACAAGTACAGATCACTGTATGAGGAACCAGACTATCCGTAACGGAATGCCCATGCACTTTGCAAAAAAGATCATCTTCGTATTTGCACTCCTTGCGTCGACATCGTGTGCTGCGCAGAGGGTGGCCACTCTTCCAAGCGCTACCGAAGCTGTCCCGCCTCGTCCTGCACCCAAACCCGCATCCATATCCGATCCTGAGCAGGGCCTGAAATATGCAATTGATGCGTACAAGGCTGGCAATGGCGATGCCGCACTTTTCATCTCTCGACAGGTAACAGAGCAGTATCCGGGCACCCCCTGGTACAGACGGTCGCTGTTCCTGACTGAGCAGGCGCTTATCCAACTAGACAGGCCTGCCGAAGCAGATGCAGCCATGCTCCGTGTGCAGGCCGAGTATCCAGAATTGGCCGATTACGCTCTTTCAATCCTCGCGGACTACCATTTTGCTAATGCGCGGTATACCGAAGCGGCGGCACTCTATCAGCTGGTGACTCAGCAGTATCCCAAAACCGTCCTGGCCGTCCGTTCAGCCTATCGGCGGGCCCTGGCCCTTCTCGAGTCCTATGCATACGCCACGGCGTCCGAGTCCTTTGAAAAATTTCTTCAAGACAATCCCCGTTCTGAATATTCTCCTGATGCCGGTATCGGCCTCGGCAGAGCACTGACGGCAGAGGCCGAGCTGATGCAGGCAGTGCGTGCATACCAGGACGTCTTGATCAAATATCCCGGGAACTCCACTGACCAGGAAGTCGAAAGAGCGCTTGCCGATCTCAGGTCAGGAGGCATCGACGTCCCTGAACTCACCCCTGATGAATTGTACGAGCGGGGACAAAATCTCGTCCGCACTAACCAGTATGATAAGGCAGTGGAGACATTCACAAAGCTCCTGGCAACGGATCCTCAGAACCTAAACAGCCCCGAAATCCTCCTCCGGACCGGGATCATCCTGTTTAACCTAGGCAGACGTCAAGAGGCGGCCGCAACGCTCGAGAAAATGGTGAATGAGTATCCCCATGACCAGCGGGTTCCCGAAGCGCTGTATTGGATCGGGAAGTCGTACAGCAAGCTCGGCGACCGAGAAAAGGGGGTCAAGGCATTTCAAAAAGTTCTCGATTGTTGCTTAGAGAGCGAGTGGGCTGATGACGCGCTCTTCAACTTGGGGAATATCTATCGCGAAGCGAATGATATGAAGAAGTCTCTGACGTTCTACGGACGGCTGGCAGCAGAATACCCCGGGAGCAAATTTGCAGACAGTGCGATCTGGTGGAAGGCATGGGCATACTATATTGCGGGAGATTATAAGAGGGCCGAGCAGAACTTTCAGGAGCTAATCGTTCGATATCCCCGATCTTTCCTCGTAAACCAAGCGCGCTACTGGCAGGGGAGGGCGGCGGAAAGAAGGGGTGACACATCGAGGGCAGCGGCGTATTACGGAAGGGTCATCAAGAAGGCCCCCTATACCTACTACGGGTACCGCGCATCAGAACGGTTGTTGAGCATTGAACTTCCAGTTCTTGCTGCAGTGAGCACGATGGACACGGGGGTGAACGATATCCCTGAAAACGCTGATGCTGGCGATCACATGATCTCGTTCGAGACAGATGACGGTCCGCCAATCTGGACCGCAGAGGCGCTTAAGATGCTGTCGGCTGAGCCGTCTTTCAAAAAATCGCTCGAGCTAATGTATCTCGACATGAAGAAGGAAGCGGCAGCAGAGCTTTGGTCGCTTCAGGACAAGCTACCTCGGAAGCGCGGTGCGCTCCTCGGCCTGAGCAAGACGTTCTTTGAGCTCGGGGATTATTACCGATCTTTGATCCTCATACTCAAGAACTATGAGCCGTATCTCGACGGCGCTGCACGGGAAACGCCAGAGGATTTCTGGCTGCTCGCCTATCCGCAGGGCTACTGGGATAGCATTGTTACCTATTCGCGCAAATACGGCCAAGACCCATATTTTGTGGCGGCCATCGTCCGCGAAGAGAGCCAGTTCCATGCCGAGGCGCTCTCGCCGGCCGGCGCACGTGGTGTGATGCAGGTAATGCCAACAACCGGTGAATGGATAGCCCAGAGCATCAGGATGAAGGGATTCAATGAATCCAAGCTCTTTGACACGGATACGGCTATTAACCTCGGTACTTGGTACATAGGCCACCTCATGAAACGGTTTAAAGGTGATCCGCTCTTTGTTGCCGCGGCATACAATGCCGGTCCCGATGCGGTCACTACATGGCTTAGCAGAACCGGCAGCGGCACGGAGTGGGATGAGTTCGTTGAATCCATCCCATTCTCCGAGACCAGAGGTTACGTCAAGAAAGTGCTCCGGAACTATGCGGAGTACAAACGGATCTACGGCAAGACAAGCCTGACGACGTCTCTTGCCCCGGCAAACCCTGAAAAAAACATGGGGTCCATGGTCAGGGACGGCGAGGTTCGGACGCCGTGAAGGTCTAGAAAATTAACCGCAATGACGCCATGGACGCTAAGGAAAACTTCGTTTACGTTGCGCTTCAGCGTGGCCCATGGCCGTCGCGGCTCAAGCCTTTTTTGTTCCAGCGTGCCGCGTATTCGGGTATCGGATTTCGCAATGAAAATCGAGAGGAAAACGATTTGAATGACCTCGAATCCAGATTTGCTGAGGTGGAAAAAAGAGTGCAGGCCCTCCTGCGACAGAACCGAGCCCTCACCAAGCGCATCAGTGAGCTTGAACGGGAACTAGCGCAAGCACGGCGTGAAGCACTTGAGTCGGAACACCTCCAGGGGAAGAGTATGCACATCAGGGACAAAGTGGAGCGGATTCTGAGCGCGCTGGAAGGTATTCGCCATGAAGGCTGATGACGGATTCTATAAAATGCTCCTCGATAACCTGTACGACGGTGTTTACTTCGTGGACAAGGACCGGAGAATAACCTACTGGAACAGGGGCGCTGAGCGGATCACGGGATATACGAACGACGAGGTAATTGGGAAGCGGTGCTCGGACAATATCCTTATGCATGTTGACAAGGGGGGGAATGTCCTGTGCACGGCAGGATGTCCGCTCACGGACACCATGGCAGACGGCGCCGAGCGGAGCACGGAAGTCTTTCTTCATCACAAAGACGGGCATCGTGTCCCCATTACCGTGCGTGTGGCCCCGATCCGCGACGACCACGGCACAATCACAGGCGGAATCGAGATCTTTACCGATAATACGCCTGCCGCGACAGCGCTCGAACGGATCGCGGAGTTTGAGCGGCTTGCGTACATCGATCCGCTTACAGGACTGGCAAACCGGCGATATGCGGAAATAACGCTGAACGCCCGGTTCGAGGAACTGCAGCGGTATAATTGGCCCGTCGGAGTCGTTTTCATCGATATCGACCGTTTTAAAGACGTCAACGACCGGTATGGGCATGATATCGGAGATGAGGTGCTGAGGATGGTAGCGAAGACGCTTCAGAACAGTGTGCGTTTCTTCGATCTCGTCGGCCGCTGGGGCGGAGAAGAATTCCTCGCGGTAATCGCAAACGTCAACCGGGACGAACTTCTCGCAACGGTAAACCGGTTTCGCGTGCTTGTGGAGCAATCGAGTATTCCAGCCGCACCGGGCCTCCGTGTCACCATTTCTCTCGGGGCAACGCTTGCCCGTCCGGGTGACGAGATGACGTCGATCATCAGGAGGGTAGACAAACTGATGTACGAGAGCAAGGCTGCCGGCAGAAACGCCGCGACTGTGGATTAGTACATGGTGCAGGCAACAGCGAGCAAAGCTCCCTGCGCCATGCGCTATGCAGAGAAGCCAAAGGATCACCGGTGGATATCGTTACCGCGCAGGGACTCATCAAGGACTATAGCGGTCTTCGGGCCGTCAATGGCGTCGACTTCTCGATCAGAGAGGGAGAGTGTTTCGGTTTCCTCGGTCCGAACGGTGCCGGCAAAACGACAGTAATGCGCATTATTTCCTGTTTTCTACCGCCGACTGCAGGATCGGTCACGGTCTTCGGTATGGATGTGGTCCGGAATCCGAGTATGATAAAATCGCGCATCGGCGTTATGCCTCAGGACAACAACTTGGACCCAGACCTCTCCGTCTTCGAGAACCTGATCGTATATGCGCGGTATTTCGACATCCGGAAAAAGGACGCCGTCCGCCTCGCACGGGTGCTCCTTGATTTCGTTGAGATTCAGGACAAGGCGAACGTCAAGATCGAACAGCTTTCAGGCGGCATGAAACACCGGCTTCTGCTTGCCCGGGCCCTCGTCAACAATCCTGACCTCCTGATCCTTGATGAGCCAACGACGGGCCTCGACCCGCACAGCAGACGCGCGGTGTGGGACAAGCTGAACCATCTCAAGTTCCGGAATACCACCCTCCTACTTACGACCCACTACATGGAAGAGGCCGAAAAACTGTGTGATAGGGTGGCGATCATGGATTCGGGCAGGATCGTTGCCGTGGACGCGCCGAAGAACCTTATGGCGGCGCATGGCGGTAATCTTGAAGACGTATATCTCAAACTCACCGGGAGGAGTCTTGCAGATTAAGCGGGCATTCAGGGTGTGGCAGCGCCATTGGACGGTATACACCAAACTCTATAAAACGAGCTTTGCCCTCAACTTCGCGGAGCCAGCCCTTTACCTGGTCGCCATGGGCCTTGGACTCGGTGCGTTCGTAAAGGAAATTCACGGTCAGCCGTACATAAAATTCATTGCGCCCGGCATCATCGCCTCTTCGTCCATGTTCGCGGCGGTGTACGAATGCACTTACGGCACGTACATCAGGATGACGTTCCAAAAGACCTTCGATGCTATCCTTGCAACGCCGGTCAGCCTCGACGACCTCATAGCCGGAGAACTGATCTGGGGTGCAACCAAAAGCTTGATATTCGGCATCACGATCACTATTGTCATCGCCCTGTTCGGCCTCGTGGACTCTTCCCTCATCGTGTTCGCTATCCCTCTTACATTCCTGTGCGGGTTGATTTTCGCCGAGATTTCCATCATCTTTGTCGCAATCGTGCCGGGAATAGATTCGTTCAGCTATTTTTATACCCTCTTCATGACACCGCTGTTCCTTTTCTCGGGTATCTTTTTTCCGCTCGATACCATGCCGCACGTTGTCACCAGCATCGCCGTATTCACGCCGCTCTACCATCTGGTGAACATCTGCAGGGCATTTTCGGCCGGAACGTTCTCCGGTGCCGTCTGGAGCATGGTCTGGATCATCGCGGCAGTCAGTCTTCTCGCTCCGTTCCCGTTTAGGCTTATGAGAAAGAGAATCATTCCTTGATGCAGTCTCTTCCCTCGTTGGAGAATCTTCCCAGGATTGATGGTCTCCTATTGTTTTGATTATTTTGCAGAAATTCATGCCGACGAGTGACCTTATTAATGCCGCGCAGCGGCTTTGTTATCGTTTCATGCCCCATGCGACACCTATAAAATCCTCTGAAAAAGGTGCATTTTTTATGTTATACTTAAGAAGTATATAATATCGGAACAAAAATTGCAAACAGAACATCATCCGATGTGTTCCTGTCAATACATCTGAGCAAACCCCTGTATTTTATAGGACCAATAACGAATGACTCAAAGTAGATCAAGGGAAACAGACAAACCGCATGACCGTACGGCAGAGAACCGTCCCGCAAATCAGGTGGCGTCCTTTACCGCAAATCGCATGCCGCATGGATACATTATCTGGGACAGCTCATTCCGCGTTCAGGGGTGGAACGCCGCGGCAGAGATGATCTTCGGATGGTCGGCTGAGGAGGCACGAGGAAAACATGCCAATGATCTGATCGTGCCTCCGGATGCCCATCAGATGTGGGAACAGCTTATGCGGGATGATGAGTCGGTAACCTCGGTAAACCATAACGTCGGCAAAAACGGAAATCAGATCCTATGCGAGTGGTGCAACACGCCGCTCCGTGATGCGGCAGGGAAGGTCGTCGGCGTCCTCTCCATGGTCCATAATGTCACAGGCCGCAAGCCGATAGAGGCTGAGCTGAGCGAGAGCAAGAAGTTTCTCCAGACGGTAATCGAGGCGCAGCCGGAATGTATTAAACTCATCGATGCAAACGGCGCCTTGATCATGATGAACCGCTCTGGACTTTCCATGATCCAGGCGGATTCGCTCGATCAGGTGAAAGGCAGATCTATATATCCCCTTGTTCTACCGGAATACCGCGACGCGTTCAGAACGATTACCAAGGAAGTCTTCGAGGGTAAGTCGGGGATTCTCACCTTTGAGATGATGGGCATCAAGGGACGACGTCTCTGGCTGGAGACTCATGCTGTCCCGCTGCGGAATGTTAAGGAAGAAATAATCGCTTTGCTCGGGATCACCCGCAATGTAACCGAGCGCAAACAGGCGGAAGAGGAGATCCTCGAACAGAGGATGTATGCTGAGAATCTCGTGGCAAATTCTTCCGTGGCCACTTTTGTGTTGAATGCTCAGCACAAAGTCGTGCTCTGGAACCGGGCCTGTGAAGCGCTTACCGGCATTCCCGCCATGGATGTCGTGGGAATCGACAACCACTGGAAAGCGTTTTACGGTCAGAAAAGACCCACCCTTGCGGATATCATAATTGATGGTGCATTTGAGCAGCTCCCTTCCTTATACGGGTCCTTTACGAGATCTGTCTTCGTCCCGAACGGATTACGTGCGGAAGGCTGGCATCCGAACTTAAACGGAAAAGACCGGTATATTATTTTTAATGCGGCCCCTGTCTACGACAGCAGAGGCGAGTTGGCCGTTGTCGTCGAGACGTTACATGATGTCACCGAACGGAAGCGGACGGAGGAGATGCTCAGGAAACAACTGGATTTCACTGCGGCGGTTCTGGAGACCGTCGGTTCGATGGTTCTGGTTCTCGACCGTCAGGGAAAGATCGTTCAGTTCAATCGGGCCTGTGAGGAGGTCTCTGGATACACCTTTGAAGAGGTTCAGGGCAAATATGTCTGGGACTTCCTCTTGCCCCAGGAGCAGGTCGAAGCGGTCAGGGGAATATTTAAGAATCTTGTCCCGGGGATGTTCCCAAACAAATACGAGAACCACTGGGTGGCCAAAGACGGCAGCCGGAAGCTCATCGCGTGGTCGAGCACTGCACTGCTCTCTTCGAACGGGTCGGTTGATTTCGTAATTCCTACAGGCATAGACATCACCGAGCGCAAGCGAACAAGCGATGCGCTGCTTCAGGAGAAGCGCTTTTCTGATGCAATCATCGATAGCCTGCCCGGCACATTCTACATCTGCGATGCAGACGGCAGACTGATCCGATGGAACGACAACGGGAAAGCACTGACCGGCTATTCCATAGAAGAGCTGATGCATATGAACATGCTCGACCTCTTCCGTGAAGACCGGGATGTCGTTGCCAAGGCCATGCAGGAAGTATATGATGCGGGCAGGGCCACGGTGGAAGCGAGGCTGGTGACAAAGAGCGGGGAAGCTATACCGTTCTTTTTATCGGGATTGAGGGTGAGTATGGATCACAAGCAGTATCTTGTAGGGGTGGGTTTGGACATCTCGGAACGTAAACAACTGGAGGATCAACTCAGGCAGGCACAAAAGACGGAATCCATAGGGACGCTCGATAGAGGTATTATTTGCGAGTTTAATGATATCCTCACCGCTATCGTCGACTATGGAAACCTGCTGAACATGAAGACGCCGATTGGTGACCCCTTGAGGCATTACGCCGATCAAACCCTCTCCCCTGCAAACAGCGCCGCGCAACTCACGCAGGGTTTGCATGCAGACAGCAGGAATCAGGTCATGAATCCCAAGCCGGTGAACCTTAACGACATAGTAAGAAAGCTGGGACCATTCCTCACGCGACTGATCGGTGAGGAGGTTGAGCTTGTGATGGCGCTGACCGACAAGGATGTCACGGTCAAGGCTGATCCCGGGCTGATAGAGCAGGTCCTGATGAACCTCGCGACCAGCGCACGTGCTGCAATGCCGAATGGCGGTACCCTGCACATACATAGCGAGAGCATCGATTTGGACGCTGAGTTTGCCATGACCCATCCTTGTGGCAAGCCAGGGAAATATGCCATGGTTGCCATAGCGGACTCGGGAGCCGGCATGGATGAAAAGACCAGACAAAGGACATTTGATCCCTCCTTAACGACCGAGAAGGCTGGAAGGGGGTTGGGACTTGCAATGGCGTGCGACGTAGTTAAACAGCACAAAGGCACCATCGACGTTATGAGCGAGGTCGACAAGGGCACCACAGTCGCTATCTATCTGCCCGCCATCCAGGCTGACCTTACTGAAGACAAATCGGCCCATGTTATATCAGACAAAGAGGGTAGGAAAACCATTCTTGTGGCGGAAGATGATGAGGCCATCAGGCGGCTGGCTAAAGATATGCTGGAGGAATTCGGATATACGGTCATTCTGGCAGAGGACGGGGAGGATGCCCTGAATAAATTCGGGGAGAACAGGGACAAGATCCGCCTACTCCTTCTAGACGTGATAATGCCGAAGAAGAACGGTAAAGAGACATATGAAGAAATAAAAAGAATGAATCCTGATATCAAAGCTATATTCCTCAACGGACATTCGGCAGACCTTATTGACAAGAAAGGAATCTTTGAGGAGGGGGCCAGCGTCATCATAAAACCTTTCGCCGTTGCTGCCCTGCTCGATAAGGTCAGACTGGTGCTAGGCAGCTGATGAAACAATCAAGAGCCGAATATCCGTTTGCATTGTCAGGATGTTTTCCACGACCTGGCGTCACTCTCGTTGTAAAGGCTTGTCAACAGACAATGGCCTTTACCAGGTCAGCCTAACGCCTCTCCCTCAGCTAGCCATCGCAAAAGCATCGGTCTCTTGAGGCAGTCCGCCTCAGCCGCAAGCCACCCATAACCTTCCTCCTCACCCTGCTTTCTCCGGGGACTTTGCTATAATTACAGCATATCCTGAAATTCTTGCCATTCCGCAAAAGGCAAAACGTCACTCATCTTCAGTGTCCCCATGAGGATTCATAATGATCAGTCTGACAAACGTCCAATATGCACGGAAAAACATTGAGCCGTTCATCCATAAGACGCCGCTGATACACTCAAACTCCTTGAGCATGCTTTCCGGCGCCGAAGTTTATCTGAAGCTTGAAAACCTCCAGAAAACAGGATCTTTCAAGGTACGGGGAGCTTTTCATAAGCTTACCTCTGTACGCGAGGGCCTGGTCATTGCGGCTTCAATGGGGAATCATGCTCAGGCAGTGGCTTTTGCCGCTCAAAAGCTTGGGAAAAGCGCGAAGATCGTAATGCCCACCACAGCGCCGCTCGTCAAGCAGGAGGCAACACAGGGGTATGGGGCTGATGTGATCCTCTTCGGAGAAAAGTTCAGTGATGCCCTCGACCATGCGCTTTCCCATCCGGGCCACGTATTTATACACGCCTTTGATGATGATGAGATCATGTCAGGGCAGGGGACCATCGGGCTGGAGATCCTCGATGACCTGAAGGATATCGAAGCGTTGTTTGTGCCTGTGGGTGGTGGCGGTCTTATCGCGGGTATAGCGACAGCGGTCAAGTCGATCTCCCCCAAAACCAAGGTGATCGGTATTCAGACAGAATCAGCTCCCTCTGCCTTCGTTTCGTTCAACGAAAAAAAAATCACCGAGCAGATCCCGCTTCCGACGATTGCCGACGGGATCGCTATCGGCAAGGTCGGCGAGAGGACATCCAAAGTTATCAACGCATGCGTAGACGACATGATCCTAGTCCGAGAGGACTCCATTGCGCAAGCCATACTCCTCTTTCTCGAACGGAAAAAACTGGTTGTAGAAGGGGCCGGCGCTGTAACGCTGGCTGCCCTGCTGGAAAACAAGGAGCAGCTCCGAGGAAAGCGAGTAGTTCTCGTTCTGAGCGGCGGGAATATTGATTTCACAATCGTTGACCGGATCATCCGGAAAGGCCTCGTGAAGAGCGGCAGGGTCGGTATGTTCGAGGTGATGATCTCCGATCATCCAGGAAGTCTTTGCTCCGTCGCGGGTGTCCTGGCGACACAGAGGGCAAATATTCTAGATGTGGCGCATGACCAGTTCGCAGGCGATATCCCTGTGGGCAAGGCACGGGTGACCTTTACCGTAGAGATACGGGGAAAGAAGCATCTTGGAGAGATCATAACCACTCTTGTTCAACAGGGATACGAAGTTCGCGAAAAAGCATGAGGCATGTTGACCTTGTACTGCTCCTGGGACTCAGCCGTTTAAAATTGATAGGGCAATGTATATTGTCGGTGCCCGCTAGAGTTCATGCAATAAGACTTCACCGGTCGGCTCCAGTGGGTTCTCGGGATTGGAAAAATAAAAAACTACGTGAGACCGCATGGAAGGATATGTCCATGGTATAACAACGGGTCCACGACAGCATCAATGCGGCTATAAAAAGGAGGCCAATATGTTCAAAGACTTCAAAGAATTCATCATGCGTGGCAACGTGGTTGATCTTGCGGTTGCGGTTATCATCGGTGCGGCGTTCGGTAGGATTATTTCTTCGCTGGTGAATGATGTCATCATGCCCCCTATCGGGCTTATCCTGGGCAATGTGGATTTCAGCAATCTGTTCGTCAATTTGTCCGGCACGACCTACAAATCACTGGCTGAAGCAAAGGCCGCTGGTGCGGCTACAGTCAATTATGGAGTGTTCCTAAATGCCGTCGTGGACTTCATCATCGTGGCCTTCGTAATATTCCTGCTGGTGCGGGCAGTCAACCGCATGAAACGTCTGCAGGCTGCGCCGGCACCTGCTGTGCCGACAACAAAGGACTGCACCTATTGTTTTTCTAGCATACCGATCAAAGCTACACGTTGCCCTCATTGTACGTCTGAACTGAAGGCGGCATAACACGATAGAAGGGATGGAGTTGCAGCGCGCACCACGATGGCCCCGTTCAGAGCTATCACCCATTGCGGCCCAGCTTATTTTCTTTCATGCAGCAGCTTGTACACTGCCGAGAAATCCTGTTCGCCGAGGCCATTTCGCATCGCAAGTGCATAGATCTCTTTCGTCACGTTAGCTGCGGGCATGGCAACGCCAATCTCGTAGGCTGCATCGGCCGCGAGTTGCATGTCCTTGTGCATCCACTGGAGTGGGAACTCAGCATCGAATTTACCGTCCTCAATCTTCTGCCTCTTGAAGGCCAGAAAAGGAGCGACAACGGGGGAACCCAGAAGCGTATTGAACATGGTCTGTTTCGATATGCCGAGGGACTCACCGAGGACAAGAGCCTCTGAAAAGGCAACCATGACCTGGGCGAGGATGAGGTTGTTCACCATCTTTAGCGATGTGCCCATGCCGTGTCCACCCACGTGGTAAACCGTTTTGCCCATTGCGTCGAGAAGCGGCTTTGCTTCATCCACATCTGCTTTTTCTCCTCCCACGAAGAATAAGAGCTGTCCCGACTCGGCCGGTCCTTTGGAGCCACCGACAGGCGCATCGATAAACCTGATCTTCCGCTGTTTTGCCTCGTCCGCCATGAGCCGGGAGAAGGATGGGCTTACGGTGCTGCAGTCTATCCAGAGCGAATTACCGGCGAGGTGGTTCAGAAAGCCATTCTTCCCCAGCAGCGCTGTTTCGGCTACTGCATCGGGTTTGGCGAGCATAGTGAAGATGATCGTTACCTGTTTCGCCACATCCGCCGGCGTCGGGGCCCAGACGGCGCCGTTCGTGATGAGCGAATCGGCTTTCTGTTTTGTCCTATTATGGACTACGAGCTCATGACCTTTTTTCTGGAGGTTGACAGCCATGCGGCTTCCCATGATGCCCAGTCCGATAAACCCGATTTTCATAAGTCCTCCTTTTGTAATAATGAAAAAATCCTGAAAAAAAGCACGCTGATGATTATAGAAGAAGCGGACAAACCTCGATGAAGCATCTGGACAGGGACTAAATCGGATCTGCACGAATTAAACAGGGCATTTGTAAAAGCTTCTGCTTCATCTGCGCACGCCTATGTCAAAAAAGGGTTGTTGTTTTTCAGTGCATCCGGTTACCGTACCCGCCGTTCTGCGCTGTTATTCTTCGGCGGTTGCTGATGCCGGGGCTGTTCTCCCTGCTGCGGCATGGGCTTCCTGTTGTTGGCTTTGTGTTCATTCGATCTTTTGGCCGGCAGATTTTCGGGACGCTTCGGTTTGAATACCGAAGCGTCCCGTTCTCTCACGAGCCTCCGCACGTTCTTCACCGCCTCCGGCCGAATACGCGGGACGATAAGCGGCTCAACAGATGTTTCCCTACTCGCACAAAAAGCCTCCTCGATATATACTTATCGTTTATTATACATAATTATGCAATTTTAGGTTAATTTTACCTTATACAGATAAAAGATGGCAAAAAAACTCGCCTATGGTCAGCAGGGTCCGTGAACTCTCCCGTCACCGCCAGCAGGCTTGACATTGCCATCGATATGAGCAACAATTAACTTATGGTGATAAAGAGGCTACAAATACTGCTTTTGCTCACTTTCACCTTGATGCTTTTCTCCTGCGCTCCAGTTTTGAACCGAGAATACATGCGAGAAGGTTCGAGAGAGGTTTCATTTCAACTCCTTAGAGAAAAGTCAAACGAGTTCAAGGGGAGGCTTTTCATCCTCGGCGGGGTCATCGTGCAAACAAAATTTACCGCAGCGGGGTCTCAGATCGAGGCCTTGCATGTACCGGTGGATGGTTCCGGGTATTTTGAGGAGAAGGGCCGTTCCGAGGGCCGCTTCCTTGCAGTATCGCCTAAGGACGGGACGATGCTGGACCCCGAGGTGTATAGCAGGGGGAGAAGGGTCACTCTGGCAGGCGAGTTCATCGATCTGCGGAAGGGCTGGATAGAGGAGATGGAATATGTGTACCCCGTCTTCCTGATCAAGCAGATCTACCTCTGGCCGATGGAAGAATCGTATTACCCGGCACCGTACTACTATGACCCCTGGTTCTATCCTTACCCCTATTATTACTGGGACCCGTGGTGGAGTTATCCTTATTATTACCATTATTACCCGGAGCCTCCGGTTTATCGGCGCATACCTCCTCCCAATCAAACGCCGACACCTTCTCCGTCTCCTCAGCCCCAGCCGCGGTGAGAACCTCAAAGGGAGAGGAACAAGAGCGAAAGTGAGAGATCAGCTCATCAAGGAGGCACATCGTGAAAAAAAACTTGTTATCGCTGTCCATTCTGCTGCTACTGTGCTTTGCTGCGGAAAGCGGTGTCAGCTCTGCCAATGTCTTGCGGGTCCGAGACGGCAGGATTATCACGTTCAATCAGATGATCGAGGAGGTGAAGAAGGTAAAAATCGTATTTTTTGGCGAGATACATGACAGTATTGAAGACCACGAAGCAGAGTTGGCTATCATCAGGGCATTACACGAATCCGATACTCCGATGTCCATTGGACTTGAAATGTTCAGATCCGACAGCCAAGATGCGCTCGACTCCTGGACTCGGGGGAAATCGTCACTGGAACAGTTCCTCCCTGCATACTACGATAACTGGCATATGCCCTGGATATTCTATCGTGAGATATTCTGGTACTCGCGGGAACATGAAATTCCCCTCATCGGGCTGAACATCCCTGACGAGATAGCAAAAAAGGTTGCGCGTCAGGGCTATGCGTCCCTGACTGAACAGGAGAAGAAGCACTTGCCGAGTGGCATCAGTTGCAATGTCGATGCGAGGTATATGGAGTTCATCAGAAAAGCTTATGCCGACCATTCCCTTCAAAATCGTCAGTTCGTGAATTTCTGTGAGGCCCAGATGGTTTGGGACAAGTCGATGGCCCGGCACCTCGTGGAGTATCTGAAAAAGAAGCGTGGCGGGACCGTGGTGGTCCTGGCCGGGGTTGGTCATGCGTGGAAGCGGGGGATGCCTGAGCAAATTGCGATGGAGTCAAAGCACACCTATCGCGTGATCCTTCCGCTTATTCCCGGGCAGATAGAAAAAAAGACCGTCACTACAAAGGACGCTGATTACGTTCTGCTGGAATAAATCCTTGCTAAAGTGATCAGGAAGAAAAAAACACTTTGACAGGATGTCTAGGATAAATTCGGTTTGCTTGAAGGTCTATCATCCAGTCAATCCTGTCTCATTTTATTATTGTTTCCATTTCGCTGTTGTAGTAGGGCTTGTTACTTGATCTTCTTGACAAACTCCTCAACCGGCAGGGCAGGGAGCGTCATAAGATGGACCGAGCCTCTCGATCCGATCTCGACCGACATCTTCATGACCGTCTCATTGTTTGGCGCTTCCACGATGTTGATAAAGTCGTAGGAACCGAGCAGGGCAAACTGCTTATGGATCTTTACCCCCATGGCTTCGACTTCTTTGTTCACTTCCATGATCCTTTCAGGCTTCTGTTTGATTGTCCTGCGCCCTTCATCCGTGAGGTTGCTGAGAATAATATAGTACGGCATGGCGTCCTCCTCCTTGGTTCATGAGATTTTTTTAATAAAGCGGATAGTATGGAGTCGCTGCTACTTTGGAATTATTGTATTCTCCTGAATCTTAAATCTGTTATTATTATAGCTTCATTTTAAGTCGCCCGCATGTTAAAGTATTTTTTATCAAAATGAGCCGTAATACCCCGTACTTCATGGCGTGGATATAAGGCGCTGCTAGCGAAGCGACCAGATTCGTGCTGATCTAAGTTAAGAGTATACAATCGTTCACCTATATGATATAATTAATTATTGAGCGAATCTGCCAAAGAGCCCGATCCGCAAACAATGACCGCTGTCGGCAAGGTATTGGTAACTGACGACAGCACCGCCCTCCTGCTTGGGTTGCTCGGGTATTCCGCGACGAAGCTCTGGAACACCGCCGTGTGGCATGCCAAAGAAGCCTGGAAAACCACCGGCAAGATCCCTTC
>DATJAO010000046.1:0-16495 GCA_035516175.1 Nitrospirota bacterium
CCAACCTGTTGCCCTTCTGGGGAGGAATTAAACCCGACTTTGTTAATTGCGAGAAGATTGACGAATATAAACATAAGCGGCTGGCTGAGGCCGGCAGGAAGATCAACAGGTCAATCAATGTAGAGCTCGGGGTACTTAATCGGATTACGGCATGGGCGCACAAGCAGGGCTATTGCGGGATTAAGACCCTGCCAATCGAGCCCCTGCCCTATAAGCAGCCCATCCCTCAGGTTCCCACGCAGGACGAGATGGTAATGTTCATATCCGCTGCTGAGCGTTATTACTCTATCTGTTTAATGACGATGTATATGGCTGGGCTAAGGGATGATGAAGCAAAAGGCCTAGAATGGACGGATATCGATTTTAAACGCAAATCCATCCGCGTTGTCGGCAAGGGCTCAAACGAGCGATACGTGTCTCTCCTAGATGAACTGGCGGAGGTTTTAAATATGCTCCGCAACTGGCAGTCTCAGTATTCGCTAAAAACACCTTATGTCCTTGTTAACCCCGAAACCGGCAAGCGGATGGGCGATATCAGGGCTGCTATTGCTCGGGCAAAGAAGCGGGCCAAGATCACGAAGAGGATCACGCCGCATTTACTGAGACACACATACGCGACACACTTGCTTGAGAACGGCGCCGACATCCGGGAAGTTCAGGTCCTTCTCGGGCATCAGGATATCAGGACGACGCAGATATATACCCATGTCGCCATGCAGACCAAGCACCAGGCGGCCAAGAGGTTGCTCGGAACTTATGATAAGAGGAGGGCTGGTTAGGAAAGTGGTTACCAAGTGGTTATTTCGGGGGATGACGTGTACTCGTAAGTAATTGATAAAATGGAGCCGGCGATCCGGGTTGAACGGACGACCTGCTGATTACGAATCAGCTGCTCTACCACTGAGCTACGCCGGCGAAACACGCGTGGGGTGCACAAAAAAGGACGGTTGTTTATACATCATTCCAACGTTCGCTGTCAAGAAATTCTTTAGAGCCGTTGATCTACTTTCAAGTATATGCTTTATTGACCAGTTGCCGCTTCTTATTCACGCGCGGGCGAAGATGTGTATCCCGTCTGCTTTCCAGTTTTTAATAGTGGCCATACGAGTAATGTGCGCGACGGCGCCCTGCGAAATAATAGTTTTAAATGTTGATTACGCGTATCAGATTGTTTTTTATGAAAAGTTGGGTTATACTGCAAAATCATGACATCTGAACAAGTCACGGCGCAAAAACCTTCCTTTTATATTATAGATGGCAATTCCTACATTTACCGTGCCTTCTACGCGATAAAAAACCTCTCCACCTCCTACGGTCTGCCCACAAACGCCGTTTTCGGTTTCGCGAACATGCTCCTTAAGGTCATCAAGGAGCGATCGCCGGATCTGCTCGCAATTGCCTTTGACCCCAAAGGGCCGACGCGCAGACACATTGAATTCAAGGAGTACAAAGCGCACCGTCCCCCTATGCCTAGGGATCTGGTTCCCCAAATCCCCTATATCCACAGGATGGTGGAGGCGTTTCGGATCCCTGTCTTCATCCGGGAAGGACAGGAGGCTGACGACGTGATCGCGACACTTGCTCGAAACGCGGAAGCTGAAGGTCTGGACGTCACGATCGTCACGGGCGACAAGGATATCCTTCAGCTCGTAGGACCGAACATCAAAGTCTACGATACGCTCAAAGACAAGATGTATGAACCGAAAGACGTGGAAGAGCGTTTCGGTGTGCCGCCGGACCGGATGATCGAGATCATGGGACTCATGGGAGATGCGTCGGATAACATTCCCGGCGTGGACGGTATCGGAGAAAAAACCGCGCAAATGCTCATCAGGCAGTACGGCACCATCGAAAATCTCCTCGCACACGCTTACGAAATCACCAAACCTAAATTAAAACAGTCGCTCATTGAGTCTGCGGAGCGTGCGCGGTTCAGCCGGGAGCTTGCCCAGCTCCATACCGATGTGTCCCTCACCATCGATTACGAGGCTCTCAAGACAAAAGAGCCGGATAACGCGGCACTGCTCAATATCCTGCGGGAACTTGAGTTTACCGCGCTGCTCAAATATGTCGCTCAAGAGCCGGAAAAAGAAGCGCACTATCACACCGTTCTCGAAGAATCCGACTTTCAAAGCCTGGTCCGCATTCTGTCATCGGTCGATGAATTCTGTTTTGACACGGAGACAACATCGCGTGACCCCATGCAGGCGGAACTCGTCGGGATATCCTTCTCTGTCCGCCCATACGAAGCATACTATCTCCCGCTCGGGCACTCATACCCCGGTGTACCGGAACAGATCAACCGCGAACATGCGTTGGCGGGGCTCAAAACCATTTTTGAAAATCCTTCCATTAAGAAGATCGGCCAGAACATCAAGTACGATCTGCTCGTGCTCGGACATTACGGGATGGCGGTCTCCGGGGTATCGTTCGACACGATGATCGCCTCCTATCTGCTCAATCCCGGCAGAGCCTCGCACAGCCTCGATGCGATCGCGCTCGAATTTCTGAACTACAAAACTATCACGTATAAGGACGTTACAGGCTCGGGCAAGAACCAGATCGGGTTTCAGGAGGTCGACATCCAGAAAGCCGCACGGTATTCTGGCGAGGACGCCGATATTTCGCTCCGGCTCAAACAGCTGTTGGAACCCCGGCTCAGGGAACAGAACCTCGAGAAGCTGTTCTGTGAACTTGAAATGCCACTCATGGAAGTCCTCGCCGACATAGAACGAACCGGGGTAAAGATCGACGCCGGGTTTTTAAGGCAGATGTCTAAGAAGCTCGAACAAGAAACGGCGAAAATCACCGAAACCATCTATGAGCTTGCAGGCACAGAATTCAACATCAATTCGCCCAGGCAGCTCGCCGATATCCTGTTCGGGAAACTCGGGCTCACGCCGGTTAAAAAGACTAAAACAGGATTTTCCACGGACGTCGACGTGCTCGAAGAGCTGGCTCACCTCCATGCGCTGCCTGCGGAAATACTCAGATACCGGACCCTCTCGAAGCTGAAATCAACGTACATCGATGCCCTTCCAGCCATGATCAACCCAAAAACCGGTCGGCTCCACACCTCCCTCAACCAGACCGTGACCGCCACCGGCAGGCTCTCGAGCAGCGAGCCTAACCTCCAGAACATCCCTATCCGCACCGACGTAGGACGGGAGATCAGACGCGCTTTCATCGCGGAGCGGGGGGCTAGCCTGCTCTCGGCCGACTACTCGCAGATCGAACTCCGCGTGCTTGCGCATATGAGCCAGGACACGGCTCTGATCAAGACTTTTCAGGAAGACCAGGACGTCCATACACGCACCGCATCGGAGATATTTGGCCTGCCGCCGGACGAGATCACACCTGAAATGCGTCGAAAGGCAAAAGCTGTGAACTTCGGCATCATCTACGGGATCTCCGCATTCGGACTGGCCCAGGACATTGGCGTATCAAATATTGAGGCCAAACGTTACATCGACAGCTACTTTACCCGGTATCCCAAGGTGCGGGAGTTTCTCGACAAGACCATCCAGGAGGCAAAGGCGAACGGATACGTGACCACGCTCTTAGGAAGACGCCGCTTCATACCAGAGATCTCGTCATCTACGGCCTCGGTACGGAGTTTCGGCGAGCGCACGGCGGTCAACACGCCGATTCAGGGAACTGCCGCTGACCTGATCAAACTTGCTATGATACACATCCATCAGCGGTTGCAGCAGGAGCACTTTCAATCAAAGATGATCCTCCAGGTGCATGACGAGCTGGTATTCGAAGTTGCGGATAGCGAGATCGACCCAATGAAGAAGCTGGTCAAGGAGGAGATGGAAGGAGTTCTCACGCTTTCTGTGCCAATCAGGGTTGACATGGGAGTGGGCAAGAATTGGGATGAGGCGCATTGATCGCATGCAAGCAATAAAAAGCAAAATTGGGTTGAGTGGGGAGTGTCATCAATCATATGACATTGTTCCCCACATAAGTCCTACTTGAACTCGAACCGGTACTTGATGTCCGCCCCGGTGTCGCCCGTCGTCTCATCGACCTGGCCTTGCAGTGAAAAATGTCTGTTTAGAATATACTCGATCCTGAAAATCTGTTCCGGCGTGGTAGAGCCAATGTTCGATGAATAGGTAAGATAGACCTTGTCCTGAACCACCTCCTTGCCAACAGTGACTCTCGGCACCGTGACGTCCCCCTTGTTCACGTAAGGATCTACCTGAAAACGGTCAACGCCCGTCAGGTTCCGAGCGTTGCTCTCGACTATATCCTGGAGTTGCCCGGTGGCAAAATAGTACGCCTCGCTCATGCCCACGCTGCTCCCTTTGCCCTGGAGTTCCGTACTGGTTTTCCCGAGCGCAAGAAGGGACAGGATATCCGCATCGGGCAGCGAAGGTTCGGAAATGAGCGCAACAACGGCCCTGTCCGCGGTCCCGGTAACAGCAAGTGTTATACGGTACTGCCGTGCCTGGATCTCTGCCTGGATGTCGAGAACGGGGTTCAACCGGTTTGGGTCGACAAAGTCCGCAGACGCGTGGAGTATCTTGAACTCGTTTTTCTGGAAATATACGGTCCCTTTCCTGGCCTCGAGCCTGCCAAGCAGCTGCGGCTGGTTCACCGTACCACGCAGGAATATGTCGACGTCGATCGGCACCTTGGCGAGGTTGTTGTCAAGCAGGACGCTGTCCTTGCCGTAAAACCTGATATTGATCTGCGTCTCACCGATCCAGCCAATATCCGTTTTCCTTTTCTGTGTCATCCCTTTCCCGATATCCACGAGCATGCTCTTCCAATCCACCCGCTTGTCATATCGCGCCCGCTTGATCGTCACCTCACCCGTAAGGGACTGTTCCGAAGCATCCCCGTCGTAATTGAGAGCCCCTGACAGGGTGGCTGTGAGCCCTTCGGGATTATGGACCGTTACGTTCTCGAATGAAACCTTTGCTGAGAAATCTTTAAGCGCGAGTTCTGCAAGCTGTACCCAGCCTGACATACTGAGGGTTCCCCCTCCCATCTCGCCTGTCAGGGAATCAGCCACAATCCTGCTTTTATCGAACGTGATCTTTCCATTCAAAGAAGAAAATTTTTGGTGAACATCCTTGATCTTGATCTCTCCTTTTTTTAAGCGCAGCTCGCCACTTATATCGGGGTTCTGCCACTCATCCCGTAGCGTCAATTTCATTTCTGCGACCCCGTCCGCAAATTCCACTTCGCGGAACAAGAGCCTGAGGAGCGAGAGGTTCATATTTCCCGTAAACGCAAGGTCCATGTCCTTCATGATCCTTGCCCCTCCGGTGATGGAGATCTTCGTTCCGGTACCGCTGAAGTTGAGCGATTTGATGACGAGTTCTCCCGCATCAATGGCAAAAGCGGCCGGCGAATCGTTATTTATCTGATAGTCTCCGACGACAAGGCTGAGATGCTCGAGCGACGCCGTGCCGTGCAGCGCTGAAAGGCTGGTGCCTGTGCCGTGCGCTGACACACGCCCGTCTGCGATCATACGGAGTCGGCCCGCGAAGTCTTTGTTTCCCACAAGGATGAAAGGATCGATCGTATCAGATTTGACGGTTGCTTCAGCGCTCCACGCGTATGGCTGACTGAGGGCTAAATGAGCAGTTATCCCTGCCCGGTCATCGGCAAGCCATGCCGTAAACAGGAGTACCTGATCTTTGATCTGCACCCCCCCGGTCAGCCCGCCGATGTCTGTCTGACGATACAACAGGTGGTCCATCCTGATTGATGCCAAAACTTGAGGATGAGAAAAACTTCCCGACGCATTGATTTCGAGGTTAACTGGTCCGTCGAATGGCAAAGATGCTATATGATCGACCTCGGAAAGCTTGACGTTCTGGCTTTCGAGGTTTGCGGAATACGCTCCGTCAAAACCGATCCAGCCGGATGCCTTAACAGTACCGCTTCCCTTATTGAATAAGACCTGAGGGAAGGAAATTCTATTCGTCGTAAGAGAGGCGGATATGGTCCCCCGGGTGAACGATTCACCGTAGGCGACGCCGTCGTCAAACATAAGGCGACCGCTCCCCGTATAGTCGTGCGCTGTCCCGTTAAAAGACAGTTCGCCGGTGGCATTGATATGGAGCGGTAAGGGGCCGTAGATCAGCGCGACAATGCTTTCTATGTCCGAACGGATGACTTTGAGTCGTGCTGCATAAACGGGTTCCTGCCCGGCCAGATCGATACTCCCGTCGAAGATATAGCGGGACGCCTGTTGACGTATGTCGGCGGAAAGGAGGCTGATCTTTTTCTCCCGGTACTGGAGCCTGCCTTCTGCGCTGTTGAACATAATGCCTCGGATGGTAACGTGACCAGCCGCGAACGTCCCGTCAAACAGCGGAGCGGTTAAAGGCCCCGTCAGGTATCCGGTAATCCCCATCCTTCCTTCCAGAGGCAACGCAGTCAAAAAAGAGAGCGTCTGACTCTTCCCTGATGATTCCGCAGTAAGCTTGGCATCAAAACCCCGCGAGGGGTCCACCCTCCCCGTGAGTTGCAGTATGAGGTCTCCGGCATGGATATCAAAATGATTGATATTCAGGCCCTGATTACCGTACCCAAGAGACGCGTTAATGCCGTCAATGATAACATTTTTATCTCCACGGGAAAGCTTCCAGTTTGCGCCGGTGATCGTCATATTTTTCTTTCTGTAGGCAAACGAGAGTGACGCGTTCTGAAGAAGCAGGTCACGGAACGGAAGGGCATTTAAGCTGCAGGTTCCGCTAATTTCAGGATCGGATAGTTTCCCTCGTATAGCAGCGGATACGTCTATGCGAGGTTCTGGCTGTTTCGCTTTTCGATACCGCTTCATGAAGTCTGTAAATTTCCCGATCGTCTTGGGACCGGACCGGATCCTGAGTTTCATGTTCAGGTTTGCATCAGCCGACAGTCCGGCGTTGCCGGATACCGTGACTGCGGCATCCGCAGTTGAGAGTTCGAACGAATCAAAATAAAGCACGTTATGCTCGTAACCCACAGCAGCCCGGAACCTGCCTGACACTTCGGGATAAGCGCCTGTTGTGATCCGGACGTTGGAGTCGTTGATCGTGATTTTCCCGCTCTCGCCGGGGATACTGACTTTGGCGGTTATATTAAGATCGTCTACCAGGAGCTGCGATGACGTGCTCATGTCGACATATGATAGCTGCCCCTGTTTCACTGTAATGGTGCGTAGGCGCAGGTCAAACCGCGACGGGCCTCCTGTCTGCATGCGAGCAATGTTGGACCTTATTTGTTCGATCAGCGCTAGAAGCGGTACCTCTCCTTCCCGGGAGCGTTCAGCGTGAATGCGCAACTCGAGGATTTCGATCGAGGGAACACTGATTATCCTGAGCAGCAGGGGGAAAGGGTTGACATGTACTTTTACTTTGCGGATGGAGACCATCTGCGTCCCTCGCTCATCCGGAATGGATATATCCCGAACCTCAAGATACATGGGGATAAAGTTGACCCTCACCCAGCCAATCTGCGCCCGAGGCCCCAATACAGCCTGTAGTGGAGCGGTCACGTATGATCTCATCCTGAGGGCGAACGCATCACTTTGTACGTACAGTTCGATCGCCGTAAGGAGGAGAATGAGGAGCACCGATATGATTAGAGTGGCTTTTTTCATGGAGGATATGCGCTATTTTTCTATTTCGGTAATGCTCTCTACGCTATTTTAGAACTTCCAGCAGAGCGTCTTTGATTCGTTCGAGCCGGACGCTGTCGGTAACTTTCTTTCGCAGGAGGTCCGTGACGTAGAATGAATCCATGACCCGCACGCCCTCGGTCACGATCTTCGCCGAACCGATATCCAGGTTGAGATCATAGAGCGTTTTGGCGACATGGTACAAAAATCCGACCCTGTCCCGCGCACTGACATCGATGATCGTAAATGAATCCGAGGTGTCATTATCAAATTCCACTGAAGGCGTTATCCCCGAGGAAAGAACTCGGGCGGGAACGCATATCCCGGGCTCCGGCGGCCTGTGATCGCTCATGAGCGCGGTGCGAAGATCTGCGCGCACGCTTTCCCACGAGTCATCGTAGGTATAGATGTTCCCCTCCGGATCGGTAATCTGGAACGTATCGATCATCACGCCGTTTTTCGAGGTATACACCTGTGCCCGAAGTATGTTCAGATTTTTTGCGGCAATGGTGCCAGCAGTCCGGTAGAACATGCCGTAGGCATCGTACGCACAAACCGTAAGTTCCGTGTATCCTTTGTCTGGATAATGCCGGTAATGTATAACCAGATTTTCGCCAGGCAGTCGCTTCATGAACCCCATGTGGTCGATCACTTTGTGTACAGGGGTGTAGAGGATATACTGCTCGGGCATGGCAGCCAGGAAAGCATCGACTTCCTGAGGAGAAAACCTGGCTTCAGCAGACTTTTTGATAATGGCTGAAGCCGCGATAAGTCTTGTTTGCTCCTGCTCGATGATTTGGGCGCTCCGGTCAAGATAGTCAAAAGTTCTCACGTAGAGATCCTGGAGTAGCGTCGCCTTCCATTGCGTCCAGGCCGTAGAGGTCACCGCAGAAATATCGGCGTATGTGAGCAGATAGAGCATCGCCAGATTCTCGCGGTCGCGTACGCGGTGCGCAAAGTCGGCTATGACCTTCCGCTCGGTGAGCTCCCTGCGCTGGGACAAGCTCGACATGAGCAGGTGGTTTCTGATGAGAAAGAGGACACGCTCCCTATCTTCGCCGCCAATGCCGAGCCGTGTGAGTATTGTTTCCGCGAGATCGACCCCTTTGTACTCATGCCCGGAGCGATACGCCTTCCCCAAATCATGGAGCAGCACGGCGAGAACAAGTATCCATCGTTTCTTAAGGCCTTTAAACGCATCGTAAAGCGTGGCCAGACCGGGATAGCTTCCCATCCAAAGGTTCTGAAGGTTCCGGATCGCGATCAGGATGTGCTCGTCCACGGTGTACAGGTGGTAGTAGTCGTGTTTGGCAAGCGCCTGTATGGATCGGAACTCCGGCAGATACCTCCCGAGGATGCGCAGGTCTTTCATGAGCGTAAGCGTTTCCGAGAGGTTGTCGGGATTATCCAGAATGGACAGGAATGCCGATGCAGCTGCCGGCGACGTTCTCACTTCATCGCCAATCCTACATCCACGAACCATGCTTTTGAGATTTTCCGAGAACACGGCATGGCGCGACTGTGCGATTGCGAACGCCGTTATGATCAGAGACGGGTTGTCGCGGCATGTATTTCCCGATGCTGGAGCGAGGGTCCTGCCGATGAGCGAAAACGGGCCGAGCGACAAGGTCCTTGTATACCAGCGACGAATGGGCTTGCGAAGCACAGCATCGGACACGATCGTTGAAAACTCACGAATATTACGGGCATGTATGAAATAGGTTTTCATGAACCGCTCGACGGCAAGCAGGTGCGCCGAATCATGGTAGCGAAAATCTTTTGCAGTCTGTTCCTGCAGGTCGAAGGTAAGATGGTCGTTCTTGCGACCGGAGAGGTAATGTATCTCGTTCCTCACTCGCCAGAGAAAGTTACGGGACCGCAAAAAAACAGCATACTGGCCATACGTAATGACCCCGGCAGAAACGAGATCGGCAATAGAAGATACCCGGAAGTGCACGAAGGATATCCACAGTGCAGTATGAAAATCCCGCAGCCCTCCTGCCCCTTCTTTTATGTTCGGTTCCCGAAGATAGATGGAACCACCGTATTTCTGGCGCGTTGTGTTCCGTTCCGAGAGCTTCTCGGTGATAAAAGAAGAGGCCTTCCAGAAAAATACATCGCTCTGCATGGATCTCAGGAACGATGCGTAAAGCGCTGGGTCGCCGGCAATAAGGCGGGATTCAATCAGGGACGTGCGGATCTTGATATCCTGGCGCGCAAGCGATATGCATTCATGAATGCTCCGCACACTGTAGCCGATGTCCAGACCTGCGTCCCAGAGCAGGTAGAGCAGCTCGGGAGAACGCTTTCTGTCTTCCTCGTCGCGGCAGAGGAACATGATGTCGATATCTGAATGCGGGTTCAGTTCTCCCCTGCCATAGCCCCCGATGGCGAGAAGAGCGGGCACGGGCCCCGTTGCCGCCAGACGGGCATATGCCTCGCGGAGCGTGCGGTCGATAAGGCTAGTACGCATTTGTACCACCTCGCTACCGCCTGAGCCGGAAAAGTGTGCTTCCCGGATGCGAGCGCCTTCTTCGTCGAGAAGCGCTTTGATGGTGTCGGAATGTTTCGGGGATAGCGTATGATCCAAGGATCTCACAATAAGAAAACCAATGGGAAATGAAAAACCATGGAGACAGAGAGATGCTGCAGATCGGTTATCACAGGATATGATATTCTGCTACCATTGCCTCTCGCTGCCTATGTGGTTTGCCTATTTAATCCCTTTAAAGCTGATAGATTTTATCTCGTCCATCGTCAGCATGAAGCTTCCAAAACGGGACTCGCCGTAAACCCGGGAATCGGAGTCGATTTCAAAAACCGTTTCAGTGCCGTCCGTAAGCAGTGCGGTGACCTTTACCTTCCGGTCCTTTTTTTCTCCTACTGTCAGTTCCTTCACACGTTCGAACGGCATGGTGACCTGGGCCAGTCCCAGGTATCCCGCGAAGTGGATTCTCCCTTCCCAACTGAACTTTTCGCCTTCAAGCTTATTGCCGGAAGCATCCGTCACAACAACCATGAAATTTTTATCTACCCGCGGTGCCTTCTCGAATCCCCCGCCTTTCCCTCCCATGGCAGTGAGGAGGATAATAACTGATACCATGAGAGCAACGGACGCCCAGCGCTTGCGCATGATGAGACTCCTTTCAGAATCAAGGGGTTATTGGCGTTTCTATAGATAATTAAGATTACCACAACGATACGTGCCTTTCAAGAAAAAAGCTTGCAAACAGAGTACGGTTTCTGTAAGGTAAACAGGAATGGAAATATGGAGGGAGTAGTAGTGACTGAGAATTTTTTAAAACTCGTTGATCTCATGGCCCGGCTGCGCGGCCCCGATGGGTGTCCCTGGGACCGCAAGCAGACCACGGAATCTCTCAAGCCTTTCCTGATTGAGGAATGCTACGAGGTGATTGACGCCCTTGACGAAGGCGATCCGCAAAAGGTGAAGGAAGAGCTCGGGGATCTCCTGTTCCAGATCGTATTTCACGCCCGGATCGCGGAAGAGAGCGGGCAGTTCACGATCCGGGACGTGATCGATGCCAATCTGGAAAAGATGATCCGGCGCCACCCGCATGTGTTCGGGGACGCACAGCTCTCGACGGACAAGGAAGTCCTCGCCAATTGGGAAGAGATCAAAAAGAAAGAAAAGGGATATGAGCAGAGAACATCCATCCTCGAGGGCGTGCCCCGGCACCTCCCATCACTCCTCCGTGCCCACAGCCTTCAGGAACGTGCCGCGCGCGTGGGATTTGACTGGAGCAGGATAGACGAGGCCCTCCCCAAGCTCGATGAGGAGATGGCGGAGTTCAAGGAATCGCTCAAAAAAGAAGACGCCGAAGGCATCGAAGAAGAACTCGGGGACATCTTCTTCATGCTCGTAAATATATCACGGTTCCTCGGCATCAACCCTGAGGATGCTCTCCGAAAAACCATCAGCAAGTTCATTCATCGTTTTAGGTACATAGAAGAAAACGCCGCAAACGCAGGAAAACAGTTGAGCGACATGACGCTCGACGAGATGGAAAAGCTTTGGCAGGAGGCAAAGAGGAAATGAAGTTCCAAAAAAGCGTTGTCGACTCATTCGAATCAATGAGTTCGAAATGGTAGACTATTTTTAATCTCCATGACATTTTTCCCATTCATTTATGGCTTGGGAGAATGAATTGCCATTTTATGCACGTCCTCTGCCGCCTCCATGAGGGCCTCGGCAAACGTTGGATGGGCATGGATCATATGGCCAAGGGCCTTGGCTGTCGCACCCATCTTCATCGCCAGCGCGCCTTCATGGATGAGATCGGCTGCATGTGCCCCGCAAATGTGTACGCCGAGCACCTTATCGGTGGCTTCGTCGGAGATCACCTTTACCATTCCGGTGATCTCGCCCATGGCATGAGCCCTTCCGAGCCTCCTGAACTGGAACCTGCCAACCCTATACTTTATGCCCTTCTCTATCGCCTGCTTTTCCCTTATGCCTACACTCCCGATCTCGGGCATGGTGAATATGCCTGCCGGAACCACTGCGTAATCCATGTCCTCGTCACCCCCAAGGGCGTTTTCCACGGCCACGAGACCCTGATGGGAGGCCACATGCGCGAGCAAGATTTTCCCTGTTACGTCTCCGATTGCGTATATGCCGGGCACGTTTGTTTCCATCTTGCTGTTTACGGTAATCTCGCCACGGTTGCCCTTGTTGACACCGATAGTCTCGAGGCCTATGTTCTCGCTGTTCAGGGCGCGGCCGATGGAGGTTAGGATCATCTCCGTTTTTATCTGCTGACCGTTGCTTAAAGTAGCTGCCATCATGCCGTCTGCGCCTCTCTCAATCTTCTCCACGCTGGCATTGGCAATGAACTTTATTTTTTTCTTCTTAAACTCTCGTTCAATGATATCCGACATCTCATCGTCCTCAGAGGAGACGGCACGGGACACCATCTCCACCAGTGTCACCTCGGAACCAAAGGTCCGGTAGAGGAAGGCAAACTCGGAGCCGATCACTCCGCAGCCGACGATAAGAAGACTTTTGGGGATTTTTTTGAACTGCACGGCATCATCGCTCGTGATCACGCTCTCACCATCGAAAGGGAAACCTGCGAGCTTCGCGGGACGCGATCCCGTCGCGATGATAACCTTGTCCGATTTTACGTCCATGGTGGTGCCGTCTTTCTGAACAACACGAACCACATCAGGCGAGAGGAGTGAGCCTCGGCCTTCGATCAACGAAATACCCCAGCTTTTGAACAGCCCTTTAATGCCCATCACCTGCGTTGAGACGACCCTATCCTTGCGCTCTCGTATCTTAGCGAGATTGTACGACACGGCACCGCCGATCTCGAGACCGAATTCCTCGGCCCGGCGCACATGCTCGAGCCCCTCCGCCGAGGCAATGAGCGTCTTCGTCGGCACACAGCCCCAGTTCAGACACGTACCGCCCACTTCCGAGCTCTCAATAACCGTCACCCGCGCGCCTTTCTGTGCCGCTCGTATCGCTGCCACATAACCGCCGGGACCTGAGCCTATGATCGTCAATTTCGCCGTCATGTTCTGCTCCTTGAGTAGGTAAGGACTTGTTTCTTGTTCAACCGCGGGGATAGTTGAGACCCCGGGATCCGCATCTTTGAATCATGAGTCCTGATCGCCTCTCTGTACTCTGTGCTAAATCGTTCTTGTCCGTGAGATGGTGGATAGAAAAAGGGAGAGTAAATACTCTCCCTTCCGGTCGTTGCTCAATAGGGGGTTGTGGCTGATGTAATCTTATTCTTTTTTACTTGCCCTCTTCTTCTTTCAGGAACTTCTCGTACTCCGACTTGCTCATCAGGTCATTAAGCTCCGAAGGATCGTTCATCTCGAGCGTCACGAGCCAGCCGTTCCCGTATGGGTCTTCATTGATGATCTCTGGTGAGTCTGCCAGGTCCTCGTTTACCTCCACTACCGTGCCCGACACAGGGCTGATGACCGGTGAGGTCGCCTTTGTGGACTCTATCTCGGAGAGTTCGGAATCCGCATCGATTTCTGTATCAGACTCGGGCAGATCGACATAAACGATATCACCCATCTGCTGCTGCGCATAGTCGGTGATACCGATGGTTGCACGTTTCCCTTCGACCCGCACCCAAGCATGTTCTCGATGGTATTTTATATCGTCAGGATTCATGTGAACCTCCAGGATATGAACGTGGTGAGAATGAGTCTGTTTTTAGCCCAAGCGCATATTTTTGTCAAGCAAAAAAATGGAAATGGATTTTTCGATTTCTTCACGTAAAAAGGGGATGCGTTTCTTCGCATCCCCTTCTCTTGATCGGCACTTATTTCGGATCGTCTCAGACCGCGACGGGTTCCTGCTCCTCTGATTTTTTCTCCGCGGCCGCGGCGTGCGCTTCCACCATCGTGATCGCCTTCTTGGGGCACCGGGACTCGCACATCCTACAGCCGATGCACTTCTCCTGGTTGACCACATGGACTGCCCGGATGTCGCCGGAGATCGCATTTACGGGGCAAACCTTTGCACAGACATCGATACCTACGCACTTTGCCGGGTCAATATAGGCCTTGGGACGCAGGGGGATATAATCCTTGATCGCGCTCGTCGGACACTTCTTGACGCAGAGTCCGCAGACGATGCACTTGTCGTGATCGATCCGGGCGAGATTATTGTCGATCTTGATGGCGTCCACCGGGCAGGTCCGAACGCAGATACCGCAGGCGATGCAGCCCACCTGGCACTTCTTCTTGACATCCACGCCCTTGTCCCTGCTGTGGCAGCTTATGACGACCGCTTTGGAGGCCTTGGCGAGTTCAATGACCTGCTTGGGACAGGCGGCCACGCATTTTCCGCAGGCCGTGCATTTCTCCGGATTAATAATCGGCAGGTTGTCCGCGCTCATCGTGATCGCATCAAACGGGCAGGCGCGCATGCAGGTGGCATAACCAAGACAGCCGTATTCACATGATTTATCACCGCCCGCAGCCAGCACCGCTGCCGTACAGTCCTGCACGCCCGTGTAAATAAACTTTCTCTGGCTCAGGGATGTCCCGCCCTGGCAGAAAACGCGCGCAATCTTGGGATCCATCTTCTCAGCCTTCTTGCCGGTAATCACCGCGATCTTTTCCGCGACGGCGGATTTGCCCGGTGCGCAGAGATTGACCGCTACGTCCGGGTTCCCCACCACAGCCTCGGCATATCCCATGCAGCCGGCAAAACCGCAGGCCCCGCAATTGGCTCCCGGCAGAGTCTCACGAACCTGTTCTACCTTGGGGTCGACCTTCACCACAAACCGCGAGGCGACGAGAGCAAGGGCCACACCGAAAACGATACCGAGTCCTGCGAGCACGATCAACGTTAAATAAACCGTAGACATGGGCACGATTCCCGTGGGATCCACCGGACCTTCGGCGCCGACGAGGGGCACCAGCTTATTCGCGAAAATGGAGAGTGCGCGGGAGAGGACCTGCATCAGGACATTCATTAATTGTTCATACATGGCATTTACCCTTGTGTTTGCCACCAAGGCACGATGAAAATATGACTCCTCACTTCTTGCCTTCTCGCCTTTGCAGCAGGATTTTTTATCTTTACAGCGTGATCATCCCCGAAAATCCGAGAAACGCCAGGGCAATAAGCCCGGTCAGAACGAATGAAATGGGGAGACCCTGGAACGACTTCGGCACGTCTGCAAGTTCAAGTTTTTCCCGGATGCTTGCCATGATGATGAGCGCCATGCTGAAACCAAGACCCGACCCCACAGCGAGCGCCATGCTTTCGAAAAGGCTGTAATTTTCATCGGCGTTCAGGAGGGGGACAGCCAGAATGATACAATTCGTCACGATGAGAGCGAGGTAAATGCCCAGCTTATAGTAAAGCGCGGGGGCCACCTTTTTCATGATCGTATCAGCCGCCTGCACAAAGGCGGCCACCACGCCGATGAAGATAACGATCTTCAGGAATCCGAGGTTATAGGGAACCATGATGTAGGTCCAAATGACCCAGTTGAGGACCGCCTCGACAAGCATGACCGCCGTAAAGGTAAAACTCATTCCCACCGCTGTTTCCATTCTTTTCGTAACGCCGAAAAAGATGCAGAGGCCGAGGTAGCGGGAAAATACGAAATTGTTAATGAGCGCTGACGCGATAAATATGGTAAGAACATGCTGCCACATAAGAGCCTCCGGTTATATGGTTCGGAGTGAATCTTTAATTACTACACCACACTCCGCACTTCCTAATGGTGTCCGCCACCGCCGCCTCCCGTGCCACCGAAAAACTTGCGGTCAATCCAGTTGAGCCAGCCCATCATGAGACCCATGGCGAAGAAGCCGCCCGTCGGCATGATCATGATGAGCAGCGGTTTTGTTGGCAAGATCTGGGCGCCCCAGAGCGACCCTTTTCCCAAAAACTCCCTGAACACGCCGAGAAGCATCAGGGCGAGGAGAAAACCGACTCCCATTCCCACCCCGTCAACAAAGGACGGCAGGAGCTTGTTCTTGCTCGCGAACATCTCCGCCCGGGAAAGAATAATGGCAAAGGCGACGATGAGCATGATATAGAGACCCATTTCCTTGTATACCGCCCGCTGGTAGGCCGACATGACCAGGTCTATTACCGTGACCCAGGTGGCAGTAATGAACACATACGAGGGAATACGTACTTTCGGGTTGATAAAATTCCGCAAGAGGGAAACCGTAACATTCGTCATGGTCATGACGAACAGGACAGCGACACCCATCAGAAATCCGTTTTTCACACCGCTCGTGACAGCCACAGCCGGGCACAAAGAGAGTGCAAGCCTGAATACCGGGTTTTCGCCGAAGACGCCGTTTTTGAAAAGTTTCCCTAAACTGACATTGTTGCTCACTTCGTCACCCCCTGGA
>DATJAO010000047.1:0-27347 GCA_035516175.1 Nitrospirota bacterium
CTTTGGGGGATGAGGCATAAAATATCCCCGGAACAACTCCCCTATAATCGATATAGTAGAGAGCCCGATAACGATCTCATGACCACATAACACCATACGAGACTACTTTAAGCCTTAATGCGTTATCCTCGAAAAGGCAGCATAATTTTTTAATTATATTAGCGAACGCGCTTTCCTGTTTTTTCATTCTGCAAAGGATGTTTTTTCTTCGCTATCTCTTTAGGCTGGATCGATTTTGCTTTAGCACCGGAACTTTTCAGTTTCCTTATAACATCGCTTTTTTTCTTCGCCTTTCCTCGGCTTTTCGTATTTTTTATTCGTATAGCTTTTTTCCCCGGTTGTTTATCAGTCTTGCGGGCGCCAGTATGCTCACTTTGAATCAACTCTATTCCGAACAGAGCAGAGAGGTCGGCATCGTCGATAATTCGGGTACTTTTTTTCGATGCTTTTTCGAGCAGGCTCTCAGCCTTGCCGGAAACTGTCCGTCTGACGAGATCGGCCGTCTCAACGCCACGGAGCGTGAAAAAAAGCGTAGCGTCTTCATCGAGCCGCGCACCGACGCCATACAGTGTTGCCGCCACATGTTTGCACATGCTCGCCCAGTCCGGACAGGAGCACTCAAAGGCAATTTCCTTTGGAGCTGGAAAGAGTCCGGCATCGCGCTCCAAAAACAATTCACCAAGCTCTTTCGGAAAATCTCCCGCAAGAAGTTCCGATACGGAGTCAAGCATCCCGGAACAGGAAGATGATATCCGTTCCCACGAGTTTTGGCTGAGTTTCCCGATCTTGATAAGAATCTCATACGGCTTGGACCTCGAACCTTGCACAAGCGCCTTGATCTCGCCATTGCTGATCTGGAGGTCCAGAACGGCACCGTGGCGAACATAACTTCGTCCCCTTCCGATGCGGTTGCTGTAATCGGCATACCGCTCCAGATTCTGGTTCCAGGATTTACCCCACCAGGTACGCGCAATTGCGTGGCCTTGAAGAATGACCGGCCTAACGTCCTGCTTTTTCTTCAGTTGTTCAAGCTTCCTGGCAGCTTTCGCCTGCTTTTCTGCTGTGCTGACATGCCGCGGAAATCCCCAAAATCTCATGGGCCCCCCTTAAAAGTGCCGTTAAATGGTCAATGCAAACATATTCATCAGTTCTTTATTGCTCATTTCCGTGATCCACGCTTCGCAACCGGATTGAATGATCTCATTCGACAATTTCATCTTCCCTTCGATCATCTCGTCAATCCTCTCTTCAACAGTCCCCTTGGTAATGAATTTATGCACAACCACGTTTTTCTTCTGGCCGATGCGAAACGCGCGGTCCGTCGCCTGGTTTTCGACAGCCGGATTCCACCACCGATCGAAATGGATAACATGGTTCGCCGCGGTCAGATTCAGCCCAACACCGCCCGCTTTGAGCGATAGAACGATGTATGGGATATATTCCTCACCCTGGAAGCGCGCAACGATTTCTTTTCTCTTGCCCACTGCCGTGCCGCCATGCAGGATAAGACCTTGACGCTGGAACAGGGTGCTCAAGAAACTGCTGAGCGGTTCTGTCATTTCTCTGAACTGCGTAAATACGAGGACCCTTTCGCGTTTTTCGTAAATTGTCTCGCAGATTTCCCGCAACCTGCCGAATTTCCCGCTTTCGCTTTCCTCGAACGCTCCAGTACCGAGATAATGGTCGGGATGATTGCATAGTTGCTTGAACTTCAGCAGAGAACTCAGTATTATTCCTTTCCTCTGGATGCCGTCAGCGCTTTCCACGGCATGGCGGAGATCGCCTACCAGTTTCTGATACAGGATCGCCTGTTTTTTACCGAGAAAGGCCCATGTCTTCATTTCAACCTTATCCGGCAGGTCAGAAATGACTGTCTTATCGGTCTTGAGCCGCCGCAGGATATAAGGACTGATGACCTTCCTCAGCCGCACATAGCCTTCAGGGTTCTTGGTCAGGTTCTTGGCATAGCGTCCGAACTCCTGCGCGCTTCCGAGAAGACCGGGATTAATGAAATCAAACAGCGACCACAGGTCAGACAACCGGTTCTCAACCGGCGTGCCAGTCATAACAATGCGGTTGCCTGCATTCAATTTTTTGACCGCTTTCGTTTGTTTTGTTCCAGGGTTCTTGATTGCCTGGGCCTCATCAAGAATTACACACTTCCATTCGTACGACTGGAGCCATTCATATTTCTGCACCAGCGAGTAGGTCGTGATCACGAGATCAAGGTTGTCGAGTCCGTTCTTGTCTTTGACCGGTGTTTTCTTATCTTCCGCCCCCGAGGGATGGGCGATGGCGTATGTCAGGTCAGGGGTAAACTTCCGGATTTCCGATGCCCAGTTCGCAAGTAGAGATGCGGGAACTACTAGCAGGCTTGCTCCTTTTTCACCCTTCGTTTTCAGACTCTGAAGCAGCGCAAGCACCTGCACGGTTTTGCCGAGTCCCATGTCATCGGCAAGGCACATGCCGAACCTGAGAGACTGGAGGAACGAGAGCCATGCTACGCCCTTCTGCTGATAGGGTCTTAGTTCCGCCTTAAAGGAAGAGTCCATGCGGACAGGGGCGATTGATTCAGGGCTGCGCATTCGCGTCATGACAGCTTCCAGCCATTGTCCGCTCGTAACGACAACACTCGCGTCATCTTCAGGGATATTTAATAGCGTTCCGGGGTTCAGCTCAAACCGGAGGGCGTCGCGGAAACTCAACCCCTCCTCTTTGGCAAGCTTTCTCGCTTTTTCATAGGCATCAAGGGTCTGTTGCAGTTTGCTGTGATCTACTGCAACCCAGCGGTTTTTGATCATCGTAAGACCCTCAGATGCATCAAGGAGCCGCTTAGCCTCTTCATAGGATATCTGATTGTCCTCCAAGTGCAGGCTTAAGTCAAAGCTCAGCAAAGCATCCATGCCCAAGGTTGATGGCGGCCTGCTGCCAAGAGATATGTTCACTTTTATACCTGTCGCGCCGCGTTTCCACCAGTCGGGGATGCGGCATAAAATACCCGACTGTTCATAGAGCGGAATTTCACGCAGGAACGTATATGCCTCCCTGGCCGACCAGGCGAGAGGATGGAACAATTCTCCGCTCTCAACAAGTTGCGCGACCAGCGTGCTTTCCTTTGCCGCTCGATTAACTGTTACAAGTAAATCAAGCAGCTTTGCGCCGTCCTTTCCGTATTCCTGGAGGGCATGCGCCAGGGGTAGGTGCTGCGACTTGCCCTGTTTGTTCAACCCCGTTGTATACGTTGCGAGAAATGCAAAAGGATATTCGTCCTTCTTACTCTCTACAAGGTGAAAGAATACCCGCCCGATCAGGTGAACATCGGGGCTGTATTGTTTGATGAATTCTTCAACGCTCCCTTTTGTCTGCTCAATCTCCTTCCGAAATTCAGCATGCAGCCGCTGCCAGAGATCCTCAACGACCACTCTGGTCAAATACTCAGCGCCGGTCATCATAGGCGCTGATGCAAGAACGTGGTTTAATGTATCTTCGCTGATTTCAACGATGATCTTATGACGAAGGATTTCCAGATCGGGCGTGTAAGTGAGCTTCCTTGCGAAAAGCCCGCATACCATGCGCCAATATTCGAGTGAAGGCGAAAGAGGAACTGATTTATTGCAGAAGCCGAGGAATAGAAATGCGCTATCCGGTCGAGCGGTAAAGCGTCGGGATACTTCCTGCTGGAGAAGGTCCTGATCCTTACTGACTTTTTCCAAGGCCTCCGCCCATTCGAGCCGGATAGCTCCGTGCGGCAGTATAACTGATAATAATTCCTGGTTCAGGCTCATTGTTATTCTTCCGATTCAGTATAAACGCCAATTGCCTCCAGAACGGCAGACAAGTCAATCAGGATGTTGGACTCGACAATTTTATCCTGCCAGACATGCTTATGGCGAGGGAACGTCTTCAATTGGCGTGCGCACGAGTCAGGCGAATTGTCAGCGGAAAATGACAGTACTGCCCCGACGATCATTGCATCCGTAAAGATATTTTTCAATCGCGTTGCCTTTACTCTCGATGAACTCCTTGAAATCAGGAACAGTACCGTTCCTGAATTCTATTGTGCCCGAGAGAAAGGCGAAATCACGGGTTTTCCTATCGATGGTGAGCGAGTACGAAGAAACAAAGGAGTACGATGCGATGACCGTTTCGAAATCTACGATAAACCTATCGATACTCAAAGCTGATCTCCTCAAGTGATTTCAATCTGCTTTGGACGCAACGCAGAGATTCAGCTTCACCCTCCCATTCGACAAGAATCATATCGTCTACCGTTCCGTACAGATTCTTCCGGTCGAGAGAACCATACTTTACTTCGAAGTCTTTTATTTTGCGGTTAATTTTTTCGACCGTTTTTCTAAGCAGGTGTATCTCCGTATCGATGGTAAACTTGATCTTTCCACGAGCCCAAGCGTCGTCGGTTTCTATAATCAATTTCGTCATGTTACTCACCTCCGGACTGGATGACTTTGCCGGCAGTTTTATTAGGATAGCAGGGAGAGCATTATGATGAAGGCCCACTACCAGCCCATTACCGGCCCACTGAGATGATAAAGGGATGATAAAGGGGCTACAGCAACTGCCGTAACCCCTTGAATTAGTTGGTGGCGGGGAGAGGATTTGATTATGCGACGTGTCTTTTTTCTTTCGCAAGGTGCTCCTTGATCCACATCCTGAGAAGGGAAGTATAGCTCAATCCTTTTCTTTTTGCGATCGTTTCGACTGATTTGATATCAGCGGGGTCAAGTCGAAGCGCCACTGTCTTTTTAGGTTTTTTCACGAATCCGATTTCGGCCTCCTTCGTGTCTTCCTGATAGCCTTCAAAGCTGTGGGCTTCCCAGAACCTCGCCGCCTCTTCTTCGCTTTTGAATTTCGGTATTTTTTTCATATTACTTGCCTCTCTTCCTAAAATACCTTCTTTCCCAGGCATTCATTTCTCGCGCTGTGATTACCTTCACCTCGCCGCGCCTGATGAACTTGACGACGACAAAGAGAAACCTGCCTGAATACGTTCTCCCGAAAACGTAGTGGAGATCATCTCTTCCGGACCGGACATAAGGGGGATCATCCTCGTTGAAACACGCCTCCTCGACCTCTCCGGGATTGACCCCGTGCCGCGCGATATGTTCTATGCTTTCTTCAGTCCATTTTATGGAGCTGACCGTTTTCATCACGCGATCTCCGTGCCCTGCTGTGCCGCAGCATCCCGCCGCTCTTAACATATTATAACAAACGTATTACGTTTGTCAATAGTAGAAAGTGCTACACTCCCTTGCGAGCAATTTGTCCTCGATATTCAATGTCGTTCGCATGTCAGTGCCTCCCATCCAATAGATATGCGTAATCATATGTATTAATATGCATCAATTTCATGCCGATGTCAAGCGGTTTTGCACGGCAGCGCAATTTGGTGGCCGGGAGAGGATTTGGACCTCTGACCTTCGGGTTCTCAGCCTCAATTGGTTTTATCCTATTCTCTCGCCGCTTCCAAATAATCCAAGAATGTGGACGCGATTCGCTTGCGCTGTTTTTGGCGGGTCAGTTAAGGACAACCCCTTAGCGGACAGGATCGGATTTGAACGGTAGGTCTCTACGGAAACAAAACCAGCTGTATTTCACCTGGTTCAGGATACTAAGTGCGCCCTTGGGCTCCTACCTTCCACGCTCTTCACCCTCTCTTTCATGTCTTCCTTCGTTCTGTTTGCTCTGTGATTCCTGCGGTTTACGTTCCTGCCGTTGTGAATGCTGATAAACCCCGGGTTGACCATGACGCTGCTGTTCTCGCACCTCATTCATCCGTTGCTGATGTAGCTGAACCTCGGGCCTCCGTTGATATTGAATCTGCCTTTGGTGTCTTAGCTCCTGTCTCTGCTGGTTTGATCGAGCTTGATAGTTTTGGACGCCCCAGGTTCTCTGCCCTTCCCAATACCGCTCATTATGCCAGGTTTTCCAGTTCTGCTGTAGCTGCCGGTTTGGGATCCGTTCATAGTTCCATGGGTGACCGTACCAATTGTGTTCTCTGTAGTATCCTCTCCAACCCGGATCTACATCGTAATAAAATCTTGGAACGTTGTTGTAATAAGCCCAGCCCCGGTCATAATAATGCGAGCGGTACCAGCGTCCTTCCCATGGCCGCCACCACCAGCCATTCCAGAAAAAAATATCAACATTTACATCAGGAGCAACGTATACATCGGGCGTGTCAGGCAACACAACCACAACCGGAGGCGCCCCGAATACGATGGGTGGCGGCAGAGGAATTCCAATGCTTATACCTACATTCACCCCGGCCGTTGCTAGAACAGGAACGGCAAATGCGATAGCCAGGGAAATTACCCCTAGAAGAAACTTTTTCATTTTGTTACCTCCCTCCGCGGCTTTCACCTGAAAACGGCCTTACCAGGCCACGGAATTTGGACGTCAATATTTTTTTATTTCCTTTGCAAGCAATCTGCCCCTCAGAACGGCTTGCGGCCCTGAATGATCCTGATCAGTGCAACAACAACCGCGATGATACGGAGGATAGGATGTATCCGCCAATGGTGTTGCCACTAACCAAACCCAGAATCCATAAGATCACTAGAACCATAAAAATAGCCCAAAGAATGCTTGCTCCTTATTCTGCAACAAAAGTCCAAACTTCTCCCTCTACTACCTGTTAATATTATTATACCTTATCCTACGTGAATGTTAAGGCGGGTTAAAACATTTATCGTGGGGTAGTAATCACTTATACAGTGATTGTATACCGCGCAGTGATCCGGGCAGGACGCACATTCTCTTTCCGTTGCTACATTCTACTTTAGAGCCCCGTGAACAGCTCAGGGAATTCAATCCCAATTTCAGCATAAACAAGTTTGTCAAATACCTTGATGAGTTTATGGATAGTGTTCGCAAGGTACTCCAATTCTTTCTTCACATGAGCCTCGATCAGGTTCGAAAGATCGTCGAGGCATGGCGGGTTGATTACAACCAAATCCGGCCTCACAGCTCTCTGGGAGACCTCACTCCCGTTGAATTCCAGCTGCAAGAACTGTCAAAGGTCGGTCAGAATCTCTAATTGCAAGTGGCACTACAATTGGGGGTAGCTCCCCACTGATTACGATCATTGCGATAATTCTATCTTTTCCGCTCTATCTAGCATTAGCTCACAACTAACATCCGCTTCGGGTTCTCTACCCGAAGGGCAAGGCTGAAAAAAGGCTTAATTTCCTCAAAAAAAAATAATATGGATTCCTTCATGAATTGAAAAACAAACAGCAGGTTCACCTACTGAGGGACTCCATCCTGAAATTACGTGTGATTAATTTTGTGCTGGTTTTTAGTTTTATACACCTCCCGAGAATGGCGCAAAAATATCAACAATCCCAATACGCTGTTTATGCGGATGGACAGATCCTTTCTATCAGCGCATGAAGATCGCTGGGCTGAACGGGCTTTGTCACGTATCCTGCAGCTCCAAGGGCGAGCCCCCTTTTTGTATCTTCCTCCTTACCCTCAGTGCTAACTATAACGATCGGGATATGGCCATATGTTCCCAACTCCTTCACCTTCTTTATGAACTCAAGCCCATTCATCACCGGCATGTTGATGTCGACGAGTAACAAATCCGTGCCGGGATTTTTCACGAGCATATCAAGCGCCTCCTGACCGTTATTCGCCGACATAATTGTACACTTGTAACGCATGAGTACCATCTTGTACATCTGATGTATCAGCGCGGAGTCATCAACCACGATAACTTTCTTTAGCATTTCTCTTTCCTCCCGTAATGAGTGGATACTCGTTATGATTCTTCATTCCCCTGCGCTGCATTACGCTGCCCCTTCTGCATGGTCCCCCTTTCCTGTACACGTTTTATCAGCTCCAGGGTATCGATCGGTTTGTAATAATAATTTGCCGCCCGTACAGGTTTCTTCTCATATCTCTTTGGACCCACGTGCCTTTATATTAATCACCTCGGCTTCCGGCCAATATCTCATCTCGATAAATGGCCCATCATCTTTCAACCGCTTGCTTCTCCTTTAGGAGGTCAAGAAAACTCTTAATCGTGCCCAGCTTTCGTTCCGACTGCGAATAAAGCTCAGAGGAAAAGAGCGCTGTAGCCGCATGACCGGCCAGCATGGAAAAAAGTTCATAGTCCACACCCGTGAACTCGGGCTTCTGGATGAGCAGTTTGTAGATCACAATCGCACCGATCACCTGTTCTTTGATTTTAAGGGGAATGCAGACCAGCGGGTGTATATAATCGACTCCTCGCAGGTCCGTGGGGTCGCCCTCACGGTAGTATGCTTCCCCGCTTTTAGTGGTTTCCCCGATGATGCCGTCTCCGATTTTTATACTCGCTCTGGCTTCGGGCCCCATGCCCTCCTGAGCCACGATCGACAGTTCATTTGTTTTTTCATCGAGCATCATGATTGAAAACTCTTCGGCCCCGATCAGGTTCATGATGATTTCCAGGACAATCTTGAGAGATTCGCTAAAATCCAGGGTGGAATGGAGCTGGTAACTGGCGACATAAAGGTTTGCCAGGTTATTGTTTTCCGCTTCCACTTCGATGTACTTGTTGGCGAAGTCTATATTCTCTTCTTCGACATGCTGGTAGCGTTCTTTAAGGTTCCTGTTCTCCTCCTCAAGCAACCGCATACGATCCTCGAGAGCATGTGCCTTAAAGATTTCCTCATGACCGGTGTGCCTGCCAGACGCTTCCAACTGAGCTATGCGGAACCTGAGTTTCTTGTTCTCCTCGAGCAGCTCCTGGGTAAATTCCTCTCCTTTCCGGAATACCTGAAGAAACTCCTCGACCTTTTTCGAGATTATGCCAGTTTCCTTGTCCATGTGCTCTCTCCTTTTCTTATTGTGCACACGTAAAAATGCAAACGGGACATGAAGAAGTGCTGGGATTCCGATGGGAACCTCCATCCCGCAAGCGATCGATCATGGTAAAAATTTCGATCGTCGGCTGCCCGTTCCTTCCGCCTCGCCAGCCGGTTCATTCCGGAGAGCAGCATCCACGATCCTGCTCAGATCTTTCATCCGCACCGGCTTGTTCAGGAACTCGAAAACCCCCAGTGCAGTTGCCTTGAGGTAGTTCTCAATAGTGCCGTTCCCTGTAAAAAAAATGACCGGAAGGTTGGGCGTTCGCTGTCTGATTGCCATGAGAATATCGAGTCCGGTTATTCCCGGCAGCCGGTAATCGGATATCACGAGGTCGACAGGATTGTCTCCGTTCACATAGGACAGAGCCGATTCGCCGTCCGAGCGAGGAATGACATTGTACCCACATTTTCGTAAAACCTCGCTGACACTATCAAGGATTTCCGGTTCGTCGTCCACGATGAGTATAGTATTCATGGTTTCCTCCATGTTATGCATTTCCATCAACAACTCGAATCAACAACTTCTACCCAACCATGCAGTGAGCTTCCATATCTCAGGGAGCAAAATTCGTCTATCTACATTGCGAAGCGGAGGACCTGTGGGACGATTTTCCTCAGCGACAAGACCTCATCCACCGCCCCAAATTCAATGGCCTTCTTCGGCATACCGAACACGACACACGATTCCTCGTCCTGCGCTATGGTGCATGCCCCCGCCTCTTTCATCTCGAGCATACCCCTGGCCCCATCGTCTCCCATACCGGTCATGATCACACCCACGGCGTTCTTCCCCGCGTACCTGGCGGCCGATCGGAACAGGACGTCAACAGAGGGACGCTGACGGCTGACGAGCGGGCCGTCTGTGATCTCGACGTAGTACCGTGCACCGCTTCGCTTGAGAAGCAGATGGCGGTTGCCCGGCGCGATGAGCGCCCGGCCCCGGAGAACCGTGTCCTTGTTTTCCGCCTCTTTTACTGTCACGCAACAGAGACTATCGAGCCGTCGGGCAAAGGCCCGAGTGAACTGCTCCGGCATGTGTTGGACGATGACGATGCCCGGGGCATCGAGCGGCATGGCTTCCAGAAAAACCCGAAGGGCCTCGGTCCCCCCAGTGGATGCCCCGACCACGACAACCTTCTCAGTCGTCCTTATCATTGCCTCTGCGCCCAGCCGCGGTTTTGCGATCACTGCGTCCGCGGTAAGCTTGGGGGTAACATCGGGGATGCGAGTACGAATGCGCTTTACGTTGCAAATCGATGCCGCCTTAACCGCATCGCAGATACGCACCCGCGACTCTTCCAAAAACCGCTTCGTTCCCAACCGGGGCTTTTGAATGACTTCGACCGCCCCGGCCTCCAGCGCCGCAAACGCGGTCTCCGACCCCTCCCCGGCGAGGGCCGAGCAGATGACCACGGGGACGGGATGTTGGCTCATGATCTTCTGAAGGAACGTGATGCCGTCCATACGCGGCATCTCTACGTCGAGGGTGATCACGTCAGGGACCTCATGCCTGATCTTTTCCGCCGCGATGAAAGGGTCAACGGCGACGGCCATCACTTCGATCTCGGGATCCGAGGAGAGGACCTCTGTAAGAGCCTGGCGAACCACGGCAGAGTCGTCCACAATAAGCACCTTGATCTTCTTTCTCATTTTCCCGCTCCGTGGCCTGCCAGAATCACTCGTGGCTGTAACCGTTTGAGCAGCACATCGCCCGTCCGGGTATGAAAGTAGAGCTTGCGGCCCCGCGTCCCTCCGACATCCATGGAAACGATGCTCAGGCCTTCCTGCTCAAGGATCTTCGTCGCCGTGGCGATATTCAGCTTGCCAACGGAGAAAGTGCCTCTTCCGTTCGGCGCCGTGTCGAACATGTCCGCACCACCAAAAACCTTGACCTCGAGCTCACGACGTTTAACGTCAAACCGGTCAAACAGTTTGAGCATCTTGCGGACGGAACAGTCCACATACTTGAATCTCTCTATGCAGCCCTCATCACACGACTGCCTGCCCCTGCACTGCGGCAGGAACCCGTGACAAACGGCCCCTATCGCCAACTTACGATGGAACATGGTGACGGACAGACAAGAGCCGAGTACGGTCATAACGATAACCGATTGTTCCGAAAAATGCATCTCGCCAGCTTTTAGATAGATGACCGGCAATTCCTGCCCAGGCTCGCTCATGACATCTTCCTGTACACCGTCGAGACTACCCGGACGAGAGGAAGGTCGAACCCGTGCATGGTCTCCGAATGGCCCAGAAATAGGTATCCTCCGGGTTTCAGGGAGCGGCACAGGCGCCACAGAAGTCGTTCCTGGGTCGCGCGCCCGAAATAGATAATCACGTTACGGCAAAAGATGACGTCCGCCGGCTCAGAGAGCGCACAATGATCATCCATAAGGTTCGCGCGCTGAAACCGCACGAGGGACCGAAGTTCCGGAACGATACGCACGAGGCCCTTGCTCCGGTCACTGCCGCGCATAACACATTTCTGTTTGAGAACGGACGGAACCGGGACCACCCGCTCCTGGTCGTAGATGCCGAGCCGCGCCTTCTCCAGAACCTTTGTGGAAATATCCGTCGCGAGGATGGAGAACCGGAACCCTGGATGCTCTCCCCGGAATTCGTTCAACACCATGGCCAGCGTGTACGGCTCTTCGCCCGATGAGCACCCCGCACTCCAGACCATGAACGCCCCTCCCCCCTCCGTCCGCATGAATTCCGGCAGAATGTTCTCCGCCAGGTAGCTGAAGTGCACCGGCTCCCGGAAAAAATCGGTCTTATTTGTCGTCACGGAATCAATCATGTGCACCAGTTCTTCCTTCCCTGCAGGAGATTCGAACAGAAGCTCAAAATACTCGCGGAAAGAGGTGATCCCCAGGCTCCGGAGGCGTTTCTGGAGGCGCGCCTCAAGCATGCTCTTCTTGACTGGAGGCAACTTGATACCGCACTGCCGGTGGATAAACTCGCTCAGAAGGAGGAACTCCCTGTCCGACATTGGCTTTGCAAATTTTTCCCAGGTCACGTCAACTACCGGGCATTCGCTCCCGTCGACCAGGTGATACCTAGTTTTCTTGAGTTCTTTATCATGCATCGCGCTATGCCGCTTCCCTTACGCCTTGCTGCACCAGGATGAGCGCTTACGAGTTTTACCTATCTTCCGCCGGAATGTTTCTGAAGATGGTTGGCAACCGGCTCTTCTTGCTTTAATGATGCCGGGTTTCTCCCAAGTGCCGTACTATTATTAATCGCACAGGCTCCCCGGACGCTATCTCGCATTTCACACTCGCTTGTACTTCCTATCGGCCGGCACCTCCGTCTCGCCACTTAAGCCTAGGTATGCGCGTTCACAGAACTACCACAAACTTCCTTCTCGACTATAGTGGCAGAGCCTCGACCGGACGCGGGTCTTTTGCCTGTCACTTCCGAGTCTGTATCCTGTACTATTGCCAATTCTTCAGTGGAGAAGATTTTGTCGACGTCCAACATAATTACGAAATGGTCATTCTGCTTGCCTATGCCCTTGATGAACTCGGTTTTAAGCTTAGTCCCTATCCGGGGCGCCGGTTCGATATTGCCGGATGCGAGATCCAGTACCTCCTGCACAAAATCGGCCAGGGCCCCTAAGACCGTTGTCTCTCCATCCACCGATACTTCCATGATGATGATACAGGTGTTCACCGTTCTTTCGGTCTTTGCCATCCCGAACTTAAGCCGCAGGTCTACAACTGGTACCACGCTGCCCCGGAGGTTAATCACGCCGCGCATGAACTCCGGCGTCCTCGGAACCTTGGTTATGGTTGTAAAATCCAGCACCTCGCGGACCTTGGATATATCAAAAGCAAATACCTCGTCTTGTAGTTTGAATGTCAAGTATTGGGTTGTTTCATCTAATTCTGCTAAGCTCATGACGAGCCTCCTGTAATGGGATCCGTGTACATGGAAATCTGATGGATGCCCGGCTGTTTCCTGCTAAGTGACCCTCGCCTCATGATCATCTCCTTAATATTTCTCGAAATTATGATCCAGCTTGTCATAACTGTTGCCGTTGACCATATCGAGCTTAACTCCTCTCATTCTGGCGCCTACCAGTTCATGCATCTCCTGAATAGATTCCTTATTCACCATGGGTTGGGATGGTGAAGGCATGTGAGGGACCTTGTGAACGGCGTGCCGGGCATTTCCTGCTTTCGTCTTTTGCACTTCGCCTTCGCTGGTATCGATCATCGAAGCAATCAGGCTCTGAAGCTGTTCTGCCTGCGCCGACATCTCCTGCGCCGTTGACGCCAGTTCCTCGGAAGCTCCGGCGTTCTGCTGAATGACAACGCTCAGTTGCTGGACCGCTTTGTTGATCTGTTCGGCGCCCTGGTCTTGTTCGCGACTCGCAATACTAATCTCCTGCACGAGTTCTGCGGTTTTCTTGATATCCGGCACGAGCTGGCTCAGCATCTTGCCTGTCTGTTCTGCGTCTCTTACGCTCGAAGATGACAACTGGCTGATCTCAGCCGCTGCACCCTGACTCCGCTCTGCAAGCTTGCGTACCTCGGACGCAACGACCGCAAACCCTTTGCCGTGTTCGCCAGCCCGCGCTGCTTCAATGGCCGCATTCAGGGCAAGCAGATTGGTCTGACGGGCTATCTCCTCGATAATCGAAATTTTACCTGCGATTTCGTTCATGGCATTGACGGTCATGGTGACAGCTTCACCGCTTTTCACGGCGTCATTCGATGCTTTTGCCGCGATCTTTTCGGTCTGAAGCGCGTTGTCTGTGTTCTGCCTGATGTTTGCCGTCATCTGCTCCAGCGACGCGGTCGTCTCTTCGACTGACGACGCCTGCTCCGTGGACCCCTGGGAGAGTTCCTCGGAACGCGAGCTCAGCTCCTGGCTCGCAGTGCTCACATGGTCCGCCACGGATTTTACTTCACGCAGAACCCGCGTCACGCTTCGAGTGATCGCGATCGCAAGAAAGACAGAAACGACGCCGGTCACGAGCAGCAAGAGAGCCAGAAAAATCCTGTCTCTCCCCATCCCGCGTATCTCCCGCTCTTTATTCGTCGAAAAAACTTTCTGGTGTTCTTTAATAAGATCAAGCACGGTCTCCCGTACCTCACGCCACTTCGGCTTTTCCTTCTGCACCAGGAGCGCAACGGCCTCCCCTTTTTTCCCTGCGGAGGCGATGCTCTGGGCTTCCATTTGCAGGGCATGGTCCTCAGCTGAGAGGTCCTTGATCTTTCTTAGACGGTCCTGCATGGCGAGGGGGGCAAGGTGAATTGCATCCTCCACAGCCTCCCCGAATATTTTATAGGCCTCCACGAAGTTCTTTCTTGCCGTTTCATCTGAGGCGATCACGATATTTCGTGTCGCCAAGCCTGTCTGCAAGCCTTCCGCCAATATCGAATTGAGGTCGATCAGTAACTCAAGGTCCGTATTGACCATGGTGACGATCATCTTTTCCATACTGCGGCTTTGAAGAAACGATACCGTCCCGATGACGGCCAGGCTCGTGATAATGATCCCGATGAGCACATTCAACTTCTTGTTAATTTTCATGTCCCTCAACATCATAAACCTCCTTTTTCCTATAGATCCAGATATCATTTCCCTGCTGCGGAATCTTTCAATCGTTCTGCCTCCTGGTGCCCTGAGTATACGGGTAGACCGCTCCCTCTGGCCAGGCGGGCCTCTTCTCGCTCAACAAGCTGAACCAATTTTGGAACATCCAAAACGAGCGCAACAGTTCCATCCCCAAGGATCGCTGCGCCCGAAATACCGACTATGTCCTTGTAAATACGTCCAAGATTCTTGATCACGGTCTGATGTTCGCCGATGACGCGGTCCACAACAAAACCCGTGCGCTGGCCTTCCACGGATACGACAACGATCTGCTCTATGACCGGTTCATCGCTGTGTATCATGAACTGTTCCCGCAGCCGGATATACGGGATGATTTGGCCCCGGACGTGTGATATATTCCGACCGTGAGAGTCTGCCTTGTCCCTTCCGGCCAGTTCGATACATTCTTCGATCGCCGAGAGCGGGAAAATGAAATGTTCTTCACCGATCCTTGCAAGCAACCCGTCGATTATCGCGAGGGTGAGCGGCAACTTGAGAGTGATCGTCGTACCGATACCCCTTTGACTTGCAATTTCGATTGAGCCACAAAGTGCGTCGATGGCCTTCTTCACGACATCCAGCCCTACACCCCTGCCCGAGACATTGGTCACGGTCCTGGCCGTGGAGAAATCTGGCGTCAGAACGAATGCAAACAGCTCGCTGTCAGAAAGCTCGGCGTCAGGCCCGATCATCCCCTTCTCCACTGCCTTTTTGCGGATGGCCACACCATCGAGACCGGCCCCATCGTCCCTGATCCGGATCAGTACGTGCGCGCCGGAGTGGGAAGCGGAAAGGTGTATGGTTCCGACCTTTGGCTTTCCGGCGGCTTCCCGGACATCGGGCGGCTCGATGCCGTGATCTATGCTGTTCCGGATCAGGTGAACGAGTGGATTGCTCAAACGCTCGATGATGGTCTTGTCAAGTTCCGTCTCCGCTCCATCGGTCGACAGCTGAACTACTTTCCCAAGTTCACCCGAGAGATCCCTGACGAGCCGCTTGAATTTACTGAAGGTAGTTCCGATGGGGAGCATCCGGATGTTCATGGTGTTGTCGCGAAGTTCTGCGATCAGACGTTCGACTTCCTCAGCGATAAAGATGAACTCCGTTATCCCATGGGACAGGGCGCTCTGTCTGAGCCGTGCCTGAACGGTCACGAGTTCACCCACGAGATTTACGAGCCTGTCGAGCCGGTCTGTTGAAACACGGACGCTTGACGTTGTCTCCGAATCGTGGCGCATTGCGCGCAAATCCCGCACATGCTGTTGCTCGACCAGAGCTGAGTGCACCTTGTCTTCGCATATCGTGCCGGTCTCTACGAGCATTTCGCCGACTTTTTTCTGTGTCCGTAGGACCTCGAATAGGTCTTCATGGGTCAGGTCGCCACGCTCAACGAGGATCTCTCCCAACCTTTTGTACGATGCCTCATCGTCATAATTTCCCTCGCTATCGATGACCTCTATCGTCAACTCACCATGGTCTTTCGCAACAACGAATATATCCTGTATCGCCTTTAATCCCCGGCTGGTCGTTAAGATCGCGTCCCAGGATGGACCGCTCTCGGATTCAGCGACGTTTTTTTCAAAGGCACCCGCTTCTGTCTGCGCCACAATCCTGCAATTCCCGAGTTGCCGGAACTTGCTTATCAACTCGACGTGATCCAGCACCTGCCCGATACTGTGAGATGTCTGACGGAATCGGATACGGTAGGTGACGTTTTTCGCGGCATCCTCCGGCCCAGGTCCAACGCTATCTTGACTGCCAGACCGGCCTGACGGGAGAGAAGAGGGCCCCAGAAATGCCGAAACGGAGGGAATGCTTTTAAAGGAGGCGACAATTTCCTGTGTTCTCAGCGCGTCGACCGCTCCCCCCTTATAGTATCTATCGAGCATCGATTTTATCTGGTCACGGACCGAGAGGGTCAGGTCGATGATCTTTTTTGTGACCAACGTTTTCCCCTTCCGCACCTGATCGAAGAAGGACTCGATTTCATGGGCGAACGTTGAGATGTCCCTCATCTCGCATGCAGCTCCTGACCCCTTGATCGTGTGCAGGCACCGAAACACGCGGCCAATTAATTCTTCGTCACCAGGTACCTTTTCTAGCTCAAGTAACGCAGCTTCAAGCTCGGCAATAAGCTCGTACGCCTCTTCCTTGAACGTCTCCCTGAGCTTGTCAGCCATGCCGCTCATGGATTCATCGTTGATATTTTCATCACTGTCACTCATGACGAGCATTTCTCCACATCTGTTTCCGCAGAAATCATTTGCCCTTACTGTAAGGGTTCTAGCTACCATCGGCACATTGCCCTGCATGGGAATGACAATAGTCGGCATTTCCCAGGGCTAATCCAGTGGGTTCTTAAAAATATTTTGATCCCATCCAATCAGGGCATTTTTCCTGTCCAGAAATTCACCGATGGTTTTGCGCAGTTCAATCAAAGTCCGATGCCTAGTGACTTCACTGACTTCTCCGGGAAAGAATCACTTTCGTTTCTGTGCGGGAATGCGATTCACGCCCAAAGATTCTTTTCACTGGAATCTCCCTATTTCTTCTTACACAAAATTACTGTCGTCTTAACGATGCAATTCTTACTGAAGAAATGAGCAATTTAGTATTCTTGTCGGATATATTTTTCTAAACTAAACTACCCGTTTGGGTAGGTACCTATTATTCACAGATGATTGAACGTGACAGGACTTTTTCCTGCTGGCGATGGAGGGATTCTCTCATGAGCGATTCGTTCACTTGACAGGAGATATCAAATTGCCGTTTTTCTTCCTTGACCCAGATTGGTATTCCTTTTTCTCTTATCCTTCCAGAAAAAAGGTCGGCACCGCGGAGAAATGACAAAATAGTGAGGAATCGAGGCAATGGGACTGATGTTGATGGCTGAAAAAAGTGTGGGAGACAATAGTATTTACGCTTAAAAGGGCGGACTTTATCGCTCAAAAGGATATTTTGAAAAAAGGGGTACGACAGGGGATAAGGAAACGTACGATAGCAGAGTCGAATCGAAGCTAAAAGAACCGGCCTTCTCCATTTTCTCAGAGGGCCGGTTCTTGGCACAGACCTTGTAACAGTTAAACCCCGCTCTCTTGCCGGGCCGCAGAAACCGACATGGACTGCGCAAGGCCGTGCGAGTCCAGGCTTTTTTCCATATTCTCTCTCTCTAGCCGCTCCTTTATCATCCAGAGGTAGTCTGCTCGGAATTTTCGCAGCACGTAGTCCTGATAATCCCTATTTTTCAAGTTTTCCCATGCCGCTGTTCTTCTCGCTCCGCTCCGCATCTTTGCCACGGTGATCGCATCCTGGCTTATTTTTGCTTTGCCCCGTGACATCCGCTCATAGCCGTAGTAATCCATGTACTCCCCGGTCAGGGTCTCAATGATCTCGATCTCCTCGGATGTAAGCGACTTCCTAAACTTGTCTATATTCGCCGGAATGGGCTCTTTGGCATTGGATTCCCACAGAGCGGACATGCGGGAAATCTTGCGTGCCTCGAGCGAGTGTGAGACGTCCAGCATGGCAGGTACGAATTGGATGCCGAAGAAATTGCAGATCTTGCGGAGCACAGCCTCCTGATTCGCGACAAAGTCCTCAAAGCGGATGGTCAGCACCCGGTCCGGATATTGTGCTGCCAGCCCTCTGCCTGCTTCATAGGCCTTGATCCAGGTCATGGCATTGAGGAAGGTGTCGAAATCGTGGATGATAGCCTGGTTCATGCTGCTGATCTGGGCGCGGGGATCGCGCACCACGTTCAAGAACAGCATATCGTTGAACAGCGACATGAGCTCTGCGGCATAGTGCACATTGTCCAAGGATTTATCCATGACCACCTTTGCCCCGCGTTTCGCCCCAGCTCGGAACAGCAGTTCCCAAACTATCCGGTGCAAGTTCCGGGGTTCATCCTTGGTGGCCATGAAGATTTCAACGGGATCAAAGACCACATCCGGCCATTTCACCATGCTGGCGGCTTGCAGTCCGATTACATCCACGACCATCTGGAAGTATACACTGTCGTCATGTAGCGATCCATACATGTCCACGAGGGGCATGAAGTCCACGATATGCAGAGGGTAGGGCGCGTAAAAATCCGGATTAAAGTTCAGCCGTAGGCGCAGCGCATGGCTGCCGCAGCGCCGAAGGGGTATCATTAATACCGGCTTGGGCCTTGTGCCGGAAGTTCCAGAATGCACTGCACTCAGTTCTGTCATTGTTCATTCTCCTTTCTGCCTGATAGATGTCTTTCCCGGAACCTGCGAAGATCGGTGGCCGCGTTACTGCTGGTCTTTCTATGAGCCATTTGCGAGAACACGAGGCTTAGACATCTTTGAATGGTCATGAGAAAATGGCCTTTCTCCTTTGAACCGCATGGATACCCTTTCTCTTTATCGTCTCAGTATAGCAGCAATCCCGCGATGCCCGAAGCGGGGATGATCCAGACGACCTCGACCTTGAAACGAAGCTGGGCGGCCAGCGCAGCAACAAAGATGACAAGCGACGCCCAGTTGTGCTCCGATGTACGACCGACGACGACGGCTGCCAAGGCAATCATGCCAATGACCGTGGGCCGGATGCCTCGCATGCAAGCCTTGATCGTCTCTGATTTCTTGATGCGTTCAAAGAAACCAGTGCAGATAAGCATCAGGATCGCCGGCGGAGTGAAGATGCCGGCTGTTGCGGCAGCAGCCCCTGAGACCCCCGCCACCTTGTAGCCAATGAAGGCAGCAGTGATAAGGATGGGGCCCGGCATTACCTGGCTGAGGGCAATGCCATCAATGAACTCTTGGCGTGTGACCCATCCATACGCGTTGACCACGGACTGCTGGATAATAGGTATGATCACGTACCCGCCGCCGAAAAGCAGGAGGCTCATGCCTGCAAAGGTTATGAAAAGCTTGACAGCTGCCGTCATGCTCAGGCCCAACAGCGGTGCGGTACCAGCACATATCGCTGGAAGCGTTTTCACTGTGTGGATGGAACGCCGGGTATAGCTGTCGTTCTGACAACTATCCACGCTGTCCTCCCTGACTATCGTCGGGCTTTCCGGAAGAGATGCTGACGAAGCGGGAGGGCGGAACAGGAGCCATCCGGCAATCCCTCCACCGGTTAGAATGACCGCCGTAATAAAGAAGCCCCCGACCCCGAGCAGAAGGAGAAACGCCACCAGTGCAATGGCAGCTTCGGCACCACCCCGGACAGTCCTGGCGCCCATGTTCCAGGCAGTTGCCACGATGATGGCGGTGATCGCGGGTAGGAGACCCTTGAAGAGATTGCCTACAAACGGCATTTGGCCATAGTTGAAATAGGCATAGCTCAAGGTAACCATCAGCAAAAACGACGGGAGGATCACGCCGAGGACGCTTGCAAGTGCGCCGCTCCAGCCTCGCACCCGGTAGCCCACGAAGGCTACCACATTAACCGCGACCGGTCCGGGCAGGATGGTGGCAAGAGAAATGCCGTCAAGCATGTCCTCCTGACTGAGCCACTTCCTCCGTTCCACGGCGTAGTTCTGTACAACGGAAATGAGCGCCATGAAACCGCCTCCGAATGCCGTGCTCCCGATCTTCAGGAATGTCAGGAACAGTTCCCCCACGGTTGTTCGCAACCCGGCGGATGCTGTGTTCACCGCTGACGTCTTCATGACCCTCTCCTTATGCGCATGGTGAATTGGTAACTTGCAGGGGCAGGAGGCTCTGATGCTTCGCCATGCTGTCTGCATGTTCCTTCGGAATGAATCCCCGTTTTTCCAGGAATCCCATGATCGTGCGGGCACTTGCTTCGGGGGAATGCCCTGTTGTGTCGATGCGGATCTCTGGAGAAGCAGGTGGTTCATAGGCATCGTCGACACCCGTGAACTGCTTGAGCGTGCCCCTTCGGGCCTGGCTGTACATCCCTTTCACATCTCGTGATTCGCATACGGTCACTGGAGTGTCGACGAAGATCTCGATAAACTGTCCCTTCCCCATCATGGTACGGACCTGGTCACGGGCAGCGGCGTACGGGCTTATGAGCGCACAGATCACCACCCCGTTGTGCCGGACTATCTCTGACGCTACATAGCCGACCCGCAGGATGTTCGTCAGGCGGTCTTCCTTGCTGAAACTGAGCCCCTTGGTCAGGTGCGTTCGGACTACATCCCCGTCAAGCAGCGTAACCTTCTTGCCTCGCGTCATGAGCATCGGTGCGAGAAAATCGGCTATGGTCGATTTTCCGGAGCTCGGAAGACCCGTAAGCCAGAGGCAGAACCCCTGGCGCGTTGTCGGAGGATAAGCTTCCTGGATGATTTTTGCTATTTCCGAATAGGTGAACCACTCAGGAAGCGGCTTCCCGTGCGCGACGGACTCCTCGATGATCTGCTCCGCCATGACGCGAATATATTTCTGTTCGCCGACGACCGCATGCTCCGGGATTGCGTATCGATTTCCCTCCGGCAGGTAGACCATCTCTCGCAGGGGGACCATGCGGACATCGATGTCCTCCTCAAACTTCCTAAACTGCTTCCGGACATCGGAAGGGCATTCGTGAAAAGCTTTGCCGTACGTGTCAGGAATCATGCAGTGCGGATCACGTCCAATGATGAGGTGGTTCACGCCGAAGTTCCGGTTGATGATCGCGTGCCATAGACCAGCGCGGGGCCCCGCTATGCGTGCGGCGAGAGGCATCACGTTGAGAAGCGTCTGCGAAGGGTCGAAGTGGCCCTCGATGAGGGCTTTGTAGCAACGGATGCGGATGTAATGTTCTTCGACGTCGTGTAACGTCGTGCCCGCTGCGGGATGGATCAGGAGCGAGCCGTGGCTCTCCTCGGCGACAGCCTTGGTGAGGGCTTCGTGGGCCCTGTGCATGAGAAGCCTTGGCTGATATCCTACAACGTTTTTTCGTCCCATACGGGCGAGAATGCTCCTCACCTCGGCGGGCGTCCTGCGGAGCGTGGGGAAGTCCCCATGTCGAGGGAGATTGACGACGGTCATCGGTCCAGATATGCAATATTTGCCCCAGGTATGCATTTCTGAAACGAGAGGATGGCGGGAATCGGTCGTCCCGATGACCCGGCTGGCCTCTTCGGTCAAATCCCATGTGTAGACTTCGTCGACACGCATAACTGCGAGGACCTCATTCGTCGGGCTCCGCAGACAGATCTCGCGTACAGTCTCGATATTCAACAGCGAGCCTACGGTGAGCGTGACGGGCATCGGAAAAATCGTTCCGTCTGCAAGGCGCAGGGACCCGAGGACGCTCCTATAGTCCCGCTCGCCCATAAACCGGTCGAGGGGGGAAAAGGCACCGACTGCGAGGAGTTCAAGGTCGCAGACCGACCGCAGGGAAATCTGGATGGACGGCAGGTGCTTCGCCCTATCGAGCACATCGAGGCGAGATGAACCCTCAGCGAGGAGATTTACAAGCTTTCCCCCATAGGGGGGGATCAAGATTGCCGGGCTTCCAGTGAGGTCCATATGTCCTTGCTCCTATATGCAATAAAGTGAGGGTTCACGAGGTTTTCTTTAGCATAGTAGAGCGGCCCACCCGTTTCAGCATTGATGATGGTGCCGCCTGCTTCTTCCACAATGACCTGTCCAGCCGCTGTGTCCCACTCCATAGTATGACCATGCCGGGGATAGACGTCTGCGGCGCCTTCGGCGATGAGACAAAACTTGAGAGCGCTGCCCGCGCTGACGAGCGTAACCTCTTCGAAACGCTTTTGGATCAAACCGACATAGGCTTCAAAGGCCGACGTCGTATGGGACCTGCTGCCAACGACCACAAAGTGGTTCCGTGCCGATTTGGACGGCAGGCGCTTGATCGTTCCCTGTTCGACCTTGAAGGCTCCATCGCCTTGCGATGCGTAGTACAGGACGTCTTTTACCGGCACGTATATGATCCCGAGCACCGAGCGTCCCCGATGGACGAGAGCGACATTGATCGTGAATTCCCCGTTCCCTTTTATGAACTCCTTCGTCCCGTCCAGCGGATCAATGAGCCAGAAGGTCTCCCAGGTGCGGCGCACTTCGTAGGGAACGCTTTCCCCCTCCTCGCTCAGGATCGGGAACGGGTACTGCTTCTTCAGGAACGCAGACAGGATATGGGCAGAACGCCGGTCCGCAAGCGTCACAGGGCTTTCATCGCTTTTTTGCTCTACAGAAAAATCGGAGCGATACACATCCATGATGGCGCTTCCTGCAGACCGCAGGACCGCTCTCATGCGGTCATTTAGTATGGTATCTGTCGATAGCATGACTTGCGGAGGATTCCTTTCGTTCGGATCAGCGAGCCGCAATAGCGTCAAAGGTGACTCGATAAAAACACTGGACCAAACGCAGAGCCTGTGAACGGCTCCTCGCTGATGGTTGTCAGTTTTTCGTAGTCTGCGAATGAGGTCCTGTTCTTCTGCCCCTGGAAAAAGCATCTCGCACGTTCAGGCATCCATTTTCGTCCACCTCATTGATGCCCGCGCCCAGTAATTCATGCCTTTCTCCTAAGGGTCGCTTACCATGACACGGTCGATGCAGACATAAGGATACAGCTTTTCGTCAGTGAATGTAACTACCCATACGGGTAGTTGCTTTTTTCTGGAAGCTCAAAGTTATAGTCTTTTTTAGAAAGCGTGGAAGGTTTTTTTGGATAATAGATTCAATCGTCGGCAGGAAATGAGATAGTGTCGCGGCTACAGATCTATGAGCTTGTTCGCGATAGCCACGGAAATCGCCTGAGACCGACTGTTCGCGTTCAACTTGTGAAATATATTTTTCATGTGAAATTTCACCGTATCCTTGCTCACCCCGATGATTAATGATATTTCCCACGTACTTTTGCCTTCTTTGACCCACATCAATATTTCTTTTTCTCGGGAAGTCAGCCAGATAGTTTGACCGCTTTTTGCATTGGATTGAAGCCCGCCGGCCAACATCTGTAGCTGCGGGACTATGTAGTTGACGATCAACCGTTGGCAATAATATTCAGCGGTGGCGATGCTCATCTCAAAATGCGAGGCAATTTCCCGTACATTTTCCCCTTCGCACATAAGTTGCAATATCTTGGTCTCGTCGCTCGATAGATCCAGTCTTGCCGAATCACCGATCTTGGCTAAATTCTGACTATAATCCTTGATCATGATATCGGCTATCTTCGGGCAAAGGTAGACACCGTTCGACATCACGGTCTGTATCGCGAGGATGACTTCTTCGAAGGCGCAATCCTTTATAAGATATCCAGCCGCACCTGAGTCGAACATTTCCAGTACCATGCGCTTGTCGAGATGCATGGACAAGGCTATGATTTTTAAGCCCGGCTTGTCCGCCGCTATCTGGCGTGCCGCTTCGATGCCGGTTTTTTCCGGCATCGAAATATCCATGATAATGAGGTCCGGTGAGAGTTCCGATGCCAGCCTCACCGCGGTTACGCCGTCCTCTGCTTCGGCAACGACGGACATATCGGGCTGTTCTTCAATCAGCGTGCGAAGGCCCTCGCGCATCAGCTTATGATCGTCTGCAAGAAGAATTGCTATCCCCATATCACTCCTTTCACGCGGGCTGCTGCTGTTTTAAAGGACAGGTAAGGGTAATTTTTGTACCGAGACCGGGCTTGCTCTCGATCTCGCAGTATCCCCCCAGCTGTTTCATTCGCTCGCGTATGGTAAAAAGGCCGAACCCGCTTTTTTGTAATGTGGTTGTCGCCATGTCAAACCCAATGCCGTCGTCAGAGACGATCACGCGCAGGGAATCGGCAATCATGAGAATAAATATTTCCGCGCGTTTCGCCTGAGCGTGCTTGACAACGTTCATGAGCAACTCTCGTACGCACCTGTAGACGAGGGACCTTGAGCTTCTGTCCATCTTCTCCAGGTGCCCATCATCCTCGACATCGATAACCAATCCATGCGTTCTTTCAAACGCCTCGGCAAGTGCCTCAATGGCCGCTTTCAATCCGATTTCAACCAGGACTGGGGGGTTGAGTTCAACTGTCAACGATCTCGTATACTCTATGATCTTTCCGAGAATCTCCTGTATTTCAAAGATGTGCATGGCTGCATCCGAATCCTTGAGGGACTTCCGCAATGCGCTCAATTTGAATTTCAATACTATCAGATTCTGTCCGACGAAATCGTGCAGGTCCGAGGCGATAAGATGCCGTTCCCGTTCTTCGACACGAGACTCCATGAGAGACATCTCCACCGCCGCGTCGTAGAGTTCTTTCTGGTAGATTCTGATCTTATCCTCCATGTCCTTCCGTTCCGTGACATCGCGGGCAATCACGAGCACTGCTTGCCAGCCTACGAAAGTAAACGGCGCGGCAGCCATCTCGACATAGACTACCTTGCCGCTGGGTTGAATATACCGTAATGGAATAAGGTGGTCAGTGACCTTTTCTTCCTGAACCCGTTGCAGTCTTCGCCCCGTAGCTCCGCGGTCGCTTTCAGAGATATCTTCCAGAATCGGACGTCCTATAATTTGCGCAGGGTCTGATACCCCGAGAAGTTTCGCTCCGGCCGCATTAGTAAATACAATCTTTCCATCCAATTGCACGTAGATGGCGTCCGGGGACAGTTCCACGAGCCCACGGTAGCGGTCTTCGCTCTCCCGAAGTAAACCTTCGGCCTGTCTGCGGGCCACCACCATCTCATTGAATGCCGCAGCAAGGTTCCCCACCTCGTCCTCCGAATCAACTGGCATCGGCTCCACAGCCAGCCCTTTTTCAAAAGCCTTCACGTCTTCTGTCAGCTTTTCAAGTGGTCGCACGACCTTTTTTACTGCCACCGACACGATAATGCCGCTGAAAACGATGAAAAGCACCATCATCACGGTATTCCGCTTGGCAAGTGAAAGAATCTCTCTCCGGTATGAGTCTTTAGTCAAAACGACCCGGACATATCCAATAACCCTGGCCGCTTCATTATGGTTTGCAGTCCCGAGATACAAGGATTCGTCGGCTCTGGGTAGCGATCTTCTCGAAACAGGCATAATAAACTCCAGAAAATCAGCTGTTTCCAATTGTTTCAGTGATGCGGCGTCTCCCGATAAAACAGTGTCCCACTTCACAACCGGTAGCGGTCCTTTGTCTTTAACCGTTTCGCCCCCAGCGTAAAGCAATTTAAACTTGGCGTTGTACATCGAAACGGATAGAACATCCTTCTGGCCAAGAACACCTGCCGCAGCTTCTCTGAGCAGATCGGAATTTTCAGCAAATATTCCTACAACGGAATTGTGCGCAAGCATGCCCGCGAACAATTCGCCCTTGTCGACGAGGTCCCTCTTTATTTTGCCGCCTTCACGGACTGCGCCTATTACTGTATATACCGTCAAGGAGACGACAATAACGAGCACGAACGCAGACAGCACCTTGAGTCCGAAGCTTTTCCTTATGGCAAACGGGGTCCTTTTATTCAACTGTTCCCACCTTCTTGAGCACCTCATCCCTGATTTTCAGGCCCATTTTTTCCGCGGCTTTTACGTTGATCGAGAGGCGGACGGTGCGCGGATACACTTGAATTCCGTCGCCGTCACCTTCGCCTTTCACTATCCGCTCGACGATTTCCGCGGCCTGGGCCCCCATATCGTAAGGGTCCATGTCCAGCGACGCTATGGCGCCCATATCAACATATTTTTTTGAAAAAGTGAATATTGGTATGCTGTGCTGGATGGAGTAACGGAGCATGTAATCGACTGTTTCCTCCGAAACAACAGTCGGATCAGGCAGCATCCACAGCACGTCCATCCCGTCATGAATCTCGTTGAGCGCCGCCATGATTTCTGAAGGATCATGCACCTGTCGGGCTGCCAAATCGATCCCTGCCGAGCGGGCCGCCTGCTTCGCTTCATTAACGTAAGACAGCGTATACCGGGGATTGTATAAAAGTCCGATTTTTTTTGCGGATGGAATGACTTCCTTTATGCTTTTTAGGACGGTTGAGGGAGCTATATCCATGCTCACGCCCGAAATATTCGGTGATTGGTCACGGTTGGCTTCCGAAGAGATCACCATGATATAAACAATTGCCGGGTTTTTCAGTGCCCTGACTTTTTTGAACGCTGTTGTCCCGATTGCAACAATAACATCGTGCGAAGACAAATGCATGTCTTCCAGCTCATCCACGTCTCCCGACCGCACTTCACGAACATCGCACCGTGTGGCATCTTCAAAGCCCCGCAGGGCGTCCTGGTAGGGTTTTAAATTGGCGCTTTTCACGATGATCGCATTACAGGTTTTGGCGTAACCGGTACTGCCCGCTGCGAGAAACGCAAGGGTTACTGTGAGCAGAAGTGCGATGCGTCGAATGAACAGAGAGAGGTATCGTTGAACTATGAAAGGTCGGTTGTTATAGAAAGCTTTGTTCATACTACAGATCGTATCTGACATCCTGGGCGACCAGTCCTTCAAGGGTCCCATCAAAATACTTTTTCTTGCAATTAACTCCCCGCATATTCCCATCCCGAACTAGCTTACTGTACTTGCAGCCGCCGAAGCAGAGGGGAAGATAGGAACAGGCGAGGCAATCCTCATTTTTCCAGTCATCGAGCCCGTGGGAACCGCGGCTGTTGTTTGCACTGCTCGCAACGTCACCGATGCAACATTCTTTTCTGCCGATCATGCCGGGGCACTTGTAGAGTGTCCCATCGTAATTTACGATGAGGCTGTCGTCGAGTGCCATGACGCAGGGTGATGGCATGATCTTCGGCTGGCGATATCCCCTCTTCAATACCTCTTCCCGCAGCAGTATCGTCGCTTCCACAAGCCAGGGCTCCTCGGTCGAATCACACCCGTCATGAAAATCAGGTAGCGCGAACTCGCTGCTTTCATTCACCACCGGATCGAATTTGATCATGGGGATCTTCCCTGGAGTGAGTCCCCGGTCCATGAGATAATCGA
>DATJAO010000048.1:0-63687 GCA_035516175.1 Nitrospirota bacterium
CGAGAGCTGGTCGCTTCCGTTCAGCGTGCTCCTGGGAACGCCGATTGCCGTGTTCGGCGCTTTTTTTGCCGTCTACGTTAGTCGGATGGAACTGAACCTTTATGCTCAGATCGGGTTGGTGATGCTGATCGGCCTTGCGGCCAAGAACGCCATCCTGATCGTCGAGTTCGCGAAGATGGAGTATGACAAGGGCAAGAGCGCCGAGGAAGCGGCCCTGGAAGGCGCGAAGCTGCGGCTCCGGCCGATCCTGATGACTTCCTTCGCGTTCATTCTCGGGTGTGTGCCGCTAGCCCTGGCGTCTGGCGCCGGCGCGCTGGCTCGGAACGTGATGGGTATGGCCGTGATCGGCGGCATGCTTGCCGCGACAGGCATCGGGGTGTTCCTGATCCCCGTGACCTTCACGGTGATCGAGAAGCTGTCCCACCGCGGCGAGAAGCATGGGGAAACGCCGGGAAAGGAAGGACACCGATGACGCGATCGATCGCTATAACGATGACCCTGCTCCTTTTGGCAGGCTGTGCCATCGGTCCCGACTACCGGAGACCGGAGATTGTTTCACCGCCTGTGTGGCAGGTGGATATGCAGCAGGCGCAGGACACTGCGAATACTGCCTGGTGGGAACAGTTCAACGATCCCGTGCTGAACGAGCTGATCGGGACAGCGCTCAGGGAAAACTACGATCTCCTTGTCGCAACGGCGCGGGTAGAGGAGTTCTATGGCCTGTACGGCGCGACGCGGGCAGACCTCTTTCCGCAGATCGGCTACGACGGGAGCGCCGGCAGGGTGCAGGCGACCACGAAGGGTCCCATCCCAATAACACCGGGGACAAGCTCGAAATACAGTACATACCAGGCTGAGTTCAGCGCAAGCTGGGAGATCGACCTCTGGGGCAAGATCCGTCGGGCCACGGAGGCGGCACGAGCAGACCTCATGGCTGCCGAGGACTCCAGGCGTGGCGTGATCCTTTCGCTCGTCACGTCGGTGGCGACGGCCTACATCGACCTCCGCTCGCTTGACCAGCAGCTCGTCATTGCCCAGCAGACCGCCAAGAGCCGCGAGGAGTCGGTGAAGCTTTTCGAGCTTCGTTTCAAAGGCGGCAATATTTCGGAGATGGAATTGAGCCAGGTCCGGTCGGAATACTATGTCGCCTTGGCCGCGATCCCGGACCTGGAAAGGCGCATAAGGCAGCAGGAGAACTTCCTCAGTATCCTGCTGGGCAAGAACCCTGGACCGATCGTGCGGGGCAAGAAGCTCGATGCGATTGCGCTGCCGGCCGTCCCCGCAGGCCTTCCCTCGGATCTGCTGGCGCGCCGTCCCGACATCAGGCAGGCTGAACAGGCGCTGATCGCGGCGAACGCGCGTATCGGCGTGGCAAAGGCACAGTACTTCCCGTCCATCTCGCTCACAGGATTCTTCGGGTCGGCGAGCATTGAGCTTTCCGACCTCTTCACCGGGCCAGCGAAGACCTGGAGCTATGCGGGCGCGCTTGCGGGCCCGATCTTCACAGCCGGCAAGATCAAGGGGACCGTAAGAGCTGCCCAGGCAGTCCAGCAGGAGGCGCTGTTCGGGTATGAGCAGGCGATCAGGAACGCATTCAGTGATTTCGAGGATGCCCTTATCGACCAGGACCGTACGCGCGTGCAGCTCGACGCCCAAGCGAAGCAGGTCGAGGCGCTCGCGACCTACGCACGGCTAGCGCGCCTCCGCTACGAGAACGGCTACACGAGTTATATCGAAGTGCTCGACGCTGAACGCAGCCTCTTTAACGGCCAGCTCTCCTACGCCCAGACTCAGGATGCGCTGTTGCGCGCCCTCGTCAATCTTTACAAGTCCATGGGCGGCGGTTGGGTGATGGAAGCGGATAAAATAGCGGTCAGCACGGATCGGCAGTCCGCCCCGGCAGCACCGCGGGCTTCCCAACAGTCGAAATAGATGAATGGGCTCTTTGACGTGAATACCGAGCGACGCATCTGGACGGTCCGATCCGTGTTGAAGATTGACATTGTCAAGCAAGAGATCGTTTCGGATTTAATCAGGATTATAATCGACCTTTTGGCATCAGATGGGATGATACCCTGACCGGGACAAACGAGGACGAGAACTTTCTGACCGTGAAGGTGGGTTGCAGCAGGGTGTCGCCCCAACCGCAGGTCGCCAGGCCGGCCGCCCGCGCCACCGCATGCGGCACAAATGCCGGCGCGGCCTCTGCCGAGCCTGGCTCCCCCATCGATGCCTATGAGAAGATAGGCACGATCCTGCACACGGAGGGAAAGGATCCTGCATGAAGACCTATCCGCTTCGAACGTTCATCCACCGAGTGCTCATTATCCGGCTCGGCATAGCATCCGTGGCGATTGCTATCGTTGTGGGATTGTTCACGTACGGCATTCAGCATGCACAGCTCGAGAGCGACGTTGCAGACCTCGGACGGCGGGGGGTATCGACCCTTGTCGAGAAGGTGCGCTCCGAGATGGAACTTCGGCAGAATGACGCGGTGACCTCACTCCGCGATGTTCTCGGGCGGGGCGAGCCTCCCGTGGTCTACCGCGCAGGACGGTTCGTGACCGTTCAGGTCTATGACCGCGCTTCAGCTGTCCTCGCGGAGCGTTCGGTGGTCGACCAGCCGGGCATCGACCGTGCGAAGACATTCATGGCAAACAGTCCTTTCTCCTTCCCCGGGCCGGAGCGGGACGAAGCGCGTGTGGTGCACGTCGATGGCGATCTGTTCGTTCTCATCGTGGTCCCCATTATCGACCGGACGGGCAAGGCGGTTGCCTTCGCCCGCGGGATGTTCGCGGTCTCGCCGCACGAGCTCGCCGTGATGCGGCGGACACTACTCCGTAACACGCTCTTCGTTGTCGCGATCGTCATAATCGTATCAGCACTGCTCTATCCCGTTATACTCCAGCTCACGCGTCGTCTGGCCGACTACTCCACGCACCTGCTTGACGCAAACCTCGAGACGCTGTCTGTACTTGGCAGTGCCATAGCAAAAAGAGACAGCGATACGGATGCTCACAATTACAGGGTGACGCTCTACTCCACACGGATCGGTGAGGTCGTCGGCCTCCCACCTTCGGAGATGCGCGTCCTGATCAAGGGTTCCTTCCTGCACGACGTGGGAAAGCTCGGGATCCCCGACAACGTACTGCTTAAGCCGGCGAAGCTTAATGCACAGGAGTTCACGATAATGAAGACCCATGTGGACAAGGGTGCGGACATCGTACATCGATCTTCGTGGCTTCAGGAAGGGACCAGGGTCGTCGGATATCATCATGAGAAATTCGCCGGTGGCGGTTATCCCCATGGCCTGAAGGGTGAGGACATCCCGATAACGGCTCGCATCTTCGCGGTATCGGACGTCTTCGACGCTTTGACGTCGCAGCGTCCTTACAAGAAGCCGCTCTCCTTCGAAGAGACGATGGATATCCTCGAACAGGACCGCGGAAGACATTTTGACCCTGCGGTTCTCGATGCCTTCGGGAATATTGCCCGGGAACTTTACGATCGCTACGCCGGTCATGAGGGTAACGACCTCCGGGAAGAGCTGACCACGGTCGTTATGACCTATTTTTCCGCGGGTATGGAGACATTGCGGTATGAAGAGGATTCATAGCGCATATGAATGCGCTTTGACGCTCAGTACTGATGCAACCATCCGGAACGGCCTTCACCGTCAATTGTTCCAGGTAAAGGGTTATAAGGAGAACGATGCCATGAAAAACCGTACGCACTATTATAGATCTGGACAACGACTCTCAGCATCAGCGCTCATTCGCCTAGTTCTGATCGCGGCAGTATGCTCCGTGACCGGCCTGTCTGCATATGCATGGGGCGTTGACGAGGGGTGGCCGCGGCAGAAGCAACAGGACGGCAATACCTTGGTGTACTATCAGCCACAACTGGACAGTTGGAAGGACCAGAAAGTGCTGAAGGCGCGCATTGCCGTCGAGCTCACGCTCCAGGGACAGAAGCAGCCGATAGCTGGCGCAGTCTGGATCACGGCGGATACTGAGACCGACCTCGAGAGCCGGACCGTCACCCTTGATGACATCGAGGTGGAAAAAACAAGCTTCGCAGTGCTCGACCCCGCGCTTTCGAAGGCAGCCGAAAAGGCAGTAAATGCCATGATCAGTCGCAAACCGCTGACCGTAGCGCTCGACCGCATCTTGGCCGGGCTTAGACAGACGGAACTCGCCGCGGCAAAGAACATCGAACTCAAGAACGACCCGCCGAAGATCATTGTATCCATCGAGCCTGCGCGGCTCCTGATCTTCGACGGCCAGCCCGTGTTCGTCAAGATAGAGGGAACAAACCTACGGTACGCGATCAACACCAACTGGACAGTCCTCAACGAAGAGGCCACATCCAACTACTACCTGCTCGACGGCACGACGTGGCTGTTCACGAACAAGCTCGGCGATCCCTGGAAGCTGGCAAAATCCCTGCCCGGTGATCTTGCCCGTCTTCCGGCAGATGACAACTTCAAGGATGCGCGAGACAACGCTCAGGGGCGGCACCCCCAATACAGCAAGCCGCCGACCATCTTCATGATGACCGAGCCGGCGGAACTAATCGTGTTCGATGGAAAGCCCAAGTACAAGGACGCCGGGCCGGAAGAGCTGTATTATGCCGCAAACACGGATGCGGACCTCTTCTACTACCGCAAGGACAAGAGCTGGTACTTCCTTGTGGCCGGACGCTGGTACCGGGCCACGGAGTCGCTCAACGGGCCGTGGAGCTTCGCCACGGCTGACTTGCCTACGGTCTTCTCCTTGATCCCATCGCATGGGCCCAAGGGACGGGTGCTCTACTCGGTGCCCGGCACGCCACAGGCACAGGAAGCGGTTCGCGCAGCAGGGATCCCGCAAACCGCGACGGTCAAGCCCGGCGATGTCAAGCTGACCATCGCCTATGCCGGGGAACCTCAGTTCGAGCCTATCGCGGGCACGACCCCGCCACTCCTGTATGCCGTTAACGCGTCGGTCGCCGTGATTAAGGTGAGCGACACGGCTTACTATGCCTGTGACCGCGGCATCTGGTTTGCCGCTCCCGCACCAACAGGACCTTGGGTCGTGGCGTCCACGGTACCACAGGCTATCTATACCATCCCTCCCAGCTCACCGCTCTACCCCGTCACCTACGTGGTCCAATATCAGCAGTCGCCCGATGTGGTGGTTTCGAGTTACACGTCGGGGTATACGGGCTGTTACGTGAGCTTCGGCGTTTCGTTCTGGGGAACAGGCTATTACTATCCGCCGTACTGGCACTACCCGCCATACGGCTACCCCATCTACTACCCACGTCCCTATACCTGGGGTGCCCATGCCTGGTACAACCCGGCAACCAGTACCTATTACCGGGGCGGTGCCGCCTACGGGCCCTACGGAGGTTTTGGCGCCGGCGCCTCCTATAATGCAGCCACGGGTACATACAAACGGGGTTATGGGGCATACGGCCCGGCCGGCGGTTACAAGGTCGGTCAAGCGTACAACTCCCGGACTGGCGCTTGGGCAACAGGCGCTGCCGCCTACGGGCCCAACGGATCGATCCGTGCGGCCCAAGGATACAATCCTTCAACGGGAACTAAATTTGCCGGCGCCCAGGGTTCGAGCGTGTACGGAAGCTGGGGCGCCGGGGTTGTGTCACGTGGAGACCAATGGGTCAAGGGTGCTTATAGGAGCACTGACCAGGGCACGGTGGGAGGCATCAAGACGTCCGAAGGCGGAGGGGTAATAAAAGGGCAGAACAATACCTATGTGGGCAAAGATGGAAATGTCTACCGCAAGAACGAATCGGGGTGGTCGAAATATGAAAATGGCGCCTGGTCCCCCGTTGACCGGTCACGGGGGAACACAGCCTCGCAGCTTCCGGCGCAGCCCGGTTCGCCCCAGCAGGGAGCAATGGGCGGTCGCGCGAGCAGCAAGGACGTGACCCGTGACCTGAACCGCGAGAGCGCATACCGCTCGGCCGGAGATCAGCGCGCCAGTCAATGGAACCGGGAGTATAGTCAGCGGAGCGCTGCGCAGCCTGCACAACGCAGCGCAACGCCGTCATATGGTGGAGGAGGGCGCGGGGGCGGAGGAGGGCGACGCTGAAGATCAAGTTGACGGATGCTCCATAAGGTCATCGGAACGAACGATGACCTTATGAAGTTCGAAGCAGGCTACAAGTGATGGAGGAGTTTGCATTATGAGACAACGGCTTCCCAAGGTCTTCTACAATCCGATTTCCCTGACGGGCGCCATCATCGCCGTGTTCAACACGGGCTTCATTCTCTTCCTGTCGGTCGTTGAGGCGTTCTCCAAACGTGTTCACCCCTACGCAGATCTTGTCATATGGCTCATCCTGCCTGCGCTCGTTCTTCTCGGCGTAGTCCTTATCATTGTCGGGATAAGGAGCGAGCGGCGGAAGGAGCTGACCGGCGTGCAGGCAGAACGCCGACTCCTGACCATCGACTTCAATGATCCCAAGCACCGCAGGACCGTCGTCGTGTTGTTGACGGGATTCCTGCTGTTATCCCTGCTTTATGCTTTTGCTGGATACAAAACCTATGAGTTCACCGAATCGGAAACATTTTGCGGGATGATGTGCCACAGAGTCATGGGACCGGAATTTCGATCACATGCTTACTCGGTTCATGCCGAGATCGCTTGCGTGGATTGCCATGTGGGGCCAGGTGCCAGGTATTTCCTCCTCTATAAGCTAAAAGGGACGCGGCAGCTCTTTGACGTCATGTTCAACCGGTATCCGAGACCGATCCCAACGCCCGTCGCAGACCTCAGGCCGTCCCAGGACGTCTGCGAGCACTGTCACGGTCCGAAGTACCAGATCAACCAGCGGCTGGAGAGCAGGACCTATTTCCTCGCTGACAAGAAGAACACCCGGAAAACGATCAACCTGCTGTTGCGCATGGGCAGGACAGAGGTGACGACGGAGCATCCGCCGAAGATGCATTGGCACTCCAGCACCACGGAGGAGATCATCTACGCTGCGACGGACAAGAAACGGATAGTGATCCCCTGGATCCGGGTCAAGAGGCTCGACGGAAAGGAACGGATATACCGCAGCATTGAATCGAGGATGTCCAACGCGGAAGCGGTAAAGGCCGGGCTGCGACGGATGGACTGCATCGACTGCCACAACCGGCCGGGCCATTCCTACAACCCACCCGATGTCATTCTAAACACGTTGCTTGCCGTACAGCTTGTCGATCCCGACCTGCCCGAGATCAAGAGCGTCGCTGTCAAGGCGCTTGATGCCGAGTATACGTCCCGGGAAGACGCAGAGAAGCGCATCGAAACGTCGATCAGGGATTTCTACAAGACTACATATCCCACTCTCTCCTCGGATAAAAATGCTGCCATCACAGCTGCAATCGGAGTGCTCCAGCGTGCCTATGACAGGAACTATGACCCATCCATGAAGGTTAGCTGGAAGAACTTTCCGAACAACCAGGGTCACCGGTTCTCGCCCGGATGCTTCCGGTGTCACGACGGAAAGCACCGGAGCGACGACGGGGCGGTCCTTTCCCGGGACTGCAGCCTCTGTCATCTTCTGATCGAGCGGGCAGCGGAAGCGGCCGCGGGAAGGCCGGATAGGGCAGTGTTCCAAGTCATGAAATATCCCCATCCCGTGGACATCGGTGACGCGTGGAAGGAAATGCTGTGCCATGAATGCCATGGCGCAGGCAAATGACCTCCAATCGTATCTCTTCGGCATTTCCGAAAGCTAATGCGTTCCAGCGAAAGGCCTTCAACCATGTTCGTGAAGATGACAGATTCCATAAAGGAGTTCCTGAAACTTGAATCCACAAGCGGCATATTGCTGATAGGAGCAATGGCGCTTGCTGTCGTCGCGGCGAACTCTCCTGTTGCAAGTCTATACAATGCCTTTCTCGACACGACGGTAGCGGTGCAGGTGGGCGCGATAAAGGTGGCGAAGCCCGCCTTGCTCTGGATCAACGACGGTCTGATGGCGGTCTTCTTCTTCCTTATTGGGCTCGAGTTGAAGCGAGAGTTCCTGGAAGGGGAGCTCTCGAGCTGGCGTCAAGTGGTCCTGCCGGCTGCCGGCGCTTTGGGCGGGATGGCCGTGCCCGTAGCCGTCTTTGTTGCGATTAACCACGGCAATGCTCTGTATTTGCGCGGATGGGCGATTCCAGCTGCGACAGACATCGCCTTCGCGCTCGGCGTAATGGCAATGCTCGGAAGCCGTGTGCCCGCTTCCCTCAAGGTCTTTCTGACGTCCCTCGCCATTTTCGACGACGTGGGCGCGATCCTGATCATTGCATTCTTCTACACCGAGGAGTTGACCCAGGCGGCGCTTCTGTTCACCTGCGTGATGATCACCGCTCTCTTCATTCTGAACCGTCTTGGAGTGCCGAACAGAACCCCGTATATCATCATCGGCCTGGCGCTCTGGGTAGCGGTATTGAAATCGGGCATTCATGCCACGATCGCCGGCGTCATCCTGGCTTTTTTCATTCCCCTCCGATCAGGCGATGTAAACGGGCCTTCTCCGCTCCGTGAGCTGGAGCATGACCTCCACGCCACGGTCTCCTACGTTATTCTGCCACTCTTTGCATTTGCCAATGCGGGGATATCGCTTGCGGGGGTCCGATTATCGTCGCTCATCTATCCTCTCCCGCTTGGGATCGCGGCAGGTCTCTTCCTTGGTAAGCAGGTGGGGGTGTTCCTTTTCAGCTTTTTGGTGGTGAAGCTGGGCATTGCCCGCCCCCTGGAATCAGTTGGCTGGAAGACCTTCTACGGTGTGGCGATCCTGTGCGGGGTTGGGTTCACCATGAGCCTCTTCATAAGTGCGCTTGCCTTTGAGCCGGGGACGCTCGACGAGAGCGTGAATGAGCGCATCGGTATCCTTGCCGGATCATTCCTTTCGGCAATCATGGGGTACGTGATCCTTGACAGGACATTGCCGGATCTACCAGGTTGACCGATGATGGGCTTGTCGGGACAAATGTCTGAAAATGAATTCGTTGTCTGCTGTGAAAAGTGTTGATGATATTATTGCCATTAACGGGATGGATTTCATCAGGGCTACAGGTGTCATCGGGAGTGAGACCGGGAGAAACCATAACGGCAAGAGGAGGGGAACATAAAACGGTTTATTTCGCAGATATCTAATGTTATTGCAATGACGCTGACGGCCCTCTTGGTGCTTTCGGCAGCGTTGCCCGCGTTTGCTCAGGCGACAAGCCCTTGTGCCAAGGACTTTGCGCAGTACTGCGGTCATATCACACCTGGAGGAGGCCGCCTGCTTCGCTGCTACGAAGAGAATAAGGATAGCATGTCCGCTACCTGCAGGGCCTGGGCAGAAGGAGTGAAAGCAAACGCAGCAGTTCTCAAAGAAGCGTGTGCTAAAGAGATAGATATGCACTGCAATATCGAAAAGGGTGACCCTCTGGCGATGTTGGGCTGCATCCAGGGAAACTATGTCAGTCTGTCGTCTGAATGTATTGCAGCGTTGAATAAATTCAAGTGGCTATATCCTCAACCCGTACGATAACGAAGCATCACTGAGCTCTCTGTCCGCTGCCGGAGCCAAATGACCATGGCAATCGGTCACCAAAGTGACGAACGTTGAGGATGATCATGAAAATGAACACAACGGAGACGGTCTATGGAGTCACTAAATAAAAGAGGTCGCGCCAGGACCACCCTTGATTACTTCCGCGCCAATCGGTTTCATCTCATAATCCCGGTTATCGCTGCTCTGGCGATTATTGTCGCTGGTCTGTGGGCGGCCATCGTTGCCCTGCGTCCGCTGCCACCGCGAAACGTGACCATGGCGACCGGACCTGAGGGCGGCTCGTATTATGAGCTGGGGAAACACTATCGCGAACTTCTCGCTCACCAAGGAATCAAACTTCAATTGTTAACGACCGAGGGAGACCTGGAAAACCTGGCACGGCTGCGCGACCCTCGGTCAGGCGTGGAGGTCGGGTTTCTGCAGAGCGGCATCACGAACGAGAAGGAATCTCCTGATCTTGAGTCCCTAGGCTCGGTATTTTATGAACCCCTCTGGTTCTTCTATCGAGGTGTTATCCGGGGTAAGGCATTGGATGCCTTGCGGGGTCGGAAAATTTCTATCGGGCCTGAGGGCAGCGGTACCAGAGCGCTCGCACTTGAACTTCTCGCCCGGAACGGGATCGACCAGAAGTTTGCACAGCTGCTTTCGTTCACGCCACGGGAGGCCGGAGAAAAGCTGCTTCGGGGCGAGATCGATGCCGCACTCATGGTGGCCTCCTGGGACTCTCCCGTGGTGAGGCTGTTGCTTTCCGACAAGGACATCGGGCTTGTGAGCTTCCCGCGTACGGATGCCTATGTTGCACTGTACCCCTTCCTGAACAAATTGACAGTGCCAGCCGGCGTGGGCGACCTGGCGAAGAACCTGCCGCCCACCGACGTGATCCTGTGTGCGCCAAAAGCCAGTCTGGTGGTGCGCAAGGACCTGCATCCGGCCATCCAGTACTTGCTGCTCGATGCTGCAGCGCAGATCCATTCCGGACCGGGGATCTTTCAGAAATCAGGACAATTTCCGGCAGCAGAATCGATCGACCTTCCACTGAGCGATGAGGCTAGTCAGTTCTACAAGTCGGGACGCCCTTTCCTCCAGCGCCACCTCCCGTTTTGGATGGCAGTAATGATCGACCGACTGCTCATTCTGCTCATTCCGTTGTTCGGTGTGATCTATCCGTTGTTCCGGTTAATGCCGGCCTTATATGGATGGGAAATGCAGTTGCGGATCTTCCGACTGTACCGCGAATTGAGAACTCTTGAGAAGGATCTGGAAACCCACAGTGGGGGACAGGGCATTGGCGATCTGAGCGAGTGGCTCGGCCGGATTGAAGAGAAGGCAAACCATCTTCGAGTGCCACTGTTCTACTCGAACCAGCTGTATACGCTGCGCATGCATATCACACTGGTCCGCGAGCGGCTCATGAGGTGGAAGGTGACGTCGAACGCAGATTGATGATGCGGCCCGACAACTGAAGGCCATCTATGACAGAAAGGAGTGATCATGGTTAACATTAATTCTATCGATAGGATGATGCTTAGGGTCGGCTTGCTGAACGTGATCATGCTCTCTAGCTGTACTGGCTTAGAGATTCCCGACACGTCGAGCCTGCTCTTACCCAAGTTTCATCGGTCTGAGGTCATTGGCTTTGTGGCAGGTTTTGGAACGACCTTTGCCGCCGTGCCCGATTTGATCAAGATGCTCAAGCGGCGGTCAAGCAAAGGCATGAACCCGATGATGGCGGGCATCATGGGAGTTTTTCAAATTCTTTGGATTTATTACGGCCTCCTGATTGCGTCACGACCAGTTATTGCGTGGAACATGATCGCCGTGGTGATCAATTTTCTGACCGTTGGGGCGTACTTTCTATTCGCACGCAGCGAAAGGAATCAGGAAAAGGTATGAATGCGTCTGTCCTGAAGGTTGCACATGACGAGGGCACAGTGAATGTATGCAGTACTTCCAGTAACTGGTGAATTTTCGATACTTGGCAGTATTCGAAATTTTATTCAGTATCTGTTAACATTTTTCCAAATCCATATATTAGAAATCTTTGACAACTCTATATATCAGGCATATATTCATAATAAATAAACTTTAATTATTTTGAAGATTCGACTCACGCTGGGTTGGCCGTTATCGAATCTGGAGTGAGTGTGTGGGACAATCTCTTGACGACACGAGGAGAAGTAGCGTATGCATAACCTATTCGACTATCCACTGCTTGTTTTCGTGGTTTCTCTCTTGACGCTGTGGCTCTCGGAGATGATTGTGGCGTCCTTTTTCGGAAGGCAGCGGAAACTGGAAGAAAAGAGCGAAGATTTCGGCATTATCCTGGCCGCCGCGTTGACTCTGCTCGGCCTCATCATCGGTTTCTCCTTTTCGATGGCCGTAAACCGCTACGATCAGCGCAAGAACTACGAGGAGGCAGAGGCTAACGCTATCGGCACGGAATACGTGCGGGCCGACCTCCTGCCTGCCGCCGATGCGGCGAGACTACGTACGTTGCTTGTCAAATATCTCGATCAGCGTGTCTTGTTCTATACGACCCGCGATAAACAGCGGCTTGCGCAGATCGATGCCACTACCGCCCAATTGCAGGCCGAACTGTGGTCCGCGGTCAAGGACCCGGCAGCAACGCAACCAACATTTATCGTCGGTCTAGTAGTTTCGGGCATGAACGATGTGCTGAACTCGCAGGGATACACGCAAGCTGCATGGTGGAACCGAATCCCAATCGCGGCATGGAGCCTGATGGTGGCAATAGCCATCTGCTGCAACCTGTTAATCGGCTATGGCGCGCGAGACGCCAAGGCGCAACCCATCCTGCACCTTGCTCTGCCGCTGCTTGTATCCATCTCGTTTTTCCTCATAGCGGACATTGACAGCCCGCACAGCGGCCTCATTCGGTTGCACCCGCAAAATCTCATAAGTCTCTCCGAATCCCTGCATGCGCACTAGGCCGGACTAATCACAGATGGCTCTTCCTCTTTTATTAAAGATTGCTGGCTGTAAGCTTATCCTCGATGAACGTCAGGTGAGACGCATTCTCTCTGGAGCTTTGCTGAGAGTCTCTCCCCGGGAGCCATAGCCATAAAAAGGGCCAATTTCTGAGAAATTGGCCCTTTTATTTTTCATCTTCGGTTATGGTGTATTGGCCTGCTGATTGGTTATGGAACCGTATGCCGAGATTGATGGGTATATGTTTCATACAATAATTCGCATTATTGGTGTTAGTTAAAGAATGTAATCCTGATTTTTACACCATAATAATATCAAACTTCCTACCTGAACTATGCACTTTTAGCAATATGGGCCGTTATGCGTATTTGAAGTTGAAGACTACGTCTATCCTCGCATAAAACAGAACCGTCATGGCATCTTTTTTTTGCTAAACTGTATAACAATGGATTCCTGATATTAGATGAGGGCTATATAATAATTGGGATCCAAGAGAACACATGACCTCCCAGCTATCACATATGGCGCACATATAGGGAATGAGGAGGATTCCTCATGCAGGAGAAGTGCCCGCGCCATTGGGGGCAAAAGATCTCTTTGCAGATTCTGTCGGACATCCTCTGGGTGGCACAGGGTGTCAACCGCCTCAAGGGATCTTTCGGAGGCCCGGGAAGACTGTGGGATCGGCCAGCAATTCAAAGGAAATCTGCATCTATGTCGCCAAGGAGGAAGGGACATATCCGTTTTCATTCCTTAGGTCTTAACAACTCGCGCCATATAATGACCCTATCAACGTTATTGACATGTCGCCTGATTAGGCATAAATTAGGAATAACGTTGATGGTGCTCTTCAAGTGAAGCCGTTGCCTGTAAGAAGATTTTTATTACCTTGTTTTGGGGTGAGTCAAGCACAGGATGTTGTCCATGAATTGGAATTTGCTATGAAAAAAATTAAAAAACACGAAAAAAATTCCTATTTCGTTATTTTTGATAAACCGGGAATGAAGGAATTACCATGTAAGACACTTAGACAGCGGGCGGATTTGAGTTTTGTTCTCCCATTAACTGCGCTATCGTAACTGGTTGCGGACTTTCTGGCAAAGTATTTTTTGTAGGAGGATGTAACGTGGTTACGCTGGGCAGGTACTATCGTTATTGTGATCGGAATCGTTCGTGTTGCTCTCGATAACAGATCGGGACCGGCAGATCATGGGTCAACAGCGCGGTCTGCTCAGAAATATGGTATGATACACGGGGACCAGGGACGGAAACGAGGGTCTGATTTAGGGACTAAGACTGTCTTATACGAGCGGTTCTGGGATGTTGGCAGGTTTATCATGCGGCGGGAAGGGATACGCAGTCGTACATGTATTGTAACAAGAATGCCCCGATGATGCCGACAAAGTAATCGTTTGATTTTGGCTTGTTGCTGCATATGGCACAGTCACTATTGAATAAGCCTCAGGTAAGGAGTATCTATGAAAACATTGCTGCTGAATCCTCCCTCTTTTAATAACTTTGATGGAGGCGCGGGGTCGCGCTGGCCGGCGGTACGGGAGATAACTTCATTCTGGTATCCCGTCTGGCTCGCTTATCCAGCCGGCTTGATCAAGGAAAGCAGGTTGCTGGACGCTCCTTCACATGGCGTGACGCCCGAAGAAACCGTCGACATAGCCATGGCTTACGATTTTGTCGTGGTATTCACGAGCACCCCCGGTTTCAGAAACGACGTGCGTCTGGCCGAGTTGATCAAGAATGCCAAGCCTCAAATCAAGATCGCCTTCGTGGGGCCGCACGTCAGCGTCCTGCCGGAGGAGAGCCTCAACGCATCACAGGTAATAGACTTTGTGGCGAGAAAGGAATTCGATTTCTCGGTCACTGAATTTGCCCAGGGAAAGAGCCTGGAGACGATCAAGGGAATCAGCTTTCGGAAAAGCGGCAAGATCGTTCACACTCAGGATCGCGAGCCCATAGCCGACCTGGATTCCCTGCCGTTCGCCGTCGATATTTACAAGCGCGATCTCGACATCACGAAATACAGCGTTCCTTTCCTGCTCTATCCTTACATCGCCTTTTACTCGTCTCGCGGCTGTCCGGCGAAATGCAGCTATTGCCTCTGGCCGCAAACGTTCAGCGGCCACCGATGGCGGACTCGTAGCAGCGACAACGTGGCGGCCGAGGTCCGCCGCGCGCTGGAGCTATTTCCCAACGTCAGGGAAATATTTTTCGATGATGATACATTTGCCTGGGGGAAAACGCGTGTCCTCGAAATATGCGAGAAGCTGAAGCAGATTAATTTTACTTGGTCTTGCACGGCGCGGGTCCATACCGACTATGAAACGCTGAAGGCGATGAAGGAAGCGGGTTGCAGGTTGCTGATCGTCGGCTTCGAATCGGGCGATCCCGCTGTCCTCAAGAATATCGAAAAAGGCGCCACCGTGGAGCAGGCAATAACGTTTATGAAAAACTGCAAAAAGCTCGGGATACTGGTTCATGGTGATTACATCTTCGGCCTCCCCGGAGAGACCCGCGAGACCATTGAGCGGACCATGAAATTCGCCGAAAAACTCGATTGTGAAACGATCCAGGTATCAATCGCCCATCCCTATCCGGGCACGGCGTTCAACGATTACCTGCTGAAGCACGGCTATCTAACCAAGCATGAGATGACGGATGAGCTGGGGCATCAACTCCCTAACATTCAATATCCGGATTTGAACCGCCATCAGATTGTCGATGCCGTAGAGCACTTTTACGGCCGTTATTACTTCAGGCCGAGGATCATTTTCAGGATTCTCCGAAAGGCTGTGTTTGACGGGAAAGAGAGGCGCCGCGTGTTCAAGGAGGCGAAAGAGTACTTAAGCCTGCGGGCAAAAAGAAAACGGTTCGCGAAAAACGTGCGCAATGACTAACTTAAACATGATAAAGAGTACGAAATTCGAAAATAGTATCCTTCCCTCCATGAAAAGGGCACTTTGCTCATATTTCAGGGAAAATGACAAATGACTTTAAGAATACGTTGACTGACAAAAACTTAATGAACAGTTTCAGCAGATCATCAGTACCAATGGACATCTGATTCGATACGAATATCAGGACACGGCTTCTCGGGGCGTGAAAGCGGACAAAATTTCCACCAGCGAGTCTAAGGCCTTCCCCAGGTTCTTCGAAGCCCTTGCGGCGTTTCTCCCGAGTCTTATGCTTGCCGGGATGAGCTTCGGCTTTGCGAGAAGGAGGCCGAAGGCCCGCGAAAAACGGTACCGGCCTGTCGCGTCTGTTACCGCAAGAAGCTCTGGAGGAACATCTTCATCCAGCCGGTCGGTGATTGAGCGTATCGCGAGAAAAGGCACGCGATTCTGATGCGCGAGCCTTGCGAGATAAAACGTTTCCATGTCGCATACGGGGAAGGGAAGGTCGTAGGGAATCATCTTTTTGATTTTCGACTTCGTCATCATTTCCTGGAGAGTAACGATACTTACCTCCCTCGCGGCGGTTCTTTCGCGGAGCTTTTTCCCTATTCGGTTGCCGAGGTCGGAACCAGGGACGGCGTCTTCCGCGGGATGTTCGTGCTGTCGCGTCCTGTCGCCCCCGATGAGGAGGGCGCGGGAAGACCACACAATATCCCCAATCTTGGCGTCCTCGTACAGGGCGCCGCCGAACCCGGCGGACAGAACAATGTCGGGGCGGAACTTCTGGAGCACGCGCCAGAATGCGGTTTCCGTGTTCGCAGCGCCTATGCCGGTTTGTATTGCAATAATGTCACAGGTGGGATGCGGCTTTCCCTGCAAGGGGAAAGGACGAGTCTCCAAACTTTGCGTGGAATGGCCGTTTTTACGTATGTGCTTTAATTCCTGCGGAAAGGCCGCAAAGACGGCTGCGATCATAGGGAGAAGGTGTCTTCCTTTCTTTGAGGATCGACAGCGCGGTCTGATAGATACCTTTCTGATCGAGAAGGTACTTCTTCCTCAACTCGTCTTGCCGGCCCTGTTCGACGAATGCGTCAGAGATACCGCACCGCTTCACGCGTACGCCTTCTAATCCAGCGTCATGGAGAAGTTCGAGTATGGCGCTACCGAAGCCCCCGGCAAGGACGTTCTCTTCAACCGTGACGACTCTTTTAGCTCCTGCCGCGACGGAGCAGATCAGCCTCGCATCCAGCGGTTTGACGAACCGCGCGTTGATGACCGCCGCGCTGATGCCTTCCACTTGGAGTAGTGCCGCCGCCGACAGGGCCGGAAGCACGGTATGGCCCAATGCGATCAACGCAACGTCGCCACCGCTTCGCAGGAGCTCAGCCTCTCCGATGTTAAAGGATTTGGGTGAACCGCCGTTGCCCGAGGGACGCGCAGGGAGCCTTTTCACTTTTCCTCTCGGATACCGGATAGCGACAGGCCCGTTGTGTTTCAGCGCCAGGCCGAGCATGGCAGCCAATTCAACGTCGTCCTTCGGAGCCATGACCACAAGGTTCGGAATGTGCCTGAGATAGGAAAGATCAAAAAGTCCGTTGTGCGTCGGCCCGTCCTCGCCCACGATTCCCGCCCGGTCGATCGCAAATACGACATGAAGATTCTGCAGACAGACATCGTGAACGATCTGGTCATAGGCTCTCTGAAGAAAGGTGGAATAGATCGCAACGACTGGCTTCAGTCCCTGTGTCGCCAGTCCGGCTGCAAATGTCACGGCGTGGGGCTCGGCAATGCCGACATCATAAAACCTTCCGGGATATTTTTCCGCAAACCGTTCGAGTCCGGTGCCTTCTTTCATTGCCGCCGAGATGGCGACGATAGTATCATCGCCGGCCGCGCATTTCGTCAGGGCATTGCCGAACTCTTCCCCATACGTCACCCCCTCTTGGGGCGCGCATAGCCCCGTTTCCGGATCAAAGGGCCCGATCCCGTGATAGGCGGAGGAGTTTTCCTCGGAGAACCTGTATCCTTTGCCTTTCTTCGTGATGACATGAAGCAGAGTGGGCGACGACGCGTTTTTTATTCCTTCCAAGGTCCCGATCAATTTCCGGATATCGTGTCCGTCGATGGGGCCGACATAGTTGAATCCCAGTTCCTCGAAAAGAATGCCCGGCAGGACCAGCCCTTTCAGCATCTCTTCCATCCTGTGGGCAGCGCGAGTGGCATGTTCGCCTATCTTCGGCAGTCCGTCGAGAAACGATTTTGCTTCCTGCTTGAACCGCTGATAAAACTTACCCGTGATGATCCTGTTCAGATAGGAGGAAAGGGCCCCGACGTTCGGCGATATGGACATTTCATTGTCGTTCAAGATCACGATGATGTCTTTTTTCCGGTTGCCAGCGTTATTTAACCCTTCGAAGGCGAGCCCGGACGTCATCGCTCCGTCGCCGATCACAACGATGACCTTGCCCGGCTCACCCTTTCTGTCCCGGCCCTCGATGATCCCGAGGGCCGCTGAAATCGAGGTGGAACTGTGCCCTGTGCCGAACACGTCGTGTGCGCTCTCGTCACGTTTGGGAAAACCTGAAAGGCCTCCTTGCTTTCTGAGAGTGGAAAATCGCCCGCTCCTTCCCGTCAGGAGCTTATGGCAATAGGACTGGTGGCCCACATCCCATATGATCTTGTCCGTGGGCGAATCGAATACATAATGAAGACCGACCGTCAGTTCGACCACTCCGAGGTTCGATGCGAGATGGCCGCCGTTAAGCGACACCCGGTCTATGACCGTCTGCCGGAGTTTTGTGGAGAGTTCCTTCAATTCATGGACTGAAAGTTTTTTTATGTCCGACGGCGACGTGATATGTTCCGGAACCATCTCTTTCCTCCCGTGAATTCGATTTTGCGTGGAGACAGACTTTTATTCTAATTTATAGTATAGTCTTAGTATAGCAGGAAAGGTTGACGACGAGTTATTCAGGGAACGGATATTTTATTACTAATACTATAGATTCACCATGAGCGGGCAAGGGAGCGCGAGTTACGGGCGATCCACGTTGAGACCCGCAGCGCGGACGCGAAGCAACATGATCATGATCGACACGATATTGGCAATCCTTATCCTGCTTCTCCTCTGTGCGGGCTGCTATCAACTTTTCTCTCTCTATTGCGTATGGGAATTTTTTCGGAAGGAAAGAAACGAGGCGGTGCCTCCGCATCATATCCCCGTATCCATCATCAAACCGCTCAAAGGCATCGACCCCGGATTCGGGGAAAATCTCAGGACCTTTTGCGAGCAGGACTACCCCGAATATGAGGTCCTGCTCGGATTCTCCGACCCGACCGACGACGCTATCCCGAAGGTCAACAGGATGGTTGCTTCCCTTCCGGGCTGCAATGTCCGTACGGTCATCGGCACGGGCCATCCGGGCGTGAACCGGAAAGTGTCGAATCTCGAAGGGCTGGCGGAGTCAGCCCGGCACCCCATCCTCGCAATCAGTGATAGCGACATGAGAGTGGACCGGTCCTATCTCGGGAGAAGCATTGCGGAATACTTCAGCGCCCGAAACGTCGGGCTGGTCACATCCCTATACAAGATCTCAAACCCCGAATCGATCGGCGCCGCACTGGAGTCCCTGACGATCGCGCTCGACTTTATCCCGTCCGTGCTTGTCGCCCGGCGACTGGAAGGCGTTACGTTCGGATTGGGGGCATCTTTGGTGCTCTCGAAGAAGGCGCTGGAAGAGATCGGCGGCTTTGCCGCGATCGGCGACTACCTTGCAGACGACTACCAGCTCGGCAACCGGCTGTGGAAGCGGGGGTATTCTATCGTCCTTTCCCGGTATGTCATCGAGAACGTTGCGGGCCTCATGAGCATTGCCGATTATTGCAGGCATCAGCTTCGATGGGCGCGGACCTACCGGGCATCGAGACCAAAGGGTTTTGCCGGTTACGGCATTACGCACATGGTCCCCTTTTCCCTGCTTCTCCTCGTCGCGGAAGGTCCAACCGCCCTCTCGCTGTCCGTACTCGGGTCCGCCGTCATGGTGCGGTACGCCCTTGCGTATGTCCTGCACAGAAAGGTCATCCACTCACGGCAGTGGCTGAAATGGCTTGTGCTCGTGCCGTTCAAAGACATCCTCGGCCTCGGTATCTGGGTCTGGAGCTTCACGAGCCGGAACGTCCGCTGGCGGGGCATCAAGTATCGTATCCTGAAACACGGAAAGCTCCGGCAGACGGAATAGTTGCAGGTCAGGGCAAAGCGGACCGCCGCCAAAAACGTACTTCAATTCCGGCAGATAAACTATGCGATTCTCGGCCACGTTGCTGTTGCTGACAATGTCATTGTGGGTGTTTGCCTGCACCACCATGGTCCCCCGCAAAAAGCTCCCGGACCCCTTGACCAACGATACATTCGGCGATCAGGTAAAAGTGGTCACCGTGCCCCTCCCTGTCATCGCGTCCAGTCCCAACGAGGGGGTCACCTTTGGTGCCCTGGTTGCGTTCCTCCTCCACAACGAGAAGGACGAAGTCAGCACGTTGCTGGCCCCGCAGGTTAATTACAACCGCTACTTTGGTGTCTCCACCTCCCTCTATGGCGCATTCTACCCCTCGCCCGTCCGGAACTGGGAATTCACCATCTCCAAGTCCACCCGCGTCAACGAAGACTACGAGTTCGGGTACGCCGACCGCTCGCTCTTCAACGGCAAGGCGGAGGGGCGTTCCTTTCTCTATATTTTTACCGACGGTTCCGCGCGTTTTTTCGGATTCGGATCCAACAGCCTCCAGGCGAATGAGACGAACTTCGGCGACAAGGAGTCGGGCATCACTTTGTCGCTGGCTTATGGGATCGCCGAAAATCTCCGACTGGTCGTGGGCGACCGTTTCAGGCGGGTAGATATAGTGCAGGGAGCGGTGACCTCGGTCCCTTTCATCGGCGACAAGTTCTCCACGGCCGAGGTGCCCGGCATCAACGGCTTTACCGTTCACGCGCAGAAGCTCGGTCTTGTTTACAGCACACTCGACCTCCCCGCCCTGCCGACTGCCGGGCTTTACGCCGAGGCGTCGGTCGAAGAAAGCGCAAAGGCACTCGGCAGCAGCACCGACTTCGTTCATTATCAGGCCGAGGTGAAAGGATACGCGCCATCCGGAAACGCACGCTGGATCTCAGTTTTCCGGATCGCCTACAACCGGACTCCCGGCGGCGACGTCCCCTTCCTCGAACGAAGCATCCTCGGAGGTGAGACCACCCTGCGCGGGTATGGCCGCTACCGTTTTATCGACTCCACCTCACTGCTTTTCAACCTCGAAGAGCGGATCACGGTATTCCGCTGGAAGGTGTTCAATGTCATGACGGACTGGGAGATGGCGCCATTTGTCGATTACGGCGGGGTCATGGAATCGCTCGGCGCGGCGCGGCGCGACGATTTCAAGATCAATCCCGGCATCGGCTTCCGCGCCGTGGTCCGCCCCAACATCGTCGGCAGGGTGGACATCGGCTTTGGTAACGAGGGGGCGGCTGTATTTGTCGGACTCGGCTATCCATTCTGAGGGAGCCGCTGTTTTCCCGCGGAGGCCGGAGATGGATTATGCAAATCCAAGACCAAACGGAGTGAACCGGAGCGATAATACTTTCGTCGCATTGATATTTTTTAAGGGTCGTGGTATCGTTTTATCAGGCGTCGGCGCGGTGTGGCCGAAGCGAGCGGAAAATCCCCACGGTTGAGAGACAATCCCGCATATTTTAGATGGAATTTCATTTCGGAAGGGAGATCGTTCGCGTTTATGGAGATGCAGGAGGAAATGATTATCACGGTCGATGAAAACGACAATGTGACCGGCGAAGAGGGCAAGGGAAAGTGTCATGACAGAGGAGGGATCCTGCATCGCGGCTTTCTCGCCATGGTTCTCAATAATGCAGGGGAATTGCTGCTGACCCGAAGAAGCGATAAGAAGAGGTTGTGGCCCGGGTTCTGGGACGGCAGCGTAGCCAGCCATGTGTTCAGGGGAGAGGACTACGAACACGCTTCAATTCGGCGGTTAAGAGAAGAAATAGGGCTCGTGACCGATGACGTGAGATATGCATTCAAGTTCCGCTATAAAGCCGACTATAACGGCGTCGGTACAGAGCACGAAATATGCGCCGTGACCATCGTCCGCGGCATTGAAACGGACGCCCTGTATTATGACCGCAACGAGATATCGGAGATCAGGCTTATGGACTTGAACGCATTGATGAAGGACATTAGGAGGAACGGACATCTCTATACCCCGTGGCTCATTCTTGCGATGGAGCGTATTGATGGAGGACCGTTCAACGGACATTAATTCCTGCGAGGTGGATGCGGAACGGTTCCCGGACGCTTTCTCCTCATATTTTTTTTAGGAATGCATGCCATCAATTATGGTAAAATGATAATGCGAACCTTTCTTCTCAACCCTCCATCGTACGCGGGGTTTGACGGCGGGGCCGGTTCACGATAGCAGGCGCGGCGTGAAATCCGCTGATGGGCTTTCCCGGGAATATATTTTTGAGGCGGTGGAGCGTTTCTACCGCCGCTTTTACCTCAGGCGTTGTCCGATCCTGAGGATGATGCAGGAAATGCTTTATGACAGGCATCTATATGTCTGCCGCATGAGGGAAAGGGCGGAGTTCTTCTCGTTCATGGCATGTCGGAAAGAGGTGGTCCAGTCGTAATGGCGCGCGGGCGAAAAAAATACGCGATCATCGTTGCAGATGATTTCGGCAGTTCCTATTCGGTGAACCTCGCCGTTGCCAAGGCGCATGACACGGGATTACTTACTACGGCGAGCCTCATGGCGGGAGGGGCCGCCTTCGATGAGGCCGTGGAGATAGCCAGGAAACGAAGGGGCCTCTCCGTTGGGCTTCATGTGACCCTCTGTGACGGAATGGCCGTTCTGCCCTGCTCCGAAATTCCTGGTCTCGCGGATTTCCGCGGCCGTTTCGAAAACAGCCCTGCAAGGGCTTGGATGAAATACCGCCGGCCCGGTCTTCTGGGCCAGCTCGACCGTGAGATCGAAGCGCAGTTTGATCGGTTGGAAAAGGCGGGTATCCATCCGACGCACATTGACGGTCACCACCACCTGCACATGCATCCCGCGATATTCGATCTGCTTTGCAGGCACGCGTCACGGCGGGGGGTCCGATGGGTCCGGATACCCCATGAGCCTCTGTCCGTCCTGCTCCGCTTTCCCTCCCTAAGACGTGGCGCCATGCCATTCATCGAATGGGCGGTTTTTGCGGTCCTCGGGAGAAGGCAGAGAAAAAAGGCGCGCGAGTACGGGCTGCTCTCCGTCGATGCAGTGTACGGGCTAGCGCGGACCGGTCAGTGCGACGAGCGTTACCTGCTGCACATTTTCGACCGGGCCGGCGGCACCCTGGAAATTTTCACGCACCCCAACACTGCGACGGCGGCAGGACAACGCGAACTCGAAGCCCTGACCTCCGCCGCGGCGCGCGCCGCACTCTCTGCACGTGGAGCGGTTCTTGCTGGCTACGGTGAACTTTCCGCGGAGGAGGCGGTTCCGGACGGCGCAATGGAGATCGTATGAAAACGTATATCGTCGTTATGATAGCCGCACTCTCCGCGGCAGTCGGCGAGTCCCTCCTGAGTTTCGGTATGAAAAGATATGGTTCGATGAACCTTGCGGAGCCGTCCCACTGGCTCATCCTGGTCTCTTCGGTGGTTCGAAATCCCTACGTATTTTTGGGGGTCATCTTTCTGAGCATTTTCTTTTTTCTCTATCTTGCAGCCCTCTCATGGGCGGACCTCAGTTTCGTCCTGCCGCTGACCGCGGTATCGTACCTCTTCGCCGCGCTGCTGGCAAAGTTTTTCCTCAAGGAAGAGGTCTCATGGCATCGCTGGGCAGGCACGATTGTCATTGTTATCGGCATCGCCCTGGTAGCGCTTGGCGGCAAATCGCGGTCGATTGATCGTCCGCTTCCCGTGCCTCCTCACTATGGATTCACCGGGGATCACGGGAGGGCGGACGGAAGCTGACCGTCATCCCGCCGTTTTTTCACGCAACGACGCTCCCGCCTCGATACGATCGCGTGCGGGGGAGAGGAGAAGCAATGGAGAGGCTATCCATTAACGAAAACGAAAAAAAAACGGATTACCGGCGCGGCTCCAGAGATGCGGCTGGCGTCCTGTCCGGGATACGGGAAAACGAACCCCGCGATTTCCCGGAGCGCTCGTTGCCCGTCGGACAGGTATCGGACGCCGTGAGGAAAACGCTCTCCTATTACCTTGATCAGCAGCACCCGGATGGGTACTGGTGGTATGAGCTGGAATCCAACGTCACGATCGTATCGGAATACCTGATGCTCCTTCATTTCCTGGGGTTGCGGGATGAAGAACGGGACAGAAAGATCGTGAACAGCATTCTTAAAAACCAGCGGGCAGACGGGACATGGCCGCTGTTCTACGGGGGAAGAGGCGACCTCAGCACCACCGTAGAAGCGTATTTCGTTCTGAAACTAGCGGGCTTCTCCGCCGACGATGAGCCGTTGAGGAAGGCTAGGGAATTCATCCTCCGGGAGGGAGGTGTGGAGGCTTCAAGAGTATTCACCAAAATATATCTGGCCCTTTTCGGCCTCTACGACTGGCGGGCAATCCCTTCCATTCCCGTCGAGATCAATATATTTCCTGCCTGGTTTCCTCTGAACATCTACAACTTCTCGAGCTGGGCGCGGTCCACGCTCGTGCCTTTAGCAATGATCTGCGCGTTCAAACCCGTGAGGACATTGCCCTCCCCCATGACGCTCCGGGAGCTATACCAGGAACCGGACAGGGTGCCGCCGATCACGTCCGGCAAGCTGCCGAATTTCTCGTGGAAAAGGATATTTATTGCCCTGGACATGCTCGTCAAGGTGTACGAGCGCCTGCCACTCAGACCCTTCAGAAACACGGCCCTCAAGAGGACCGAACAATGGCTCCTCGACCACCAGGAGCCGACCGGAGACTGGGGGGGCATACAGCCCGCCATGATCAACTCGATCCTCGCCCTTACGGCGATGGGGTATCCAAGCACCTCGGAGCCGGTACGAAAAGGACTTGAAGCGCTGAAGAAATTTACCTTAGAAAACGATCATGAGCTCGTTCTTCAATCATGCATCTCCCCGGTGTGGGACACCGCTCTCACGGTTCTCGCGATGATCCACGCGGGAATGGACAAAAGCCATCCGTCCCTCAAAAAGGCATGCGCCTGGCTTGTTTCGAAACAGATTTTCCGGCGGGGCGACTGGAGCATCAAAAGGCCTTTGCTCGAACCCGGTGGCTGGGCTTTCGAGTTCGAGAACAGCTGGTACCCCGATGTGGACGATTCCGCCGTCGTTCTTTTGCTCCTCAGCAAATGCGCGGATGAGAATTCAGTCGCATGGGAGAGCCTCTCCCGGGGCCTGCGCTGGGTCCTGGGGATGCAAGGAAAAGACGGCGGATGGGGCGCGTTTGACGTGGACAACGACATGAAGATCCTGAACCAGCTTCTTTTCGGGGATCTGGAGGCCATGATAGATCCCAGCACTCCCGACCTGACCGGTAGGGTCCTCGAACTTCTCGGTTCGATGGGACACGGTCTCTCAAGCGACGTGGTCATGCGGGCGACGGCGTTTCTCAAGGCCACCCAGGAAAAAGACGGCTCTTGGTGGGGACGGTGGGGCGTCAATCACCTCTACGGAACGGGCACCGTGCTGGCAGGGCTGAAGGCAGTAGGAGAAAACATGTCGAGTCCGTACATTGGGAGGGCGGTGCAGTGGCTCAAATCGAAGCAGAACGCCGACGGGGGATGGGGCGAGAGCTGTGAATCCTACTGTCAATCTCCTTCAAATGCCTGCACGGGGCGGAGCACTCCCTCGCAGACCGCTTGGGCGATTCTGGCGCTAATCGCAGCGGGCGAAGCAGGCGGTACGGAAGTCATCAATGGGGTGACGTACCTTCTCAAAAGGCAAAGGACCGACGGTACGTGGGACGAGAAAGAGTTTACGGGTACAGGGTTTCCAAAGTACTTCTATCTCAGATATCATAATTACCGAAATTGCTTTCCTTTGATGGCCCTGGGCAGGTATCTCTCCGCTCTCGGGAACGAGGCGGCCGGGTGATGAAGGTCCTAGTAACTGGCGCAACGGGCTTTATCGGATTTCATGTTGCAAAGCTCCTAACCGAGAAGGGTTTTTACGTGAAGGCCCTGGTGCGCGATGAGAACGATGCGCCTGCACTCAAGGGCCTGGGCGTGGAACCGGTCAAAGGCGACATCAGGAATTTCGACGCGTGTTGCGACGCGCTCAAAGGCTGCCGGCACCTGTATCACCTTGCTGCGGATTACCGGCTCTGGGTTCCTGACCCGACCGTTATGTACACGATCAACGTGCAGGGGACAAAGAACATCATGCGGGCCGCACTGATGGGTTCCGTCGAAAAGGTCGTATATACCAGCACAGTAGGCGTCTTGGCCGCACGCGCAGACGGCGCGCCCTCGAATGAGGAATCGTCGGCCGATATCCGGGAAATGGTCGGCCACTATAAAAAGTCCAAGTTCCTGGCTGAAAACGAGGTGAGGCGTTGCATCGAGCAGGGCCTTCCCGCCGTCATCGTCAACCCGTCCACGCCGATCGGGCCTTTCGACAGAAAGCCCACCCCGACGGGGAAGATCATCGTTGATTTTGTGAACGGAAAGATTCCAGCATACCTTGATACGGGCCTGAATTTTGTCGACGTTGAAGACGTGGCGGTCGGCCACGCGCTTGCAGCAGAGCAGGGAGTGGTCGGGCAGCGGTACATACTCGGCAACCGGAATATCACGCTGAGAGAATTCTTCGGTATCCTTGCAAAAATGACGGGGAAAAAGGCCCCGGCCGTGCGGCTTCCGTATGTGCCGGTGCTCATGGCGGCCTATGTCAACGAGGCCCTTTCCACATGGATAACCGGCAAGCAACCCATGATTCCGTTGACGGGGGTGAAGATGGCGAGAAAGTACATGTTCTTCGATTGCGCAAAGGCGGTCAAGGAACTGCATCTGCCCCAGAGTCCCGTCGAGGGGGCACTGGAGAAAGCAATACGGTGGTTCGAACAGAACGATTACATAGAGGCGAGGACATCGTGACAGAGAGAAGGACAGATCCGACTACGTATACGGAAAACCGGAAAGACAGAAAACTCGGCGACGAGTGGATGGACTGGAAAGGCGATTCGCGGGAATGCGAAATCAACGAGAACCTTTCCACCTTCCTCTCCCTGGCATTGGGTGTTCTCATCATGTTCATCATGCTGTTGCTTCTCGGATGGTTCATGGTGAAACCCCGGTTCCAGCAAATGAACCCACTGCTTGCTACGGGCGCAGGGTGGGTGCTCGCCGGGTTCATGGCATGTCTTGTGATCTCCGCGATCCTTGAGGGCGTGCTGCTGAGGACATTCAAAAAGTCCTTGTTCCCCTATGGCTGGATCGAAAGGCTCGTTGTCTCGCTGCTTCCGAAGACGATCTGGCTCGGGAAAAAGTTTGGCATCAGCAAGGACAGAATAGGGAATTCCTTCATCAAGATGCATAATTTCATCACCATGAGCTTTGTCGGAAAGCTCAATGTCGGCCGGGTTTTGATCCTGCTTCCGCGATGTCTGAAAAGAGAGGCGCGGGAGCGATTGATGAACAGATTGAACGGGGGCGACTATAAAGTCTACACAGCCGCTGGCGGCGAGGAGGCGCGGGAAGCGATCCGGCAGTATCGTCCCACGACCATTCTTGCCATCGCCTGCGAGCGGGATCTGATGGGCGGCATCAAGGACGTCGCGGACAAGATTCCGGTGATCGCCGTACCCAATAAGAGGCCCGAGGGCCCGTGTAAAAATACCGACTTTATCCTGAGCGAGTTGGATGAGGCATTGAGAGCCTTGACGGCCGCTCGGTCGTAAACGGCAGGAAGGCCGACAGACCACAGGGGCAGGCACCAAAACACAGTATCAGTGAAAGTTCGAGAGGTTCTCTATGCGCTTTCCCATTAGCTTGTATGCGTCATTAACGTCATTTTTCGCGAGGAACGCCCTCACCGGCGTCAAGAGGTTCCCACTCGTCCTCATGCTCGAGCCGACGCATCGGTGCAATCTTGCTTGCGCCGGCTGCGACAGAATACGGCTATACGATCACGAGCACACCGAAGACCTCACCCTTGACCAATGCATCGACGCGGCCCTGGAATCGCGCGCTCCGGTCGTGACGGTGACGGGAGGCGAACCGCTCTTGTACAAGGAATTGAAGCCTCTCGTGCGGGAGCTACTCCGGCTGAAACGGCACGTCTACCTCTGCTCAAACGGCATTCTTACCAACGACTTTATCGAGGACTTCACGCCGCACTCGAGGCTGACGCTTAATATTCATCTGGATGGACTGGAAGAGACTCATGACCGCATCGCCGGCAAGCCCGGAACGTTCAAAAGAGCGACTGCTTCGATCAAGTTGGCGAAGCAAAATGGTTTCCGCGTGAGTACCAATACGTCGGTGTACAAGAACTCCGATATTGGAGAGTTGGAAAAGTTATTCGAAACCCTCAAGCGCCTTCGGGTAGACGGCATCCTAATGTCTCCTGCCTTCAACTATGAAAGGGTCGAGAACGACATCTTTCTCAGCAGAGAGGAGGTGAGGGAAAAATTCAGGCGGATGGATTTTTTCAAGAAGTTCCCGTTCATTAGCTCCCCACTCTACATCGACTTTCTGAAAGGGAACAGGCACCTGCGGTGCACTCCCTGGGGTAATCCAACGCGCAATCCGCTGGGTTGGAAATCCCCTTGCTACCTGATCACCGACGCCTACTATCCGTCGTTCCACGAAATGATGGAAAAGACCCCGTGGGACCGGTACGAGGCCGGAACTGATCCGCGGTGCCGCGACTGCATGGTCCACAGCGGATATGAAGCGACCGTGCAGAGAATCGCCTTTTCCCATCCGAAGGACTTCGTCAGGCTTGCCTTCTGGAACCTTGGAAAGACCTGAGGAGGTCCGCAGGCATGCTTCTCATCGACACGATTCTCCTCAGGCCCTACGTGTTCGTCTTCCTTGTTGTCTACCTCGCGGGGTGCTCACTGCACTTGGGACTGAAGAGGGCCTTCCTCTTCAGCGTCGCGGGATACGCTATGGCGTGGCTGTCGGAACTCTCGTCCATCCACAACGGTTTTCCTTACGGGCACTATTATTATCTTGACGGCACGCGGGGAAAAGAGATATGGGTCCTGGGCGTTCCGCTCATGGACTCGATCAGTTACGTCTTTCTTGCCTATGCGAGCTATTCTCTGGCGCTTCTCGTCTTCTCGCCGCTGCGCCGCTTTCGATGGATGGTGTACGTCCTTGAGACGAATAAAATAAGGGACTCCCTTGAGGTGAGAACTCTCGGCGCGCTGCTGTTCGTCTACCTCGATATCATTATCGACCCCGTCGCCTTGCGCGGCGATCGCTGGTTTCTCGGCCGGATCTACGGCTACCCCGAACAAGGGGTCTATTTTGGAGTCCCTCTCTCGAACTTTCTCGGGTGGTTAGCGGTGGGTTTTTCAATGATCTATGTCTTGCAAAAGATCGATCGGTACTTGCGGAGAAAAGGGGCACCAGATCTTGTCGGGTACAAATATCCCTGGCGATTCCTGATTGGCCCAGTTCTTTATTTCGGCGTCTTGGTCTTTAATTTATCTGTCGCATTCTTCATCCAGGAACACATGCTCGGATGGGTGGGGATCTTCATCGTTTTGCTGCCCGCGTTCCTCATATATGCGATTGTGAGAGGTAATATCTCCCAGGAAAGCGTCGAGACGGCGCTGACGGAACATTACAGGGATTTCCCTCAAGCGATGATCGGGGAACCGATGAGGGGTGTGAAGCGAACGGCTGCCTAATTTCCGCCTGAGAACTCCATCGGGCGTGATTTTAGAGCAGTTATATGGTCTAATTTTTTGGACGTCCTCGCTGGACAAAAGCGTTGCAAAGAAGATTGCCTCCGATGACGGATTCGGATTTCTTATTCCTGTGGATCGCGGGAGACAAGAGTCTGACAGTTTTTTTATGAAAATAATAAGTAGTGTCCGGTTATCGTTTTTCGAAAGCTCGATAACTTATTGTTATGCCAAGATAAAAAGGTCATAATGCAACTTTTCGACTTGAACTTAATTTATTGAAATTCGTTCTATAATCCGCTTCATCACGGTATGAGGAGGGAAGAGGATGAGTTTCGGAAAACGGTTTATGCTTAGCTAATTCAGCATCTGCCGCGCATAGCAAGCAGGGAATCCGCAGAATAGAAAGAATCGAAAAAATTGATTGATTTTTGATAAATTAACTAAAACCATTGCCAGTCGCCCATTTACGATAACTTATTAAAATTGCCTTAGCCCTTCCTTTCCACCTACCCAAAACGTAACCATGTTCCCGCTCATCCAAGACCGTAACAGCTTCGTTTAAGTTCTCAAGCCCAAGAAGGAGAAGGTGGCACTTGATGGTCATATGCAGATTGCTATTTACAAAGAGGTCATCAATCCTGTGCATGTTAAATACTGAATGAACAAGGCCCGAAGTAAAGTTATGACTCAAATTATGAAAGCTGCTTTGATTTCTGCCCTCTCGCAAGTTATTTAAGCCACATAGACCCTACAAAGGGACCACATATTACCTCCTGAATTGCAAAATACCTAAGCAGGCGAATTCAGTTACCATTATTAATTTCTTGACAAACTATTAATATAGAGTATACTAGTCTAAGATGAACCGTAATGGATTAAATTGTAGTGGAGCAATATAATTAAGTCTCAAGCAAATTGTGGAAGGATATTTTGACATTCGGTGCAAAGAAAGATATGGCAAAAACAGATAAAATTTCAGTTTATTATGACAAAGATAAAGATGGAGATTTGAAGGGGATAATTAAAAAATTGTCGGAAAGTGAAGGAAATTTTTTTCGTCGCTCTGATAGCGAAATAATAAGGATGATTTTATCACGAGCGCTACCAGAGGAATTAAAAAAATTAGGGTTAATAAAACCGTAAGATCTTAAACTAGTTCAAGATTAAGGCGGAGCGGATGCTTCTTGAGTACATGAAAATGCGCAAAAAAAATAAGAATCTCAGTAAGATCAAGAATGTTCATTAGCAGCGATAGAGACGTTCAAATCAGCTTCTTCCATGACCCTATTGCAAATTGAGTGTGCACAATTAGCAAACATATAAGAGGCCGATAGAAAATATCACGGTGCTGTTTTTGTACGGGGGGGGAGAAACCAAATATGAAGACTATTCTTTTGGTGGATGATAACAAAGCTTTTTTAAATAACTTAGAAGAGATTTTGAGTATGTTTGGATACAGGGTTATTCCAAAACCAGATGCTGAGTCTGCCCTGTCCATTATCCAGCAAGGAGTTCCGGTTGATCTCGTGGTGACGGATTATCGTATGCGGGGGATGGATGGCCATGAATTTCTCTATGCTCTCAAAAAGGTCTTACCATCAGTTCCAGCAATTATGCTTACCGAACATAACTCCGTGGAAACCTATTTAAAGTCGCTCAGCCTCGGGGTTTTCGAACATCTCAATAAACCGGTCGAGACAAAAGAACTGGGTCGTATCGTTGAGGCGGCACTTGAATGGTCAGATTCCGGTCATTCTTTGCCAGTTTCATGATTTGCAAGAAAAACAAGGTTGCTGTACTCATGTGACAAGCACATATTTCTTGTTATTTGCACTTTTAAAACAAGCTGTTAGTATATATTCTAACTAGTAATCATGAACTGTGGAATTTCCCTTCGCGCTATGTACCCTTCCCACTCACACTATCTCTCGGAAAACTCACCAGGAAGATATATTCTGAGTTAATGCCTGTCGAAATGCCAAAGTTATAAAAAAGTCCACAGATTCTGCCTTCTTTGCCGCCTCCTTAAAAGCTCCATAGACTCCATTTATTTTCTCTCCCCTCGCGATTCAACTCCGCTCGCCTTTTGGTAAATATTAACTTGTTGACAAATGGACTAACCATCTTACATGCTATACTTGCCTTTACTCGGTCATCTTGTGTAGACTTAATACATTAAATTAATCAATTCGTGTTCTCATCCCTGACTACGGTCAATATGTCAAAAAGACGTGGGTTTTTTACTGGCACATGAATGGGTATTTTTATCGAATAGATGGGCGTACTTATTTTTGCGCAAGACTTTTTCCGATTGAGCTAAGAAATACAGGACGAGAATTTCTGTAGGAAAGCATTATTTATGATATATTTGCAAATAAAGGTTGCTTCTTAAAAACCTGCAAGTGATAATATTATCAAAATGAACAGGTTGCAGTCTCTACCATGCAGCAGAGTCTCAATCAATCAACGGGTCCAGCGTCTTAGTCAGAGTAATACCGTGGTTGCGCGGGAGATCGAAGGATAGTAGGGAAAACAGCTGCGCTCACAGAGTTCCATTAATTAATGATGGATATCCAGATTGGAAATCACCGGAAATGACACTACGTCGTGCTGTATGAGTCCCGTGATTGATGAACGGATGGGAATATGAAGACAATACTTCTGGTAGACGATGATCGCGATATCTTAAGTTACCTGGAGGATTCCCTGCGCACGTTTGGATACAATGTTATTCCAAAACCTGATGCCTTGTCTGCTCTGGCCGCCATCCGGGAAGGAGCTAACGTCGATCTGGTAGTGACGGATTACTCGATGCCGGAGATGGACGGGCATGAATTTTTCACTGTGCTTAAACGGGTCTTGCCGTCAGTGCCGGTAATCATCCTTACGGGGTATGGCTCTGTCGAGACCTATTTAAAGTCTCTCAGCCTCGGGGTGTGCGAGTTTGTCTGTAAACCGATCGAGGCAAAGGAACTGGATCGTATTGTGAAAGCTACGTTAGACAGGGCAACGACTTAACGACTTTCAGACTGGAGTCGATCGTTCCGTACAATTTCAAAAAAAGGGAAACGTAAACTTAATGTGGGGACTACTTCCTCTTCCTGAGCGACCGATGGATTTTCGCAACACTTGAAGATTACGACCAAGTTTCGGAGAAATAAATGATATTCTGTTTTATGTTCCCATTAATCGGTCATTCATTGAGGAGGTAGTGTTGAGAATGAGGACCTTTGCACTTTTTGTCATGCTGCTTGTAATCAGCGGCTGTACGACCACGAGCGTTGTTATGCTTTATGAATCGGATAAATACCCAGCGACCACCAGCGTTGCTATCTTAGCGGCGGCTCCGGACAGGCCGTGCAAGGCGATCGCCATACTGGAGGCAACAGGACCGGCTAATACGCCGCTCCCCGATCTCCTGGAGAGTATGAGGAAAAAGGCTAAGGATATAGGCGCTGATGCAATCATGCCGACACAAGATGCGAGTCAACGCCAAGCGCGGGGTTATCTTTATGACCCATGGCTAGGTGAATATCAGACCATTAGTGGTGTAATACCGAAAATACGAGGTGTCGCAATAAAGTATCAATGAAAAGGCAGCCGCCTGAACTGACACTGATCTACGGGACCGCTCTGCCTGAGTGGTATGCCAATTCGGCCAACTATCATCTTTAGCTTCAACTTTCTGGAACTACATCATCCTGAAAATAAGAAAACATATAAAAAGCAATGTTATACAGTCCGATGAATATAGATGATAAATACAAGGTAATATCAGTTATGTTTAGGGTTTTTTGTCATCTTCATTTCTGATATAGTGGGGAAAACTTTCTAATCATATTTTGGTCGGACGAAACATTGGGTTCTCATGAGGATCAATCGAATAGATTCATTCCGTACTGCAGCAATCCTGGCTGTCATCTGTATTCACACCAAGCCGTTCTTGGTCCCAGATTCTTCCTCACTACCATACAGATTAAGCGGCATCCTTATAAACCAGGGGGGCCGCTTTGCTGTTCCTTTTTTTCTTATCATTTCGGGATACTTATTTGGCTGCAAATTGACACAAGGAGTTGATCCATTCGAGCTTGGGAAAAGATACAGCTCAAAAAATTCTACCGATTTTCTTCTTCTGGGATCTTGTATACCTTTTGTCGCCGGCGCTTGCGGATGATGTCTTGAAGTACGGGGTGCTGCGTCCAATATACTGGAATGCTCGTAATTTGATAAGGAGTCCGCTTGATCTCGTGTTTCAAGGCACAAAAGTCCACCTATGGTTCATGGTTTCGCTCTTGATGGCATTATGGTCATTGGCAATCATGGTTCAGCTTAACGTGAGGCTAAGAAATGTATTTGCGTTTTCAGCCGCACTTTACTGTCTGGGCCTGCTTGGTGGCTCCTATGCAACAACTCCAATTGGAATCAATCTGCACTTTAATACACGAAATTTCATTTTCCTCAGTATGCTGTGTGTTACCATCGGATGGGCACTGTCTCAGCACGATGTGAAATTTTTGTACAGATTCGCGGTTATATTGATAGGCTTCGGGCTTGCTGTACATATAGCGGAGGCTTACTTTCTTTGGAAGTACTGGCAAGTGGATCCGACTAAACACGATTATCTCATCGGAACAATATTCTTCGCTACAGGCGTGGCGCTCTTGTCACTCAGAAAAACAAAAAATGACACAGAAACGATTATTTCTCGATTCGGTCGCTATACACTCGGCATATACGGAGGGCACTTTGTTTTCGTCGATATGCTCGAACCTATGAGGCATTATATGCCAACCGGCCTCTGGCAAATTGTATTTCCTGTGCTTGTCTACGCACTATCATTGACTACAGCGATTGCTTTGTCTCGAACACGGTTCAGGCAGTTCGTCGCCTAACAAGGTCATCCAACTCGCATTGCCGACTCCGCTGCTCTGTATACGTCAATTTGCGCGGCGTGGGACTATGCATGGAGAAACGGAAAGCCCCCTGGTTATGTTGCATATTCCGGAGCATTTTGGCCATCTGTTCCAGTCCAAATGGCAGCTTGTACCAAAACGCCCTGTCAGTGCGTAACGTTATTCTCTTTGTAATCCTTCATACCTTATAGTCTGTTGACAATGTCCTATATATTTAATAATTAACGCTACAGAGGTCTGTTCGCAACGCTAACTATTGATACCAAAGTTGCAATAGCTTTTGGTGCTGGAAAAAAGAAGCTTCCTTCATTGCAGGCCTCACCGGAGCAGCATCCCTGATACACTATGCTCTTGCGAATTTTCAGTTGTCTTCTTCCCTTATGCGTCTTGGAAAAAATAGGGTGTGATATACTTAATATAAGAACGCACGATTAAGAGGCATTCGTGTCATGAGATACTACTGGGAATCGGGGTTGTTCTGTTCATCGTGTATACCGTAATTTCGACAGCGTACATGATGAGTGGTGGACGGAGAAGCGCTGCAGTCCGGTACGGTGTGAAGAGTACCGAAGGGAACCTGAATATCACGCTGCTCGGACTGATGGGAGTGTCGTGGAATGTGAATAGGATCGCTTCGGACTTAAGCACCGTGCGGAGAGATGCCCGTCAGATAGCCGATATTATGATAAAGCTTGGAAAGGAAGTACTATATTTCTATCTATACCTCAAGAACGAGATCAGTGCTGCTGCCGGGGCACATTCTCCGGACTGAAGGCCGGAATGAAAATCGAGGTCGCAACCCTCGTAGGATTACTGAATAAAGGAAGGGGTGATGGTTATGAAAGAGGGACTGACGAACAGGGGGAACTCAATGCTGATACCGTTCCTAGCAGGCGGTGTTGTGGGGGCAGGATTAGCGCTTCTGCTGGCTCCAAAGCCGGGAAAGGAAGTCAGGGAAGACATTAAGCGGTTTGTCACGAGCACGAGAGACAGAGTCTCTTTGGTCATTGATAAGGGCAAGTATCTCTATGGCGAAGGTGTAAAAGCCGCTGCCAACGCCATCGAAGCGGGCAAGACCGCGTTCATTCAGGAAAAAGAGAAGTGGCAGCATGCGTCGTAAGCCGTTCGGGTACCGTGAATAACTTTCGCATGATATGAGGGTTGCGTTCCCTGGTCGATGAATCCGAGAATAAGTCGGCTTTCCAGAAGATGGGGCAACAGGCATGAAGCCTGATGCCCCTTATCATTTCCTTCTTGGAGCATCAGCAGTGTCAAAGTTACAGAGTTCTCTTCTCATTTATAACATTCACCAGTACCTGACGTGTTCTTACTCTGCCTAATCGTAATAAAACGTCCGTCTTGCCGCTCCTGTCGACAGATGGGGATGATATGAACGACACATTCACTCCGTCGCCAAGGCTGGCGCACAGCATTCTTGGCGAGCAGAACAGCTCGATATTATGTGAGCCCTGATCTTCATCCGCACAAGGAGTTCGCGCTCTGCATGCTTCCGGAAGAATGCCGTTATAGTGCTCCAGTCGATTCCCAGGTGCAATGAACTTTCTCTGTTCTTGACAAACATTACAGAGATGATATTCTTAGCGTAATTCGGGGAATGCGGGAGCCGTAAAGAAATTGCTCGAAAGGATACAGTTGAATGGAAAGGGAAATTCGAACTATACTCATCATTGACGACAGCGCCTCCATTCTCTTCTATCTCGGCATGTTGCTCCGACGTCTTGAATACAATGTCGTCACGGCGCGGAATGCTGAGGATGCGATGCAGATCATGGAGCAGGCCGTTCCCTCCATCGTTCTCACGGACATTTTCCTACCCACCATGAGCGGTATTAACTTGATGAAACGAATGAAGGACGCTCCCCTGTGGAAAACCATCCCCATCATCGTTCTGACGACCGAGAGCGATCCCGGGATGAAAGATACCTGCATGCGTCTGGGATGTTCGGCGTATCTCAGCAAACCGGTGGAGCCAGATGTGCTCTATCGCACGCTCCAGTCCGTCACGGAATCGATCCCGAGGGAAAACATTCGTCTCCATACATCGCTCAAGGTGATCGTGGGGGATGGGACGGTGATGGGAGGCGCTGCAAGGACGGAGTATGCCACCGCGATATCCGAAGGTGGTCTCTATGTGAGAACGCTCTATCCGCAGCCGCGGAATGCCCTTACTCCTATTGGGATATTCATCGGGAACCGGGAAATCCGGGCAAAGGCGGTTGTTCTTTACAGCTTTACCATGGGTGGCGGTCCGTTCAAAGAGCCGGGTATGGGGCTGAAATTCGTCGAGATTACCGATTCCGACAGAAACTTTATACGAGGTTTTATCAAGGAGCGGCTCACAGAAGATATCTCTCCTGAAAACAATGGAACGGTACCTGCGGGTTGACAGGTGCGGTTCAGGTTGCTGGTAGGTTGTTTCCCGTGCGAGAGCAGACTACTTATTCGCGGGTTCCGAGACCGCAGCAGGCGGGGCGACCGGCTGTACCGTTTGCGTCGGATGACTTGCCAGAGCGGAGCCGGATTTGATGGTACCGGGCTGAGTGAGAACAGGCACCGATCGAGGGATCCGCACCATCATCGCCTTTGTCCATGAATAATATCCTATAGCAGCTGAGAGCGCTATGAGTACGACAGCGGCGGCCAAGAGTACCTTCGTGAATATGCCCATCCCCGGCGCCTGGGATATGGCCACTTGCTCATCCTCGGGCGGAGCCTCAAACACTTTCACGTCCACGAGGTAGTCCGATATCCGTTTGAGCGAAGTAGCTTTGTCCATCCCCTTGATTCTCTTTCCAAGCACCTGTGCGATCTCCTGCATGGACCCGTAGCGCCTCTGTGGTTTCATCTTCAGGCACTTCTTGATGATACGCTGGAGACTTCTCGGTATATCGCTGTAGATGCTACGTGGGGACAGGTACTTTCCTTTCAAAATCTTTGAGCTACTCGAGTCTTCTTCCTCGTCTGGAAACGGTTTTATCCCGGTAAATATCTCGTACATCACGATGCCGAAGGAAAAAATGTCCGATCGAGCATCGAGCGGCTGACCCAGAACCTGCTCGGGCGACATGTATGACGGTGTGCCCATCAGTGTGCCGGGCAGGGTGAGAGATTCCATCTCCCGCATGCGGGCTATGCCGAAATCCATGAGCTTCACCTCACCGTTCCGCTTGACCATGATATTGCCCGGTTTAATGTCGCGGTGAATGAGCCCGCGCGCGTGTGCGTATTCCAAGGCATTTGCAACCTGGAGCGCGATCATCATCCCGACATCCGTAGGGAGTGCGCCGGTCTCCTCGATAATCCTGGCGAGGGTGGTTCCATCCACATACTCCATGACAATGGCGTGGACGGGCTGCGCCAAGTAGTCGTAGATGTGAACGATGTTCTCATGTTGGAATGACGCCGCCAGCCTGGCTTCACGCTCGAAGCGCTGTACGATCTTGTCATCCATGTGATAGGCTTTTTTGAGCTCTTTGATGGCAACGGGTCGATTGAGCGACCTCTGTACCGCCTTGTACACGGTGGCCATGCCTCCGACACCAAGTTCGGCAATAATTTCGTATTCGTCCTTTATCTTTTTCGTCATAGCGCTGACGGACTCCCCTTCCGAATGGAATGCATCTCCCCTATCAGACGTCCTCTATTCTTACCACAACCACGGTTATATTGTCCACTCCCCCGTTATCGTTTGCCCGACGTATGAGGCTTTCTGCATAGGCCGGGGGCGTTTCACTGCCAAGAATTAGCGCGATGTCGTCATCCTTGACCATTTCCGTCAGCCCGTCGGTGCAGAGGAGGAGGATATCGTTCTTTTCGACTTCGAATATGCCAAGGTCCACATGGACTTCCGGATGAATGCCGAGTGACCGGGTGATCACATGCCGGTAGGGACTCATCCGTGCCTGTTCGGGCGTTATCAGCCCTGCGCGCATTTGTTCCGCCACGAGCGAGTGATCGTTGGTCAGCTGTTTGAGTGTCCCATGGCGGAAGAGATATGCGCGGCTGTCGCCCACGTGGGCAAAAATGGAGGCCCGGGGCCGCAGGAGGACGGCTGTCATGGTGGTCCCCATGCCGGTGAGAGCAGGGTCCTGAGCTGCGGCCTGGTGTATCTTTGTATTCGCGAAGGCGACGGCACCCCTTAGTGAGGAGATGTAAAGATCTGCCTCCGGCGAATCATCGAATGCCGCAGTGCTTCTGCTGCCTGCAAACTGTTCGCTGAGCATACTGGACAGCGCTTCCACGGCCAGGCGGCTGGCGACTTCGCCGCCCGCATGGCCGCCGATGCCATCGGCAACGGCGTACAAACCGAAGTGGTCGTTTGCCAGATACGCATCTTCGTTGTTCGTTCGCGTTTTGCCCTGATCTGTTTTTCCAAAGGAGATTAATTTCATAAATGTTTAGAGTGAGAGAACTTCCTGCTCCCGGGCTTCGGAAATTCCGCCTCTGGCTGCATGATAGAGGAAGCCCGGCATGACGTCAAGCGCTAAAAAAACGCAACGGGCATCAGGAGCTGCTTGATATTTTTATACTAACATTCTATAATGCGCTTCGTGCGGTTGCATTGTGAGTCGTAGAATAGCAGAGGAATCTTCTGGACCATCTGCCCTTATCTGCCCGCTGAAAGGCGTTCTCGAAGATGAACAATATGATTTCTAAATTTTTCAAAACGCCCTGGTTTGTTCTCTCCGAGGCATTCTCATCCTTCAGGAAGAATAATGACCTGACCGCGGCGTCATCCTTGGCTTTTTACGCGATGCTGGCGGTCATCCCAGCGCTCTATCTTCTCACCATTCTACTTAGCGCTGTCATCGGGTCCTCAGCGCAGGCATTCCAGAAAACGCAGGAGCTCATGTCGCAGTTCGTTCCTGCTTACAGTCAAGTGATTCTGAAGGAAGTCGGGTTTATTACGAGCCACAGGGGCGCTATCGGCCTCGTGAATCTCTTCGTACTCTTCGGGAGTATAACGCCGCTCGTGTCGGAGCTGCGGCTATCGCTCGGAACGATTTTTCCAAAAGGGCCGAGCAGACCTTTTCTCCTGGAAAAGCTGTTTGACGTGGCCATCAGCATTATTTTCCTTATCGGGTTCTCTGCCGTGGCAGTTGTCGACGTGGTGCTCACCCTGATGGAACGGATACGACCTCTGCGATTGCTCCCCATCTATCTCGAAGAATTTACCCCCTTCATAGTGGTAACCGGTGTCGTGTTCTCGCTCTATTTCACTTTCTCTTCGAAAATGAAGACACGTCAACTCATCATAGGTTCTCTGGTCACGTCGCTGCTCTGGTTCGCGATGAGACCTGCATTTCATCTCTTTCTCATGTACAATCCCGGCTACGGCTTCGCCTTCGGGTCGTTCAAATCGCTTTTTGTCGTCATTATCTGGATATACTATTTTCTCGTTGTGTTCCTGTTCGGTGCAGAGATCGCTGCAGCTTTGGCAGGGACGAGACCCTCTACATAAAGGAACTGATGGAAGGCAAAAAGGACTTAACCGGAGGTGTCATCCGCAAGTACGTTGTCATCATGGAAAAGGGGGTGTTATATTCAAAGGTGGGGACCCAGGAACTTGGATGTACTCTGTGCTCAGGGGCGAGGTCGCAATCGCAAAGGGAAAAGGAACTCGTCGTGATCCAGCATGACAAATGCGTCGGCGGCATGTCATTTCTTCTCTTTTTGCCGCGTGTGAAACCTGCTGTGTAATTTAACCATGTCGATCTGGTGACGATCATCAACAACAGCATCGGGATTCTGATGAACGAATTTTTCAAGTAAGGCGAGGAAGTGTTGCGGGACATGACGATGCGGTTGTGGAAGACGAATCGGTTGATCAACTAGAAGGACAGGGGCAAAGGTCATAGGCCAGGGTGAAAACGGGCTTACCGCAGGAGACTCAGAGGGTGGAGGAAACACGCATCATGAGACAATTCTGAAATCATCACTATTGCAAAAGTAGAAACCCAGCTTCTATAAGACTTTTCCAGATTGGGAGATGAAAAGATGTTTTCATTCGAAGCAAAAGACTACGAGTCAGCGCGGAAATCATTCATGATCCAGGTGCCGAAATACTTCAACTTCGGATTCGACGTGATCGACCGTCATGCCGATGAAGAAAGGAAGCGCGCTCTCGTCTGGACGGACCCTGCAGGGGAAGAGATGAAGGAATATACCTTCCGGGACATCTCGCGCCTCTCGAACAAGGCGGCGAATGTGCTCAAGGAGATCGGCGTCAAGAAGGGTGACCGGGTTTTCATTATGCTCGGGAGGGTCCCCGAGTGGTACTTCATCCTTGTCGCATGCCATAAACTCGGTGCAGTGATTATGCCTGCGCCGGTCATCCTCCTGACCTCTGACATCGAGTATCGCATGATGAAGGGTCGGGTGAACGTGGTGATCACCAACAACGCGAACCGTTCAAAGGTTCACGAAGCAATTCAAAGGATCAATGCACCTTACCTGCGGCACAAAGTCCTCATTGACGGCGAGGCGCAGGGGTGGCTCGGGTTCGAGAAGTCCATGGATCAAGCGTCGCCCGAGCTCAAACGGTCCGATGTGGAGAGCACTTCGGCTAATGACTCGTTCCTTATCTATTTCACATCCGGCACCACAAAATACCCCAAGATGGTGCACCATGTCTGCTCCTATCCTCTCGGACATCTGCGGACGGCCGGTCTCTGGCACAACCTCATCGACAAGGATCTTATCTGGGTAGTCTCTGACACGGGGTGGGCGAAGTCGGCTTGGGGACTCTATGGCCAGTGGGTAATCGGGGCGGGCCTGTTTGTGCACAATGCCGAGGGCAGGTTCAATGCAAAACTCACGCTCGAGCTCCTGACTAGGAAAGGCGTCACCGTGTTCTGCGCTCCCCCCACGGTCTACCGCATGCTGGTCCTTGAAGATCTCAAGAAGTACGACTATTCAGGCCTCAAGCACTTCACCTCAGCCGGCGAGCCGCTCAATCCAGAAGTGATCAAGGTATGGCATGATGTCGCGGGCAAGACCATCCATGAAGGCTACGGCCAGACCGAGACCACGGTCCTCATTGCGAATTATCCCTTCATGCCCGTGAAGCCCGGCTCCATGGGAAAGCCCATCCCGGATCTTACCATCGATATCCTCGACGAGGATTTCAGACCGGTCAATACCGGAGAAGTGGGCTTTATCTGCGTGAAGATGGATGATAAGAAACCGGTGGGCATAATGGAGAGCTATCTCGAAGACCCCGATGAGAACGCAAGGGTCTTTCAGCATGGGTGGTATAATACAGGCGACAAGGCAGTCAAGGACGATGAGGGTTACTTCACCTTCGTAGGCAGGGGAGACGATATCATCAAGGCATCAGGCTATCGTATAGGCCCCTTCGAGGTCGAGAGCGTGATCCAGGAACATCCTGCCTGTGCCGAGAACGCCGTGGTGGCAAGCCCCGACCCCATTAGAGGCGAGATCGTGAAGGCCTTCATCGTGCTCGCGCCGGGGTACAAGCCATCGGACAAGCTTGCCCAAGAGATCCAGGATTTCGTCAAGCTCCGGACCGCACCATACAAATACCCCCGAGAGATCGAGTTCATGGACGAACTCCCCAAGACCGTGAGCGGCAAGATCAAGCGGGCGGTGCTGAGGAGCCGCGAGATCGAAAGGAAGCTGGGGAAGAGTGGTTTGAGCGGGCTCAAAGCGTAACTTTTCGGGGAGATATGAAAAAAAGAATAAAGTTTTTAAAATGCATTATGTAAGCAGCTAAATAAAGCATGAAGACAATTCCCATTGGTTTTGACCCGAATAAAAATAAGTTCTACACGTTGGCCTCAGGTCTCGCGCTGATCACGATCTTCTATAATATGGCCGAAGGCTCGCTTTCGGTCTTCTTCGGCCTCGGGGATAAGAGCATGTCGCTCTTCGGGTTCGGGCTCGATTCATTCGTCGAGGTCGTCTCCGGTATCGGCATCTGGCACATGATTCGCAGGATTAGAAGGACCGGCAGCGAGAATCCCGATCAGGTCGAGAAAATGGCACTCAGGATTACGGGCGCGGCCTTTTACGTACTCACTGCTGGACTGGCAGTTATGTCCATTGCCGACCTCTACCGGGGACACAAACCGGAGAGTACTTTTTGGGGCATCGTTGTGTCAATTGTATCAATTTCTTCCATGTGGGCGCTCATGCGCGCTAAGGTGAGGGTAGGAGAGGAGCTTGGCTCACAAGCAATCCTTGCTGATGCTGCCTGCACGAGGGCATGTTTGCAGCTCTCGGTTGTCCTCCTCGCAGCGAGCGCAGGGTACAAGTTCACGGGCATCGGAGGGCTCGATTCGATTGGAGCGCTGGTCATCGGCATCCTCTGCTTCAGGGAAGGAAAAGAGGCATTCGAGAAATCCAAGGCAGGTTTGTTCGCCTGCAATCGTGGCGGGGATTGTAAAGTTAATGGAATATAAATATTAGACACAGATTAATACTGAATAATTATGATAAAGAAGGCATCACCTCAGTATTGGTCACATACAATTCTAAGCATAGAGGATCAGTTAAGATCAATGTCAAAGGTTTTTATGAAATACAAGATCGATCTGCACGTTCATTCAAAATTTAGCGGCGACAACGACGCCGATCCCGAGGAGTCGATCATCCGGGCCATTGAGCTCGGTCTCCACGGGATAGCCTTCACCGAGCATTATTCCTACGAAGCATCGGAACCTGTCGAGATCCTGAAAGAAAAGTACAAGGACGGTATCAGGATATTCCGCGGTGTGGAGTTTTCTGCGGCTGAAGGGCACTGCCTTATTTTTGGTGTTGATACCGACAAGCTGTCGATCAAGTACGCACCTATCGCGGACATCATACAGATAGTCAATGAATCGGGCGGAGTCGTGATCCCGTCGCATCCCTACAGACCTGGGACGAGCCTCGGCGATCTCGTGCGGAGCGTGGAGGGCATCTGCGCTCTCGAAGGGTGCAATGGATGCAATATGCACGCGTTCAACGTAAAGGCAATAGAGGCGGCGAGGGCGCTGAACCTTCCCTATACCGGCGGGTCCGATGCACATGCCTCCCAGGACGTGGGCTCATGCTTCACAGAGTTCTCCGAAAAAGTGACCCCCGAGAATTTTATCGGTCTGCTGAAATCCGGGAAGTATCAGGGAGTGGATACGAGAAAAACATCAAGGACGTTTTTTAACATGTTGCGGCGGTGATTAAAATCGAATTGCCCGAACAAATCCTCTCCTCCGCAACCCAGCGGCTCAATAGTAAAAGTCGAGATATTTATTATTGTTGCTGATGACGTGCAGATGGATATTTTCATCCTTCTCCTGTAACTCACCAAACGTTCGTCTTATTGCATCACCGTGTCCTGGGAGTCTATCCGTTACAATTACCAGCCTGAACCTATTCAGCCCTTTCGTATCACGTTCTTTTTTCCCCGCAAAGACAAGAAACGCGAGATGTCTCTCAACAAAATCCTGGTTGTCAAAGACAACATAAATAAGAAGACGGTTCCCGATGGTGATGACGCTGTGCAAAATAACACCGCCATCGAGTTCCACATCGCGTTTGCAATCGATTGATCGAAAGACTTCTTCTGGACAACCACACCCGAGGGTTTCCTGGACAAACCGTTTGATTTTTTCTTTATTTGTCATTACAGCACGGGTCCCTTCCTGTTAGCGACAGCGTGCTGATTACCGTGCCGTGATGCCGCATTGAGCCAGCTCGAAAGGAGGAATGATGGCGTGTGCATGATGAGCCATTTCCAGAACCGTTCATAATCAAGCTTCCCGGCAGGAATATCAAGATATTTTTCCAGCGCTGCCGGATTATCGACAAATATCCGGAGGAAGAGTTTTGGATACCGGCCGATAAGTATCGCCATGGAGCGCGCGACGCGCAGTTTTTTCCGGATGAGCTGTTCACATTCGCGCTGATACCATGAAAGGGCCGCGGCATCGTCTCTCCTGGTCCGGACGAGATCAGACACGGCCTTTGCCGCCAGTTTTCCTGACAGGATGGCATAGGAGATCCCTTCGCCGTGGAACGGGTCTGCAAAGCCTGCGGCATCGCCGACAAGCAATATCCTGCCTGACTGTATCGCCCTTTTTATACCGCCAAGAGGAATGAGATGACCGCGAACATCCCTGAGCGGGATGCCGAGGTCACGAGAAAATTTGGACAATACATCCTGAGGACGGAACGATTTCGAAGCAATACCCATGATCCCTACGGAACGGTATCCGCGATGCGGAAAGACCCAACCGTATCCCATGGGGGCCATGCCGAAATGCATTTCCAGATGACCACTGAGGTTCTCTTCTCCATGCTGGTCGTCCACAGGAGCATTGCTGACCAGGGCAACGGCGACCTCTTCCTGTGTGAAACGCGGTCTTACGGCTTGAGCGACAACGCTTTGAACGCCATCTGCTCCGATGACGTACCGGGCCTGATACACGGATGTGTCCGTTCTCACTTCCACGGAGTCCGGACGCATGGTCATGGCAGTGCATTTTTCATCAGGAAAGAAATGTGCACCCGCTTCGATCGCTTTTTCTAGAAGGAAGGCATCAAATTTGTCTCGGCTGACAAGTACGGCGATCCGGTACTGTTTCGTCACTTCGATCGAATAGTCTTGATAGTGGATCCGTGCCCCAAAACATTCCTGTTCCCTAATATCTGGTGGCAGCGTAAAGTCAAGGCAGGACAACGCCTGCTCCGAGACAGCGCCCCCGCACGGTTTTGGACGGGGGAACCTGCTCTTGTCGATAAGCGCTGCCTTCAAGCCAGCTGCTGCACAAACGCGCGCAGAGCTTGTACCCGCCGGCCCAGCCCCGACGATGATCACATCATACATGCGTCCCCTCCCATGTCCGATCTGTCCTCATGATGGTCAATTGACCATATCGAGCTTTCACGTACGATATATAGATGATCATGCGTTCCAGTACTCTGAAAATTTTAGCACTCCTAAAAAGAAGAGTCAAGAATGCGGAGAAGCGGTGCGGAGAAACGTTACAGCGATGAAATGGCCCTGGCTGCGGCCGGAGAAGCTGGTATGTCATGATTGGAACGAAAAACGTATGTGGTGGTTTTGATAATAGGAACTCCACGGAGCATGATTCTGTTTAGCCGATGTGGTAATAGGTCAGGGCCTTCTGGATGCCCCACGCCATGCCGATGCAAGCCGGGAGGGTGAGCACCCAGGCCATGACGATCTTCCCGGCAATGCCCCACCGCACGGCCGAAAGCCGTCTTGTCGCGCCGACACCGAGGATTGCTGAGGAAACGACATGCGTCGTGCTGACGGGCAGGCCAAAGTGGCTCGATGCAATAATGATGGCCGCCGAAGACGTTTCCGCCGCGAAGCCATGGATCGGTTCGAGCTTCAGCATCTTGACACCCAAGGTCTTGATGATCTTCCACCCGCCGAAAAGGGTGCCGAATCCCATGGCCAGAGCACAGATGAGGATGACCCACTTTGGCACATCCATGGATTTAATAACGCCGCCACTCACGAGGGCCATGGTTATGATGCCCATGGATTTCTGCGCGTCATTGGATCCGTGGCCGAAGGCCATGAAAGCCGATGAGAAAATCTGCAGCCTGCCAAAGTACTTGCTGATCGCGCCTGGCCCAAGCTGACCGAAGAGCTTGAGGATAAGCTTCATGAACAAATATCCGCAGATAATACCCAAAACAGGTGAGATAAGGAGTGACGTGAGGATCTTGATGGTACCGCCTATATTCAGGATGCTGGAGCCTCCGTGCGCCATGGCGGCTCCCGCAATCCCGCCGAAGATCGCATGCGACGAGCTGACGGGGAGCCCCATGAGAATGGTGATGATGTTCCAGAGGATGGCAGAGAGCAGCCCAGAGATAATGACGACATCCGTGACGGCCGTTGGGTCCACGATTCCCGTACCGATCGTTTTTGCCACCGCGGTGGAGATGAAGGCTCCGAAGATGTTCATGCCTGCGGCGAGGATCACGGCCGTCATGGGCGACATGACCTTGGTCGACACCACGGTGGCGATGGCGTTGGCGCAGTCATGCCATCCGTTCGCAACATCGAAAAATACCGCGAGAATAATGATCAGGATCAGGATGTCATGCATTTTTGAGGACGATGCTTTCGAGAATGTTGGCGATGTCTTCTGCCCGGTCCGAGGCGTCTTCGAAGAGCTCGTAAATGTCTTTCCACTTGATGATGTAGACGGGGTCGTTATGATCGTTGACGAGCTTGCCGAGGGCGTCGCGGTACTTGCGATCGATCCTGTTCTCGAGCCGGTTGATCTCAATGCAGTGCTCTTGCACGCGGAAATACTGCTTCGAGCGGAGCTCCCCGAGCGCCTTCTTCAGGATATCGGTCGTCATCTGAAGGTCTTCAGCAATGGAAATGACCTCCGGCGTCGGCTTTTCGATCTTGTACACGACCATCCTGTCTACGGCGGCCCACATCAGGTCGATGACATCATCGATCCGGGACGCAAGTGCGTGGATATCTTCACGGTCGATGGGGGTGAGGAAGGTCTTGTTTAGGTCCTTCATGATGTCGTGGGTGAGCATGTCGCCTTCCTGCTCGAACTCGTAGATGACTTTCGCCTTTTTTTCGAAGGTCTCGAAGTTATTCAAGGCGTCGATCAGGACGTTCGCCGCCCTCGAGACGTTCTCGAGGGCACGGTCGAACATCTCAAAGAAATCTATTTTTTTAGGGAAGAGTACCATGGCTGTCCGTGGAAGGGTCCACTCCTTCTGGTCAGGATATTTAAACCAGCTCCGTGATCCCGGGGCCGGCAAGAGTCGATCACCAGAATATCATAAACGGTCTATACCCGCAACACCAAAAATTATTATGGCATGATTGGCGAACCTAGTGATTTCTGCAAGGGAGGAAGGCGACCGTAAATGCCTGACGGCGGTCGATAAGCTCTATTCATTACCGGTCGTGACGCATATATACTGGAAGGAAGTGGAATATCAACGCGTTAGCGCTTGGCGGCTTTGAGGAGCTTCTCGAGCTTCTCCGCGCCTACGCACTCCTTGGCAAAGGCGCACCACTCGATGCAGGACGTGCCGATCGGGCGTGTGTTCAGATGCCCGCACTTCTTGCACTGGGTCTCGGGCTCGTCACTCCAGATCTCGATCTTCTCGCCGCATTTCTGGCACCTGATGTCCTCAGGCTTGGGTTGGCGGATCTCTATGCTTCCTGGGCATCCTTCTTTAAACATGGAACTATGTTACACCTCTGCCGAGGAAATATCTATGATGCAAATCATACGAAATTATAAGCATGGCGCCTGGGATAAAGAGCATAGCATCTACTTGATCCACACGCCGCGCTTCCTGCTCTATGCTCATTTACTCTTTTATCACGTCTGCTATCTCTATCTTAAAATTGTACGGAAATATCTGGCGGTCGATTCCCATGGGAATAAAGAGATAAAATATTTTCCCCTTGAGGTCGGCCGCTGTTTCGCTGTCAAGTGGGAATAGCTGCAGATTCTCATACGCCTTCGTCTGCTGCGAATACACCACGCTACTGGTCGGCATCACCGCTTCCTGCACCGAACCATGGGGAGGAACCCCTTGGGAGGGCAGGGGATTGTTTCTGTCCTGGTAGCGGATGCCTGAGTGCATGAGCCGATGCTGACGGTTTTTGACATCGGTATATTCCGCGCGGTCCCAGAGTATGTTGAGCTCGGAGGAAGTGAGATTTGCCAGGTTCAGGTGGAATTGCCGGTCCTCGACAATGAGCGAGAAGGACACGACCTTGTCTTGGAACTTGATATCATCCGATGGGACAGGGCTGAGCAGCCGGCACTTCAGACGATACCGGACAGCCTTTTCCAGTTTTATGCTAAGATTATCGCCATCCTTGATGTCCCGGAGCGCCAGGATCACGGGTTTGTATGTGTCCCTGGTTATCTCCAGTAGGGCCTTTTTCGAAAGGACGGTGTCGTTCGGCAATCCCGCAGTAATTTTCGCCGGCGACCGGTACCGCAATTCTTTCAGGTCGCTTCCCGAAACGACCCTGATGTCGGCATCGGGTGGATCGACAACAAGCGTGAACTTTTTTGTACTCTCCGATATACATCCGAATAGCAACATCACAGCATATGCAAAAATCAAATGCCGTTTCATATAAATCCCTTATGCCGCATGGAAGAGATTGTAATGACAGGAACTGCCCGAATTATTGCAAGTGTACCTCGAACTCCAATTCCTTGTCCCCGAGGAGGAAGCGTTTCCGTTCCACCTTAACTTTGAGTGGCTCTTCTTTTTTCTTGTAGAAAAGAAAAAGCTTGATATCCTCTATGGTCGAGATGGGAATGCCGTCAAGCGAGACAAGGGTGTCGCCGACCTTGATCCCAGCCTTTTCCGACACGCTGTCATTGGGAAAGCCGGTAATGGTAATTTTGCCGTCCTTTTCGCTGAGCAATGCCATGATCTTGGGGGCGGTGACACCATCGAGAGGTTGCGGGAAGACGAGGTAATGGGCGATGTCCTTCACGAGCGCTCCGTCATTCAGGATGATCGTATAAGCGTACCCGTTCCTCCGGAACGCCCGCTTGGGGATGCCAAAGCCGTAGGAGATGTGCCCCCCGCCTGCGAGTACAACCATGCGGTGGTCCGGGTTCTTTCGCAGGTATTCATCGATGGACATTGCCATGGTTTCGTCCCAGAGCACTTGGGACTCGTAGAAATAGTCAAAGTCTCTCTCCCCCAAGCTTTTATGCTGTTCGAAGACTTCTTTGAGCTGGTCACGGTAATCGCTGTCCGAAAAATCCATTTGTTGAGGAATCTCTTTTTTCTCCTCCGCCGAAAGGGAGTCTATGCCACCTTTCGAGACCTTGTCGGTGATCTCGCGCCGGAGATTTAGTGCAACCACTGGGATCTTCTTAGCCCGTGCGAAATCGAGGATTGGTTTGTACAAGTTGTAATCAAAGCCCCAGCGCTTGAAATACTCCGTGTTCTTCAGGAACTCGCGCTCGTCAATGGCTCCCTTGATGTAGTCATCGAGCGTCTTCTGGAAGGGCCGCTGGAACATCTCCATGCCCACAGCAAGTTTCTCGTTCTTCATATAGAGCCCCTTAACGATATCGAGCTCAACAGTATGATGACTGAACCGGTCATGGTATTCACCTACGTATATGATCTTTTTTCCCGCAGCACCATCGATTATGTCCGAGAGCGTCCTGATTGTGGAGAGATCAATTGCCGCTGCCTGCTCTCTCAACTCCATCTCCATCCCTTTTTGGGAATCATCGATTTTCTTTAAAATGTTCTGGCCCTCGTTAAAGGCAAGAACGCTGTATCTGCCGTAATGAGAAATCTTGGGGAAAGCGGCCTCTGCCTCGGCAACGGAGTGTGAGTTGATGATTACCGCCACTTTTCTTTCACTCCAGGGGTTCTTCTTTACCGTCAGACTGAATCCCGCTTTCACGCTTTCGACCTTGCCAAAAAGTCTTTCAACGAGCGGGTTATCATCGCCGAGGATCACGAGGGACGAGTCTGTGATCTCGGAGTCCTTGAGATCGGCAGCCTCTTTTTCTTCAGCCCCCCCTTCTTTTAGGGCGGCGATGACTGTCTTATACGCTTCTTTGTTCGCAACAGGCAGCGCGATCAACGGCTTCTTGTCTCCAAGGAGGGAAGCGACGACCGGCGGCGTTTCCTGTTCCGTGAGTCTCCGGGCGATGTCATATGCTCCATCGATTATCATGGTCCGTGGCTCATCGTCTACGAGCAGGTTGAAACTCTTCTTCTCTCCGTCGAGCGAGAGCTTCTCCTTTTTTATATCTCCCCGCATTGAGATCGCGGCTGGCAGATCGAGCGAAAAAGCCTTCCCCTTCTGAAGCACGTCGAAGCTGACCTCGAAAGTGTCGCCGTTGCGCTTGACCGATGCCTTCGTTACGCTCAGATCCTGAAGTCCTTTTTCATCTACCCAATGCTTGAAAAAGAGAGCTAAGTCCTTGCCCGATTGTTTTTCGAACGCTGCCTTGATATTATCCCATGATGCCTGTTGAGATTGATTCCGGCTGATGAATTCCCTGAGAGCGCTGTAAAACTGCTCCTCGCCGACCAGGTTCTTTAGCATATGGAAAATCATGGCGCCCTTGCCGTACCCGACGGCACGGGCAGCACGGTCCGTCTTGTTCGTGAACTCACGGAGGGAGATCTCGTTTTCTGGATTCACATAGGCATCATAAGCTATGAGCTGCTCCTTGCGGTATTCCCATCCTTTACCGGCCTGCTCTTCGTAGAGATGGTCCGCGAGATAAGTAGTCAGCCCCTCGGACCAGTTGCCCTTATCAAGAGCAACATACACGGAGTTGCCGAACCACTGATGCAGGATTTCATGTCCGAGAGACGTTTCCGGAATGAACGGAAGTCGAACCACGTCCTGCCCGAGAAGGGTGAAGGTCGGGAGGGAATATCCCGCAGGCAAAAAGCTCTCCACAATAGAGAATCTTTCATAGGGGTACTTCACGAGGAGCTGCTCATATAGCTCGATATATTTTTTCGCATACTGGATATAGGTCTTGGCCAGTCCCCGGTCCTCGGGGAAAAAGTAGGCATACAGCTTGACGCCGCTCACCCGGTCCTGAGTTACCTCGAACCGATCCGAAGCTATGAGACTTATGCCGGGAAGCTGACGGTAGAAGTAAAACGTAAATTCTGTGATGCTGCCCTTGGCGGTCTTGTCAATCCGCTCTGCCTCTGAGACGGCGTCATACCCATTGGGGAGGCTCGCTTTCAACCGGTAGCGTGTGAGGGACTCGGTACGGGGATACCAGGTGCCGGTGAGGGATATGCCCCTCGCATCGATCATGTTTTGCTCCGCGACGTTATTCATCTTACTGCTGTATTCGCTACCCTTGAACACCCCTTCATATTTGATTGCGAGGGTCCCACTCTCCGTTGGTTTTATTCGCAACATCCCATTGCTGGGTTCAATAGCGATTGTCCGATCGTTCAGGGTCACTTCTATAATCGCAAGCTTTCCCGTAGAGAACAGGATCTCCCGGCCGTCCCGAGCCGGCATGATTGCAAGGCCGGTAATCCGTGACGCTGGGATATCGAACGACACGGAAAGATTGTATTCCGGGACAGCTGGAGCGGAAGGCTCGTTCGGTAGAGCTACACAAGGGAACAATGATATAAAAAGAACATACAGGAAAAATCGGCTCATAGCGCTCTCTTTCTGAAAACAAGAATGTTATTATCATATCAAAAAAAACGAATTATTTCCATAGGTTGTTGCTATTTTTGAAAAGAATCATCAATTTTCACACAAAAGTGAAAATTCGTATTTTATGACAAAATGTCTTGAATTTGCTTTAATAGATAACTATAATGTGTAACTTGCTTTCCCAAGTGGTCAGGAGGTATTGAGGATATGGCGGTAAAAAAAGGCGTTAAAAAGAAGAAAGCTGCCAAGCCCAAGGCAAAAAGGGTGATGAAAAAGGCCACAAAAAAAACCATAAGGAAACCTCGTATCACAACGAAGAAGAAAGTAGCCAAAAAGGCTGTAAAAAAGGTGGCAAGAAAGAAAAAGGCCGCGATGAAGAAAGTTGCATCTGCACCGTCTTCGATGGCCAAAGTGGCCAAGCCGCCGGTACGGGTATCCGCAGCCACGCAGAAACGTCATGAGCTTTTGAAAAAGCTTCTACTCAAAAAGCGCAACGAGGTAGTAGAAGGTCTTGAGGCGAAGATGGGGCGGAGGCTGGTACCTGAGGCAGGGCAGAAGATCGACTCGGCCATGGACAGCGCTGACCTGTCTTCCCAAGACATGGACCAGGGCATCGATTACTCGCTCTTGGAAATGAAGTATGAACAGTATAAGGACATCGCTGATGCCTTCCGCAAGCTCCAGAACAATACGTACGGGCTGTGCGAAGAGTGCGGGGAGGAGATCGACATCAAACGGCTGCAAGTTAATCCTCTGGCACGATACTGTATCACCTGCAAAACCCGCAAGGAAGAGATAGAAAGGATTCAAAAAGAAGAAACTCGATTTAAGGAATAAGCAATATCCAGGACCCGCGCAGGTTATTTGATCAGGAAATCTTCTTCCGTATTACTTCGGAAGAGCGTGCGGATACAGTTTTTCTTGACAAAAAAGCCTTAATACAGTATCTTTATCCTCTAAATTTTCTCGGGGCGGTGTAGCTCAGCTGGTAGAGCAGGGGAATCATAATCCCTGTGTCCGGGGTTCGAGTCCCTGCACCGCCACCATTTTTCTTCCCCACTGAATCATTTTCTCCCATTTCCATGTTGCTTGTGAAAGTTAAACTGACCATCGAAAGATTCGGCATGCTGAAGCCGGGAGAGAGGGTCCTTGTCGCTGTTTCGGGCGGCCCTGATTCGGTCTGCCTTCTTTCCGCGCTCCGTGCTCTTTCGGCAGAGCTCGGTGTAAGCCTCCATATTGCGCACCTCGACCACATGTTCCGAGGCAGGGAGTCGGCGGATGAGTCCCTGTTCGTAGCGCGCCTCGCGGAAAAGCTGGGTACTCCCGTGACCATCGAACAGCTTGACGTGCCTTCCTTCTGCCGAGAACGCGGGATGTCTTCCCAAGCCGGGGCACGTGAGGTGAGATACGGTTTCTTGCATCGGGTCGCGGAAACGATCGGCGCTTCCCGCATCGCCACGGGCCATACTGCTGATGACCAGGCAGAGACCTTTCTTATGAGGCTTCTACGAGGCGCAGGGGTCGCTGGCCTTTCGGCAATCCCGCCGGTGCGGGATAACATCATCCGCCCCTTGATCGAGGTTACGAGGAAGGATGTGCTGGAGTATCTTCAATCGAACGGGCTCGAGTATGTGTCCGACCTGTCGAACATAAAACCGGTGTACACAAGGAACCGGATTCGGATGGAGGTTTTGCCTGTTCTCAAACGGTTTAATCCCCGGCTCGTGGAAACGCTCGCATCTACGGCGGCCCTGCTCAGAGACGAAGATGAAGCCGCAGAGGCTTGTTTATCAACGATGGCTGCCGGGGTGATCGTGCAGGAAGAGAACCATGTTGCTCTAAACAGAGAGGAATTTAATGCCCTGCCGCAGGCATACAAGCGCAGGATGATTAGAAAGGCTGTGACTCTGGCAGTCGCTGACTCAGGAGGGCTGTCTTCGGTCCAGGTGGGCGAGGTGATCGCTTTCATGGCTGCGGCCCAGACAGGCAGGGCCATGCGCATGCCGTACGGCCTTATAATAGAGCGCGAGTATGAGAAATTTGTCATACGCTTCGGATCGGCCGTTGAAGGATTTTCACATACGCTTAAGATCCCCGGCGTCACCTTGATTCCCGAACTCGGTATGGAGGTTGAGGCAGGGGTTTTCGATTACATCCCGGTTGAGACGAACGTCAAAAATTACCGCTGGCAGGCTCTGTTCGATTATGATAAAATAGGGCCGTTGTTAATGATAAGAAACAGGCGATCAGGGGACTGGTTCTGTCCCGCTGGTATGGGAGGGAAGAGCAAGAAGCTTCAGGACTACTTCGTGGACGCGAAGATCCCGAGACAGGAGAGAGATTCTGTCCCTATCCTCCTTTCGGGAAATGACGTCCTCTGGGTCGTGGGGCGCCGGACGGACAACCGGTTCCTGCCGGGGAAGGGGACGAAGAGAGTGCTGGTGGTTCAAGTGCGACGTGAAGAATGATTGGGGGGCACGGGACAGTGAGAGAATGAGGCGGCCACTTGAGGGTCTGAGGCAACGGTCAAGGTTATCTGAAGTAATGATGCATTAACCCTTGTCTCTAACAACCTTCACCTCACGAAGATAATCCAACCCGTGCCCCAATTTATTTCCCATGGAGGATGTTCAATGGTAGGTATTGATTTCGGGAAGCCGCTCTTTACCCGGGAGGAGATTCAGCGGAAGATCCAAGAACTCGGCACCAGGATATCATCGGATTACGCGGAGAAGGACCTGCTAGTCGTCGGAGTACTCAAGGGAGCTATCTTTTTCATGTCCGACCTTCTCAGGGCGCTTAAAATCTCCGTTCGTATGAATTTTATTCACTGCACCAGCTCCAAAGGAAGTCATCCCGTACAGATCATCGCTGACATAAAGGAAGACATCAGAGGTAAAGACGTTCTGCTCGTTGAGGACATCATGGACTCGGGAGTGACCATCGATTACTTGAAGAAAATGCTCCTTGAACGAGGCCCCGCTTCGCTCAAGGTCTGTGTACTGCTGGACAAGACTGAACGGCGGAAGGTCCAGATCGAGGCGGACTACGCAGGGTTCCGTATCCCGAACAAGTACGTCGTCGGCTATGGCCTGGACTACAAGGACCGCTACCGGAACTTGCCATACATCGCCGTGCTGCCTTTAGAAGAGCGTCAGGCCCCGTAATAGCGATAATTTAAGTCTCGTGACGGCATTACAGGATATCCGCACGTTCTTCTGGTGGTTAACGGTAACAAACAAGTCACTTCATATTCGGCTGTTTCGGGGCAGGCGTGATCGCGTCTCTCGTGCAGCCAGGATAAAACTATTGTTTCTCTGCGTATAATGTGTTATTATTAAAAAATATTTGACAGGCAAAGGCCTGACAGTATTCAGGAGGTTTCATTCAGTGAGTGCATTCTATAAAAATCTGGCACTGATTCTTTTATTCGTCGTAGTATCGGTGCTTATCTTCAATCTTTTCAATCCGGTCAATCCTTCAGCAGTGCAGATCCCCTTCAGCGACGTCATGGACAAGATCCAGAACGGCGAAGTGAACGACGTCACGATCAAGGGGAACGAGATGTTCGGCAATTATAAAACGGGGAAGTCCTTCAAGACCAACCTGCCTGAGTACCCCGACCTTGTCAAGGACCTCCGGGCGAGGGGCGTAAAGATCAACGCGGAGCCCGTGAAGGAATCAGCGTGGTATAACTTCCTCGTGGTCTGGGCGCCGCTCATCTTGATGGCTGTTTGGTTCATGTTCATTATGCGCAATATGCAGATGGGCGGGAACAAGGCCATGTCCTTCGGTAAGAGCAAGGCCAAACTGCTGAACGAGAGCACCAAGAAGGTGACCTTCAACGAGGTGGCCGGCATGGATGAGGCCAAGGTGGAGGTCCAGGAAATCATCGAGATCCTCAAAGACCCGCAGAAATTCCAGAAGCTCGGCGGCAAGATACCGAAGGGCGTACTCCTGGTCGGCCCTCCGGGCACGGGAAAGACGCTCCTCGCGCGCGCCATCGCAGGCGAGGCGGGCGTGCCGTTTCTTTCAATCAGCGGCTCTGATTTCGTCGAGATGTTCGTTGGCGTGGGCGCCTCGCGAGTCCGCGACCTCTTCGAGCAGGGCAAAAAGAATGCGCCCTGTATCATCTTCATCGACGAGATCGACGCCGTAGGCAGGCATCGCGGCGCGGGCCTGGGAGGCGGCCATGACGAGCGCGAGCAGACCCTGAACCAGCTCCTCGTCGAAATGGACGGGTTCGAGAGCAACGAGGGTGTGATCCTCGTCGCCGCGACTAACCGGCCAGACGTGCTCGACCCAGCGCTCCTGAGACCGGGCAGGTTCGACCGGCAGGTGGTGATCCCGCGTCCTGACCTGAACGGCAGAGTCGGCGTGCTCAAGGTGCATACGCAGAAGATCAAGCTTGCGCCGAACGTGGACCTGGAAGCCATCGCGCGCGGCACGCCGGGACTCTCGGGAGCGGAACTGGCAAACCTCGTGAACGAAGCCGCGCTCCTCGCCGGCAGAATGGGGAAAACACAGGTCGAGAACGATGACTTTGACCGCGCGAAAGACAAAATCCTCATGGGCCTTGAACGGAAGTCCATGATCATCAGCGACGATGAAAAGAAGAATACGGCCTATCACGAGGCCGGGCATACCATGGTAGCGAGGCTCATTCCCGGCACCGACCCTGTGCACAAGGTGTCGATCATCCCGCGCGGCATGGCGCTCGGCGTCACGCTCCAGCTCCCTACTGCTGATCGCTATTCTTATGACCGTGAGCATTTGCTGAACAACATCGCGATCCTGCTCGGTGGCAGGGCGGCCGAGGAGATCGCGCTCAAGCATATGACCACGGGCGCCGGCAACGACCTTGAACGCGCCACGGCCCTCGCGCGAAAGATGGTGTGCGAGTGGGGCATGAGCGATGCGATGGGACCGCTCTCCTACGGCAAGAAGGAGGAGCAGATCTTCCTCGGCCGCGAGATCGCCCAGCACCGCGACTACAGTGAGCATACAGCCGTCGAGATCGACAATGAAGTAAAACGCATCGTGATGGATAATTACCACCGCGCCAAAACGCTCATTCAGGAGCGTGAGGATGTGCTGCACGGCCTTGCCAGGGCCCTGCTCGAAAAAGAGACCCTCGACGCCGCTGACATTGACGCCATCGTCAACGGTCAGCCTACAGCGGCGTAAGGAGGGAGTATGGAGCCTCTCATCCGGATCTCCGGCCGTGGGGCGCTCATCATGACCCTTAACGGCCTGACATCCGGGCAGGTGGCTGTCCTGCAAGAACTCATACGATCATCTGACAGCGGGGCGGACCTTGATTCCACCCCGCCTTCTGTCTTAAAGAAGCACAGAACGTCCTCTCGTAACACCTCTCTCGAGCTGGCCCTTACCGGCACTTTCGATCAACTAAAGCATGTTATTCGCTCATTTCCGACGTACTGCATACCTGAAAATCTGGCCAAAAAAATCGACTCTCTGCTTGACAACTATATGCGCTCAGATTATAAGATTAACTGCAGGGGAAATATCCTCGACCTCGGCAGTCGCACGCACATCATGGGCATCTTGAACATGACGCCAGATTCTTTTTCCGATGGCGGCCTGTATAACAACGCGGCGAAGGCTTTTGTACGCGCACGCGATATGGCCGCAGCAGGCGCGGACATCATTGATATCGGTGGAGAGTCTACCCGTCCCGGAGCGGAGCCTTTGTCTGAAGAAGAAGAGCTCCGCAGGATCATCCCGGTCATCGAACACCTCGCGGCCGAGCTCGCTGTGCCCATATCGGTCGACACGTATAAGGCGACTGTAGCGAAAAAAGCGCTCGACGCGGGCGCCTCGATCGTGAACGACATCAGCGGACTCCGCTTCTCGCCGGACATGGCGAAGGTAGTGGCAGAGTACGGCGCAGCTGTGGTCATCATGCATATCAAGGGCACACCGCGCGACATGCAGCTGAATCCGGTCTATGACGACGTGGTTGTCGATGTCACGTCCTATCTCGAAGAAGGGATCGCGATTGCCGTCAAGGCGGGTGTGGACCGAGAGAAGATCCTTATCGATCCCGGGATTGGGTTCGGCAAGACGCTCGAGCACAACCTCACGCTCCTGAGTAGGCTCGACGAACTCCGCAGCCTTGGCAGGCCGATCGTTCTCGGTACGTCGAGGAAAAAATTCATCGGTACTATCCTTGGTATACCAGTGCCTGGACAGCGCGTTGACGGCACGGCTCCAACGCTGGCACTCGGGATCGAACGCGGCGCACGCGTAGTACGGGTCCATGATGTGGGGCGCATGGCACAGGTCGTGCGGATGACGGATGCAGTGTTAAAAGGCAATTCGAATCTCGACAAACGAAATCCTGAATAAAAAGGGGTTCCAGCATCTTGATTTGGTTTGGCTTTTTCAAAGTACTGTGTATTGAAAATTTCGATATTAGGATTTCGGGTTTTCCCTATGCTGAACAACTTCACCGAAATAAGAGAGGCGCTCGCGCACTACCGCTGGTTTCAAGACACGGTTGACATTGCGCTCGTCTATTACATCATCTATCGCCTCCTCCTTATCATCAAGGGTACGCGCGCGTTCCAGATGCTGGTGGGTCTCGGTCTCATCGTGCTCGTGCTTATTGCATCTCGGGCGCTCGAATTCTATACCCTTGATTGGCTGATCCACAGTTTCTGGTCTCAGATCGTACTCGCCCTTGTGGTCCTCTTTCAACCCGAGATCCGACGGGCGCTGGCGCAGGTCGGTGAACGTCGTCTGTTCAAGTCGTTGTCATCGGTCGAAGAATCCAAGTTCATCGAAGAAGCGGTCAAGGCCGCAGTTTCCATGGCCAACAAGAGGATTGGCGCACTCATCGTACTTGAGCGCGATACGGATCTTTCGACAATCGTGGAGATGGGAACGGAGCTCGACGCCAAGGTCACGAAGGAAATACTCGTGAGCATCTTTCTCCCGTATTCACCGATCCACGATGGGGCCGCGATAATCCGAAGCGGGAGGATCATCGCAGCAGGTTGCTTTTTACCATTGACCCTGTCGTCAAACCTCTCGAAATCTCTCGGTACCCGTCACCGCGCTGCGGTGGGCCTGACCGAGGAGAGTGATGCCGTCGTGGTGGTGGTATCCGAAGAGACAGGTGAGATATCGGTGGTGACGGGGGGGGCAATCGCGCACAACGCGGATGCGCCGGCTCTCCGGAAGACGCTCTCGGACATATTCGTGAGGAAGAAGGACAGGAAGACATAAATGGATTATCGCAAGCTGCTGTTCGACAACTGGGGCATTAAGCTGGTATCGCTCGGGCTTTCGCTCACACTCTGGTTCTATGTCACCTCAAAAGGCAAGACGGAAATGACGCTCACTGTGCCTCTTGAACTTCGGAATGTCCCCCAAGGCATGACGGTAGTGGGTGATGTGGCCGGAAGCCTTGAAGTGCGCGTGCAGGGACAGGAGCGGGTGCTTAGGGACATTTCGATCGGAAAAAAGGTAACGGGTATCCTCGATCTGTCGATGACCAAGGTCGGCGAGAACACCGTTAGCATCTCTCCTGACGACATCAGACGTCCTGAGGGGGTCACGGTAACGTATATGTCTCTGTCGGAGATCAAGGTAAAACTTGAACCGCTCGTACGAAAGGTCCTCAGGCTACAACCTGTCCTGCACGGCTCTCCCGCCGCGGGCTACCGCCTGGCAGGAATTACAGTGACACCGCCGAAGATCACGGTCGAGGGGCCGGCGAGCATGATGTCTTCCCTGGTCATACTCCAGACCATGCCCATCGATGTACAGGGCACTCATGAGAGCTTGACAGTTGAACCCAAGATCGATTACCAGGGGCAATCGGTAAAGATACTCGACAAGAGCATCGTCGTGCGGGTGAACGTTGAAAGGGTAAGCAAATGAGAAAACTGTTTGGGACGGATGGCGTACGAGGGGTGGCGAACCAGGACCCCATGACCTCAGAAATGGCGCTGCGCATCGGGCGGGCCGCAGCGCATGTATTCCGCGATTCTTCCCGCCGTCATAGGGTTGTGATCGGCAAGGACACAAGGCTCTCGGGGTACATGATAGAAAGCGCACTCACGTCGGGGCTCTGCTCCATGGGGGTGGACGTCCTCCTCGTAGGCCCAGTGCCCACGCCGGGTATTGCATTTCTTACGAGGAGCCTCAGGGCCGATGCGGGCGTCGTGATTTCGGCGTCGCACAATCCCTATGAGGACAACGGCATCAAGTTTTTCGGGCGCGACGGGTTTAAGCTTCCGGACGAGGTCGAAAAGAAAATGGAAGACCTGATTTTCTCAGGCGCGATCGATGCCATCCGCCCCACGGCTGCGGAGATTGGAAAAGCTTTCAGGATCGATGACGCGATCGGCCGTTACAACGAGTTCGTAAAATCGTCCATCCCGCGAGGTATGGACCTTTCCGGTCTGCGCATCGTGGTGGATTCGGCAAATGGCGCCGCCTACAAAATCGGTCCGCGCATTCTCATCGAGCTGGGCGCGGACGTCATCTCGCTTTATGACCAGCCGAACGGGATGAACATCAACCAGGGTTGCGGATCGCTTTACCCCGAGGTCGTCTCCCGGGCAGTGATGGCGAATAGTGCGCAGATCGGCATCGCCTTTGATGGGGACGCGGACCGCATCATGCTGTGCGACGAAAAGGGGGCAGTTGTTGATGGTGACGCGGTCATGGCTGTCTGCGCTCTCCAGATGATGAAAGAGGGAAGGCTCAGACAGAAAACGCTCGTTGCCACAGTCATGAGCAATCTCGGCCTCGAGATCGCCTTGCAGAAGGCCGGGGGCAAGCTTGTCCGGGCTTCGGTAGGAGACCGCTACGTCATGGAGAAAATGCTCGAAGGGGGTTACAACCTGGGTGGCGAGCAATCAGGCCATGTCATTTTTCTCGACCACAACACAACCGGAGACGGGCTCATCTCGGCGCTCCAGGTCCTCGCGATCATGAAGCAAACCGGCAAACCGCTCTCGGAGCTGGCCGCCTGTATGACAACCTATCCCCAGACGCTTGTGAACGTGAAAGTGAAGGAGCGGCGCGATCTGATGTCGATCCCGGAGATCGCCCAACGAATGGTTGAGGTGGAGAAAAAACTCGGCGGTAGGGGGCGGCTCCTCGTTCGCTATTCCGGCACAGAACCGAAGGTTCGCGTCATGATCGAAGGAGAAGATGAGAGGGGGATTAAGACGCTTGCCGAGGATCTTGCCGGGATCATCAAGGAGAAGCTCGGGTAATACTTTATCGCGGACACCCGATGCACCATACAGAGTAACGAAGCAGAATGCATGAGCTGCGTTTCTTTCGCATTCTTCAGCAAATGGCCCCATGGAGTTTCAGATCATCCACGCTCCACGCTCTCCATGCAGGAACCTATTATTTCCTTTTTCCCCGCATACATTGATGGCCTTCTGTTCGGACAGGAGTTTTTCCAGTGAGCGCGTGTCATGGGGAGAAGGAGAGCGGCAGAACTAGATCAGACTCAGGGCAACGGCGTTTTGATCGGATACACCTTGAGGAAGTTCAGGAACTCCTTGGCCGTATGGGTGCAGTAATTCCGCTTGGGCGAGATGATGCTGAAGTTCCGGTGGAATTTCACGTCTTTGAACGTCGTGGCTTTGAGCACGCCGTGCTTGATCGCCTGACGCGCGGCCCAGGCTGACACAATGGATACGCCTACCCCCTCTTCTACGGCGCTCTTGATGGACTCGGTACTACCGAGTACGAGCGTAATCCTGAGACTGTCGAGTTTGATCCCGTGTTCCTCAAGATGCTTCAGGATGATCTGGCGGGTGCCGGAGCCCTCTTCTCGCAGGACAAGTGGTTCTTTGGTCAAGTCCATGCCCGGGATGTTGCGACGCTCAGCCCAGGGGTGGGCGGGGGACATGATAATCACGAGCTCGTCCGAGAGGAAGGTGTCGACGGTAAAACGCTGTTTGCTCACGTCGCCCTCCACGAGCGCGATGTCGATCTCGCCTGCGTTTAGCTTTTCAGTGATGGTCTTGGTGTTTCCGACGACGAGTGAAATGTTTACCTGCGGAACTTTTTTCTTGAATGCCGAAATGATCGAAGGGAGAAGGTAGTTGCCGATGGTCGAACTGGCGCCGATGGAGAGGGAGCCCTTGATAGCCCCGGTTATCTCGCTGATGTTCTTCTGCGCCTCGGCATAGAGCGCGAGGATCTCCTTCGCTCGCCTGTAGAGGATCTCGCCCGCCGGGGTCAGGTTGATGGTATTCCCGGACCGGTCGAACAGGCGCGTCTCGTAAAGCTCCTCCATAGCCTGCACCTGAAGGCTCACAGCAGGTTGAGTAAGGTGGATGAGTTCAGAGGCCTTGGAAAAGCTTTTTGTTTCCGCAACGGCGCAGAAAACTCTCAGTTTATGATCTTCCATAAATGATTAGACGTTACTTATGGCATGTGCTGGGAATGTTGCGAACTCTTGAATGTCTATTACATTATAACATTTATAAATCAATCTATAAGTATTGTCAAGAGCTTTATCCACTGTGAGGGCCACTGAGAGGTGCTCCAAACCACGAAAAATGCAGTAGAGAGTGATAAGAGAAGAATTTATTGCAGGGTTTTCAGATATGCAAGGGCCTCTTCTCTGTTTTTGAGCGCGCCCTCGGCCTGCCGCTCCTTGATCCCCTCCAGAATCTCCCGGAACTGCGGTCCGGGCTCGAGCCCATGATCAATGAGGTCCTGACCGGTTACGAGCGGCCTTGCTTCGACCTTCAGGAACTTAGAGTAGTAATAATCCAACACCATCGCCATGGGTTTCTCAGTGTCCGTGAACTTCTCTTTCAACATGATTTCGGACGTAGCGCGAGCATCAGCCTGAGCCAAGATGAGGCTTTCGGACACGGCATCACCGAGGTCGCGGCAGTAGCGGTACATGGCATTCTTGCTCGGCCCGCCGGGAGCGGAGAGATTGAAGAGCCGCATGTGCTGCTTGATGACTGTAGTGACCGTCTTTTCCGTGTCCCGCGATAGCCTGAAACGTCGACACACCAGCGCGGCCTTTTCCGCGCCGAGGTTATCATGCCCATGAAACCGGATATGACCGTCAGCATTGGTGAATGTTTCCGGTTTCGCCATATCATGCAGAAGGCAGGCAAAACGGAGAGCAGCCTTGCGTGAAATAAGTTGTTCGAGCGACTCGTCCAGATGTGCCAGCACCGTGGCGGCATGCTCAGGAGAGATCTTCGGGAGGTCATCCAGCACGCTGTCAAGGTATCCCGCTGTCTTGATGGAATGGGTCAGGACATCATGGACATGATACCTGCCCGGTGCAAATCCTCGGAGTGGTTCGAGCTCCGGCAGGAGCGGGGAGAGGAGGCCGAGGGAATCCATGAGTTGGAGATGATTTTCAGCATTCCGCTCTGCAAGGATCAGGAAAAACTCGTCCCGGAGGCGCTCGGGAGAGGGTTTGGTAATGAGCCTAGAACGATTTCGAATATGCTCAGCAGTCATGCTCTCGATAGCAAACCCGAGTGTTGCTTCAAATCGCACGGCGCGTAAAAGCCGGAGCGGGTCCTCATCCAGCACCTCGGGCTTCACCACGCGGATCAGCCTATCTTTAACATCCTGTTTTCCATTAAACAGGTCGATCAACTCATCGAGAGAACTACTTCTCATGAATCCCCGCAGGTCAAGCGCCATCGCGTTTACGGTAAAATCACGCCTCGTGAGATCAGCCGTAAGGTCAGGCCCTTCGAAATTGGTGAAGTCGAACTGGATAATTTCCCCCTCAGTGCGCTTTACTACGCGGGTGATTTTTCGCTCTTCATCGAGGAAGAAGAAACTCCCGTTGATCGTGGTAGAAAATGCGGGCGCAACATTCTCCGATCCGGAAGGCATCACAAGATCGATATCTTTAATGTCCTGCTTGCCGATCAACAGGTCACGGACTGAGCCGCCAACGATGTAGATTTTTTGAGAGGTAAGAGGGATGAGTTGTGTCAAGTATGTGACAGCCGGAATATGCATAATTGAAGTTATTATACAACATCTGGGCACGTAGGACAAAAAAGGAAGGTTTGGAAGAGAAAAGCGATATCCAACCTGCCGAATGGGTATCGCGTGACGCGATGCATCTTACTGGACATTAATGATAAGGCCATCAGATAGTTTATTATCTTCTGCGTCGTAAAACCCCGTCTCTTCAGGGCGGGGATATAAGACGCTGGTTCTGAAGCAACCAGAAAAGCGCTGAACTCAATTAAGAGTAGACAAACGTTCACCTCTATGATATAATTAAAATAATGACTGAACCCGCTCAA
>DATJAO010000049.1:0-14297 GCA_035516175.1 Nitrospirota bacterium
ATCCCCACCCTTCCTGAGCCTCACTTTCACGCCGGAACGTTCGATCTCCAGTTCCGAGATGTCGGTATCCTTCAGCATCTCTATCAGTTCCTTGAGCTCTTTCAGGTTCATGATTACTCCTTTTCCGCGTCGCAGTATTGATAGTGATCGAGACTCACTTTTTGACCCGTTCTATGAAGGTCCCGGTACGCGTGTCGATCTTGATAACGTCCCCTTCGTTCAGGTAGAAAGGAATCTTAACGACCGCACCGGTCTCCAGGGTCGCAGGTTTGGAGCCTCCCGATGCCGTGTCACCCCGCACCCCTGGATCGGTCTTGGCGATAGCAAGCTCGACGAACATGGGAATTTCGATATTGATAGGTTGTCCCTTGTGGTAGAGGACCTTGATCTCCATGTTCTCTTTAAGGTAATTGATATTGTCGCCGAGCTGCCGCTCGTTCAGGGATATCTGCTCGTAGCTGCTGGTGTCCATGAACACGCGGTCCTTGTCCGCCGCATAGAGATACTGCATGGTTTTTTCTTCCAGCTCGGGCACATCGACTTTTTCACCTGACCGGTATGTCCGGTCAATGACGTTCCCCGTCTTGAGACTTTTAATCTTGGTTCTCACGAATGCCCCGCCTTTGCCGGGCTTCACGTGCTGAAATTCCACAATCACATAGGGCTCTCCGTCGATCTCTATTTTCAATCCGTTTCTGAACTCCGCTGTTGATACAGGCACCTTCTGGCTACCTCCCTTTCGTCATTCGACTGCGTAATGATATTCTTTACATTTAGGACCGCTAAACGCTACGCGTTCTTCAAACTCTCCAATTCTCTTGGCAGAGCAGTCAATACCTTCGCACCGCTTTCCGTTACGAGCACCATATCCTCGATCCGGACGCCGCCCCAGTCGGGTATATAAACACCCGGTTCAATGGTAAATACCATATCCCGTTCCACATGATCGCGGGTAAGCGGCGAAAGGGACGGCCCTTCATGGACCATGAGACCGATGCCGTGGCCGGTTCCGTGTCCGAAGTGTCCCCCATGACCCGCTTTTTTTATAGTGTCTCGAGCGGCATCATCAACTTTTTTACAGCTTATGCCGGGACGCACGCTCTTTATTGCCGCTGTCTGCGCTGACAGGACCAGGGCGTGAATCTCACGCTGCCTCGCCGATGGCCGACCAACACACAGGGTCCTCGTGATGTCGCAGAAATACCCATCTGCCTCGGCACCAAAGTCGAAGGTAACGAGATCGCCTTTTTTTATGCGCCGGTCCGTTACCGAGGCGTGCGGCATGGCCCCGTTTCGGCCTGACGCCACTATAGTATCAAAGGCCGCCTTGCGAGCGCCCTTTTCCCGCATCAGAAGCTCGAGCATGAACGCGAGGCTGCGCTCGCGAGCTCCAGGCCGGATATACTTTTTCAATTCCTGAAACGATTCTGTCGCCCTGCGAATAGCTTTGCGAATGCTTGCGAGTTCTCGCTCATCTTTCCGCTGCCGAAGCTCCCCAACAAGGTCGCGGTGCCCCTTGAGCGTCAGCCTTTGTTTCCTGAGCTTCTTCAGTCCTTCGATTGTGAGAGATGTCTCATCGAACCAGAGCTTCTCGACTCCCGTGCGGTCGGCTGCGTCCTGGAGAGCCGAGGGAAAATCTGTCTTCTGAATCAGGATTTCCAGCCCTGACGTTTCCCGGCGAGTCTGCAATTTATACCGGAAATCCGTAATCAGCCACGGTCTTCCCGAAGCAATCAGGACGGACCCTGCAGAGCCGGTGAAGCCGGTGAGGTAGCGCACATTCTCTCGCTTCGTCACGAGAAGTGCGTCAACGCCTTCCGTCTTCATAAGGCGCCTGAGTCTTTCGATACGATTCGGCTCGGGCCTCTTCATCATTTTTTCTTAACGTCGACTTTCACCAGCGAAGCAGCTGCTCGGAGCGCGAGGAGGTAGCTGTCCGGACCGAAGCCGGCGATCTGCCCCACGGCGACGCCGGATATATACGAATGTTTTCTGAAATCTTCGCGCCGGTAGATGTTGGAAATATGGGTCTCGACGGTCGGGATAGCCGTCGAGGATATAGCGTCGCGGAGTGCCACGCTCGTATGTGTATAGGCTCCTGGGTTGATCACGATCGCCTGGTACACGCCCATGGCGTCCTGGATCTTCTGGACCAGTTCACCTTCATGGTTTGACTGGAAAAATGATACTTCCACGCCGAGCTCCGCAGCAAGCGTGGAAAGCCGGTTATTAATGTCAGAGAGCGTGAATGTGCCGTAAATCTCGGGCTCACGCTTTCCGAGGAGATTCAAGTTTGGTCCATGTATTACCAGTATCTTCATGAAAACACCGCACAAAACAAAAAACTGCCTGAGGCAGTTTCAAATACACACACCGATCAATAAACCCTTCGTTCAGAACTCTTTGAGCAGCCTGGGCACGGACATTCTCAGGAGAAATCTTCCCTTACCGAAATTCCCCTCCGGCTTTATAATCAGCACAAAAAAATACTCATCATTGAGCCGCCGCAGCATGATCATGGCCTTGTCCGCGATGACCGTTACTTCGTTCGTAGAACCGAGTTGCGCAGCCTGAGAACCTTTTTCAATTTCCTTAAGGAGGGCCGAATATTCCACAGTCATGGACTGGAGGTCCATGTCACTGTTCACGGAATATTCTTCTACGGGGATACCATCGAGCCCGATAACAAGCGCACCGAGTGCCCCTTCCGTACCATTCACCACATTTTTTAAAATATCGGAAAAGGGCATTACTTCTCCTTCATGATATGCTGAAGCCAGCTCTCCAACCGTTCTATGGTCTCTTTTCGGCTCGCTGCCGGGGACTTCATCACGGGCTGCGTTTTCTTCTCAACGAGCTCTTGCTTTTCCGTGACCTGAGGAGGCTCATGCTCCCCGGATTCAAAACCAATATCAATATGCTTGGGTGGTGGTGTTGCTTCCTTGATCTCTTCAGCAAGCGGCGGTATGAACTCCTCAGGTCCTGCTTCTAATTTCGGACCACTCTCGGTCACGGCAGGCTGTTCCGGCCCCCCTAAAAAAATCACCTCTTCGTTCGTGACGCTGCTTTGCTTTACCTCTATCTTTAATCCCGCTGGGGGTTCGGCCTCGCTGGCCATGGCCCGGACGCGTGTCAGCTTATCTTTTAATTTCTGACTGTCCGGCTTGTCGGCCAGCATCCGCTGATAAATGTCTATTGCCTTCTCGTAAAATCCCTGGGCGATGTAGAGTTCTGCCAGTGTATCCGTGGTGAAGTCGTCGGATTTCTCTGAGGATACCTCCGGGGTTTTCACCGCAGCCTCTGCCTCAAACACTGATGCTCCTGCGGGTTCTCCCTTTTCTTCAGCCTTTCCGGTCTCCTGCTCTTTTTCAGCAAGAAAATCAAACTCTGCTGGCGGCGACGTCGTTTCGGCCGGCTTTCCCGGTTCCGTCAGGACCTCCCCTTCAAGCTCCAGCGGTTCAACCACGAGAACTTCTTCGGGTTCTTCCGATTCCATTGCCGAAGCCGCTGACACCGGAACGGGTTCAGCCTGTTTTGCCGCGATGGGGGAAGGTTGAGGCTTCATCTGAGCCCGCACGGGTGCAGCTTGAGCGGGTTCTTCTTTTGTCGGATGCTTTTCTCCTGCCGGCTGTTTTGGCTTAAGCAATCTCTCCTTGACATCCCGGCCGGCTTCGATATCTGAAATCATCGCAGCCATCTCTTCGTCGCCAGGGTTGAGGGAGAGTGCTGTTTTATAGTGTTTCAGCGCATCCGCCGGTCTGTCCTGAAGGACGTAGAGATCACCCAGTTTATGCTGGGCCATCAGGTTATCGGGAATGGACTTCGCAACCTCTTCAAATTCTTTCTGCGCACCGGCCATATCTCCTTTTTCAAACAGGAGCCTGCCCAAAAATGATCTGGCAGTGACGTAGCCCGGGTTGTTTTTGAGACCCTCCATAAGCACCTGGATAGACTTCTCCATGTCCCCCGCCTTCTTATACTCTTCGGCGAGCGGCACGAAGAGCTTGGACTTGGGGTCTTTTGAAATCCGTTCCTCTAACTTTGCTATTTCGGAGGCGTCTTTATCCATAATTAATGTAACATACCAAAATTTCTATGGAATTTTACCAAAAAAAGTGTGCAAAAGTCAAGGTAAAAACCTTTATGTTGCCATGAGTTCAACGATTTTATCCAGAATGTGCGCTGCAATTTCAGACTTTTGCATTACTGGCAGTTCCGCTGACTTTCCGGTCCGATCAATGATGGTCACGGAATTCGTGTCAATTTCGAAACCGGCACCTGCTCTCGCCAGATCGTTCGCCACGATCATGTCAAGCTTCTTCTCTTTCAATTTCTTGATGGCATTTTGGTGCACATTGTCCGTTTCCGCAGCAAAACCCACAAGAAAGCGCTCGCCCGCGGTCTTGCCGAGTTCCAGGAGGATATCACGGGTAGGTTCAAGCTGCAGGATAGTCGGCGCTTCATGCTTCTTGATCTTATGGTCTGTGGAAACGGCTGGCTTGAAATCTGAAACCGCTGCAGCCATGATGATTACTTGCGCCGTCCCGGCATGCTCCATGACGGCACGGTACATGTCATCTGCGGTGAGGACCCGGATTACTTTCACACCGGAGGGCGACGGGAGATGCGACGGTCCGCTTATTAAGACGACCGCCGCCCCTCTTTCTCGCGCAGCAGCTGCCAGCGCATACCCCATCTTTCCGCTGGAAGGGTTGCTGATAAACCGGACCCTGTCGATCGGTTCACGCGTAGGGCCTGCCGTTACCAGAATGGTAATGCCTGCGAGATCCTGTGGCAGGAACATCGATGAAATCTCCCGGATGATACTCGCAGGATCCGCGAGCCTGCCCTGCCCCGCCGTGCCGCAGGCAAGCGGACCGGTTTCCGGTTCGATGAACCGTACCCCTTGTTCCTTGAGAAATTGGATGTTTTTCCGCAGAACGGGGTTCCGGTACATCCGGTCATTCATGGCAGGAGCCATCACAACCGGACATTCAACCGCCATAAGCGTTGTGGTCAGAGCGTCGTCGGCAATGCCGGCAGCAACCTTGCCGATGATATTAGCCGTGGCCGGAGCGATGAGCGCTACATCCTGATTTGCGGAGACATCGATATGTCCAATGCTGTCCTTCTCCCAGTCCTGGAACTCATCGCACAGCACTGGCTTTCCGCTCAGAGCCTCGAAGGTCAGGGGCGAAATAAAGCGCGTAGCGTTTTTCGTCATCACCACACGCACCTCTGCGCCCTGCTCTTTCAGCCGACGCAGAATGTCGACGGCCTTATATGCAGCAATACTGCCCGTTACGCCCAGCAGGACCCTCTTTCCGGATAGCATGCTTCGATACTCCACGAGTTATTCTTCGGATTCGCTCGGCTCTTCGTCCTCGGCATCTTCAGCCTCGATCGTTTCACCCTCGCCGCTTTCCGGCAGCCCGGGCGCCTCAGGACCTTCCTCGCCCTGCGTCTCTGAAAGATAGGCGCTAAGTTCTTTCCGAATTTCTTCTTCCTTGGCAGAAAGCTGTTCTTCCATTCGCGCCCGCTCTTCGCGCTTCCTGAACTCCTCTTTTGCCTTCTTCGCTTCCTCGCCCGTGAGAATCATAAATTTGTCGAGCAGGCTCTCCTCAAGCGCAATGGTGGTGTCCTTTATGGACCTTGTCGCGACCAGCATCGGCGCGCCTGCGGACAGCTGTCTGACCCGCTGGGCCGCGATATGGACAAGACGAAATTTAGTATCGGCAACCTTGTCATTCATCTCAATAGGCAGTGATATTATGTCTGTAGCGGTCTCCTGCATCTTTCACCTCCTGGTGCAATAGTGTGGTTATCGTATCAGAACATTCCTTGAATCCATGCGTGCTCGACCAGCCTCGTCCGGCAACGCTCAGCAAGGACAATGGCGCGGAGTTCGGCTAGCGCCCGTTCAAAATCCCTGTTCACGATGATATAGTCATACATGGTGTAATCCCTGATTTCGTCCCGGGCACGGCTCATTCTTTTTTTGATCTCATCCTCGTTATCCGACTTTCGATGCCGCAGCCGTTCTTCCAGTATTTCCAGTGAAGGCGGCATGATGAATATAAAGACTGCTTCCTGACACTTTTCCTTGATCTGCCCGGCTCCCTGGGTGTCGATATCGAGGATCACATCGGTCCCATCTGTGCGCATCTCATCGAGCACGCGTCTCGACGTGCCGTAGAGATTGGAATGCACCTGTGCCCATTCGGCAAAATCTCCCGCACGTACCATGTCCCGGAACCGTTCTTCCGTGACGAAATAGTAATCTCTCCCATCTATCTCTCCGGGCCGGGGTTTCCGGGTGGTATAGGATATGGAATGCGTGAGATTCTCGAGCGAGTCGGTAAGAGCTCTGCACAGGGTGGTCTTCCCCGCGCCAGAAGGGGCGGAGACCACGAAGAGAAGCCCCTCTCTCCTCTTCATTCTTCACCTCGGCCGGAAAACCTCTGCATGAGCGTTTCGACCTGGACGGCGGAAAGAATGACATGATCGCTGTCGGTTATGATGATTGACCTTGTCTTCCTTCCCTGGGTGGCGTCCAGCAGCGTTTTCCGCTCCTTGGCATCTTCCTTGAGGCGGCGCATGGGCGCGGATTCCGGCGACAAGACGGCGACAACCTTGGAGGCCATCACCATATTGCCGTACCCGATATTGACGAGCTGATTCGCCATAGTGTGGTCACTCGATGTTCTGAACCTGCTCCCTGATCTTTTCCAGTTCCGCCTTAATGTTCACCACGCTCAATGATATCTTTGCATCCATGGCCTTCGATGCGATCGTATTTGTCTCTCGCCCCATCTCCTGCAGGAGAAAATCAAGTTTTCTTCCGATCGCCTCGCCAGATTGGTCCGCAAGCAGCGCGCGGAATTGAACCATGTGGCTTCCGAGGCGGGTGAGTTCCTCGGTCACGTCGGTGCGTTCCGCCAAAATGGCTATTTCCTGTGCCAGCCTGACGGGGTCCGGCTGTTCATGGAGGAGTTTTGTCACGGCATCAAACATTCTCTTTCGCGATGCCTCCACGGAGGCAGGAGCAAGGCCATGGATCGCGACGAGCAGCCTGTCGATGGTCCTAAGCCGCTCAGATATATCCTGGACGAGTGCCCTGCCTTCTTCGGCCCTCATGTCGTCAAGTTCCTTCAGGGCATGTGCAAGTCCTTCGGAAAGGACCTGCCATACGGCCTCAATGTCCTCCTTCACCTCGGTCAGCGTGAAAAGGTCCTGAAAACCTGCAAGGAAGGACACGTCGACCTCTCCGCCCAGTCCAAAACGCGCTTTCAGGTCTCTCAGTGCGGCAATATACTGCCCGGCCAGGGTATCATTGACGGCGAGCCTGCCGACGCCCTCTTTTTCACCGTTGCGGGTGATATATACATCGAAGCGGCCCCTGGAAAAATGATCCTGCACTTTTTTTTTGATATTCTGCTCGAGGACCGCAAGCCCCCGCGGCGCCTTCACCTGGATGTCGATATACCGGTTGTTCACCGAGCGGATCTCTATGCTGAAGTGACCGCCAACACCGCTCACTTCCTTCCGGCCATATCCTGTCATGCTGCGTATCACCGGCACACCATCCTGTTCATGGCAGACAATACTACTCTACCGGGTTATATTTGTCAAACCTACCGTATGAAGGTCCATTACGGCACCTGCATGATGCCCTCTTCGACGACCGGATCGAAATGAAAAGTCCTTACGTAGGCACCCCACAGGAAGCTCACCTCGACATCCCATCCGCCTTTTGTGCTGATTTTCATTCTGCGTCTCTCCATGTCCCTCTTGATGATAAAGCTGTCACGAGTGAGCGGCAGGTCGAGTTCGTTTGCCTTATTTTCCAGATCTCTCAGGATATCATCATCTTTCAGCACCTGAGACACGCTGGCTTTTACCTTCATTTCGTCTTCCATCCTGGCATAATCCATGTAAACCGGTACCACTTTAACGGCAACATGAATGATGAGGAACAAGACGAGAAACCACAGGAACACCTTAAAACGGCTCGCTCCGTTCTGATTCGCAAGAATATTCATTTCCATCCCCTCCTTGCGCCTACTTGATCAGCCTCCCTATCCTCTCCCATCTCACCCATCGGCCGTCTCCATCCCAGGACCAATAAATGATTAACGCTCGGCCGAGAATCTTATTGAATTTGACGAATCCCCATACACGGCTATCCTGGCTGTTGTCGCGGTTGTCTCCCATGACGAACACCGAGTCCTTCGGCACAAGCCAGGGGCCGTCATTCCTCTGCGACTGGTCCATGAGGTACTGTATCTTATGCTCGACCGTTCCAAGCTGCTCTTCATAGAACATCGGCTTGCCGAACATTTGCCCCCCCTCAACACTTTCATCCTTGGGGGGGGAGGTCGGCGTTATGGGGACGACCAGATCGTTGATATAGAGCGTGCCGTTTATGATCTGTATTTTGTCTCCCGGCAGGCCTACCACGCGTTTGATAAAATTCTTGGTCTCGTTCTCAGGATACTTGAAAACGATGATTTCGCCTCTCTTCGGTACCTTCCACGTAAAGATCCTGGTGTCCGTAAATGGTATCCTCGGACCATAAACGAACTTGTTTACGAGCAGATGGTCGCCGATCGTGAGCGTGGGGATCATGGATCCCGACGGGATCTTGAAAGCCTCCACGACGAATTGTCTGATGAACAGAGCGACGATCGCCGCGATCAGAAACGGCTCTATCCATTCTTTGTAAAAGTTCTTCTTCTTGATTACCTGTTGAGTTTCGGACATCACGCCTCCAAACCGACTCACAATACGAACGGTCTCTGAAAATATTCAAATTGGAAATTTAAAAATGAGCGAGATTAACGTATGCCACGGGGCTTCTGAAAAATTGGCTTCCTTTTACTCTCCCACCTTGAGCACCGCAAGGAACGCCTCCTGCGGCAATTCGACACTGCCGACCTGCTTCATCCTCTTCTTACCCTCCTTCTGTTTTTCGAGGAGCTTGCGTTTTCTCGTGATGTCGCCGCCGTAACACTTTGCGGTCACGTTCTTGCGAAGCGCCTTTACCGTCTCGCGGGAGATGATCTTGGAGCCGATCGCCGCCTGGATAATCACCTCGTAGAGTTGCCGCGGTATCACTTCTTTCAGTTTTTCCGCAAGTTGTCTGCCGCGGATCGCCGCCTTGTCGCGGTGTGTGATCAGCGACAGCGCATCTACGGGCTCGCCGTTCAGCAGCATATCGAGCTTCACGAGGTCGGACTCAACATAACCAGACAGTTCGTAATCGAGCGATGCATACCCTTTGGTCAGGGATTTGAGCCTGTCGTAGAAATCCATCACGATCTCGTTCAGCGGCAGGTCGTAGGTGATCAGCACGCGGTCCTTCGTGATATAGGTGATATCCCTCTGCGTGCCCCGCCGCTCCTGACACAAAGCAATGAGCGAGCCCACATATTGCTCCGGCGTTATGATCGAGGCCACGATCATGGGCTCCTCGATGCGCTGGATCTCCTGGATATTCGGCAGCCTGGCGGGATTATCCACCATCACGATCTCGCCATCGTTCTTGGTCACCCGGTAGACCACCGTCGGGGCGGTGGGAATAAGATCGAGCTTGAACTCCCGCTCAAGACGTTCCTTTACGATGTCCATGTGCAGGAGGCCAAGGAAACCGCACCGGAACCCGAATCCGAGAGCAAGCGAGGTTTCCGGCTCATAGCTGAAGGAGGAGTCGTTCAAACGCAGTTTCTCGAGAGCATCGCGCAGGTCCGCATAGTCATCGCTGTTCACCGGGTAGATGCCGGCAAAGACCATCGGCTTAACATCCTTATACCCCGGCAGCGGCACATCGATGGGGCGGTCGGCGTCCATCACCGTGTCACCGATCTTGGCGTCCGAGACCCGTTTGATGCCTGCGATGATGCACCCCACGTCCCCCTGCGAAAGTTCCGAGGTCAGCTGCATCTTGGGCGTGAAGACCCCCACTGACTGCACCTCGTGAATGGCACCCGAGTAGTTGAGCTTGATCCTCTGCTTCGGCCGCACAGTCCCGTCTACTACCCGCACGAGGATGACCACACCCTGATAGGTATCATACCAAGAATCGAACAGGAGCGCCCGAAGCGGCGCATCGGGACTTCCGGACGGTGCCGGGATATGTTTCACGACTGCTTCGAGTACATCTTTTGTTCCGATCCCTGCCTTGGCACTTGCCGGGATGGCACCGGAGGAGTCAAGGCCAACGACCTCCTCGATCTGGCGTTTCACTTCTTCAATGTTCGCGCTCGGCAGGTCAATCTTATTGATGACCGGGATGATCTCGAGATTATGGTCGATCGCAAGATAGGCATTGGCCAGTGTCTGCGCCTCCACCCCCTGTGACGCATCCACCACGAGGAGAGCTCCCTCACAGGCCGCCATGCTGCGCGAAACCTCATAGGTAAAGTCCACATGGCCCGGCGTATCGATCAGATTCAAGACATAATCCTGGCCGTCCGATGCCTTATAGCGGAGACGCACCGCATGGGCCTTAATAGTTATGCCCCGCTCACGCTCGAGATCCATGTCATCAAGCACCTGGTCCCCGCCTGCAGCCGCCATTTCTCGGTCTGAAAGAGCGCCGGTATATTCGAGAATCCTGTCGGCTAGAGTCGACTTGCCGTGGTCAATATGAGCAATGATGCAGAAATTTCTTATATTCGAACTTGCCATAACCTTTAAATCCCAGGTTCCAAATCCTAAAACATTTGGATCAGGGCATGATGACTCTTATTTGGAACATGCATTTCAGGCGTTGATCGTAGTCTGAAACGTGACCTTCCCCGTCTCTCAACATCTTGCGTTCTGGAGCTCAAGTGCCACGGCCGCGGCACCTATCATGCCCGCGTCATCGCCCAGCGAGGATGGTACAATTTCGGTCCGTTCAGCAGGGACCTGAAATGCCCGCCTCATGATCTCCTCATGCGTAGCACCGATGAACAGCGGCCATGCGTCCTTGACCCCCCCGCCGATCACAACCCTTTCTGGATTAAAAATATTAATCAGGCTGGCAATACCAATCCCGAGCATGCGGCCCATATCCTTCATCACCCGTCGTGCGGCGGCATCGCCCTCACGCGCGGCCTGATACACCTTTTCCGACGTGACGTTTTTCAAGGTCTCCGGCGCAGGCAATTTCTGCCTTTCCAATTCCTCTCGAAAGCTCTGCACGATACCGCGTGCCGATGCGTACATCTCCAGGCATCCAGTATTGCCGCAGGTACACGGTCTTCCGTCGGGGATGAGGGTCATGTGCCCTATCTCACCGGCCATGCCGTCTGCTCCATGCCATATCTTGTTATCGAGAATAATTCCACCGCCGACACCCGTACCAAGGGTAATATGTATCATGCTCCTGATATTCCGCCCTGCGCCCCGCCACTTTTCTCCAAGGGCTGCGGCATTGGCATCATTCTCGATAAAGACGGGGATGTTGAGCGCCTTCTCCAACTCGGCTTTCAGCGGGAGGTTGTTCCAATCCGGGAAATTAGGCGACTTGACTACAACGCCCTTGTCCACCAGGATGACTCCCGGCGCACCCACACCCACCGCAAAAACTTTCGACCCCATCTGCGCGCCAATTTCCAGCTGACGCTTGATATTATCAATAAGCCGTGCGACAACCTTCATCCAGCCGTCGACCGCCTGAGTGGCTTCCTTGCGCTTGTCGAGAATCACTCCATCAGAGTTCACGATCGCTGTTCTTAAATTCGTGCCTCCGAGGTCAACGCCTATCACCGTACGGTCCACGCCGCACCCTCCGTAACTGCTGAAAATATTTGGGTATTCCTAAAAGATTGTTATAATAGCATACTGTTGATTAAATGTAAATAATATTATTGCTCGGAAAGGAAAAAACGAAGTTCTTATAAGGAGTTATCGCGAAATAAGGAGATAGCACCAGTTTGCCAAGATAAGGGCGACCGTTCCGAACCTGACGATATTTTTCTCTCGATCCGAAAGGATAAAACCGATCCGGGGAATGCCTACGATCAGTGTGATCAGGCTGTAAAAAAATACCAGGGCCGCGATGACAAAACACAGCGAGACCAGCGGATTCATGCCAAATGATGCGAAAAAATCTCCCCGGGCCAGATGCACGACCGAACGCGTGGCGCCGCAGGTAGGACACGGCAGACCCGTAAGATCCCTGAAGACGCAGGACGGGGCAAACATAAGCACCGGTAAAAACCGCCCGACACAGATCGCGAGCAAGGCAATCCCGCCGTAAATGATGCCGAACTCCGTCCGGCCTTGCGTCCGCTTTTGCAGTATCATTCGCATGACAAATGGCGCTTCACATCACTTCTGCATTTGCACGATCGTGCCCAATGACAATGCCGCAGCGCCCATGAACATTGCTATGGCGACGAGAACCAGCCCGCAGCAGACAACGACAGGAAGGAACACGGCAAAAGCCGCCTTGCCTCCTGTCGTCTCGTGCGCCTCCCTGAGCCCGATAATGGCGATAACTATGGCCCACACAGCTGCGAGAATCCCCCCGCAAAACGGTATGACAAAAAAAACGTTCGTGCTGTAGCCATAGGCAACGACCCTGAAGGTGGCCTCAAATCCGGAACGCGCCCCCCTCACCAGCATGAGGCATACATGAAGAATCCCTGACGAGATGAACAATACGAGAATTATAAGAAAGGGAGAAAAAAAAGCCAGCGCCGCCATGCCAATTCCCTTAAACATATTCTGGTCTGCGGCGGATTTAATTCCGGGGATCATCATACCCTGCATTGCGCCCTGCAGCAGTATTTGCCAAAAATAGGAAAAAATAATACCCACCATGCCGGTGATGAGTGCATACAACAGCGGGTCGGTAAGCCCGCCAGTTACCGGCATTCTCTTGAAAAAATCCGATGGACGGAATAACACATCCTTCAACGTTGTGAACAGCCCGTTTAGAAAACCTCTCGATTCGCGGTCTTCCCAATACGTCTTTTCCCTCCCTTCGGAAATCGGAGCGGCTTCCGCCAGTCTCGCTCCGCAATGCTGGCAAAAAACCTGGCCTTCGGCAATCTCTTTCCCGCAATGGGGACAGAACATAGGTCCTCCTCGTTGAGCGTAGACTTAATGAGCATCCGGTAGAAGTGTATCATAGAGTACAGAGAGTGACAATTGGAAATTTTCGCTAAGTAGTGACCGCGAGAAGGACGTGCGGCACCCCGGGTCGTGGATATGCTGGATGCTGTGAGTCAGCCGTCTGCGGTCATCACTGCCTGGCTAGGAGCTCCCGCATTCCGACGGGTCACCCTTGATCTTTTCGATCGCATGGGGAAGCGCCGGAAGAATAACGGCGAGATTCTCGCGCACCGCGCGGGGGCTGCCGGGAAGGTTCGCGATCAGGGTCTGCTTTCTGATGCCGGCAACGGCTCGGGAAATCATGGCACGTGGCGTCTTTTTGAGGCTCTCGGCGCGCATAGCCTCCGCCATGCCTGGAAGCTGGCGGTCAATCACCGCAAGCGTGGCCTCGGGTGTCACATCCCGCGGGGCGACTCCCGTACCGCCGGTCGTTATGATGAGATCGATGTTTCCTGAGTCAGACAGCCTTGTCAACGTTTCTATAATTCTCGATCTTTCATCCGGCAGGATCTCATAGTGGACAGCAGAAGCACCGATGTCAGCGATCATTTCGCGGATGATCTTTCCGCTTTCATCTTCGCGTTCTCCTGCCGATCCCTTGTCGCTCAGGGTTATGATCGCCGTGCGAATACTCATATCATTTCCTCCCGGGTATAAAAAACGCTCATGCTTTCAGGGCGGATGTTCTTCAAGCGACAACTCCTCCTACAGTGATCTCCGGAATCCTGAGCGTCGGCTGGGCATCGGCAACGGGCGACCCCTGCCCGTCCTTGCCGCAAGTGCCGATGGAGAACCCGAGGTCGGACCCCACCCGATCGATGGACATCAGCACCTGTGGGCCGTTCCCCGTGAGCGTGGCGCCGCGAACCGGCTCCCCGATATTGCCATTCTCGATGAGGTACCCTTCGCTCACTTCAAAGACAAAATCCCCGTTCACCGTATTCACCTGCCCACCGCCCATCTTCCTGACGAACAGGCCGTTCGGCGTCGTCCGCACGATCTCTGCCGGGTCGGATTTCCCCGGAGCTATCATGGTGTTCGTCATCCGCGGGATCGGACGATGTTTGTAGGATTCCCTCCTCCCGTTACCCGTAGAACACGCGCCATCCTTCATGGCCGTCAATCTGTCGTACATGAAGGTCTTGAGGATGCCGTTGTCCACCAGCACGGTACGTTCAGCATCGGTACCT
>DATJAO010000050.1:0-9076 GCA_035516175.1 Nitrospirota bacterium
CCGCCGCCTTTGCCGATCAGGATCCCTTTCTGGGAATCCCGCTCCACATAGATGATGGCGGTGATCCGCGTAATGTCTGGCCCTTCCTTCATCTCCTCTATGACCACAGCCGTAGAGTAGGGTATCTCCTCTTTAGTAAGAGCAAAGACCTTCTCCCGGATCAGTTCTGACACGATGAACCGCTCGGGTTGGTCCGTAAGCTGGTCATCGGGGAAATATTTCGGCCCCTGCGGCAACCGTTTGAGGATGGCATCGAGAAGGCCGCCGAGGTCATTCCGGAGCGCGGACACGGGGATGATCTCGGCAAAATTATAGAGTTTGCTGTATTCCTGCATCAAAGGGAGGAGCGCTTCCTTCTTGACAAGGTCCACTTTGTTGATGAGGAGGAAGACCGGCGTCTTCACTACGGAAAGCGTTTCTATGATGAACTTGTCTCCCCCGCCCGGCTGTTCCGTGGCCTCAACGAGCATCAAGATCACATCCACCTCGTTGTACGTCGCAAGCGCGGTCTTGACCATGAACTCGTTCATCTTGTGCATGGGCTTGTGGATGCCCGGCGTGTCCATGAACACCAGCTGCGCGCCCGGCTGGTTCACGATTCCGAGTATCCTGTTCCGCGTGGTCTGCGGCTTGTCCGATATGATTGCGATCTTCTCGCCGAGCAGCGCGTTGAGGAGGGTGGATTTGCCCACGTTGGGCCTGCCGATGATCGAGATGAAGCCAGACCTAAACCGCTTTTCATCGTTCATGGACGGTAGAATACCCGAAATCAGCTTCCCGCGCAACAGAAAAGCCGGAGGAAGAAGTACGCAGCAGATGGCGGAGGGTTAGGAGCTATGCTCTCTGCTTAGGCCGACAGGCGTTATACTGATCATTCTTTGATGGTTGATAAAAGAGAAAAGCGCCCTTACCCGATAAATTGGATCCAGCCGTTTCAGGGCAGCTTTTTCCCTATTTTGTCGAAGTATTCCCCGTAGAGTTTCTTTGCGCACTCCGGACAGATGCCGTGGCTGAATTCCGCTTCCGTGCGATTGCTGATGTATGTTTCGATCCGGGTCCAATAGCCCTTGTCATCGCGGATCTTTTTACAATTCGCGCAGATGGGCAGGAAGCCTCTCAGCGTTTTAATTTCCTTTGCGGCTTGCTCCAGCTGCAACAGCAGTTTCTGGCGCCCGATGGCGTAGCGAATGGAGCGCCCGAGCAGGACGGCCGTGACCTGGCCCTTGACGAGATAGTCCTGAGCGCCTTTCTGAACTGCCTCGATGGCAAACTCATCGTCATCGTGACCGGTCAGCACGATTATGGGGACCTGGGGCGCGTGCGCATGAGTTTTTTCAAAGGTGTTGAGACCTGTGGGCGCGTCCGGCAGGCCGAGGTCCAAGAGCACGATATCAAAGCCGCCGTTCTGGAGGCATTCCAGTCCTCTCCCCAGACGATCAACATGGGTAACTTCGCAGAGAACCTTCGGGGCATTGGACAAGAACCTCTGGATGAGCATGGCGTCATCGGGATCGTCTTCGATGAGCAGCACGTTTATCGGCACAGTATCCATGAATATTCTCCTTCCCCGAGGAAGCGGATCTCAAATGATCGCTCTTTGGCCCCATAGTTCATTCGTCCACTGCGTTCCTGTTTGATAGCAGATCAGTCACGTATTATCATGCCTTTCATCAAGGCGCATCTTCCAGAAACAACTTCTGCAGAATGCCTTCGGCTCCTGTTACAGGAAGTGTGTCGCGTCAACCTTTTTCCGGGACGAGTATCTCCACGCTGGTCCCCTCGTCTTTCCGGCTTGTCACCGAGACGGTACCGTTCATAGTGGTGAGCATCTTTTTCACGATGACCAGGCCGAGACCGTTACCATGGATCTTGGAGGTGTGAAAGGGTTTGAAGAGGTCCTTTAGCCGGTCTTCGGGAATGCCGCACCCGTTGTCACGTACCCGGATCCGGACCATGCTTCCTGCCCCGGTAACACTCACCATTATCTTCGGATCGTCCCGGCCAGTTAAAGCGTCAGCGGCGTTCGTAAACACGTTCAGCAGAACCTGCTGAAGTGCCCGAGGATCAGCGTAGACCCGTTCTGCGTCAATAATAGTATCTATCGTGATGCCTTTCTTCGCGAAATCCTCTTCCACTAGAGCCAAAAATTGCCTCAGGAAATCAGCCATCTCCACCACTTGAAGTTCCGGCTTCTCGTACATATTGAAGCTCCGAAGGCTTCGGAGAAGGAAGGCGATCTTTTCACAATTATTCAACGCGCGGTCGACGTATTGTTCGATGGTCGCTTTGTCGTAGGTATCGATCTTATTCTTTATCAGACCCAGGGTCAGCATAACGGTGTTGAGCGGGTTGCCGATCTCGTGCCGCACCCCCGTAAAGATGTAACCGATGTTGTTCATGGTGTCCATTGCCTGGGCTATCGACTCGAGCCTGAGTTTTTCCGTGATGTCGCGCCTCAGGAAAACAAAGTTGATGATCTCGCCGGATGAATCGTAGATCGGAGAAAAAGTACACTCCTCCTCATAGAGCGTACCGTCCTTCTTCCTGCTGGTGATGCGGCCCGTCCAGGCCCCCTCCTCCCCCCTCATCGTCTCCCGTATGCCCCGTGAGCAGGGATCATCGCTCTGATCAATGTCGAGGAAATGGAGGTCCCGTCCTACGACCTCGTCCCGCATGTAACCGGTGATCTTCTCGAAGGCAGGGTTCACATACTGGATGATGCCCCGCGGATCAGAGATGACGACGGCGTCGCCGGCGGCTTCGACGGCAGCCGCAAGGCGAATGCGCTCCTCCTCCGCCCGTTTTCTCGCCCTTCGCGTCTTGGCCTCACGGAGTTCCCGTTCAACAGCGGGCACCAGCCGCGCCAGGTTGCCCTTGAGAATATAGTCGTGCGCTCCCGCTCTCATCGCGTCCACGGCGATGTCCTCACCAATTTTGCCCGAGACAATGATGAAGGGCACGTCGAACCCGCTCTCCTTGAGCACGGTCAGGGCCTCGAGGCCGCTGAACGTCGGCATGACGTAGTCCGAGATCACGACGTCCCATTCCCGCTGTTCGAGCTCTTTCCTCATCGACTCGCTCGTCTCAACACGCTTGAGGACGGGCTCATATCCGCTCCTCCGCAGCTCTCTGTGCAGCAGGAGCGCATCGTCTTCCGAATCCTCAACCATCAATACCCGAAGCGGTTTGCCCATTCCTTCCCCCGCAGTTTCAGCAAACCAAACCGTAACGGCAAGAGCATCCTCACGGTGCGGCGACCGGCAATCACTTCCTGCGCGAGTTCGTTACCGGTCACGCCGTTTCATTCAACAGCAGCCAGTAAAGACCGAGCTGCCTCACCGCTTCCGTGAACTCGTTGAAATCCACCGGTTTGCGGACGAAGCTGTTGGCGTGGAACCGATAACCGGCAACGCGGTCTTTGTCTTCGCTCGACGTCGTCAGGATGACCACCGGAAGGAGCTTGGTCCTCTCATCCTCCCGTATCCGTTGCAAAACCTCGAAACCGTCCACCTTGGGCATTTTCAAGTCGAGCAAGACCACCTGGGGCATGATCTTCTTGTCGCGACCGGCATATTTCCCAGTGCAAAAAAGATAGTCGAGGGCCTCTGCTCCGTCTTGAGCCACGACAACGTCGTTGAGGACATTGCTCTTCTTAAGTGCCCGCATGGTCAGTTTTACGTCATCCGGATTGTCTTCAACCAGTAAAATCACCTTGTTATTCATTTCAAGCTCCTCATGAGTAAAGTTTCCTTTTTCTCAGAATGAAGTTTTTTCAGCTCGAAACCTGAAATTGTCAAGAGAGCGTAAAATACACGGTGGCCCCCTTTTCCACCTCACCCTCGATCCAGACACGGCCGCCGTGTCGATGAATGATCCGCTGCACCGTGGCAAGGCCGATGCCCGTGCCGGGGAAATCGCTCGACGCATGCAGGCGCTGGAAGGGTCCGAACAGTTTATCGACATAGGCCATGTCGAATCCAGCCCCATCATCCTTCACGAAAAAGGCGGCTCGCCCATCGCGCTGCGTCGATCCGAACTCGATCCGGCCCTGCTGATGGGCCCCCGTGAATTTCCAGGCATTGCCGAACAGGTTCTCCAAGGCGATCCTCAGCAGCCGCTCGTCACCGTAGGCCGTCAGGCCGCCGGACACGACGAACTCGACCGTGCGTTCCGGATGATTTTTTTTGAGGCGGCCGGCGATATCCTGCGCTATCCTGCTTAGGTCCACCCGTTCACGCTTCATCTCGCTGCGCGTTATGCGTGAAAGGTTAAGCAGGTCGTCAATGAGTTGTGACATGCGCTGGCTCGCAAGACGAATGCGTTCGAGGTAGTCCCTAGCCGAGTCATCGAGCTTATGGGCGTAATCCTCCAGGAGCGCGAGGCTGAACCCGTCGATTCCCCTGAGTGGAGACCTCAGGTCGTGCGAAACAGAGTAACTGAACGCCTCCAGTTCTTTGTTCGACTGGACAAGCTGCGCGACATGATGTTCCAGATCCTCATTCAATTTTTTTATTTTTTCCTCAGCCTTCTTGCGTTCGGTTATATCGTGAACGAGGGCGTCTGTCATGACGTCAAAGGCGCGCGACAGCTGCCCAATTTCGTCACGTGCATTCGTACCGACACGGCGGTCCAGGTCACCCGCCGTTATAGCTTTAGCGCCTTCCTGCAGAGAGCTAAGCGGACCAGTTATCGTTTTGGAGATGGCGAGTGCCGCGAAAGCACCCAATGCCACGACGAAGAATCCCGCGGCCATGAAGAATGTCCTTAATTGTGCGATCGGCGCGAAGGCCTCGTCAGCGTTGATCTTCGTTACGAGCCCCCACCGCAAGAACGGGATATACCTCCACGCAGCCAGCACCTCTGTCCCCTGGTAATCACGAGTAATCCCTGACCCGTCCTCGCCACGGGCCGCCATTTGCGCCGGGTGAGCCACAGTATCATTAAAGGCGACTCTTTTCTTCAGGGCCGCTTCAGGATCATAACGGAGAGGGCTCAGGAACACCGCTTCTTTGCCTTCCTGTTTGGCGATCAACACCTCGCCGGTTTTGCCCAAGCCGGTAGTGTCCTGAATGAAGCTGTAGATGGGCCCCATATCGATCTCGGTAACCACCTCTCCGATAAAGTTCCCGTTTAGACCCTTGACCGGGGCCACGCAGTACATTTCAACTGTATTACCCCGTGCATTGTTCACGAAGATGTCGGAAAAGTAGATTGCTTTTTCCCCTTCTTCATAGATGTGTCTATCCGAAAGCGGTTTCCCCACGAGCTTTGGTCTTAGCGCGTCGTCACTAACATAGACGACCCTGCCGTGTTGGTCCGTGAGCATGAGGTTAAGGTATCCGTAATCAACCTGGAATGGCTTTAATTGGCTGTCCAATTCTTTCAGGGCGTTCGCAGAGGATGCGCGGGTCCCCTCACCTGAACTCGCGTAAAGTAAGGGAAGGTTTCGTTTGATGTTCAGGTAATTCTGGGTCGACCTGATATCGGCTGTCCGTTCACTGAAAAACGTCTCGATCTTGTCTTTTTTCAGGTCCGCGATGTTGTTCAACTGGGCGATACGTACGGCCTTCAGAGCAGTTATGGCTTGCGAGAACATGACCGTGCCGAACATGACCAGCGGTATAAGAGTGAACGCGATTAAAAGAATGATCAGCTTTTTCTTAAGAGACATGAGAAACAGTCGGTCCCTTTCAGAAGGACTTGAAATTTAAGTTCAATATACACTACTCCGTCTTTCCGGCGCAAGTCGTAATTAGGCTTTGGCTCAGCGCATGAGAACTTGGAATCTCTGCGACTTTTGTGGTAAGTGCCTTCGAGGCGGTCTTGAAGTTGGTACAAAATATCGAACAGTCTTCCTTAACTGGATAGAACTGATAGAGGTGCGTGCCCCGGGGATTGGGATGATATCGATAAAGACCATCTTAATCCGTCGTTCTTCCTATCCTCACTTCCCTGGTGAAGAAAAGAAGGGAGCGCGGTATCATGAAGAGGCTTTTGCCAATTGCCGGCTCAGTCGCGGGAATACTGTCAACTATGTGCCGGCTAATATTTGTCATCATGATGCTCATCGTTTGTTTCGTGGAGCATAAAAGTGGACGTCGTGTCATGCAATCGCTGCGGCGGCAAAAGTACCACGCTGTGCCTATTTCCAATTCATGTCAACACAAATTCCATTGACAACCGGCTGCGGTTATCTGTATTATCTTCATACGTATGAGTGCAGAGAAAACCGACATCACCGTCCTTCGCGACAAAATCCTGAAGCTCAAGAAAGACCTGAACGCCGTCATCCTCGCGCATAATTACCAGCGCCCGGAGGTCCAGGACATCGCCGACATTACCGGCGACTCGCTCGAACTCTCGCGGGCAGCAGCGAAGACCGACTACCACGTGATCGTGTTCTGCGGGGTTCATTTCATGGCCGAAAGCGCCTCGATCCTCTCTCCGGATAAGACAGTCCTGCTCCCCGAGATCAGTGCAGGCTGCCCAATGGCCGACATGATCACCGTCGAAGGCCCGCGCAAGACGCGGAGGGAGTTCTACTCGGATGTCCTCGGCATTACTTTCGAGTTTGCCGACGAGTTCACGCTCCGGGACATGAAGAAAAAATACCCCGGCGCACCTGTGGTCGCCTATGTGAACACCTCGGCCGCGGTCAAGGCCGAAAGCGACATCTGCTGCACCTCTTCCAATGTGGTAAGGGTCGTGGAGTCACTTAAGGAAGACACGGTCATCTGCGTCCCGGACCGGAACCTTTCGGCCTATGCCGCAAAAAGGACGAAGAAGAAGATCATTTCCTGGGACGGGTTCTGCAACGTGCACATGGCGCATCTTGATATTGAAGACGTTAAGAGGGCGAAGGCAGAGCATCCTGAAGCCGTCCTCGTGGTCCATCCGGAATGTCCTCCCGCGGTGCAGGACATGGCGGATATCATCACGAGCACCTCAGGCATGCTCCGCTTTTGCAAGGAATCGGATCGCAAGGAATTCATCATCGGCACCGAGGAAGGCCTGCTCCACCGGCTCAGGAAGGACAGCCCGGATAAGCGCTTCTACGTCCTGAACAACAAGATGGTCTGCCCCAACATGAAGCGGACCAGGCTCCAGAGCGTGCAGACGGCCATGGAGAAGATGCAGTATGTGATCAAGGTGCCCGAAGATATCCGCATACCGGCCAAGCGGGCGCTGGACCGTATGCTGGAGATCAAGTGACGTGCAGAGGTCAAGGTCAGGAATGACGCAGGTGGCAAGCATTCCTTGTCCTCAGCCTTAACCTCATCCTAAAGGTATTTTCATGCTGACAGCTATTCTCATACTTCTTGCCGCTGTTCTTGTAATCCTGATCTGGTTTATCCTCCAGTCCCAGAAGAAGACCGCTGACCCGACTTTGAATCTGATGCAGCAGGAGGTGCAGTCCCTCCGGGGCCAGCTTACCGAGGCCATGCAGAAGAGTCAGGAGACTGTAAACCAGCAGCTCGGCCAGATCACGATGCAGGTGAACACCCAGCTTGGCCAGGTGACCCAGCAGCTCCAGAAATCGACGGGGGATCTCAACACGCGCTTGGACAACGCCGCGCGTGTTGTGCAGGAAGTAAGCAAGGGGCTCGGCAGCCTGAGCGAGGCCACGAAAAAAGTGTTCGATGTTGGGAAAGACATTGCGAGCCTGCAGGAGATCCTGCGCTCACCCAAGCTGCGCGGCGGTCTCGGCGAGCTCTTTCTCGGCGATCTCCTGTCCCAGATATTCCCGCTTGCCTACTTTACGCTTCAGCACAAATTCAAGAGCGGCGAGATCGTTGATGCGGTCATCCGGCTCGGACACGGCCTCGTGCCCGTGGACGCCAAATTTCCTCTTGAAAACTTCAGGCGCGTCGTTGAAACGGCATCGGAAGATGAACGAAAGGCCGCAAAGAAGAAGTTCATCGCCGATGTGAAGAAGCATATCGACGCAATCGCTTCAAAATACATCCTGCCCGATGAAGGTACCTTCGATTTTGCGCTCATGTACATCCCTGCAGAAAACGTATACTATGAGCTCATTATCAGGGATGAAGTCGTGGACACGGACAAGGCTCTCCTGAACTACGCCTTCGCCAAACGGGTGATCCCGGTCTCGCCAAACAGTTTCTATGCCTACCTCCAGACAATCCTACTTGGCCTCAAGGGCTTGCACATCGAGGAGCAGGCGCAGGAAATCCTGAAAGATCTTGCCAGGCTTACCGGCGACTTCGAGCGATTTAAAGCTGATTTCGAAGTGGTGGGCAAGCACCTGACGAACACGAAGACCAAGTATGACGAGGCGGACAAGCGGCTTGACAGGTTCGGCGACCAGCTCCAGTCTTTATGTGGCGCCGAATCTCGAACGCTTATCGAGGAAGGAAAAGAAAAGCTGCCCCTCTGACGTACATGGCCTCGAGGAGGACAGCGCGAAAAAATTATTGACGTTCTGAAGTCAGTGATTATGTTCTGAATGGCCGCCAGCGATAACATAGCGAGCCTGTGAATTACCCGTGTACGCCACGAAGACGGGATCCTCTATCGTAGGATGCATCTATCCTTGTTTGGGCGTTCCTGCACGATGTCCCGTTAATCATATCCCAATAAGTGCAAGAACGATCTCCTCATGACCAAGACCGGGCCGTAACTCTCTCCCTTTCTCTTCCGGCTTGAGCGCTCCATAAAAATGTGATCAACGAAAAAGCGGTTCAATGGACAACTGCTATTTTAAATAGAATATAGTTTTTTGATAAAAACTAGATCAAAAGAGCGCGAGGAGCGTGCAGAAAACAAAAGGACATGAAGAAACGGTTTACGTTTTTTCATGTCCTGGGGTGGTTTTATGATTAGAGAGAACGGGCTATGCCTTTTTTTCTTCCTTATGTTCTATGGCCGTGGCGTTCTGTTCATCCTTCATGGCCTTCTTAAAAGCTTTGATACTCTTTCCGAGTCCTTCTCCAAGTTCGGGAAGTTTCCCCGGGCCGAAAATAATGAGCACGATAAACAATATCAAGATTAAATGCATTGGCTGAAAAAGTCCTTCCATGGGTCACCCCTCCTTTATGTTGTTGATTATAAACTA
>DATJAO010000051.1:0-38815 GCA_035516175.1 Nitrospirota bacterium
CCAACTGTTTCCATGATAGCCTCCTTCATGAGTCTCCAGAACAGTGCTTACCTGTTTCATAATCATTGTTCTTTTCTCTTATCCGTTTTCTTGAATAATATTCCATCCATTTCCAATTCAACGGCGCGTTCACTTATTTCAACCGCATCATCACCCCCAATACCCGACACCTTTGGATATAGAAAGAGACTCAGATAACCACAGGCTGGTATTAATCCCGGCCTTGTCGTGAACGCATTAGAGACAAGGCCGGGGTGCCCATTGCTAAATCAGAACGTAACGAATTCACCAGCATCTACTTCATCTTCATTGGTTCAGCGGACGCCATCTTGTCGAGAAGGTCGATGACTTTCTTTGCAGCGTCGCCAATCTTGTGCGTGTCCGCCATCATCGCGTTGCCGCCGGTAACGCCTTTCTCGTGCATTCCAGTCATCGCCTTGCCTTCCATGACTTCCTTTAGCAAGGAGCTGGCGTTGGACAACATCATTTTCCCATGTTCAACAGAATACTTGTCGATGTCCTTCGACATCCCCATTTGTCCGAGCATCACCATATTGGACCCTTGGGCTGCCATCTCAAGGGCATGGTTTATCATGATATGCATGTGATGCATGGTCATCATGTCGTCCGACATCGGGCCTTCCATGTTCATGTTTTCGAGCAAGTCAACCACAGCCAATTCCGCATTGCCCAATTCATGGGTATATTTCATGAGGGGATCGTCGCCATGACCACCCTTATGCATGGCCTGCATCTCAGGTCCCTTGAGGACGTGCTCTATGACCTCTTTGCCGTCCTTGATCATATTTTGACCGTGTTCAAGGGTCATCGGATCAAGTGCGGCGGTCATATTCATTTTGGCAAGCATGACCAGGTTCGAGCCCTCGGCAACCATTTCAAGCCCATGGTTCATCAGCATGTGCATATGGTGCATACCCATGGATGCATCGCCTCCATGTTTGGCATAAGCCGTACCGAATAACCCAATGGCCAGCATGAACGCACCAGCCATTACAGCTCCTAAAATTCCCTTTTTGATTTTCATTTCATCTACTCCTTTCGTAAAAATGGGATTTTGCAGCAACCTGCATGCTGTCTATAATGCTAAATATTTCAAAAAATAGCAAAATACAACGCCTCTCGCCAATTTTCCTCCTTTCCTTGGCTTTCATAACAAATTTATTATAACAGTATAGCACGTTATATTCATAGAATACGAGGCTGAGTAAAAAGCATCTGATTTTCCAATAGTATATTTGATATACAGGGAAGTAGCGTTAGAGAAATTCTTCGACCGGACGACGTCCTGCCTGCAATTATTTAAAATACATTGTAAGTTGACAGCAAATAGGAATGTCATTATAATATGTTCATGAAATGGCAAGCTGTCATGGTGCTCTTGGCAATAGGGCTCAGCATCGCCGTTCCTCCCTGCTTCTCAGTTCCCAGCGATCATGGCAATCATGCGATGATCGGTTGTCTTGACGTCTGCCATCAAGGTGCTCCGGCTCTGTCTGCCGGTGGGAACATGCCTTGTTTACATCAATGCCCCTGCGACTATATGCCTATTATGCAGGACAAAATCACTAAAATCGTAAATCCACGTATTAAACCTCTCTCAATCGCCTTTCAAGACGAACATCCTCCGAAATCCTAATCCTCTTTAAAACCGAAGTCCAGAGCTGACGTGTTTTCTCCGTAAGAGGCATGTGCGCGTATCCATGCGCCTATCCAAGGCATCAACGAGGGTGGGACTCATAGCCTGCCCTCCCCTTTAAGCTCGGCTCCACTTCGGAAATATCCAACCCTACCATTCATAGACCAGGATACTTCTGGAGTGGAGTCATTTTATAGCTTGATGTATGAAGAATAGAGACATTGGTTATTAAACCTAAACGACAAATTAAAAAACTTTCAGGAAGCCTTTCATGAATCTTTTAGACGAGAAAAAAGAGATGTCTAGAAGAGAAATGTTGTTCAGTGGTGGTAAAGTTGCCGCTGCGACAGCGGTTGCTACAACGGGTGTTCTTCAAGCCGAAAAAACATCTTATGCCTATGAAAATTCGAGTCGGCCTTATACAAGTACGTAAAGCTCGACCCGCAGGATGTGGCGCGGTCAACCTATGAAAACTACTTCAAGAGATGGTGTCCCTCATCCAAAATGATAGTATTGAGGTTTATCGTGTCCCGATTTGCCGTTGTGCCGATTTTCGCTGCTTTTTTCCTGATGCCTGTATTCGTTCATGCTGGACAGCTTCCTGAATCCGCGCCATCATTCACCCTCACTGATGTACGCGGAAAATCCGTGAGCCTTGACGAATTCAGGGGAAGGGTCGTTTTTCTCACCTTCTGGGCTTCATGGTGCGTACCCTGCAGGGAGGAGCTGCCGGAACTTGACCGTTTATATAAGAAATACAAAAAAGAGGGCTTCGAAGTCATCGCCGTCAGCGTCGATTCTTCCGAAGCAGCTGTGGATAATTTTCTTCGTAAAATTTCGGTAAGCTTTCACGTTCTATTTGACAAAAAAGGCGACGTTAGTGACGCTTATCGTGTTTCAGGCCTGCCAACCGGATTCATTATAGGTAAGGATGGCGACATACGGCATAAACACAGGGGTTTCGGAAAAGAATTCCTGCCGACGTACGAAAAAGAAATAGCGGACTTGATAAAACAAAAATAATTCACAAAGGGAGGATAAAATGAAAAAAACAGCATGGGTCAGTTTTACAGCGGTTCTTTTAGCACTGTCTATGTTCACCACATCCTGCAGTAGTTCCAGCAGCAGTTCACCTACGTCAGCAACAACGGCGATCAGCGGTTCGATAGTCGCGGCTCCCGTGTCAGGCGCCGCAGTTGTCGTAGCAAATGCGGGCGGCTCTGTCATTGCTGGAACCGTCAACACGGCAAGCGACGGCACTTATTCTGTAAATGTACCAACGAGCTATTGCAATGCGGACCTGCGCATAGAGGCCACCGGTGGCACGTATACCGATGAAGCAACCGGCACAACCACGACGGCCGGCAGTCTGGCTGCATACGTTCCGGCCGGGTCCATGACCACGTGGTCGTCAGTGAATATCACCGCCGCGTCGACGATTATCCATGATATGGTGACGGCCGGCACCATGACGTTCGGAGAGGCCCAAACCATATTCAACACAGCTTTCGGTTTCACGCCGGACATCACGGTGGCGTCCAAAAATACTTCAGCCGCCGGAGCAAGTGTGGCTGAACGTCTCGCTGCATTACATGATGCCGCATTCAGTCAGCTCACCTATGACCTCGGCTTGACGCCTGACAAACAGTCCGACCTGCTTGCCGCGATAGCTCAGGATCTCGCCGATGACGGCTTACTGAACGGCTCAACGGGTACGGTAAACGGGACGAGGCTTCCCGTAGACATTCAAAACAAGTTCGAGAATGCGTTGGTGAGCATGCTGTCGAATACCGTGTCCAACATGACCGGACTGACGCCAGACTTGATCGGCGCCCTGCCTTTCGGCAAGGTCGCTCTCACCAACACGTACCGGGTGCAATACCTTCCAGGCGCGATGGCGGCAACACAGGGAAAAACGACCTTCAAAATTCAAATCACTAATATAAGTGACGGTTCCGCTGCGACGGGACTGATGGTATCGTTGATGCCCATGATGAGCATGGCTTCTATGAGCCATTCATCGCCAGTGGATATGGTCACAGAAGAGGGTTCTACCGGCGTATACGATTGTGCAGTCTATTACCTTATGGGTGACGGCCCGGGAATAGGATATTGGACACTGCAGGTCATGATTGGCGGAGGGATGGGAATGGATGAAACCGCAACATTCTACCCCGCTGTGAGCATGGCTATGGGTCCCGATACGCCCTACACGAAGTTGTACGGTCCCGACGATATCGTCTCTTCCATGTCAGGAACCCAAACGAATGATTACTTCCTGTTCATGGACGGTGCGGTTAGCGCTGCCACACCGACGATTCCCCTGTTCATCGCGCATAGTGAAAACATGTTTATGAATTTCGAACCCGTTTCCATCGGTGCGGTACTCAGCAATCCTACTGGGACGGTTACTTCGATGACGGTTCAGGCATCGACGAACAGCACCTTCGCGACCTCCGTGACGGGCGCGGACATGGGAAACGGTCACTGGTCCCTTTCAGGTCTGACCGGACTCGTTTCCGGCCAGACAGCGACGATCTATGTCAAATTGAACGTCAACGGCCAGAATAAGACCACAGACGGCAAGGCGGCATCGGGATCGAATGCGTATGCCACGTTCCTGGTTACTCCGGGCATGTAATCTCAAGATGCCATGAATAAATTTATCTTTATTGTTATATGCGTGGCCCTCTTCACCGGGGCCGCATGTTTTCTATCACTGCGAGCTTTTGCGGGCTCCTGCTGCGGCGGTGGTGGTGGTGCGGCCTTGGTGTTACCTACGATATATCAAAGCATGGTCGACGTTTCCTTTGATTCGGAAAAATACGTGGGTTATTGGAGCCCCCAAGGTCAATATGTGTATGCACCGGTAGGGTATCAGTACCGCCTGAATGCCGGCTATGCGCTTCGTCTCGCTCAATACTGGCAGGCCAGCATAAGCGTTCCGTATGTCTGGAATAACAACCAATATTCGAATGGCTCCACCCGTTCCAGCGGTATAGGTGACACGACGCTGAACCTCTGGTATGAAGCACTGGAGGATGAATCGGCCTGGAAGATCCGGAGTATGGAGGACCTGACGCCATCGGTTATGATTGGACCGTCGATCCTCATCCCGACCGGGATATCTCCCTATGACAACAAACCGAGCAGCTATGATATTACCGGTCGCGGTTTCTATCGGTTTGACGGAAATGTTCTGATCACGAAGACGCTCCACCCCTGGACTGCTTCTGTTTCTCTCGCGTATGGGACGTATCTTCAGCGACCGGTCAACCGCGAGTACGGTAAGTACGTGGAGCCATATGAAAAAAAACTAGGAGACCGCTCATCCGCCTCCGTGTCCCTGGGGTATATTTATTATATCGGTTCAGCAGGAGACACACTGACCGGAACCGTATCGCTATCGACGCTTCGAGAAGAGAATGCGACCATCAACGGCAAGAGCCAGCCTGATAGCGGCTTCCAGAAGGATTCGTATGGAGCAACTATCGCTTATTCCAGCACCGACAGTGATTGGACCATCCGGGTTTCATGTAACAATGCCATAAAAAGTGATGGGTGGGGCAAGAACTTTCCAGCAACTAACATCTATACTATAGGAGTCAGCTATGGGTTCAGGTAGGATGCGTGTGTTCCTGCTTATTATGGTCCTCCTCGCCGGATGTGGCACGATGGATGACCTCAACCCATCAGGCAGCGATAAACGTCCCCCTGAACAGCCCGGAACGACCGGGCCCGCTGTCGGTCAGAATGCACCGGATTTTACGCTTTCCGACACTCTTGGAAACAATGTCACTCTTTCATCAGTGATTCTGACCACGCAGGGAGTTGTCTTATACTTCGCCATGGAGTGGTGTCCCATATGCGAAGGCAATCTTGACAGCCTGCGCTCTTCCGTGATTCCGGCCTTTCCGAATGTTCGATTTTATGTAATAGACTATACCTGTGCATCCGTTGCCGAGGCATATGCCTGGGAGCTGGCGACCGGTTATACAGGATCGGGATTCACGGTGCTAGCGGACACTCAGCAATCCGTTCTAAATCTCTACCAAGCCACAATGGGAAGCACGGTTGTCATAGACAAAAATGGCGTGGTGCAAATGAACGAGAATTACAAGGATGGTACACGTCTTCAGGCCATACTCGCAAGCCTGCCGTAGTCAGATGAATTTATTTCTGAGGGAGTTCTAATTAATGAAGCTGAAACATGTCGCATCAATTCTCTTTATCATAAGCCTGTTCAGCTGCGACATTATCGGACCGCCCACAGTGCCCCAGCCCGATATCGATGCTTATCGCAAATGCGCTTACTGCGGCATGGACAGAAAAGCCCATGGATACAGCAGAATGCTTATCCTGTACGAGGATGGAACCGGGGCAGGAGTCTGCAGCCTCTACTGCGCTCTCATCGAAATCGATGCGCATCAGGGACGCAAGGTGAAGGCCCTTCTCGTTGCCGACCGTTACACCCGCATACTGGTTGAGGCCGAAAAAGCGACTTGGGTTCTGGGAGGCAGAAAAAGCGGCGTAATGTCAAAACGGGCAAAGTGGGCTTTCCAGTCAAATGAAAGCGCGGAAAGATTCGTCGCAACCTATGGTGGCAAAATAGTTTCCTGGGGTGAAGCCCTTGCCGCTGCACGGGAAGATCTGGCCAAAGATACCACTAAGCGACGGTGAAGAAACTCTCAAAACTCAGCAATCCTTTCTCAACAAATATTGGGACCATCGGGATAGGATTCATGGGTTGTGATATCATCATTGTTATACTCAGGCCGGGAGGCGTTTATGAAAAGATCATTGTTCATAACATTTATCTTTTTGGCAGCGGCGAGGATGGTGATGGGAGCATCGCAGGGTGACATTTAACAGCATCCGAACTGCACCTATTGCGGAATGGACCGCGAGACGAGCCGGGCGTCATGTCCAAAAGGGCCAAGTATGCTTTCGCCGACGAGTCCGATGTCGAGGCTTTTATCAAAGAGAACGTCGGGACCATGGCCTTCTTCAACAAGGCAATCAGGACGGCTTACGAGAACATGCGCAAGAACACGAAAATGATCCGCGAAACAAGAAAGGGGAGGGGAAAAGCGTCCGCGGGACATCAACACCAGGATCGTTTATCCATCCGAACAACAAATAAAACCAACGCAGATGCAGAGGGATGAAAAATCCCACATTTTTTAAAATAAATCTTTCATCTCCCTATCCTCTGTGGCATTTTTTTCAGATATCGTTATCTTGAAATTCAGACTTAATTGTGAAAGCGCACTCTCTGTATATACCGGGAAATGACAATCGCCGCATGCCATTCGGAGAGCGGATCGTGGTCTCTTTTTTCGCGTTTTTTGGAATCGCGTCAGCTCTTCTCTTCTTCACGCCTTCCTTTGCAGGCGATACAGCATATGTTAAGCCGACGATCAATGATAAATGCCCGATTTGCGGCATGTTCGTCGCGAAATTTCCCGACTGGACCGCTGAAGTTCTGTACCGCGACGGGACCTACCGGGTTTTCGACGGAGCGAAGGACATGTTCAAATATCTTGCCAACTTGAAGAAGTACGAACCCTCCCGGCAGCGCGAGGATATCGTGAACATCTATGTTTCTGATTATTACAGCGTTCAACCAATAGACGGCTACAAAGCCTACTACGTCACTGGCAGCAACGTATACAGCCCCATGGGAGACGAATTCATACCCTTCGCACAAGAGGTGGACGCAAGGGAATTTTTGAAGGACCATGCAGGGGAAAAGATCCTCCGCTTCCACGACATCACTCCGAAGGTTCTCGAGGAATTCGAGTGACTGAATGAGAAAATCCTCTTTTTTATTCGTTTATCTTGCCGCCTGCAGCCTGCTCCTTGCAGCGGCTTTTGCACATGCGCAGTATCAGCAGAATCGGCGCTCGCCGGAACTTCGGGAAAACGGCGAACTCGTCCGCACGCTCGAACTGACCGACCTCTGCCTCTTCACCGAAGCGCGTTATACACGTCACCCATCACTGGCCGATTTTGACGCGCCTTTTCAGGATCATCCCTGCTCTCTGGAGCATTTTCCGTCAGGCTCGCTGATTATGCCGAACTGGAGGAACGCGGAGAATCATGCACACATGGATTGAGAAACAGCGCAACATCATCGACTTTACGCTTTCCTCGCTTTCGCGGAGAAAAGGGAAAAACATCGCCCTTCTGCTTGTTTATACCCTGCTCGTTTTTCTCCTCGCATCGGTCATGTTCTTTACTTACGCACTCAAGCGGGAGGCCGCGCTCACGCTCCGGGACGCGCCGGAAATAGTGGTCCAGCGGATGGCCCAAGGGAGGCATGAGCCGATTCCCCGAAAATACCTAGAGGTATTGAAAAAGATCAAGGGTGTCAATTCCGTTCGCGGGAGGCTGTGGGGCTACTATTTCGATTCCGTGATTGGCGCGAATTATACAATCATGGCACCTGAAGATTTCCCCTATGCCGAGGGCGACATCACGATTGGCAGCGGAGTTTCACGGGCGCGTCTGGTCGATCAGGATGATACGATTCCGCTGCACACTTACGATGGCACATCGATTCCCTTTCATGTCCGCGAGGTGTTTTCATCGGAGTCGGAACTCGTTTCATCGGACCTCCTGCTTGTTTCGGAAGCCGATTACCGAAAGCTTTTTGGAACGAGCAAGGACCTGTTTACCGATATCACCCTCAAGGTGAGGAACGCAAAAGAGATTTCCACCGTCGCGGAAAAAATCGTAATGCTCCTTCCCGATACCCGTCCGATCACGAAGCGGGAGATCCTGAGGACTTACGAGTCCATATTTGACTGGAGAAGCGGAATCATGGTGGCCATTCTCACCGGAGCCGTTCTCGCGTTCATCATCGTGTCATGGGACAAAGCGTCAGGTCTGAGCGTCGATGAAAAAAAGGAAATCGGGATCCTGAAAGCCGTGGGCTGGGAGATCTCGGACATTCTTCTCATGAAATTCTGGGAAGGAGCGGTAATTTCGCTCTCATCATTCCTGACTGGAATCCTCCTTGCCTATGTCCACGTTTTTTTCACGCCCGCGATTCTTTTCAAGCCCGTGCTCAAGGGATGGTCTGTGCTGTACCCGGAGTTCAGGCTTGTGCCCTTCATAGATCCCTACCAGATCGCTACGCTCTTTTTCCTGACCGTGGTGCCTTATACCGTGGCGACCATCGTCCCTTCCTGGCATGCGGCTATCATTGACCCCGATTCGGTGATGAGATCATGATGATGCTCGAACTAAAAAATATCCGCAAGGTTTTCAATCAGGGTAAATCCTACGAGCTGGTGGCAGTGGATGGAGTAAGCGTCTCCCTTGAAGCACGGAAGGTAACCGTGCTCAAGGGACCGAGTGGCTCCGGCAAAACCACACTCCTGTCCTTGGCCGGTTGCATGGCCCGGCCCACGTCGGGCAGGATATTCCTTGGTGATCGGGAGCTCTCGAGCCTTCCGGAGCGCTTTCTGACCGAGATCCGCCGCACCCATTTCGGGTTTATCTTTCAGCAGTTCAATCTCATAAAGGGAATTTCGGCCCTGGAAAACGTTATGCTGCCGGCATACCCCCTCGGCGGCACTCACATCGCGCTGAAAAAACATGCCGAAGAACTCCTGGAGCTTTTCGGCATCGGGCGGCGCGCATCGTCAAAAGCCGAATGGCTTTCCGGCGGCGAGGCCCAGCGCACGGCCATCGCGCGTGCGCTCGTCAATGATCCGGCCGTCATCATTGCCGATGAGCCGACCGCCCAACTCGATACCAAGCTGTCCCGTGAATTCATGGATATCGTAAGCCGCCTAAAAGAACAGCAAAAGACCATCATTATCGCGAGCCACGATCCCCTCGTTTACGAAGCCTCCATGATAGACCGGGTAATCAGCATGCGCGATGGCAAAATAGAGGAGGTGGAATCATGATCCTGCACCCCGCGATCATCGCCCTGCTGGTCTCCTCCGGTATGATAAGTTTTCTTGCGCTGTACGCGGACTATTACGGCATTCTGATCATCAGAAAGTGGGACCTCCGAAGCGGCAGCGGCAACCAGCTCGAACTTGAGCGAAGAACTTATCTCATTTCCACCATCCTCGCCTATGTCTTCGGATTTCAGCTCTTTTCCCTATTTTTATATGTTTATACGGCGGACAGCCTCTGTCCCCTCTTTACCGGGGCCATGTGCGCGGTGGGCACGCTCAAGGTCAACCGTTACGGCTTTCCTGTTCTTCTGCTCAAGCTCGCGAACTTCATCCTGGCCGGGTTCTGGCTGATCATGAACTATGCGGACAACCGGGGTTACGACTACCCGCTCATAAGGATCAAGTATGCGTTCCTTGCCCTGCTCACTCCATTTATCGTTACGGAAGCGGTTCTGCAGACCCTCTATTTTCTCGGTCTTCATCCCGACATTATAACTTCCTGCTGCGGCAGTCTTTTCAGCGGCACCGGATCGGGAGTTACTTCGAGTTTGAGCTCGTTTCCGCCATCACCGATGAAAGTCATTTTCTTCGTCACGCTGGTGATGGCTATCGGGATGAGTGCCCTTTTCTCCCGTACCGGGAGGGGAGCCTATTTCCATGGTCTTGTCTCAGCTGTCCTGCTCCCCGTCGCCCTTGCATCGCTGCTTTCTTTCGTCGGGCCTTACATCTATGAACTTCCCACGCACCATTGCCCCTTCTGCATGCTTCAGAAAGAGTACGGATATGTCGGCTATCCTCTGTACCTGACCTTGCTTAGCGGCACGGTCTCCGGAATGGGAGTGGGTATTCTTATGCCTTTCAAAAAAAGAGCAAGTCTTGTTGACGTCGTACCGGCGCTTCAAAAAAAGCTCGCCCTCTTTTCTTTCATATGTTATATCTTGTTTACGATCATCGTGCTCTACAGGATATTCACTTCAAACCTCGTGCTCTGAACGTCCGTTCATGATCGATGTCATTCCGGTTTTACCCTCCCGGTCCTCGTCATTTCAGCAGGATTCTCGTGTCTCTTGGTCAATTTGCCTTGACAGGGAGATATCTGGAATTTATTATAGTTCCATGATCTCTCTCGTACTATGGAAACCCTTTGCAAGGAGGATCATTTCGTCCAGCGTGAGGGGGGTCGCATGCTTGATGGTCGTAAGTCTCGTTCTGTTCATTCTGCCAGCCTGTTCAAGACAGGCCTCCTATCCCTCACCGATGCGGATCGGACCGGACATCGTTATCGATACGTCTGTCCTGCAAATTGGAGTTCCTAAATTCTATACATACCTGTTTCAGGGCAAGCGTGTTAATTTTTTCGTGGTTAAAATGGAGGACAGGACTCTTTCCTTTCTCGACGCCTGCGTGAGTTGCTATCCTCACAAGAAGGGCTACCGCTGCGAAGACAATGCGGTTATCTGCCGTAACTGCAACGTCAGGCTTCCCATTAGCAAACTTGAAAAAGGCATCGGGAACTGTTATCCGATCAAGATCGAAGGCAGAATGGAGAAGGGCATGTATCTGATCTCGGCGGACATCCTGGAAAAGGCGGCTAACAAGTTTTGATATACGACAGCCAAAAAACACTTTTTATGAAGATGATATCTTAACAATCTATTTTGATGTTTTTTGTGGTGATAGTTGGATTTTTCATGCGGACTAAGTTGTCAATTATTCCGATTATGTATTTTAAGAGCAGATGCTATCAAATACAGCTTGATAATTACATTATTGCAAGGATTGGAAACTCGTGAGATACAGGAAGTATTTTAATTTCCAAAACCCGCAATCGTCATTTGTTTCAATATGTAACCAGCAAAAGAAAAATCAGAAATCAACCTGGGATATTAAATTTGATATATCCTTCTATAAGTGATATCAACCACAAAATCCGAATACCCTTTTTTTGGAAGGATAGATAATGCAAGAGAATGCAAGTTTCGTGATTTTGGGATTGTTGTCATTTAGTTGCATATTGTGCTTAAGGCGGGCAAATGATGCTAGAGACACGCGCGTGGTTCATTCATGCAGTGCTCTTCCTGATCATATGAGGTGCGTGGAATTCTTCCGATAGCCAGGCACGAACCAGATGATTAATTTTCACTGTCTCTGATCGTCAACCTTGACATCCTTTCGATGCGGTGCTAACGTTTAACTGATTAAAATCCCGATAAAACAAAACCTGCCGTGAGGAGGGGCGGAAAACAACGGATCTTCGCTTCGTAACGAACGAAGACAGCCGGGCTGCCGAAGGATAATTCTTTGGTGTGCCCGATTTTTTTATTAGATCGAGGGCGCCGATCAGGAGGATGCAATGGACAGCAAGAGAGATTCAGGAACAAGGCCGTCGGCTGAATTCCCCTTCGTGAGCAGATTCGTCGGTATCGGAGGCTACCGGATCCACTATGTGGAGGAAGGTGAGGGGGACCCCGTCCTCTTTATCCATGGGAACCCAACCTCATCCTACCTCTGGAGAAACATCCTGCCGCAGGTAGCGCGGAAAACGGGAGAGAGGGGCATCGCACTGGATCTTCTGGGTTTCGGCAGGTCAGACAAACCTGATGAAATAAGCTATTCTTTGCATCTGCATTACGATATCCTGGAAGGGTTCATCGAACATCTCGGTCTCAAGAACATCATCCTCGTACTCCATGACTGGGGAGGTCCGCTCGGGACCTATTATGCGGTCCGGCATCCCGAGAACGTTCGGGGGATGGTGCTTATGGAGACTTTCCTCTGGAACATGTTGTGGGATGACTTCGGAAAGTATAAACAGGCATTCAAGCTCTTCCGTTCCCCGGCGGGGTATCTGCTGATCCAGGTGATGAACTTCTTTGTTAACAAGATCCTTCCGGGATCGGTAGCACAGAAAAAGAATATGACGAAGGAGATCATGCGCCACTATCGGGAGCCTTTTCCAACCGTCAGGTCGCGAAGGGCGGTGCGGGCATTCCCGCAGCATCTGCCGATCGAGTGCAAACCGCCGGAAAGCTATGAATTCATCGAGGCGATCGAACAGAGGCTGCCGGCAGTGAAATTTCCGGTCCTGTGGATCAAAGCGACGCCCGGGGCTATCATTTCGGAAATCACGGAATACCATCTTATCACACTGAAGGCGAGGTTGCCTCAGCTTGAGGTCAAGGAGTTTGGTCCTGGTCTGCACTATCTGCAGGAGGATGACCCTCAGAAGATCACCGAATTGATCGTGGAATGGATGCGCACGAACAAGCTGGCGGGAACAACGGGGTCCAACCCCGGGGTAATGCGTGACGCAGCGTGACCATCGCGCTTCTTGGTAAAGAACACCGAAGTTCCTTGCCGCTTTGACAGTTTCATGAAAATCGAGGCTTGACAATTTTATCCGTCCTAAGAGAGAGAAACATCTGCGCGTTTGATTTGCAGGGCCCACATTATTCAGTTCAGCACACATGCCGCATAATTGCGAATCGCGACAAACGCAACCTCTTCGCCTGAAAAAGGGAAAAGGATTTTCTGCTTATCAGGGTCATGACAAAATCTTGACTTTTACATTGTTTCTCGATAGACTCCACTATCAAGAAAAATTGACCATGTGAGAAGATCGTTAAAGATTCAGGGAGAAATATATGGCGGAATTCAGCACAAAGACGAAGATCAAAGCGATTCTGATAGGAATAAGCATTTGTATCCTTATGGTGCTATATAGTTATTTTGTTTCAGACACGATCATAACGAAGATAACAGACGCGGAGATGACGAAGGTGGACGGAAGGTTCATGATCGCCACAGAGGCGCGGCCCTTTGTAAATTACGATGCTAAATACCGGTTCAAGTTTAATTCCGGAACGATCCAGAACGACGCCATCAGATTGAAGGGGAAAGTGGTAAAGATCCACAAGTACGGATGGAGGATGCCGGTTTTTTCCCGGTACGAGAACGTTGTGGAGATCGAAGAGGTAAAGTAGCGTGCTGCGGGATGGGGAAGCACGCCGGAGATCTTGGAAAATTAAGGAATCAATCATAAGCCAGACGCAAAGCTTCAGCAATTGATATGCCGGGGAGAGAATAAAAATCCTGCCAGAGAATGACCTGACAGGCTTTTCAGTTTATTCCTCACCCCAGTTATTGGTGCGGTGGAGGCGGGGCAGGAACGGAAGCGGGAACCTGGTTTTTGACCGGTTTGAGGCTCTTGAGATAGGCAAAGATCGCCTTCATATCCGCATCCGTAAGTTTCGCATAATCCTGCCAGGGCATCGGCGGCAAGATATCGCGGCCCGATGCCATAAACTTGCCGGTGCGTAATATCGTTATGAACAGTTCTTCATGCCGAACCCCTGTCCCTGCTTCCGCGTCAGGCGTAAGATTGGAAGTATAGCTTGTCCCCCAGGGACCGACCCACCCTGTTAAGCTGTTATTGGTTATGGCGCCCCATTTGTCCGGGCCGAATAAATTTGGCGGGACCTCGGGCAGTTTTTCTTCGGACGGATGCCCGGAAAGAAGCCGCGCCGCATCCGGCACTAGTCCTTTCGGCGTCATTTTCTTGGGGGAGTGACAGTCGCTGCATCCGGTGACAGTCACAAGATAGTGACCTCGTTCGACCATAGACATCTTGATGCTGATCCCCTGTTGCCCTAGAGCGAACGATGACACGGGTACCAGGAGAAGGCTGCATAACCCCATAATGACACAGACACACCCTGCAATGGCTATTGTTCTCATGCCAAACAACCTCCTTTCTCGTGAAATAAAAATTGCGGAATCATTCAAAACATTGCATGGTTTCAGTGATACCAAATTAAAGGTCGCACCGTATCATCGTACACAACTTAACATGTTCTGCGCACTACTTATGTCTGATCAAAGACTTTAAGAAAGATAGCGCAAAGTTACACGGCGGTCAATGGGTCAAAGGTATGATTATTAGGCACTTTGTGGCTGCCTTCAGAAAGGATTTTTTTCGCCACGTTCCTTCCTTATTTGACATCAATTAATTATAGAAATACAATTAAATTAATACCGGACTATTCCTTTGAGATTACAGAGGCGGCCTTTTTCATACGTCTTAAGATCTACGGGAGGGTTTGTAAATGTTCGGTATGGTTTTGACCGGAGGTGAATCATGTTCGGAAAACGCATAACCCTGTTTAAGCTCCTCGGATTTGAGGTACATATCGATCCGAGCTGGCTTATTATCGTGCTGCTCGTTGTCTGGTCTCTTACCAAGGGGTGGTTCCCCTCTAACTACCGGGATCTTGCCCCTACAACCTATTTATGGATGGGTCTCTGCGGGGCAGCGGGACTGTTCTTTTCAATCGTGTTCCATGAACTTTGCCATTCTCTCGTTGCCAGGCGGTTCGGGCTGCCTATGAGGGGAATCACGCTCTTTGTTTTCGGCGGCGTTGCCGAAATGTCTGATGAACCATCAAGTGCGAAAGCGGAATTCCTCATGGCCATTGCCGGCCCTCTTTCGAGCATCTTTCTCGGGCTGATGCTCTATGTCGTGACCGCGCTCGGCGGCGAAGCGCTGTCTACTCCCGTGATCGGCGTGACAGACTATCTTTCTAAAATCAACCTCTTCCTTGCCATGTTCAATCTGCTGCCTGCATTCCCTCTGGACGGAGGCCGGGTCTTGCGTGCGGCCTTGTGGCAATGGAGGAGGAATTTGCGGTGGGCGACGCGCATCGCGTCCAGCATCGGCACAGGATTCGGCTTCTTCCTGATCTTAGTTGGCATCTTCTACGTCGTCGTGGGACGCATCATCAACGGGATCTGGCTGTTCATGATCGGCATGTTCCTGCGAAACGCGGCCCAGATGTCGTACCAGCAGGTACTCATCCGCAAAGCGCTCGAAGGAGAGACCGTTCAGCACTTCATGAAAAGGGACCCGGTCACTGCACCATCCTCTATTTCCATAAAAGAGCTTGTTGAGGATTACATTTATAACTACCATTACAAGATGTATCCGGTCGTGGAAGGAGGAGAGCTTATCGGCTGCGTTACCTCGCGCCAAGTAAAAGATATCCCTCGCGATCAGTGGACTATCCGCACTGTAGGGAGCGTGGCGATCCGATACTCTCCGGAGAATACCATCGATCCGGCAGCAGATGCCCTGAAGGCTTTGTCGGTCATGAGCAGGACCGGCAACAGTCGGCTGATGGTAGTCGACGAAGGCAGGCTGGTCGGCATTATCACGCTCAAGGACATCATGGGATTTATCTCAATAAGGCTGGAGCTTGACGAATATGGAAAATAGATCCGCCGCACGGCTAGCGTCGCAGGGCGACGGACATTCCGGACGCGGATACCGGGCCGCGGGTGCCTGATACATCATACACGATGCGTGATCCATGAATGAGATCGAATTTCTAGGTGCGACGAAGGGAGTTTCATTCGCATAGTCTTTCACCTTCGAGGAGGATTGCAAAATGATAAAGACGCCTACGTGGTTCGTGCCCGCCGTGACGGCTTTACTCTTATGGGGCGCATGGGGACTGTTTCAGAAGCTGGCCACGAACCAGTTGCCACCACGCAACGTCTATCTTGTCGGGGCAGGGGGCGCGATTGCCATCGTTCTCTTGATGCTGGCAACAAGCGAGTTCCCGCTCCAGGTTAACACGCGAGGAGTCCTCTTTGCCGTTCTAGCCGGAACCTGCAGTTCGCTGGGCGGCCTCTTCTTCCTCCATGCGGTAAGCAAGGGGAAAGCCTCGGTCGTGATCCCCTTCACTGCGCTCTATCCGCTCATTACGATCATCCTCTCATTCACCATCCTCAAGGAAACGATCACGACAAAGCAGGGCATGGGGATCGTACTGGCGCTCATCTCGATGGTGCTGCTTGCTGGTTAGCCAGATGTCGATACCGGATGCTGAAACACGATTCGTGATGATTTGTTTATTGTTGCCATAAATAATTGTGGAAGGCGAAGTGAGGGGAAAGGGGAGTGAGCCGGGGACGGGATGCTGTCCGGGGCGGTTAATGTCGCGGCTTCTTTTGTTTTGCCGAAAAAACACTTGGGGCTCTGCGAAAAGGGGCAGAGGACGCTTAAAAACCAGCCCTCCTCTATCTATGGTATAATTTCTTTCAGAATAGAAAGGAGCGAGCTTATGAATGCGACTCAGAGTTATTTTGTACGGAGTTTTTGCGCTGTCGCTCTTGCACTCCTCGCAGCAGGGTGTGCTGCTCCCAAGATGCGCGAACAGGCTCCTGAGATTCCTGTCTTCCGCTATGAACAATACATTCACAATGAAGGATTCCGAGGGAAGTTTGCTTTTGAATCACATGATGTTATCACGCTGACTCCTGACCGCAAAAAGACCGACAGCACCTTCAAATTCACCGGAGCCATCCTCGGGACGTTGACCAGTGAACAGCGGAACGCAGTGATTGTGCGGCTCGACAAGGACCTTATCTGGCAGATCAATCTCAATAAGAAGCGCTATCTTGAATATCCCATCAAAAAAGCCGCGTTCCAGGCAGGGGTTGTGCTCGACGACCCGTCCGGGGAAACCGTATATGTCGAGGATTGCTGCTCTGTCAAGACCGGTGTCAAACGAACCGGCGTACAGAAGGTCGTGAACGGGTACGATGCAGAAGAAGTGATCCTTACCATGTCGTCGACGTGCCAGGAGGGGACAGGACAGCCGCCGAACAAAGTCACCTTTACCCTCGATGTCTGGCTTGCTCCGAAGGTGCAGCTAGAAGATATCGAAACATTTGATATGGCATATGCAAAGAAGGTTGGCATGGATGTTCAGATGTTCCAGGCCATGGGCGAACAGTTCATGAAGATGTACCCTGGCATCAGGGACCTGGCCCTGATGATGAACGGTCTGAAGGGATATCCCATCTTGAGCACCCTGACGGTCGAGGATGCAAACTACCTCAAAAAGCAGCAGGAAGAGAGCAAGATGAAGGAGCGCGAGAAGGGAACAACGACATCAGGCAGTTCTCCCAAGGATCTGGTATCTGGCTTCTTCTCTAAAAAAGTGACCGAGCATGAAGAGAACAAGCAGAAAGAGGAAGACCTCAAGTGGGGCAATGTCATATGGCGTGTTTCGTGGGAATCTCGGAATTTCCAGAAGACGCAGATCACGGCTGATGAGTTCGAACTCCCCGATGGCCTCACGAAGGTCGAGCAGAAGGAGAATCTCGAGGGAGAACAGGGGAAAGCGGTCGTTGAGGAAAAGCCGGCTCATTTCGTCAAAACCGCATGCCTCTCAGGACTGACAAAGGCCCAGCTGGGAACCCAGATATATCCGGGCGCAAAAGCTGCCCACTCACGGCCATACAACGTGAGCGATCATAATACCCAGTGGTACTACAAGAGCAAGAACGACTACCATGTACGGTTTTCTACAGCCAACTCCATGGAGAAAGTGACGGCCTTCTATGAAAAGGTATTCAAGACCAAATGCGCGGTGTCGACCCGGCAAGAGGGAGGAAATTCATTCAAGGAGGCTGTATGCACCCAGTCCGCCGGCCCCGGGCTTGTCCGCGAGTTCAAAATGAGCGAAAAGCCGCTCGAGCTTCAAATGGATGTAGGCGCTAGGCCCGATCTTTCCGAGAAAGAACCGCAGAAGCTCCTGGGTTTCGAGTTGAGCGTCAGCAAGACAAAATGACAATGAGTTGGAGAGCCCCGCAGCGGCGTCGCGGGGCTCTCCTTGAATCAGCACACGGGGTCATAAATGAACATATCAATGATTTCACAGGACCGGAGATCAAGGGGAGCCATGTCTTCCGGGTTGTAAAAACTGGGGGAATGGGCGAGAAGACCGATGGGCTGATAGCAGATGTCTGATACCTGCTGCCAGGTTAACCTGTAATTTCCCTCAGTTTGCTACAGGATTCCCTCTTTCATCATTCCCACACACGCGGGAGTCCGGAGACGCAGGATTCCTGCTTCCTCAGGAGTGACCATAGAGAAAAAGAATCTCATGCCGAGATGCTCTGCAGCTTGCTACGGGGAGGTTCATTGAGCATTCTTCGATATCAAGCGTTCAAGTTCCTCCAGCAAACCCACCTGCCCTTGATTGATCTTCTGCTTCGCCTCCTCCATATCGAACCATGCAGCGCGGTCTACTTCCGGAAATTCCTGTTGTCCGCCGGAGCGAGGAGGCCATTCCATAGAAAAAGTGTTGCTTTTTATCAACCCGGGGTCGCAGTCGCTTTCGATTGCCCAGGCCTGGATCACTTTGCCGCTTCTGAGCCTCACAGGTCTTAAAGGAATGAATTGACCCGAAGCAGTGAACCCGGTTTCTTCCCGGAACTCGCGCTTGGCCCCCTCGAGGGGGTTCTCCCCCTGATCCACCAATCCTTTTGGAATGGACCATACCCCGGCGTCTTTTTTTGACCAAAGCGGACCGCCCGGGTGGACAAGAAATACTTGGAGGCTCCCGCCTCTCTTGCGGTACAGCAAAAGACCGGCACTGATAATCGACATGATTTTATTGTAACAGAAGCTTTGGCGCCGTGCACAGTCCAATATGCCGAATGTAAAGATTCACTCATCAACTTTGTGGCGTGAAGTGAAGCAGGCAAGACTTGCTACAAAGAACCTTGACAAAATCATGAGACGTGCTATCTTCAATAAATACCGAAAAAATCCCTTAGTAGCATTAATATGAAACATCTTTCCATCATTATCGCGGTATTTTTTTCCGCCCTGCTCGGCGCGGGAATTGTTGCGTCTGGCGAATGGGCCTCCGTGAAAAAAGGAAAGGCCCTCTTCAATGACCCCGAACTCGGCTCCACAGGGTCATCCTGCAATACCTGTCATACTGACGGCAGAGGTCTCGAAAATACTGCTAAGAAAAAAAAATGGATTATCGGAGGAAGAGTGCATTCGACCCTGGAAGAGGCAATAAATTACTCTATCGTCACAGGACTGAGGGGCAGTGCTCTGAACGTTGAATCAGCCGAAATGCAGTCACTCGTCCTTTATATCAAGAGCCTTGCCGGTAAGAAGGCCGCTAATCCAAGGAAAGAGCCCCTCAGTCGCTGAGAAGACTGTCTGGTCTCTGAAACAGTGAGCCCACCCAAAAAATCACGACGGCTCTGATTACGATGCCAGGGGCCCGATTCCCGATAATCTGGCTCATTCCCGGGGGCCGAATGGACTCTCAGGAAAGCTCTTTGCCCGCGCCACGGAAAGAGGCCTGTATGTTGTCGTAAAACCGAGCAGCTCTCCTTGACGCGCTCACTCCGTTCGGATACACTTTTCTTAAATGACTGCCGGAAAGTAATATTGCTCCTGGAGGGGCTCTAACAGAGTGAAACGATTTGCGAACAAAAAAATACTTGTTGCCGATGACTCCCAGACAATGCGGATGTTCATCCTGTTCCACTTGATCAAGATGCTGCCTGGCGTGCAGATCATGGAGGCGGAGAACGGCGTCGCTGCAGTCGAGAAATTGATGCGGCAGGATGTCGACCTCATTCTCACAGACATGAACATGCCGGAGCTGGATGGTGCCGGGGTCATAAGAGCGGTTCGCCAGGGACTCAAGAAACTTACGCCGATCATTGTCATCACGACCAAAGGCGAGGCGAAGGACCGGGAGCGGGGGTTGGCTCTGGGCGCGAACGGATACATCACGAAGCCGCTCAATGTCCGCGAGTTCAGAGAAACGATCTTGAAGTTCATCTCGTAATCCGGTTGAAGTGGGGAAAGCTTCCGCATCTCCGGTGAGAAGTTCATATTTGTTCATTTCCGGGTCTTTCTCTTTTTCAAGTCCATCAGGGAATAGAGATGGTAGGCACAGTCCGGCCCGACAAGCCTTCGGGCAGATTCAAACGAAACCTTGACTTTGCCCCGTAGAATAAGATGTCTGTACAGGTAGCGGATTCGGATCTCCTCAGCCCTTATTTTCATTCAGTTCCGCCTGTTTTGCTCAGATAGAGAATGCCGCTGACACCTGTTGGTCGTATATATTATTTCTTGATATGGTGGCATAAAGCCGCCATAGGGGATCGTTAAAGTACTTTGTCCTCTAGCGGAGTTTATTGCAGATATTCTAAACGCTTAAAGGCTTTGCGGCAAGGGGAAGTTATCCGGGCCCGGGCTGGCAATATTAGATGCTTTGCTACTACTCGTGTTGGCTCTTGACTTTCCATTCGTATTTGCCTATCTTGACAGAAGAAAGCCTTTTTTCTGCATTATCCGTTATGACATGAACAGCCATACTGGGTGCTTCTATATCCGCACTCTTTGCAGGAGCAGCGCTTCGTTTGTTGTATAAACCAGACCGGACATATGCTGCAGCTATTATTATGGGGGTAGTTCTTTACCTGGTTGCTGTTGCATTCATTTCCATTTCGGCATGCGGATATGCCTCACTCTTCACCATGCCGTTCGTTTCTGATGCATGGGCGCAGCCTGCAACTCCCGATCAGCCTGTAACGCCACCCGCACAGCAGGAAGAACAGAACATCCCCCAACCGCCGCAGGAACAGACTGGGCCGAAGGCTCCCGAAGCGCCACCCGCCGGACCATCACAACCGCCGCAGGAACAGACTGGGCCGAAGGCTCCCGAAGCGCCTCCCGCCGGACCATCACAGCCGCCGCAGGAACAGACCGGGCCGAAGGCTCCCGAAGCGCCTCCCGCTGGACCATCACAGCCGCCCCCGGGGCAACCATCCTCTGAACAAAAGAAGCCAGAACAGGAAGCGCCGAAAAAACCGGAAGAGGGACAGGAACAGGTGACCATCTTTGATATTCTGCATGGTTGGACAGACAAAAGCATTCTCACGACCGCCACCTGGGTTGACTCGTTTTTCGGGAACCAACGCTACTTAGCCGAATCCAACCAGTCATACGTACGGTTTCGATACAATGTATTCCTGGAACATGAGTCCCCGCTGCTGATAAAGCCTGACGTGCAGGTGAGGATAGTCCTTCCCCAGCTGAAGGAATTGACGCATCTGGAATTCGCCGGGACGCCGAAGGAAACTACTATTCTCAGCCCCACGCAGGCGCCAGCTACGACCGATCAATTCACAAATCCAGATAAAAGTTTTACCGCGGGGGTGTCTCAGTTTCTCCGGGATACCAAGAGGGTTAATTTCGTTGTGCGTGCGGGCCTCCAGTGGCACCAGGGGGGGCCGGTTGTGATACTGGGGCCCCGGCTCCGCATCCTGTTCCCTCTCGATCATTGGACTCTTCGGTTCGTCGAGGAGGTCATTGTGAGAAACGACAATGGCTATCAGCAGAAGACCACCTTTGACCTCGAACGGCCAGTCTCGCGCGATCTGTTCTTTCGTGCCACCAATGATTGGATCCGGACCGACCACGTGGACGGCTATCTTTATGATATCATTTTCAACCTTGCCCATCCTCTGGGTCCCAAGAAGGCACTGGAATACGAGTGGGTAAATATATTCCAGACCCAACCGGTGAGCGAGCTGACGGAGGTCGATCTCCGTATCCGCTATCGCCAGCGGATCTGGCGAGACTGGCTCTATTTTGAAGTAGCACCCCAGTACAGGTTCCCGCGGGATCGGAGCTTTGAGCCGACACCCGGCATCCTGTTCAGACTTGAGACAATATTCGGACATTATCAGTAGTGCGAGATGACAGAAGACGCCCTGCGATGATCGTCCGAAGTGGCGAAGCAATGCAGGCCTGTTCAGGGGACGGGTTATATTTTATTCTGAGAAATATTCCAGATATCTGCGGCCGGTCGGATCAGGTTTTGACAGTTTGTTCTTCTCAAGGCGTTTTTCATACAGCTTGACGGCATCGTCAACATCTCTGGTCCCTTCCACCAGCAGAAACCGCGTATATCCTTCACCGCCTGACGGGCTGATATTCCGGAAGCGTTCCTTAAGCGTCAGGAAATAGCAATAGTAAAACAGGTCCTCGCCGGCCTGGTACCCCCGGTCAATGATGCATTCGCGCGTTTTTTTCAGGAAAAAGAGCTTTTCGGAAGGCTCCAGTTCACGCAGGAATTTCTCTTTCAGTGCTTTTAACACGATGATGCGCTTCTCTTAGGATTTTTTGTCGGTCTTGGCGAAGAATCCGGTGAGTTTCTTCTCTACGTTGTCGCTCTCGCAGTGCGGGCATATGACCCTCGACTTTGCTTCTAATTCCTTAAGCGAGAGGAAGATCATGAAATCCTTCTTGCAGTCTCTGCAGACATATTCATAGGAAGGCATAAAACCACCTCTGCCGTTCAGGCACGCTAACCCGGTGAGCTGACTACGACAACATCATTATAGACAATTATAGCGTGAAAAACACGCTCTGAAAGCGTCAACTTACGGAAAATTAAATATAATACTAAAGACTTATATTAAATTCTGCTAAAATAGGTTAAGGGCAACAACAATATCCCGACTATTTGAAAAAAGCAGCGAACCCCACTCCTGCAGTCTCCCGATTCTCCCACAGGGATTGAGGCTTTATTAACATTCTGTTGACAGGAAAGAGCGGAGCTGGTTCCCAAGCCCCGAGACGGTGATCCGCGGGCCTCGTGCCTGGTGTATGACGCCGCCTGCACGGTGGAGACACTATGACTGCGATACATTTTGAAAGTATTGCATCAACATTTACGATCCGCAACCCGCAGAAGGACTTCCTGGAGGAGGTTTTTCAGGTCGAGGTACGAAAGGACCCCTTGCTTGGTGATACAAGTGTTTATAACCCTTTCCTCAAGGATAAAGCCAAAGCATTTTTCAGCGATAGCGACCCGGCGCTTATCCAACGGCTGGCAGAAGAGAGCGCGAAGACCTGCATTTTCTGTGTTGACAGGGTCGAGAAAAGCACACCTCAATATCCTCCGGAACTTGTGCCCGGCGGCAGGATCCGAAGAGGCGAAGCTCTTCTGTTTCCAAACCTCTTTGCCATCGGAAAGTACCACGCCGTGGTCTCGCTAAGCAATGCGCATTTCTTGAAGCTGGCAGACTTCACCCCTGGCCTGCTTGAAAACGGCTTCCAGGCGGCCCGGGAGTTCCTGAAAGCGGTTTATCGTCACGATCAATCCTTACTCTGCGTATCGGTCAATGTTAACTACCTGTTTCCTGCGGGAGCCAGCTTGGTCCACCCCCACCTCCAGATGCTGGTCACGCCCATGGCTTATTCCTATCAAGCGCGCCTCATGGAAGCGTGCGACAAGTACTACCGGAAAAAGGGCTCCGCGTACCATGCGGACCTTATCGAAGCAGAAAAGAAGGCCGGTTCGCGGTATATAGCGCAGACGGGGAGATGGCATTGGATGACCGCCTTCTCCCCGCTGGGGAGCAACGAAGTGATGGCTGTGCAGGACAGAGAGAGTGATTTCGCGTTTCTTTCCGATGCCGACATCAGGGACCTCTCACGTGGTATTTCGAAGGTCCTCGCTTTTTATGAAAACCTCGGACATCTGAGCTTCAATTATTCCCTGTATGCAGTCCGACAGCCTCATGCGGGGGAAGGACACCGGTGCCTGCTGAAGATGATCAACAGGCAGAACCTCTATCCCAATTACCGGAATGACGATTATTTTCTACAGAAGATGCTCCAGACGGAACTTATCATCAATCTGCCAGAAGAACTTGCGCCGAAATTACGGGCGAATTTTTAATTTCTCTTTCTGCGTTCTCCGATGCGGGAATAAGCGGCTTAGGTGTGATCCATGCTGCGCTTTCCCCTTGAGCAGGTGGAAAAACCGGATGGGGAACTGGAGACATGCTTCGAGAGTGGCGGACATCATCACTGGTAAGTTCCGGGCAATTCAGGAAAGACCCAAGGGGGGTGCAGAAACGAAATTGCAAGAACCCTCCGTTTTTCCGTTGAAGAAACAGCAGGTATTTTCTTTTAATCTTTAATCAATGAAGATCGATTCATACTCATTCGGCAGCTTGGTCGTTGATGGTAAAAAGTATACCTCTGATGTCATCATCTATCCCGGTCGGGTGGACCCGTCCTGGTGGAGGAAGGAAGGGCATCGTCTTCAGATCTCTGACTTGGCCGAGGTACTCAACGCGAAACCCCAGATCCTTATCGTTGGGACGGGATATTCCGGAATGATGGGTGTGCCGAAGGAAACGGAAAACTATATACGGTCACAGGGGATTGATATCCACGTTGCGACCACGGGAAGGGCAGTAGAACTGTTCAATACGTGCAAGGGCAAAAAGACCGTGATCGCCGCTCTTCATCTCACCTGCTGAGGGGAGATCCTGTCGAGGTGTATTATGATTGACCGACTGGTCCCTTTTCCTGATAGCTAGGAACGTCGGTAGTTGCTTCGTTGCGCCTTGTCCCGGCATCATGGAGCGACTGAGGCGGGAGTGTGACCGGGAGGCCGGAGACGAAGCGCGGAATTCGATGGTTTGGACCGCATATACGTGATGTTTCATGGACCCGATTCCATGGATGGCCAATGCAGAGATAGGACGTTTGTCGTTTTATACTGCAGTCGCAAGAAAAGGCCGGTTAAAAAAAAATCTGCCGTGCAAGGACACGGTAAAGAATAGTTTGTGCGCGATCCGGAAAGGGTAATCACGCGCTCTTATCGATCGAGCACGGCTCGCACATTCGAAACAACATGCCTTTGTTATTTGACAATGAGCGGCCTTAAGCTACAATAAGAGTATACTCGAACGAAGGAGCATTTATGGCGCTGCATATCGTTATCATTGGCGGAGGCTTTGGAGGGCTTGAGGCCGCCTTCTCGCTCAGGAACCTCCTGAGATCTCCCATCGAAATCACCCTGATCGACCGGCTTGGATATCACTCGTTCATTCCGTCCATCCATGAGATCATCGCCGGCAAAGTGCGGCCGGAAGCGATCCGGATACCACTTGCGGTCGTGCTGAAACCTGCCGGAATCAATTTTATTCAGGATGAGGTCCTGTCCGTTGATCCGGGAAATCGGGAAGTCATTGCCCGGGACAGCACCCTGCACTACGATTACCTGGTCCTCAGCAGCGGCGCAGAGAACAATTTCTACGGAGTGCCCGGGGTCGAGGAACTTTCATATCGCTTTCGCACCCCAGGTGATGCTGAGCGTATCCGGGCCGACCTGGAGGCGCTTCTCGCCGACCCGGGTCGCCGTTTCTCGGTCGTCCTGGCAGGAGGCGGCACTGAAGGGGTCGAGGTGGCGGGAGAACTGATTGACGCGATCAAGGAACATGGCAGTGAGAACGACCTCGCGTCCGGGAGGATATCGGTCGAACTGATCGAGAGCCGGGAACACCTTCTCCCTGGATTTCCCCTCAAAGCACGGGAGTTCGTTGACGATTATCTGTCACATAGAGGAGTAAAGCTGATTTTCGGCAGCGCTATCGCGGAGGCCAGGAGGGACAGGGTCATACTCGCATCGGGAAAGGAACGGGAGATGTCGATGCTGCTCTGGACAGGCGGCATTCAGCCGACAAAACTGATCAGGGAACTGCCGTTGCCAAAGGATTCGACCGGATGGCTCAAGGTCACTGACCTGCTTTACTCTCCAGACGATGATCGAGTCTACGGGATCGGTGACGCAATCACCATCCACAAGTCCGGCAAGCCCGTGCCGATGCCGCGTTTGGCGTATCTGGCGACGGATCAGGCACGTATCGCGAGCTTGAATATCTCGTCCTGCATCAGCGGCCGGGACCGCGTGCCGTATGAGCCGAAGCTTGAACCGCAGCTGATCTCACTGGGGAGGGACATGGGGATCCTCGTGGAGGGCGAGCGTTTCTTTTCCGGATCCTGGGTTGTCACCCTGAAAAAAGGGATCGAGCGGAAGCACTTGATGACCTACCTCACCAAACCCGTTGCGTCCGCGCTTGCAGCCTGGATACCGGGTGCCGGCATCCTGCAGCGGCTGTGGTGGCGTCTTCCGATATGAGACGCGACAATGAAGGTCCTACTTTCCCTTCACCGCTGTCTCGGCGGTTCTTTCCCTGCCGTCCCGTAAAAAGGTGACAGAGATCCTGTCGCCGGGATTCAACGATTTCAGAATATCTGAAAAACCTTTCAGGCCCGCGACCTCACGGCCGTTTATCGCGACAATGATGTCTCCTTCCCTCAGGCCCGCAGCTTCAGCAGGAGAGCCGGGTGCAACGCCCGAGAGCCTGAATCCTTTTCCCTGGTATGCAAAATCAGGGACCGTCCCGAGGCTGACCTTTCGTTCTGACTTTGGTGATGATTGCGTCGGAACGCCGGGCTTGAGCGTCGATGACAAGGGTTCTGCTCGGCCCGCAAGATACGCCAGCACTTCTTTTGTCACGGACGCGACTTTGACAAGCCCGGCGGGGTCGATCTTATCCGCGGTGTCCGTAGGCCGATGATAGTCGAGATGCGGCCCGGAGAAGAGCTGCACAGCGGGAACGCCTGCTTCCTGAAAACTCTTCTGGTCGCTTGAATCAAGCTCTTCGGATACCGTCTCGATGTCGATCCCTGTCACGAATCCCGCACCCCTGAAGATGTGCACCCACTCTGCCGCAGAGCCCGCGCCAAGGACGAGAAGCTTCTTTTTCCCGAGCCTACCAATGGTGTCGAGATTGACCATACCGATACATTGTCTGACTGGATAACGCTTCTCGTAATCCACGTAATATTTCGAGCCGAGCTTTCCCTCTTCCTCCCCCGTGAAGGCAACGAAGACAATGCTCCGGTCCGGATTCAAGCTTTCTTTGAGCACCCTGGCCAGCTCGAGGAGCACTGCTACGCCGCTCGCGTTGTCGTCGGCGCCGGGATGGATCTTGCCTTTATCTTCCGCTCCTCCTATGGACATGCCGAGTCCCAGATGATCATAATGCGCTCCAATGACCACGCTCTCTCCCGCAAACTCGGGTTTCTTCCCTGGGATCACGGCGATCACGTTCTTCATGCCTGTTTTGCTGTGCGGCATATCCCACTGTTGATAATAACTTCCATGATCGCCGCCGGGTATGAGCCCCCCCTGTTTGAACTTCCGGGCGATGTAATCGGCTGCCTTATCGATCTCAGGCGTGCCGATTTCTCTCCCCTTAAGTTCGTCGCCGGACAGATACTTCACGATCTCCATCATCCGCTCTTCCGAGTATTCCGTAGGAACGGAAGCCAGGGCTTCGCGAGGGGCTAGCTTGCCTATCTCGACATGTGCGATAGCCCCCTCCTTTCCTGGCAGGAAAGCCGTCATGGGTGAATCAACAACAGGCCATCTTCCTTTGACGACATTCGCCGGTTCGTCGCCTTCGAAGGCAAGGTAGCTGTACTTGTGGTAATGGGGGAGCTTTCTCCCCAGGCCAGGGAGGGACTCCGCCCTGTCTGCGGCGATGAACATCAGGGCCATGTCCTTGTTCTCCGGATCCCGGGCCGTAAGCACGAAGGAGTGATTTCCTTTCGGGATCTCGGTCTTTCCGATCTTGACGTTCTGTTTCGTGAATGCTGTTTCGTATCCGTTCCAGGCGGGGAGTGTCTTTTCGAAAAAACGATTCTCCCAACCCAGGATCGTCACTGTCCGGTCCGTGGGAAGTTTCTTTACCTCGCTATCGAGCTTTGCATCCACTTCATCGGGACCTGAATCAGCGAGTGTCTTCGCAAATGTTTCGTACGCTCTGAGCAACTCTTTTCGCGCCGATGCCGGAAGGAGTACCAGCATTTTTTTCGCGCCCAGGGCCAGCGAGATCGCGGGCGGTATTTCCTCGCGATCGAGCCTGCGGAAGACATCGAACTCAGGATCGATGTCGAGCCGCAGCGGCCGGTATGGGACGGTGAGCGAAAGATCGAGCTTTTTGCCCTTCATATCAACGACGGTCTGATAGGCGCGGTCCTTTCCTTCCATGGTCACCGCAACAGGGATGTGGAGAAGGTAGCTGTCTCCCGGCTGGACCTGGTCGAGACGAGCGGTGACCATATAGCCATCGCCGCGCTTTACCTCCGTCGCGTCGCTCAGCTTTAGCTCCGGCGCTCCGGTTTTCGTTATCCATTGGTCGAATTCCGGCTTGAGATTCTTTCCCGAGACTGCCTCAAAACTCTTTTCAAGATCAGTAAAGGTGGCAAAGTAGAATTTATACTTCTTGTAGAAGTCACGAATTGCATCGACAAAGGCTTTGTCCCCCAGCTCGAGCCGGAGCATATGAAAGAACATGAGGGCTTTGCCGTAACCCACCGCCTCCGTTGCCGGGCTATGGCGCGAGGTGAACTGGGTGAGCGGGAAGTCCCTGCCGCCCAGAACATAATCGGCGTATTTCTGGAGCGTGGTCAAACGATAGTCCGCTCCCGCGCCCTGCTGCTCCTTCATCAAATGGTCGGCTAGATAGGCCGTGAGCCCCTCGGACCAGTTGCCTTTCTCGTAAACAGGATACACGCTGTTGCCCCACCAGTTGTGCAGGATCTCATGGGGGTAGGAGGTATTGATGATGAAAGGAAGCCTTAGGACAGTGGGGCCAAGGAGCGTGAACGACGGCATGCCGAATCCCGTCTCCCAGAAGTTCTCGACGAGCGCGAACTTCGTGTACGGATAGGGGCCAATGAGCCTGCTATACATGGCGATATAGCGGACCGTGGCGTCGAGGTATTTGTTCGCAAGTGCTTCGTCAGGAGTGCGCAGAAAGACCATGGCCGTGAGACTGCCCGATGTCTTCGAGTATTCAGTAAAACGGGAAGCAATAAGATGGATCTCATCCACGGGCTCCGGAGAATCCCACCGGACCTTGGAAATCCCTTTTCCCTTTCCGGAGACCAAGCCGCTGCCTTCGCTCACTGCGCTCCACCCTTTTGGAAGTTCGATGTCGAGCGTGAAGGTTACGAGCTTTGGTCCGAATTGGGGATACCAGACAGAGCTGCCCGCAAGATACACGCCGTCTTCCGAGATGCTTCCGGCCGTCTGGTCAAACCCTCGCGCCTGCTCTTTGCCGGTGGGTTCAACGGGATGATAAATCGTTCCCGCATAGCGGATCGAGAATGTCTTCACGCCTGCCGGGAGCGTCACAACGAATGATTCTAGCGGTACCGGGCCCAGCTGGTCTTCTCCCTTTGCGATCCGCACGTGCGCATCAATAGATTCGGGGTTCAAGCCCGCGTGGAGCACGAACCGAATGTCCCTCTGATCACCCGGAACCGTGATGGTGTCCGTTGCGGTCAGGCGATGTTCAGAAGGCCGAAGCGAGACCGTGAGGGCGTGGTGAATGAGCTCCGCCGCAGGAACGGTGACCGGGAATGTCAGGCCGAAAGTAAAGCACAAGACGATTGGAAGGAGCAGCCTTAAACCGTCATTCCAGTTTCCGTGTATTATCATTCTCATCTACTCTTCCTGTTCCAGATTGAAATTTATCCTCAACGTAGAAAACTGATTTAATTATACCGTGGAATCATCACTATATCAATTACGTTCGGTGCAGGAGTGCGAAGAAGGCTATGCATGGCAACCGGCTGGTTCGATATTTTCATCGGCGCTACGAAGTTTGCCGCAAGCGGGCCGTAATACGTAATTCAAAAGCCGGCTTCCCGTTTGAGCTTGCCCCGACGAAGCGGTATCCGTTGAACCGCCAGGGGACCAGGATCGCGAAGGTGATGAAAGACCCTTAAGGAAATAAATATCCCCCTCGCATCCTTCGCGACTTCGCGGAAGATATTGTTTCTGCCCCGTAAACAGCCGATATTACTCCACCCAATCCGCGATAAAAATATCCGTTTCGTGAGGTCTCTTCGGGTTGCGGTTCGAGGCCCACACCAGCTTCTTCCCATCAGGAGAGAACATGGGGAAACTGTCGAACACGTTATTATACGTGATCCGTTCGAGGCCGGTGCCGTCTAGGTTGATAAGATAGAGTTCGAAATTATGGCCGTACTGTTTGATGTCGTCGTGCCAGTCGTTCATGTTGCTCGCAAAGATGATTCGCTTCCCATCCGGATGCCAGGAAGGCGCAAAATTAGTTGCCCCATTGTGCAGTATCATTTTCTTATTCGAACCGTCCGCGTCCATGACCCAGATGTCCAGGGGGACGGCCACGATATAATTCTTGTCCATGCAGTCCCGCCACAGGGCTTTTTCGGCTTCCGTCTCTGGATACCAGGCGCGCCAGACGATCTTCTTCCCGTCTGGAGAGAACCAGGGGCCGCCGTTGTATCCCGTCCGGTCCGTGAGCCGCCGCACGTTCGTGCCGTCGGCATTCATGATGTAGACATCAAAATTCCCTTCGCGCTGGGAGCCGAACACGATCTGTCTGCCGTCAGCAGAGACAACAGGCTCGGCATCGTACTTCGGGTTATCGGTGAGCCGTTTCAGGCCCGACCCGTCGGCGTTCGACGTAAAGATATTGTAGGGATAGAGCGGCCAGACGTAACGTGCGCCCGTCGGTGTCTCGGGACGGGGCGGACAGTCGCCGGGGATGTGGCTCGTGGATGCGAAGATGATATTCTTATCGCCGGGGAAGAAAAAGGAGCATGTATGGGCGCCGTGATCCGGGCTGACCATGCGTTTGTCCGATCCATCGATGTTCATGGTCCATATCTTGTCGCAACCGTATCCACCGTGGCTCGACTGGAAGATGAGCTTCTTGCCGTCCCAGGAAAAGTATGCTTCGCCATTATTGCCGTCGAAGGTGAGCTGGGTCACGTTCTCCATGTGACGGTCTGTGAAAGCGCCCTCTGCGGTCCCGGCTGGAGGTTTTTTGCCAGCACAGCCGGCCAAAAGGAGCATGCTCAATACGATTACGGAGATTTTCTTCATGGCTGGTGATCCTCCATTCGGGTAAACGCATTGTGGACAGTAAACACCGTTAGAGAATAAAATCCTTTAACGAGAATCTTTGCCGGCTTCCCTCCGTTAGAAGAATCTGTCGGGGCCTAACGGGGTTTATTCCACCAATCTCTACGGCATGGTGTATATCGCCGACAGGAGTCGGCGGCTTTCTCTTCTCATGAAGCAAACTCGGATTGCTGTTCCTGATGATATAACTGATTCAGGGAAAAAACAAGGGGATAAAGGCAGGTCAGATCGCAAACGGATTGAAATTCCATAGGCGAGAAGCCCGGTGACGTCAGTGCGCGGGTCGAGCAATGAGAACGAGCGATACGGCAGCAAATACTGAATGATCTCGATAGCCAGGCCGCAACCGGGCAATGACAGCGCCTTCATAGGGCCGAGACAGCGTTGACACCTGTAATTCGGAGACTGGGGAGACCCGGTCTCGCAGGGATTGCCGCTAACTTATTCGATGGAAATAGCGCGGAACGGGCAGCATCCAAGAATGCCTTTGTGCTGTTCCATGATGAACTGCTCATGGTTTATAAACCAGGCCTTCTCATCACGGATCTCGAAAAACTGAGGGTAGAGTTCGGCACAGGCCCCGCAGCCCACGCACAAGCTGTAATCAATAGTCGGTAGCAAAGTTTACCCTTTCTCCTGTTCAGGGTGCATTATAACCGGAAACTGTCCCGTAGACAACAGGAAGACGATGTCAAAAAAATAGAGGATGATATGACATTGATGCGCACCGATCGAATGACACCTTGCAGGTCATGGCAGGGGAGATACGGCGTCGGTACATTCTCGAACGTCATTTGTCAATGCGGGACAGCTGCGCTTTCCCCAAGTTCGGGGAAAAGGCTTTTTGACAGCCGGTGGCGATTCAGCGTGAATCGTCCTGAAGGTTCATTTTTTTGAAATCTTTACTTTCCAGACAGCAGGCCCCTGTTCGATATACTCCCATCCGAAAAGTCCTTGCCGTTCATGCAAGAACTGATAGTAGAGCGGTTTCGGATCATGGTCGTTGAGCAGAACAAAGTCGTCGCCGCTTCTCAGATCGTCAAAGGTCTTGAATATCAGCGAGTGTCGCTCCCTTGGGATGATCGTTGTGGCATTAAGCTCTTTCATTGTGTGCCTCCTTGCAGGATTATGTTTCGCATTGGGAACATTGTGATCTTGATGAAAATTATATTACGGGCAGCCAGGTTTGGTTATGACGTGCATCATAACCCGGATTCTGTGAATATAAGTAATTGTTGTATTCAAGGTGATCCTCGCGCGGTAGGGTTCCTCCCACTTTCTCCACTTTTTGAGTGTTAATTAAACGGTTGTTCTATTTTTAAATTGGCACACACATTGCTTATACTTTAGTAGTGGTGTAGTAATATGGATAAGTATAAGGAATATATATTAACCACATCCTTTTTGACTCCCGGTTCTTATCGCGTTTTGCCTGCTGATGCAATGGTTTCTTTTTTGTCCAAATTATCAGAGCTTTATGCTAATCACCTTAGGATTATGGGACAAAAAAAAGCAAAGAGTTAGGGATTGTTTGTGAAGCAAGCTGGATAGTCTAGACAAGCAGTTGCGATGAATTGGGGGAAACTCAATAAGAAATTTCCCCTAGGAATCTGGTGAATTTACCAAGTGTAAAAAAGAGCAGAAAGGTGATCCTGGGTTTTGAGGCGGAGGCAATATAAAAAATGACGTCCGGTATGCGAGATGCAGTGTGCAAGCCCCCACAGGCATCAGAGGGGGAAGCCTAAAGCATCTGCCAAGGGCACAACATTCATGTCGCCTTATGCAACTCAAGACCCAGGGTACATCTTTTACAGTGCGATTTTGTGAAACCGAGGCGGAATGCCCACGATCCGCTGCTGGTTGATACCTTTTTACCGAAGAAGTGTGAAGGAGACCGGAGGTCTCCTCCGTACGTAGAGGCCCTTATAAAAGGGCCCGCGCAGCTTGGCAGTTCGATAAGCCGCGCTCGAGAAACCCCGCATTCAGTGCGGGGTTTCCCATTTCGAGAAATTGGCCATATCCTGCGACTATGAAAACTCTTCCAAAAATTCCGTCTTTCCCGCAAAAGTGAAATCATTCCGGACTAAGCGATCTATTTCCATATGTTAAAGCATTTGAATATGACGAATCACGACTTTTTCGCGAAGCTTGTACTGACACGAATACTTGTTCCGGTCCCGATACAGGATGTGACCATTATTCTCCTCATCAATATACTCATCTAAGCCGGCATCGTTGTGATGGGGCGGGCACATACGGTCCGTAAAATCCGATATCGTTCCTCATTCATAAGGATTTGAAGGTGATCGATGTAAACGAAAGTGGGGGCGCTTTCGCGAGAAATTCTAGAAATGGCCTTCATCAGGCCGTTTTGACCGCTGGGATTTCTCAAAGCCGCCACTCCTTCCCCATGCGCTTATCTGCCAATTATCGGTTCTGCTTGACTCCAGGATCCAGGGCGGGATGGAGAGGCGTAGTCGGTCGGACAGCGCATACACATAGGGTTCATACATCCGGCGCATCTCCTTCAGCTTTTGATCTACCTCTGATCCTTCCCGAAGATTCAGACCTTCCAATTTCAAAATAGAGCGCATAGCGGCCAGGGCCGCCGGCGGAAGACGATCGGAGTCAGGTTCCCGGGGAGGCGTGTGCATAACGAGGGCGAGATCCACGATTGCATGCCGTGCCATGGCAAAGGTCAATCGGGCCTGCCGTGAGCACTCTCCTTCCAGGCTGGTTATGACGAATGCGCATGTATCGAGAATGGACGTAAGCGCCGCTAGCCAAGACTGGTTGTCGTGTTGGGACCGGAAATAGACGAGCACCGGAAAAGACAGGTGGCTTTCAAGGAGCTCAGCGGACCAGCGTTCCCACTGGTTGAGAAGCCGGGTAAGCGCTTCCAGGGCATTGCCCTGAATGTGCCGTCGCAGTATTTCTGTTGCCGTAGGAGGAGATCCTGCACGCGCGTCAAGGAGGGAGATGTTGACTTCGCGACGGGAAAACGACTGGTTGAGTGCCGGGAGGTAGCTGATCACGATCGCCAGGAAGCCGAACCCCATCCCCGCTTCGAGTACGATCAGCGCCCGAGCTGTCGGGATGGACGGAATAATATCTCCCAATCCGAGCGTGAAGAACGTTGTCCCGCTGAAATACAGGCACGCGCCGATGCCCACGGTCTCTTCAGGTGTTCTGATGGCATGGCCGGGAGCCCAGTACAGGAGCGCAAAGCCGAAGATCAGAACGGCGGCCCAGAAACCCAGCAACAGGGGGAGCGAAAGCGGGCCAAAATAACTCAAATAATTTTCCTGTCTCTTCCCCGTTGATAAGGCGCGAACTGCCGCGGACCAAAGGCGCCAGGTAACCCTGTAAAAAAGACGAACGAGCCGGATCCGCCGTGTTACACGTCGCGGGAAGATCACGGTCTCGAAGGCGTCCCACAAGACAATAAGGATGAGAGCAACACCCATGATTACTGCGAGGATTGACATAGAGACACCTCTGCGGCGGGTCGAAGAGAAAAGATCGTAGCGAGAGCGTTGCTGCCTTGATCAATACTTTCCTACTGAATCAATTATAGCAGAACGGAGCCTGAGGAACCTCCCGACATCAAAGGAGGAAGAGAGACGGCGTGACAAGAAGGCCGGGGCTGGTGAATCTTACTATTTCATTCTTTGTAACAGATTATTGTAGTTATCAGTCCATACGCGAAGTTTCGGCCTGAAGGGGAGTCCCGGACCGGCTTGCTGTTTTAACGGAGATGGGATGGCTTTTGATGTTACCGCATTCGGTTGCGAGGCGTTCCGTTTGCATCTTTCCCTGTTCGCAGAATGCAATAAAGTGAAGAGTTGCAAATTCTGGAAATTGACGATTACTCATATGTATGATTAAATTAAATAAATTCTCGACAAAGTCAGGCCCTCTGGAGGAGGGGACAGAAAGCCACGGGTCTTAGATGATGAGGACGACCGGATGGCCGGAGGATTATGCCTTTGGTGAGTTCGGCCTTCGTATTTGGCATGCAATAACCAGTGAGATAGTGGCAATCATGGAGGCGAATGTAAGAAAAGAATTCAAGGCCGCGAAAGACGTGATCCCGGACAGAAATAAAGTTGAGCCGGATATATCCGTTGTGCGGCACTTAAGATGCGTTATCACAGATATTTAAAAGGAGGGAACAATTATGAAGAGCAGAGAGGAACATATCGATAAGTTAGCTGCGCAGCTCAAGGAGTGGTCCGCCAAGATCGATGAGCTTGAGTCTAAGGCTGGTGCTGCCAAGGCTGATGTGAAGACCAGCTATGATAACCAGATAAAACAACTCAAGGATAAGCGGGATGTCGCGATGAAGAGACTTCAGGAACTTAAAGGTGCAAGCACCGAGGCATGGGACGCTCTGAAGGCGGGCGCGGAAACCGCATGGGCAGAACTGAAGAACGCCGTCACTTCAGCGAAAGAGCGGCTTAAATAGCCGAGCGGGCCAATCGGACCGGGACGCTGACGCGGAGTCAAGGGGGACCCATGTAAAGATTGCAGTTAAGTGCAGGTTGGCAAAGTGGTCCAATGTGCAAAGCCTGCAAGGATTGACATGAGGATGGCGAATAGTGACGGGAATTGCTATTTTTAGTCTAGTCTGGGGGCAAGCAGTACATCCTGTAGTCCGCACTCTTCCGAACTGAACTATTGGTGCACAAGCAAACCGGTAATTCGTAAGAGCGCGTCCACACCATTCGATATGTGGAGACGGCTCAGCAGATATTTCATGAGACAAAGGAGATAACCATGAAAACCACAGCGGGTTTGTGGATTGACCACAAGAAGGCTGTGATCGTGCTTGTTACAGGCAAAGGGGAAGAAATAAAACTGATGATATCACATGCTGAGAAGCAGCCCGGACGTTATGGTGGCGTACGTACTACAGCTCCCTATGAAAAACAAATTCTGGCAGATGACAGCCTGGAGAGGACGTTTGTAGGGCATCTTAACATTTACTATGATGCGGTAATTTCCTGTGTTCGTGATGCAGCTGCTATCATGATATTTGGTCCCGGTGAAGCGAAAGGCGAGCTGAAAAAGCGCATGAAGAAGAACAAGCTCAGTGGACGCATCGTAAGTATTGAAACGGCTGACAAGATGACCCATCGCCAGATTGCAGCGAAGGTTCGGGAGTACTTTAAAAAATAGTGTTCGGCTATAAGATCGAGATAAGACAATACAAAAGATAATTACCGTGCATTTCCCTGCGCGAGTTCAACACGCTTGCAGTTTGCTTGCAGTACCCTCAAAATGACCCCATAAACTTTATATTGATTTTTGTCAAGAGTCCTGCTACGATTAAAGCCTTGATATGAAAAAAAATGGCAGAACTTCTACAGGGTTTTTTATTAGGCCGATCGAGCTTCTTATTTTTATAACGGCTTCAGTATTCGGATCTGGAGCCCTCGTCAACCTCATTTTATCAATTTTTCCTTTTTTATCCATGCAAATGTTCGCGCTTTTGGACGCGGCGTTGCTAACAGTTATCCTTTTTCCGATAATTTATTATCTTGCATATCAGCCATTGACATTATATATCGAAGAGCTTAAACGGACAGAGGAGACATTGCAGGAGAGCGAAGCGAAGTATCGTTCCCTCGTAGAGACTACCGATGATTCAATATATCTGGTTAATAGGAAGTGCGAGTACTTATTTATGAACGCGAAGCACCAATCCAGGCTTTCTTTTATTTTCGATACAGAATATGTAGGTAGAGCCTACAGTGACTTCCATTCACCAGAAGAAACAAAAGTGTTTAGCGAAGAAGTAAACAAGATTTTTGAAACAGGGGAACCGTTACAGCACGAACATAGAAGTCAAAGGGACGGTCATTACTTCCTTCGTACTTTGAGCCCGATTAAGGGTCCCAACAAAGAAGTAGTAGCAGTGAGTGTCGTTTCAAAAGACATCAGTGTACTACCCCGCCTCAAGGAGCGGGACATCTTTTAGGGCAGCTTGAAGAGGCCAGGCCGCGCAGACGGTTCCTTCCGCTTTCTCTCGATGGTGCAGCCTATACCGTTCAATCAGATCGCGACCCGTTCCATTCAATAAAAATGAAGAAGGAACTATAAACTGTGAGTGGCGTGGCACATCCATTGATAGACTCGATAACGCCGTAACAAGATCCACAATATGGATGTCAGAAAACTGTAAACAATCGACCTGGCCTTTGGTGAAACGCCTATTTCTCGAATACAGCACTGATTTTTCATCTTGACAAGACATATTTCTCTGATACAATATGTCGCATATGCCTTGGATTTGGCATCATAAATCTCAATACAGGGGGGTACATATGAGTGGATCTATGAAACGTGCAATGTCGCTTTTTCTTATTGTCTTTGTTCTGTTAACGTTTGTTGGAGTAGCGCTTGCGATGGAGAAGGAGATGTCTGGAGAGGTTACCGCCGTGGATGCTGCGAAAGGCACTCTTACATTGAAGAGCGGATCGGTTGATGCGGGCTTTGATTGCGAGACGGGTTCCTTGATTAAAGATGTGAAGGTGGGGGATCAAGTAACCGTTCAATACACGGAGGCAGGCGGCAAAAAGAAAGCTACAAAAGTTACCCCGATGAAAAAGAAACCCTCTGTCGGATGCTGATGTTTCCTATAAAAAAGACTGGCACATGCCTGTCTTCTTTGCTTTAACCGGGAATATATTTTGAAAATATATTTCTCCCGCCGATTCGGGAACCGGTAATTTTTATCTAAATGGTTTTGATTAAAATTGAATTGCTTGTTTGATGGGGGATGTCTCTATAGACATCCCCTTTTGTTTATTGCAAACAACGACGCTCAACAGCTCAACTCGCTGCGATTGCAGATGAGCAGGTGGTCAGCGCAACTGATAAATCTGAATGAAGTGAAAAGATCTGGCCTCAATGTAAAGGAGGGGATAACCTTCTCGGCCCTTATCCTCTAGTCCAGTAAAAACCACAATGAAACACAAAGGGTTAGCATTTTATGCTAACCCTTTGTCATTTCCTATATATTGATGCTATGCGGCAATTATGAAGCGCCGGTAGAAATTCAATCACAGCAAAAATCCTAACCTATGCTCCCCGATGCTTCCCACGTCAGTTGCATCAGTTCGAACAGCTCGGGCAACCTTTATTGCACCGTATACAGAATGAACGACTGCAGGGAAGGTACGCTCCGCCGTCATCCTCTCTATCACGTGCTCGTTCACGTGATTGCTCATATGCATAGAATACTCGGTCTCCCCAAATTTGCCACATAGGTATGGTTCTCATAATTACCTCCTTGGCGATTGATATTCCTGACTCTCTAATAGTTATGGTAGTCACTGACTTGACATCTGTCCAATATATTGATAATATCGACTCAATACTTATTAAATATGGAACTACGACATCTCAAATACTTCGTTGCAGTGGCTGAGGAACTTCATTTTGGGAGGGCTGCCAAAAAGCTTAACATCGCACAGCCGCCCTTGAGCCAGCAGATCATGAACCTGGAAGAAGAGCTTGGGATAACACTTTTTGACAGATCCAAGAGAAACATACAG
>DATJAO010000052.1:0-28909 GCA_035516175.1 Nitrospirota bacterium
AGGAAAAGCAAGGACGGTATCAATCGCCGAATCATCCTTGGAAGAGACTCAGAAGAGCATCGGAACAACTTCCCGCTGCTTCCTAAAAGCGGACATTTTTACTTTGGTAGCAGTAGGACATTTCTATTTTGGGTTGACAAACGTTAAATAAAATATTGACAAACCCGCCTTTCTGGGGTATATTTTTTTTGTAAATCAAGTAAACCTAACCAAAAACCCCTGTTATTACCTAACCCAGCATAATAACCAGGTTGAATGAGAGCATTCCGCTTAGCACAGAAAGGCATTTTCATCCGTAGGTAAACCGCGGTCACACAGCACCATTGCTGATTACTCACATTACTCAAACAAGCTGACAATCTGATGGAACTCGCTCCCCCGGTAACAACCATCATCACTATTTACGCAACTATTATACCTGCTACAGGAGTGGCATAACATCAACCCACCTCTCGGGTACGGACCACGTCTGTCTTTGCAGACCACGGCCAAGGAGTAGAATCATGAACTTAGTAGAACTTAAAGGGAAAAGCATCGCCGAGCTTACCACAATGGCGGATGAGTTGAAAGTCGAAGGCGTCAGCGGCATGCGGAAGCAGGAACTCATCTTCGCCATCCTGCAGGCACAAACCGAGAAAAACGGCATGATATTCGGGGAAGGCGTTCTCGAGATCCTACCCGACGGATTCGGCTTTCTTAGAGCCCCAGATTACAATTACCTCCCCGGCCCAGATGATATCTACGTATCCCCTTCCCAGATAAGACGATTCAACATCCGCACCGGTGATACGGTTTCCGGCCAGATACGGCCTCCGAAGGAAGGCGAGCGCTATTTCGCCCTTCTGAAAGTGGACGCCATTAATTATGAGGACCCAGAGATCTCCCGGACCAAGATCCTCTTCGACAACCTCACGCCCTACTATCCCGAAAAGAAGATCAAACTCGAACATTCTCCGACTGACTACACGACCCGTGCCATGGACCTCATCACGCCTATCGGTATGGGTCAGCGCGGCATGATCGTTGCCCCGCCGCGGACCGGAAAGACCATGCTGCTCCAGGCCATCGCCAAGGCTATCCTGAAGAATCATAAAGATATCAAGCTCATTGTTCTGCTCATTGACGAACGGCCAGAAGAAGTAACTGACTGGCAGCGCCAAGTAAAGGCAGAGATCATCAGTTCGACCTTCGACGAACCGCCGCAGCGGCACGTACAGGTCGCCGACATGGTGAGCGAACGGGCCAAGCGCCTCGTAGAGCACAAGAAGGACGTCGTAATCCTGCTCGACAGCATCACCCGCCTTGCTCGGGCGCACAACGCCATCATCCCCGCCTCGGGCAAAGTGCTCTCCGGCGGTCTGGATGCCAATGCGCTCCAGCGGCCCAAACGTTTCTTTGGCGCCGCCCGGAGCATCGAGGATGGAGGCAGCCTCACCATCCTCGCGACTGCACTCGTCGACACCGGCAGCCGCATGGACGACGTGATCTTCGAGGAATTCAAGGGCACGGGTAACATGGAGCTACACCTCGACCGGAAGCTCGTAGACAAGCGCGTGTTCCCGGCCATTGATATCAACGCGTCTGGTACTCGCAAGGAAGAGCTTCTTGTGGACAAGGACGATCTCAACCGTATGTGGGTGCTCCGCAAGGTCCTAAACCCCCTCTCGACTGTGGAGAGCATGGAGTTTCTGCTCGAGAAGCTTAAGCAGGCAAAAACAAACAGGGATTTCCTGGATTCCATGAACAAATAGATTTCGCTAGTGAGCAATGCTCACTCATGAACTCGGTTACGGTTACAGCCGGCATCTCAGGGAAATGACGTCCGTCACCTGTGTCGGTTGCTAGTGTCCTTCATCAGGGTAAAATTTTTTTCTTGTAATTTTCCATAGTTTGGTATAATATTTCTGCCTCAACAAAATTAGCCACAGCCGATCGCTGTGGCTATGGTTTTATTTCAGGAGGACAGCACTATGAAACAAGGAATTCATCCAGATTACAAGGTTACGACGGTTCACTGCGCCTGCGGTGAATCGTTCCAGACCCGCTCCACGAAGCAGGACGTGAAGCTCGACATTTGTTCGAACTGCCACCCATTCTTCACCGGTAAGCAGAAACTCATCGACACCGAAGGCCGCGTGGACAAGTTCAGGAAAAAGTACAAGAAGGCTTAATCCGCCGGCTCAAATTGTATGGTCCTAAAAAAGCCTGAAGCGAGGTCCCTGTCTTGTCAGAGAAATTAACCATAGGTGGCCAAGCAGTGCTCGAAGGTGTGATGATGCGCTCACCACACGTCTTCACCGTAGCCGTGCGCAAAGGCGGCAAACCCGGGGCGGAGATCGCGGTGTTCACTCAACTGCTCACGCCGCTCGGAGAACGGTTCCCCCTGCTGAAGAAAAAAATCATCCGCGGCTCGGCAGCGCTCTTCGAAGCGATGTGGCTTGGAATACGAGCGCTCAATTTCTCGGCGAACGAAGCGCTTGATGGCGACGACGGAAAGAAAGAAGAGATCAGCCCTCTTGCGATGGCGGGGACCATCATTCTGGCGCTCGCCTTCGCTTTGGGACTCTTCTTGGCGCTTCCTCTCCTGCTCACCAACTTGCTCGGCGCAAAATATGATGCCGTCAGCAGGAACAGCATCCTCTTTAATCTTACGGACGGGACCCTCAGGGTTGCGCTGTTCCTGGGATATGTGTCCGGTATCTCTTGCATGAAGGACATCCGCCGGGTCTTTGAGTACCACGGGGCCGAGCACAAGGCCATCGCAGCCCACGAGGCCGGAGTCGAGCTTACGGTGCAGAATGCGAGTCACTACTCCTGCATCCACCCGCGCTGCGGGACAAGCTTCCTGCTCACGGTGATAGCGCTTTCCATCATTCTGTTTTCGCTTATCCCGGCCAGCTGGCCCCTCTGGTCAAAAGGCCTTTCGAGGATCATACTGCTGCCGGTGATCGCCGGACTGGGGTACGAATTCATTAGGTACAGCGCCAAGAGGCGCGGACATCCCCTTATCGAGACCCTGATGCTTCCGGGCCTCTGGCTTCAACGCCTCACAACGCGAGAACCGTCGGATGACCAAATAGAGGTCGCCATCAGGGCGTTAAAAGAAGCTATTGCGATGGAACCCCGCTGACGCGGGGTTTTTTGTTGGACAATACAATCACGCTAATTGCGGAGGCACTGAGGTACAGAGAAATTATAAAGATCGCCTTTTACAGGATGAACAGGATAAGGTCGTATTTCAATCCTTTTTATTAATCCCGTTAGTTCAGCCTCACTCAATGGTAATCTCCGTGCCTCTATGATAGATTTTTCCCTATGTACAAGAAATTAGATGCAGTGGTAGAAAAATATGATGAGCTGACCAGGCTCTTATCCGATCCGGCGGTCGCAGCCGACCACCAGCAGTACCAAAAGTACTCGAAGGAGCGGTCGGACATCGAGGACGTGGTGAACCATTACCGGGCGTATCAGGAAATTCTGAAGCAGATACGAGAGGCCGAGGAGATCACTGAGGACAAAAAGTCGGATCCCGAGCTCCGTGCAATGGCTGAAACCGAGCTCAAGGAGCTTCTGCCTAGGAGCGAGCAGATGGGACAGGAACTCCGGGTCATGCTGGTGCCCAAGGACATCCGCGACGAAAAAAATATTTTCATCGAGATCCGTGCAGGAGCGGGCGGAGATGAGGCAGGCCTCTTTGCTGCCGAGCTCTTCCGCATGTACTCGCGCTATGCCGAGAAGAAACGATGGAAAGTCACCCTGCTTGACATGAGCACCACAGGTGTAGGCGGCGTGAAGGAAGTCATCGCCCAGATCCAGGGCAAGGGCGTCTACAGCAGACTCAAATATGAGAGTGGCGTACATCGCGTACAGCGTGTCCCGGCAACCGAGGCGAGCGGCCGGATCCATACGTCCACCGTGACCGTAGCCGTGCTGCCAGAGGCCGACGATGTGGATGTGCAGATCGAATCAAAGGACCTCAGGATAGACACTTACTGTTCTTCCGGGCCCGGCGGACAGAGTGTGAACACGACCTATTCCGCAGTCAGGATCACCCACATCCCCACTGGCGAGGTGGTCGCGTGCCAGGATGAACGCTCACAGCTCAAGAACCGCGAAAAGGCGATGAAGATCCTCCGTTCCCGCCTGCTTGAACGGGAGCGTGAAAAACAGGAAGCCGATACCGCACAGGACCGCAAAGCGCAGGTAGGGACGGGAGAGCGCAGCGAGAAGATCAGGACGTATAATTTCCCGCAGAGCAGGGTGACCGATCACCGCATCGGGCTTTCTCTCTACCGGCTCGAGTCTGTACTGGACGGCGACCTCGACGAGTTCATAGATGCGTTGACCGCAGCGGCAAACGCCGAACGACTGAAGAACCTGTAAGACCATTGCAGAATTCGGATTGCGGCCTATAGCTTGAAAGCCCTTATTCCGAAATCCGCATTCTGCAATTCGCAATTTATCACAGTGACGCTCGCTGAAGCGATATACCAAGCAGCACAAAGATTATCAGTGCACGGGATAAGCAATGCCAGACTCGACGCTGAAATACTTCTTTCTCACACGTTCATGAGAGACCGCGCGTGGCTCATCATCCATAGCGACGAATCTCTTGACGAGGCACAGCGGGCGCTCTTTGAGGACGCGGTCAACCGCAGGGCACTGCGGGAGCCGCTCCAGTACATCACTGGCGAGCAGGAATTCTGGGGTCTTAATTTCAGCGTCACGCCGGACGTGTTGATCCCGAGGCCGGAAACGGAACTGGTTGTAGAAGCGGCGCTCAAGATCATTCGGAAGGGAGGCAGGCAGGTTACAATTGTCGATCTCTGTGTCGGATCTGGATGCATCGCGGTGAGCCTGGCGAAGGAGACCGACGCTGCTCGCATCTTTGCAACGGATAAGTCCAATCGAGCACTGGCCGTTGCCAGAGAGAACGCGCGAAAGCATGACGTGTCGGACCGCATTCGGTTCCTCGAAGGAGATCTATTCGGACCGCTCGCTGAACTCAACCTTCAGGGGATGGTTGACATTATCGTTTCGAACCCACCCTATGTGCGCTCCGGAGACCTGCCCGCGCTTCAACCCGAGGTCAGGGACTTTGAACCCGGGCTGGCGCTCATCGCTGGCCCGAAAGGGACAGAAATTCAGCAGAGGATAATCGGCACGGCGCCGGAGTTTTTGAAAAAACATGGTGCGCTCATCATGGAGATGGGACAGGGACAGTCAGACGCACTCATAAGGATGGTAAATGACACCAACCGATACGAGATGCCGGAGATAATGAAAGACCTCGCCGGAATCGAGCGAGTGATTGTTACAAGAAAAAAATGAATCGAGCAAATCAGGATTTCTAAACTCTCAATCCTAACCCTGGCAGACCGGAACCAAAACAGACCTTTGAACAGCCAAGGCGCTAAGGTCGCGAAGGATTTTTTAATGCTATAAACAAGTAAGCCTCTGGTTTTTTCAGCGTTTCTTTCGTCCTTGCGGTAAAATTTTCGTGCTAATTTTAGATGAATTTGATTCTTTGGTAGCAATATAATATGGAAATCATCGACATCAGATCTATTTAAACTAGTTTCGATATTACAATATTCGTAATTGCTTAGTATTGCGATCTTAGAGGCTAGGATTTCTTCGGTGAAATCGAAACACAGTAAACAGCATAAACCGTTATGAAAACGATTGTAATTCAAGGCGGCATAAAACTGAGTGGCGAGGTCGTGATCAGCGGTGCAAAGAATGCTGCACTTCCGATCATTGCCGCGGGACTGTTGTGCGAAGGCGGACACACAATAGCCAATGTCCCTCACCTGGCTGACGTTACCACGCTCGGGAAAATCCTCCAGAATATGGGGATAACGTTCGAACGGCAGGGTCACAATGTCCGCCTCGATTCGAGCAGACTTACAAACCCCGAGGCGCCTTATGACCTCGTGAGGACCATGCGCGCATCGGTGCTCGTGCTCGGGCCACTCGTGGCGCGCATGGGCAAAGCCCGGGTTTCGCTGCCGGGCGGGTGCGCCATCGGCGCCCGCCCCATCAATCTCCACCTAATGGGACTCGCTAAGCTCGGAGCCGCAGTTGAGATCGAACACGGATATGTGGTCGCAAAAGCAAAAAAGCTCCGTGGGGCGCATGTCTATTTCGACACGGTGACCGTGACCGGAACTGAGAATATCCTAATGGCAGCGGTGCTCGCGAAGGGGGAGACCATGATCGAGAACGCTGCGCGCGAGCCTGAAGTCATCGACCTTGCCAACGCCCTCATGCAGATGGGCGCAAAGATCGAAGGCGCGGGAACGGATATCATCAGGATTCAGGGTGTCGAGAGCCTAGTGCCCATGAGTTACACTGTGATGCCCGACAGGATAGAGACAGGAACATTCGTGATCGCCGCAGCCATCACAGGCGGTACACTTACGATCAAGAACTGCTTCCCCGGACACCTCGACGCTGTCCTGTCCAAGGTTGCCGAGGCGGGTGCCGAAATAAATACGGACAACGGAGCAATCCGCGTTAATGGCCCGCGCAAAATCAAGGCTGTGGACATCAAGACGCTTGAGTATCCGGGATTCCCCACGGACATGCAGGCGCAGTTCATGAGTCTTATGGCCCTCGCAGAGGGTACGAGCGTGATCAACGAGACCATCTTCGAGAACCGCTTCACGCACGTGGCCGAGCTCCGCAGGATGGGGGCGAACATTCTGACCGAAGGCCGGAGCGCCATCGTCAAGGGCGTGCCTAAACTTTCTGCAGCACCCGTTATGGCGACAGACCTCCGCGCGAGCGCCTCACTTATCCTCGCGGGCCTTGCGGCTGAAGGCCAGACCGTTATTTCTCGCATTTACCACCTTGACCGGGGCTATGAGCATATTGAGGAGAAGCTTTCAGCACTCGGCGCGGACATAAAAAGGGTATAATATTCCACCCACCACAGAGACCCGATGTCACAGTAGAGGCTCAACTCGAGGAACAGATTCAAGATTTTTTCTGAGCCTCTGTGACTCCATGGTTAACATATTATTTATTAAGGATTTTTTATGAAGATCATCGACTCGCAGCAGGAAGAAATCATCACCGAGCTCAAGCGGATTGTCAACCGCGGCGAAACCGCGACCGAGGAAGTCGCCACAGCAGTTCGTGAAGTAGTCGAGCAAGTACGAAAGCAGGGCGACCCGGCAGTGCTCGGATACACGGAGAAGTTCGACCGTACGGTCCTCACGCTCAAGGACGTCAGAGTTTCGCAGGATGAGATCAAGGAAGCCTACTCAAAGGTGGACGCTAAAAAGGTCGAAGCGCTCAAACTTGCAGCACAGAACATACGTGCCTTCCACGAGAAACAGAAGTCGAGTTCCTGGGTCAGTCAGGAGGCGGACGGCGTCATCCTCGGTCAGCTGGCGCGGCCTATTAGGAGCGTCGGCGTTTACGTTCCGGGCGGCAAGGCCTGCTACCCGTCGTCAGTGCTCATGAACGTGATCCCGGCAACGGTGGCTGGCGTGGAGCAACTCATCATGTGCTCCCCGGTCCCGGGCGGGAATATGAATCCCTACATCCTTGTTGCCGCGGACATCGCCGGGGTGACCGAGATATACAAGATCGGCGGCGCCCAGGCGATAGCAGCCATGGCCTACGGGACTGCGACGATCCCCAAGGTCGACAAGATCGTGGGCCCGGGCAACATTTACGTGGCAACGGCAAAACGGTACGTTTTCGGTCAGGTGGACATAGATATGATCGCCGGACCAAGCGAGATATTGATCATCGCCGACCATACGGCAAATCCGGCATTTGTTGCATCAGACCTGCTCTCGCAGGCCGAGCATGACGAGCTCGCGTCTTCCATCCTCGTCACCACGTCTCGGGATCTCGCGGAAAAGGTGGACGCCGACGTCGAGCGACAGCTCGCGAACCTCTCGAGAAAGAAAATCGCACGCAAAGCCATTGACCGGTTTGGCGCCATCGTGCTTGTCAAAACGCTACAGGAGGCAGCAGACGTTTCGAATTCCATCGCCCCGGAGCACCTTGAACTTGCTGTGGAGATGCCCTTTGATTTGTTGGCCCATATCAAGAACGCCGGCGCCATTTTCCTTGGCCACTTCACGCCCGAGTCCGTGGGAGACTATATTGCGGGACCGAACCATGTGCTGCCGACCGGCGGAACGGCGCGGTTCTTCTCCCCCCTTTCCACGGACAGTTTCATGAAGAAGTCCAGCCTCATATTCTACACACGGGAAGGGCTCGACAAGGTGGCTGAGGCCGTAATGCAGATCGCTGATGTGGAAGGGCTTGAGGCGCACGGGAACACCATCAGGGTGAGAATGGCAAAAAAATAACCGAAACGACTTAAACCATTTTTATAGGATTAGCTGGATAAGATAAAATCAGATGTTACTCCGTCATCCTGTCAGACCGTTTAAAGGAGACACAATGCCAACGAAATCGAAAAAGACCGCACCAAAGTCTGCCGCTCCGGCGGTTCCCAAGCTCAAGCTCGGCTTGCCCAAGGGGAGCCTGCAGGACTCGACCTTCAAGCTTTTCGCCAAGGCTGGATACCGAGTCCAGGTCGGCTCGCGCAGCTACTACCCGAGCATCGACGATCCTGACATCGAGTGCATCCTCGTGCGCGCTCAGGAGATGGCACGCTACGTGGACAACGGCGTGATTGATGTGGGCCTTACCGGTAAGGACTGGATCCTCGAGCAGGGTGCGGACGTGGTAGATATCGCCGAACTTCGTTACGCTAAGGGGGGGCTCACCCCGGTACGCTGGGTTGTGGCTGTGCCTGAAGATTCTGCAATCAGGACGCTCAGGGACTTGAACGGCAAGCGCATCGCCACTGAGCTCGTAGGTTATACCAAGAAGTACCTCCGGTCCAAGGGTGTCACTGCGGAGGTGGAGTTTTCTTGGGGTGCGACGGAAGTGAAGCCGCCACAGCTCGCAGACGCCATCGTGGAGCTCACCGAGACCGGCAGTTCGCTCAAAGCGAACAAGCTCAGGATACTCGAGGTCATGCTAGTATCCACCACCAGAATCATCGCGAATAAGAAATCCTGGAAAGATCCCTGGAAAAAGAGGAAGATCGACAATATGACCATGCTGCTCCAGGGCGCGCTCTCAGCCGAGGAAAAGGTCGGCCTCAAGATGAACGCACCCAAGGCGAACCTAAAGGAGATCTGCAGCCTGCTCCCCTCCATGCATGCCCCCACGATCTCACACCAGACAGACCCCCAGTGGGTAAGCCTGGAAGTGATCCTGGACGAAAAGCAAGCCCGCAATCTCATCCCGCGGCTCAAGCGCAGGGGCGCGTCGGGGATTGTGGAGTATCCGCTGAACAAAGTCATCCCTTGACATCCTGCCCTCCTTGAAGAAACGGGGTTTTACACTGCAGATGATAATAATTAAGGCGGCTCGCAAAGCCGCCTTAATTATTCAACACGTAGCTTCAAAAACTCCTCTATTGATAATCCCGCCTTCGTTGCCTTATTAACGAGAAGCACCTTCTTAACTGATGACTTTGCAAAATGGGTTCGATCCCGGTAGTCAATCTGCCGCTTGCAGGTAAATGGTGGAGTCAGCTAATATTAAGTTCGGCACCACACCATTTTAAAAAGGTTTTCAAAACAAGCGGAGTTTATTCAGTTCTTTTTCTCCCTATGTCTTATTAATTCTTCTTTAAGATGCTCAGCCTTAGTGATATTCGACTAATACGTGCAATTCGACTTCATGTATCTTCTGGTTCTGGCTTATCCGTATCAGGTATCCAATTATGTCATTTTCTCCTTGTGCAAGATTTCCGATTCTTGTATATTGCATGAGAACCCATGAAATCATCAAAGATAAAAGAGATCATCAGGCTCATCAAACCGCAGGTACGCAAGCTTGCTGCGTATCATATTGATGAAACGCCATGCCGCATCAAGCTCGACGCCATGGAGAATCCCTTCCCTCCCCCGGTTCACGTCAACCGCGAGATCGGGAGAGCGGTGCAAGAAGCGTTCATTAACCGCTATCCTGACCCATCGGCGGTAGGGCTGAAGAAGGCGATTGCCGCGCTCTGGGGCATGGATTCGGACCTTATGATTCTCGGCAACGGCTCAGATGAACTTATTCAAGCGATAATCCTCGCATTTGGCGGACCGGTGATCATCCCCGTACCCACCTTTGCGATGTACGAGATCACTTCCCGAGCGCTATCACAGGACGTTGTCGCTGTACCTCTCGAAAAGGACTTTTCCCTCGATGCCGACAAGATGCTCAAAAAGGCAAAAGACGTCAAAGCAAAAGCGATCTTTCTCGCCTGCCCAAACAACCCTACGGGCAACCGTTTCTCCGATGCCGCTGTACGAAAAATCCTGCATAAGGCCGCTGCCGCCGTAGTGATCGATGAAGCATATTTTGATTTCTCCCGAAAGACCTATCTTCCCGAGCTCAGGAAGTTTCCGAACATGATCATCCTCCGCACACTATCAAAGATAGGTTTTGCAGGCCTTCGCGTAGGAGTTTTGGCAGCCTCGCCAATGGTTATTGAGGAACTGAACAAGATCAGACTGCCGTACAACATTAACACGCTGTCACAGGCCGCTGCTGTTGCAGCGCTCAAGCACAAAAACATCATCGAACGACAGATTTCCCTGTTGATTTCAGAGCGGGAAAACCTATATAATGTTTTGTCGCAGATGAAAGGCATTAAGGCCTACCCGTCAGAAACCAATTTCATTCTGTTCAAAACATCGACTGATGCAACGCGTATCTATACGAAGCTCAAACAGGCGGGGATTCTAATAAAGAATTTAAACAGGCCCGGACCGCTCAAGAACTGTCTGCGCGTGACCTTGGGGAAACCGGAAGAGAACCGTGCGTTTATCGCGGAACTGCGTAATGTTCTGAACATTTAGGAGTTTTTGAGTTGCGGGGTTAATTCATAGACTCCTCAACTTCTGTAAGGAGAAGGTACATGCCCCGCAAAGCGACGATCGAACGTAAAACCAAAGAGACGGACATCAAGATATCCTTAAATCTCGACGGTACGGGTGCGTATAATATCAAGACATCCGTACCGTTCATGGACCACATGTTCTCCCACATTGCCAAGCACGGGTTCTTCGACCTCTCGATCAAGGCCAAGGGCGATACAGAGATCGATGATCATCACACGGTAGAGGACCTAGGCATCGCATTCGGCCAGGCAATCAAAAAATCTCTCGGTGACAGCAAGGGCATCCGCAGATACGGAGACGTGACCGTACCCATGGACGAGACCTTGGCGCAGGTGGTGATGGACCTGTCCGGCAGGCCCTACCTATCATACCAGGTCGAACTGCCGAAGAAGTACAAGCTCAAGGACTTCGACCCCGGACTGGCAGAAGACTTCTTTCAGTCTGTTGTGAACCATGCGGGGATGAACCTTCATATTCGTCTCCTTTACGGCCGCGACGTTCACCATATGCTCGAAGCCATCTTCAAGGCCTTCGGCCGCGCCCTGGACCAGGCCACGACCATCGATCCCAGGATCAAGGGCGTGCTTTCGACAAAGGGAACGATATAAAATATCTTTGGCGCTGGTGAACGCAGATTGATGCGGAAAAACCAAAATTCTACTTGGACACGGATAAAATCTGAAATATCGGATGTGACTTCAGGTTTTCAATCTACTTTTTCCGTACCCATGTGTATCCCTCAGGAATTTGATTTTCATCCACGTTCACTTGTGAAAATCTGTGTCGCGTATTTTTTATTAATTATATGATTGCTATTATCGATTATGGAATGGGAAATCTGCGAAGCGTTCAGAAAGGTTTCGAGCGCATGGGCCATGAAGTCGTGGTCACGAACGACGCGAAAACGATCATGGATGCTTCGAAAGTTGTACTGCCCGGAGTAGGAGCCTTCCCTGACTGTATGCGAAATCTCGAGGAGTACGGCCTCATCGATGCAGTGCACAGGACGATCAGGTCCGGCAAACCCTTTCTCGGCATCTGTCTCGGCCTCCAGCTTCTCTTCACGGAAAGCGAGGAGTTCGGGCTTTCGAAAGGGCTGGATATCATCAAAGGCCGCGTGATCCGGTTCAAGGGGCCGGAATTCGCGGATCTCAAGATCCCGCATATGGGCTGGAATTCAATATCAATCAAGCGGCAGGTCCCGGCGCTTCAGGATGTCCCCGACAACAGCCATGTGTATTTCGTGCACTCGTTCCACGTGGTGCCTGAAGACAAAAGTGTGATCGCAACGACAACGCCCTATGGTATCGAGTTCGTATCGAGCATCTGGAAGGACAATATTTTCGCTGTCCAGTTTCATCCAGAGAAGAGCCAAAGCTTGGGGTTGTCGATCCTGAAGCGGTTCGGAGAGCAAAAGGCTTGATTTCACGGCAACGGACGCGGGGGAGGACAAACGAATTGACAATGAAAGAAAGCAAAGGAATATTTGACGACTCTAAGCAAGGCGCGCAGCTTTTTTTCCCCAAAGCCATTTGGGATTCCGTCTGCGTCCTCTGCGATAAATATGTTTTGATGTTTTTATGTTAATCATCCCTGCAATTGATTTAAAAGAAGGCAAGTGCGTGCGCCTCGAACAGGGACTTATGGAGAAGGCCACGGTCTACTCTGAAGATCCGCCGACTGTGGCAAGGCATTGGGAGTCCCAAGGTGCAGAGCTCCTGCACGTCGTAGACTTGAACGGAGCCTTTGCCGGCGTACCGAAGAACCTCGATGCCATCAAGGCCATTCGTGCCGCCATCAAGATCCCGATCGAGGTCGGTGGCGGCATAAGGGATATAACCACGATCAACACCCTGGTCTCCGTCGGGATCGACAAAATCATTCTCGGCACGGCAGCCATCGAGAACCCTGCTTTTGTACGGGAAGCCTGCGTGAGATTCCCGGGAAAGATCATCGTGGGCGTCGATGCCAAGGATGGCATGGTCGCGATCAAAGGCTGGGCCGAAGTCACCAAAGTAAAGGCAATTGACCTGGCGAAGCAGATGCAGGACTATGGCGTCATTGCAATCATCTACACCGATATCAGGCGCGACGGCATGCTCTCAGGCCCGAATATTGAGGCTACCAAGGCGCTCGCCAAGGAGATCCATATCCCGGTCATAGCCTCCGGCGGCGTTCACACAATGAAGGACATTGAAAACCTTCTTACGGTGCGATACTCCGGCGTGAGCGGGGTGATCACTGGGAAAGCGATTTACAGCGGCTCCCTCGATTTGAGGGAAGCCATATTGTTTGTCAAGCTAAACGACAACCGATGCGTCCGGTAGCAGGCACTCTAGTTTCTCGCATAGCACGCAGAGTTCTCAAGGAGAAGCATTCAAGATGAGACCGGTCTTACTCTGGGTCCTTCACCTCTCTGCAGGAGCATGACCCTTTTGCTGTGCTTTTGGTATCTTTTTTTCGCGAAACATGAGATAAAAAAATAAAATGCTGACAAAAAGAATAATACCCTGCCTCGATGTGAAGGGCGGCCGTGTCGTGAAGGGTGTCAGTTTCGTGAACCTGATCGATGCAGGAGACCCCGTAGAAAACGCCAAGTTCTATGACGAACAGGGCGCGGACGAACTCACTTTCCTGGACATCACCGCCTCCCATGAAGAGCGGGGCATCATCCTCGACGTTGTGCGCAGGACGGCGGAGCAGGTCTTTATGCCTCTCACCGTCGGGGGAGGGATCAAGAATTTGGATGACATCCGAAATCTCCTCCTGGCCGGAGCGGACAAGGTCTCGATCAACACAACTGCGGTGCACGATCCTGAGTTCATCAAAGCGGCATCCATGCGCTTCGGCAGCCAGTGCATTGTCGTTGCCATCGACGCCAAGCGCGTTGTCCTGCACGACAAGAGTTTCAAGCCTCCGCTTAAATGGGCCGATGATCCAAAATACAGGTCGCTCTTCCTCAGTGATTCCGCAATCCACAATCCGACATCCGCAATGCAGTGGGAAGTCTACACTCATGGCGGAAGGAAGCCCATGGGTATTGATGCTGTCAAGTGGGCACGGAAAATGGAAGAGTACGGAGCTGGAGAGATCCTGCTCACAAGCATGAACCAGGACGGTCAGAAAACGGGTTATGATCTAGAGCTGACCCGCGCTGTGGCCGAAGCAGTCACGATTCCAGTCATCGCCTCCGGCGGCGTCGGGAACCTGGAACATATCTATGATGGATTCACGAAAGGCAAGGCCGATGCCGCCCTCGCAGCCTCTATCTTCCACTTCCGGGAATATACCATCAGGCAGGCGAAGGAATATTTGAAGGAACGGGGTGTGCCGGTCAGACTATAGCGTTGTATGCAAATACCATGCATTGATTCAGGTCACAGAACAGCGCGGGATCACTCAAACAGCACGTTGTCATTTTTCTTGATTTCTCTCTCAGAATCTGCAATTGAGTAGTTTTATATAAATATATAGATTATTTTTCATAATCGGCCGTATGCGGTGCATCTGCTAGGTTTAGACATGACCACGGTAAGACCATTAACCAATGAGGAGCGCCAAGCTTTGATAGCCAAGGCAGAGAACCCACTCACTCTGGGCAGTGCTTTGTTTATGGCGGCATTGTGCTCAGCAATCAGTATCTGCATCCTTTACGCCGTTAACCACGTTCTGGGCTTCTTAAGTCTATACTTCCCTGCTCTTTTTTCAATTATCATTGTTGCCTGGCTTGTCTACAGCATTCGCTCTTACATGAAATTACGTCGCAGTTTTTCACTCACCTCCTATCAGGATGATCTAGCCGGCGGTGTCGCCGAGGTGACTCGCTTCCATGCCACGAAGGCGATCAGAGTTGAAGAATTGGAGGATGAAGGCGGTGGTTATTTTCTTCATCTGAAAGATGGTCGCACCCTATTTTTGCGGGGTCAATATTTGTTTCATCTTGAAGAGAACAAGAAGTTTCCCTGTTCAGAGTTTGAGCTGACACGCGGCCCTAAGTCTGGTGCGCTTCTCAGTCTTGTTTGTTGCGGTTCATATTTCCCTTCCCAGAAGATGACCGCCCTCTTCAGACAACCCGATTTGCAAACGATTCCCATAGATGGAGATATTGTTGCGGTTCCCTGGGAAAAGATCGATAGGATGCCTACCTAGTATATCTCATCATCAATCTCTTTCATGCCACTATCAATCTGAGCGAAGCGAAGAACCTCGCCTATGAACTGCCCGCCACTAAATCGCTGTCGCGACTGTAGTGGGGGTTTCACGGTTCATGCAATGATACTCCGTTAACAATATATAATGTATAGTGTCCTTCCTGATATTTTCTCCATCTGTCATTATTTAGAAGAGTAGGCAACCAGGTGTTATCGCTAGTTTACAATTGTTGTAAATGGGACAAAAGCAAAGGCGGGATGAATTCATCCCGCCTTTGCTTTTGTCCCGGCAAAGAACTACTTTTTCGCTGCAATCCCTTTCTGAATCGCCTTCACCACGCCATCGCTGCTCGTCTCGCGGATGGCAACCAGCATGCCTTTCTTCTCGTAGTATCCGATAAGCGGTGCTGTTTTTTCGTTGTAGACATTCAGCCGTTTGGAAATCGCCTCCACGGTCTCGTCGGCGCGCTGAATCACCGGGCTGCCGCACTTCTTGCACTTGTCGCCGGGGGCCGGCGGGTTGCTCTTCACGTTGTAGATCTCCTGGCAGGAGGGATTCGAGCACGTCCGCCGCGTGGTTAGGCGATCGAGAATCACGTCTCGCGGGACATCGATGTTCGCCACCAGGTCGAGCCTGATTTTGAGTTTCTTGAGCAAAGCATCGAGCGCGTCAGCCTGCGGAATGGTTCGTGGGAATCCATCGAGCAGGAATCCTTTTTTCATATCTGGTTCCTGAAGCCGCTGCTCCATGATGCCCATGATCAATGAATCGGGGACCAAGTCGCCCCGGTCCATATATCCCTGGGCCTCTTTGCCAAGCGGCGTGCCAGCTTTGACCGCACCCCGGAGAATATCCCCAGTCGATATCTGCACCGAACCGTCAAGTGCCGTCAGAAGCTTCGCCACCGTGCCCTTACCCGCGCCCGGTGCACCCAATAAGATGATACGCATGTGACCAACCTCCTCGAAAATGTTGTAATTGATTTAAGACGGCCATTATCTTACGAACCAGCAAAAAAATCAAGAAGAAATGTTTCTTATGAAATGGATTCTCCGGCTCTCTTTTTTCCCTCCCCCTCAGATTTTTCGTAACTCTCTCTGCAGCTGAACGGTGCAACCGGCACCAGGCACGAGCGGTAACAAAAGGAACAGCAGAGGCCTCCGGACTCCGTATTTATCACCTAATAAAAAAACCGGGACCCCTGCTGATGAGAGGTCCCGGTCTGGACGATCCATTTCTTGAATCGCGGAGATATTAGAGATCGTAATACAGGAAGAATTCGTAGGGATGGGGTCGAAGACGGAGGGCATCCACTTCCTTGGATCTCTTGTAACTTATCCAGGTCTCGATGGCGTCCTTGGTGAACACATCGCCCTTCAGAAGGAAGTTGTGGTCTGCCTCGAGATTATTAAGGGCCTCGTCAAGCGAGCCCGGCATAGTCGGCACGCTCGCCAGTTCTTCGGGCGCCATATCGTAGATATCCTTGTCGAGCGGTTGGCCCGGATCAATCTTGTTCTCGATACCATCAAGGCCAGCCATCAGCATGGCCGCGAACGCTAGGTAGGGGTTACAGGATGGGTCGGGGAAGCGGACCTCGATACGCTTTGCCTTGGGGTTCGCGCTGTACATAGGGATGCGGACGGAGGCCGACCGGTTACGGCTGGAGTAAGCCAAATTCACCGGAGCCTCAAATCCCGGGGTTAGACGCTTGTAGGAGTTCGTTGTTGGGTTGGTGAACGCAGCAATCACCTTCGCGTGCTTCAGGATGCCGCCGATATAGTTCAGTGCAAGCTGGGACATGCCCGCATAGCCATCGCCAGCGAAAAGGGGTTTGCCGTTCTTCCAGATGGACTGATGCGTGTGCATGCCTGAGCCGTTGTCGCCGAAGAGCGGCTTGGGCATGAAGGTCACGGTCTTGCCGTGGCGCTTCGCCACATTCTTGATAATGTACTTGAAGTACATGAGCTGGTCAGCTATTTTGACCAGTGGGTTGAACCGCATGTCGATCTCGGCCTGACCGGCAGTGGCCACCTCATGATGCTGTTTCTCTACGTAGATACCAACCTTCTGCATCTCTTCCACCATCTCGGTGCGGATGTCCTCCTGGCTGTCAATGGGAGGCACCGGGAAATAGCCTTCCTTGTGGCGCGGCTTGTATCCCAAGTTCGGCTTCTCATCCCTGCCGCTGTTCCATATACCTTCCACGCTGTCGAGGAAGTAATAACCGGCGTGGGAATTCTGGTCGAAGCGGATGTCGTCGAAGATGAAGAACTCAGGCTCGGGTCCCATGTAGCAGGTGTCGCCGATGCCGGTGGACTTGAGGTACGCCTCGGACTTCTGCGCTATGTAGCGCGGATCGCGACTGTATCGCTCCTTGGTGATGGGGTCAACGATGTTGCAGATAAGCGAGAGCGTCGGATACTTGGTGAAGGGATCCATAACCGCTGTTTCGGCGTCAGGAACCACGAGCATGTCGCTCGTGTGGATCGCTTGCCATCCTCGAATGCTCGATCCGTCGAACCCGAGGCCTTCTTCAAATATGCCTTCGGTCAATTCCTCCACCGGGACGGAGAAGTGCTGCCACAGCCCGGGGTAGTCCATGAATTTCATGTCTACCATCATTGCCTTGCTCTCTTTTGCCAACTTCAGTACATCTTTTGGTGTCATTTTATCCTCCCGTTCTGAAATTCGTACAGTGACCGCTTTGGTCTTCTGTTTGCTTGCATCGCCTGCGTGTCCCGCAATCGCTGATTCCTTTTTTGCCGATTTTTTCTCGAGTGGTTTCTGGGCTGTTGCGTTCTGGATAGCTTTCCGGGTACTGCTCCTTTTGCCCGTTTTCTTCTTTTTACTTTTCATATCGCAGCTTCTCCCCGCTCACCGGTGCGAATGCGAATCACTTCGTCAACAGAAGTAACGAAAATTTTCCCATCCCCGATTCGTCCCGTCTTGGCCGTAGTCTCGATGGTCTCGATAATCTTGGCTACCAGATTGTCGGCGGCGATTGTCTCGATCTTCACTTTTGGGAGGAAATCCACCACATACTCTGCTCCCCGGTAAAGCTCGGTATGACCCTTCTGCCTGCCGAACCCCTTTACCTCGGTCACGGTAATGCCTTGGACACCTATGGCATTTAAGGCATCCTTTACCTCATCGAGTTTAAAAGGCTTAATCACCGCCTCAATCTTCTTCATTACTGCAACCTCCTGTCTATTTAAAAAGCAATTTTAATGCTAAAATAAAAAATGATTGATTTCAAAAGGTTATTAACAGAGAAAGGGTAGGTTTCTGCCTTATATTTAATCAGCAGCATAAATAGTAGGCAGTTCAGCTTCTGACTTTTTCGTTTTTTCTAGTTTTCTCTTCGATCTGGATTCTTTCGCCTTCCTCAAGAAATTTGGCGGAAATCTCTTTTTCGATATCGTCTTTCAGCTGCTCGAGAGAGATAAAAGATCCTTTCTTAAGCTCTGCCAGCTTGGCTTCCGCATCTCGGTAGCCAGGATTGGCGTCATGAACCCACTGGAATTGAGCAAGCGCACCTTCCCAGTTCGCCGCTCCTTGATATGCGAGACCAAGGTCGTAATGCATTCCTATGCGCTCCTGTTGTTTTCCGCCCGAGCTCTCTGAGTAATTGAGGGCTTTCTGGATCTCGGTAATGGCATTATGATATTCTCCCTTTTCCATATAACACAGCCCGAGCATATATCGGCTTTGGTCGAACTTCGGCTCTCCTTCGGGCGTCAGAGTAAACTCTCCGATGGCATCATCCAGGAGTCCCATCTCTTTATACGCCACGCCAAGATTATAGTGGGTATCCGCGTTTTCCTTGGCCACTTGCTGTTCCACGCCTTTTTTGAATTCCTCGAAAATATCGTCAAGGCTCTGGTCATCTGTAGATGTACCAGGTTGCGCAGGAACGGTGATACTGCTCAACTCATCCCTAAGCTCAGATGCAAGATCGAAGAAATCCTCTGATTTTCCCTGTTGCGTCGGGGAGCGATCGGTCCTCCGTTCTTGCCGAAGTTCCCGTCCCAGGTCAAAAAATTCGTCTTCCCCGGCCTGCTCTCCCGCTTCTTCCTGCTCCCAGCCGCCGAACTGCGTGTCTTCGTGTTCATCGCGAATGCCAGATTGCTTCTGCGCCGACTCGGACGAAACTGGGGCCGCTACTTGCTCATCAGAGGGGGGAGAAGGCGCAGGCTTCTGCTCCTGCCTGAGCTTTAATATATCAGACATCAGCGAACGGACCGCGTCCTCATCCGAAGCAGTCAAGGCCATCTCGCCCTCGGACACGCCACCCGAGACCATGCTCTCCAGCCCCTCAACAGCTTCAGCGAGCTTGGAAAATTCCTGCGTTTCCTCCTCTTCGCGCGAGATCTCGGAAAGTCTTTCTATAGCTCGCCTGTCGCTGGGAGATCGTTCTATGATCTGTGCGTAGTATTTCTTTGCCTCCTCGAACAGTCCCTGTTGATAGTAGAATTCCGCTTCCGCCCAGATCTCGCTGATATCAGATCCCGTTGCAGGCGATCCCTGGAACGAAGCTTGTTGCATCAGTTCTACGTCGGAGCGTTCTCCGTGACTTGCCTGCTCCGGTTCGGCTTCGGCTATTAGCCCCCGCTGCTCAGGTTCTGATATCGGAGATTCTTCAACAGGCAAAGACGGTTCTCCTGCTGGCACCTCGGGAGCGGGGGGTGCGTGCTCGAGAGCATCACGCTCTTCTACGGTACGTCCGGCCGATTGAGGCTCTTCGAAAACAATATCATCGGGGGGAGGGGCAGCCGCTAACGGCGCTATCTCGGGCTCGAAGGGGGTCATCTCGAGATCACCAAATGTAACCTCAGGGGGATGGACTTCCGGAGGCATGGTCTCTTCCGCAGATTGCCCCTCAACGACGAGCGTATCTAATGTCGATTCTTGTGTTCTTACAGCCTCTGAGGGGGACGGCGGCGCCTCTATCTCAACGGCCGGAGCCACTCCAAGTCTTGCTGCAATTCCCACATGGCCCGGGTCCATCTCCAATGCTGCTCGGAGCAATGGCTCAACCTGGTCCTGCATGCCTCTTTTTGCATAGATATCAGCAAGGACGAGGACATGATCCGCAGCCTTCCGCACCTTGCCCTGCTCTTGATACATGTCCCTCAGCTTGATGCGTATCTGTAAGTTTTCTGGGAACTTTTCGGCCATCCCCTCAAGCATCTCTACGGCCTTGACAGCAAGTCCGTACTTGATGAGAACTTCGACTTCCGTGAGCGCCTCTGCAATGACGGGGTCTTCGTCTGGAATAGGCGATGACTGAGAAGCAGACGATGGCATAATGGGGACAGCAGGCGGTGTTTCTACAGTTGCAGGCGCAGGTCCCACAGGTGCCGGCTCAGAGATCACGGGCACCTGTCCAGCCGGTGTCGCTTGCAGGCTTTCGAGCCGCTGTTGCGCATCCGCCATGTCAGGCGCCATTTCGAGTGCACGGACAAGAACGTCCTTTGCTCCGCCCTTATCTCCATCCTCAATCAGAATCTCCGCAGCATGTATGAGTTCCTTTGCTGCGTCGTTCCCTCTGGCAACCCTTTTGTAATATTCGCTCAGTTTGCAATGCCCCTCGACGCTCCGCGGTACCTCAGCGACGAAGCCCTTGAGCACGGTCTCAGCCGCGTCGAATTCTTTGTTTTCCTCCATAATATTCGCCATGGCCGAGACCTCGGTGAGCGCCTTATCATAGTTCTTTTTCGAAAGGTAATGATGGTAGAGTTTCTCGCGTAGGTCTATCCTGCTGGAATCTAGGGAGAGCAGTTTCTTGTATACGTCCTCTGCATCGGCATCACGGTCTGTCTTGGCCAGAGCATCGAGGTATATATTGATGAGTTCTTGGTTGGATGGGTCGTCCTCAAAGGCCGGCTTGAGCGCCTTACATGCCTCCACGAACTTCCCTTCCTTAAAATAAATGATCCCGACCTTATGGTATACTTTTTTGTTGTTCGGATCCAGGGCGAGGACCTTCTCAAAGACCTGCCGTGCGTCCTTGAAAGCGCTCTTGGACATATGCACGTCCGCGGCCTCAAGGTAGGCATCGACCGCCTCTGTCTTCATGTTTTCCTTCGCGTACATGTCTCCAAGTTTAAGTCTGAAGGCGATGTTGGAGGGGTTCAGGTCTGCCATCTTCTGGTAGATGCCTAGGGCCTTGATGGTATCATGATTGTGCGTGTAGTAATCGGCAACGAGCTTGTAGCTTTCGAGAGCATTGCCCGTGAGACCCTTCTCCACATTCAGGTCTCCGAGAGCGAGGTGTACTTCAATCTGCTTGGGATCTATGTTGAGGACTTTTTTGTAAAGCGCAATCGCCTTGGAGGTGAATCCGTCGGACGCCAAAATGTCCGCAGCCTTCTTATATGCATCGACCGCCTCCGCTTTCGCGTTTTTTTTAAGGCAAAGGTCGCCGATCGTATTAAAGGCATTGGCATCGTTCGGTGATTCCTTGATGAACTTCTTCCACTCGGCAAGGGCCTTATCAAACTGGCCCTTGACCGCAAATTTCTGCGCTTCCTTAATAACGGCATTTCTATCAATAGCCATATTGCTTAAAATACCACAAAGGCATCCAATGTGTCAATATTGACTACCATATCTTATGCCTTGATTTTAAAAATAAATCATGTTAAATATTATACATATATGGCTGTACGCGAGATACGAAAATACCCTGACCCAGTGCTCCATCAGAAAACCGGCCGCGTCGGGACCATTGACGGCAAGCTTAGCCGCCTTATCGAGGACATGGTTGAAACCATGCATGCCGCACCCGGCGTCGGGCTCGCCGCCAACCAAATCGGCGTGCCCCTCCAAGTCGCGGTAATCGATCTTAGCATGCAGGAGGAACCGGTACGGCGCCATCCGCTTCTCGTTATCATTAATCCCGAGATTGTTTCCCTGGAGGGGACCGTCATTGAAGAAGAGGGGTGCCTCAGTATTCCGGAGTATTCGGAGAAAGTAAAGCGCGCCCAGAAAGTCAAAGTACGCGCGCTGGACCGTGAAGGAAAATTGTTCGAGATCGAGGCGGAAGGACTCTTGGCAAAGGCCCTACAGCATGAAATCGACCATCTCAATGGCCTCCTGTTCATAGACAGGCTGAGCCCCCTCAAGAAGAACATCTTTAGGCGAAGGCACAGGAAGGCTGTGGCGGAAAAGGCATAGCAGAATAAACACCAAACCGGAAGCGCCAATTTCCAGGTAAATCCCACATACCATGTACCAAATTCCTAACTATACTATTTTGAATTTGGACATTGTTCGGGATTTCGTGTTTGAGATTTGGGATTTTATCTTGTATCGGCCATAACCAGGGAGGAGGTAGTGCTGAGCCAATGAGGCTTGTATTCATGGGCACGCCGCGCTTTGCGGTATCACCGCTACAGGCCCTTGCAACAGCGGGCCATGACATTGCCGGTGTGGTAACCAGCATCGATAAGCCAGCAGGGAGGGGACGTGCCATGACCAAGCCGGCGGTAAAAATCGCTGCACTCGAAATAGGCCTCAATGTCTACCAGCCGAGTCGTGCGCGGGATCCGGAGGCCATCGAAAGCCTTCGCCGATTAGCCCCCGAAGTTATCGTTGTGGCAGCGTACGGGCAGATACTCCCGAAGGAGATCCTCGAACTTCCGAAGTATGGTTGCATCAATATCCACGCCTCGCTCCTGCCGCTCTATCGCGGCGCCGCACCTATCAACTGGGCGATCATCCACGGCGAGACGCGGACCGGCAATACCATCATGCAAATGGAAGAAGGCTTGGACACGGGACCGATCCTTTTGCAGGAGGCCATCCCCATCGATCCGAAAGACACGGCGGGAACACTGATGGAGAAGCTTTCAGCTCTCGGCGCGAAGCTTATCACCGCTGCCCTGCCGCTCATCGAGGCAGGGAAGCTTACACCCGAGCAGCAGGACAGCTCAAGGGCAACGTTTGCGCCGCTGCTGAGGAAGGAGGATGGCCTTATAAACTGGAAGCTTTCGGCGCCGGAGATTCACAACCAGGTGAGGGGGTTAACTCCCTGGCCAGGCGCGTATACGTTCTTAGACGAAACCATGGTCAAAATCCTTGAGACCGAAACCCTCCAGGGGAGGGGAGAGCCGGGCAGGATTCATGAGGGAATGCAGGGCAGCCTTGACGTGGGCACCGGAAGTGGACTGGTGCGCATTCTCCGGGTACAGCAGGCAGGCAAAAAACCTATGGATGCTGCAGACTTTCTGCGTGGGCACCGGGGAATTGAAGGGAAAAAATTTAAGACCGAACAAAGGACGCATGGCACAAAGGTCTAAGCGCAAAGATGCTGTCTGTACGTTGCTCCGTGCCCTATGCAGGATGCCGAAACGGACATCGTAGCCGTTACCTTCTCTTTTTCTTTACATTATGTCCGAACCCAAGAAAAGAATCTTCATTGGCCTTATCGTCTTTACCGTGTTTCTAATCACCGCGGTCACGGTAGGTCTTTATCTGATCCCCTACATCGGGCTTAGGAACATCCATCCCCTCGCGCCCAGGATCGTCTGTGTTACCATGGGTACGGTAATCGGTGCACTCATTCTGGGTGTTACGCTCCTGATCCTCACGCTTGTCAGGGGGCGGGAGATTTTTCTTGCAACAAAGCTGAGGGGTATCGTAATAGAAGTGCTCTTCCCGATTATGATAGTCGTGGGCAAGCTCCTCGGGATATCCAAAGAGAAAATACAGCAATCCTTCGTCGAGGTAAACAACCTTCTCGTCCGGGCCAAATGCAGGGACCTAAAGCCGAAACGTATTCTCCTTCTGATGCCGCACTGCCTGCAGTTCAACGATTGTGCAATTAAAATCACGAGCGATGCCTACAAGTGCCAGGCCTGCGGCAAATGCAAGATCAAGGACCTTGTCGTCCTCGCGAAGAACCATGACGTGCATCTCTCAGTTGCAACGGGAGGCACCCTGGCACGGAGGCGGGTGGCGGAGGCCAAACCCCATGCCATCATCGCCGTAGCCTGTGAGCGGGATCTGACGAGCGGCATTCAGGACGCTTACCCCCTCCCCGTTATCGGGATCCTGAACGAACGCCCGTTCGGCCCGTGCTTCAACACGAGCGTTGATATCAGCAAGGTCGCCGAGGCGCTCCATTTCCTCGCGAACGGCCATTGTGAATCCCGTGACACACAAGGATAAACCTCGGGAAAATGCCCTTGAAATACTTCACCGTCTTGAGGAAGGGGGCTTCGTTGATGCGTATCTAGAACAAACGCGTCAGGACTTCGATGTTCGCGACAGTGCTTTTATTCTCGAACTGGTATATGGAACGCTTAGGAACAGGGCACTTCTTGATTGGATCCTCAATCGTTTTTCGGCGCAACATGTTGAGAAGGCGGACCGGTGGACCAGAAACATCCTTCGCCTCGGTGCATACCAGATGCTGTTCCTGGACAAAGTGCCGGTAAGCGCGGCCGTAAACACGTCGGTCGACCTGGCAAAACAGTACGGAAAGAAGCACAGTTATGTGAATGCTCTGCTCAGAAATCTGGATAGAAACAGAGGCGCTATCTCCTATCCGGGACCGGACGACAGAGCTCGGCAGCTGGCTGTACTGTATTCACACCCAGAGTGGTTAGTGCGACGCTGGACAAAGCGGTTCGGTGCGGAAACGACAGAAGCATTTCTACTGGCAAACAACCATCCGGCTCCGCTCGTTGTGAGAACGAATACGATCCGGACAACCAGGAGGGAGCTCAAAGCCTCTCTTGGCTCCGAAGGTGTAATAGCAGTTGAAACGCAGTATTCCCCGGTCGGGCTTGAACTTGTCTCCGGGTCGGGCATCCAGGCGCTTTCATCATATCGAAAGGGCTGGTTCATGGTACAGGATCAGGCGGCCCAGCTCATCGGCCTGATGCTCTCGCCACAGCCCGGCGAGACCGTGCTTGATGCGTGCGCCGCACCCGGAGGCAAGGCAACGCACCTCGCCGAGATTATGCAGGACAGGGGAACGCTTATTGCGCTGGATTCCGATGCCGGAAGGATCGAGAAAATTCGTGAGAATATCCGGAGACTCGGGATAACTATCATCAAGACGGTACAAGGAGACGCGGTACGATACACGAATGAGGCGTTCGACAAAATCCTGATTGATGCGCCCTGTTCGGGCCTCGGTGTGCTTCGCAGGCATCCCGATGGTAGATGGACCAAGAGCGTGCGGACAATCAGCGATCGCAGAGCCCTTCAAAAGCAGATACTCAAAAACTGCGCTGGACGCCTGAAACCCGGCGGTGCATTCGTCTATGCCACCTGTACCACCGAGCCGGAAGAAAACGAAGACGTGATCGCTGATTTCCTGCACACGAGGAGCAGAGAGTTTATAATTGATGATGTCCGGCCGTATCTGCCGTCAGCAGCAGCCCCTCTGGTTGGCAGCGACGGTTTTTTCCGCACTTTCCCCAATGAGCCGGAAATGGATGGGTTCTTTGGCGTGCGGATAGTGAGGAAAAGCTGATGCCGGATACCCGATGCCGAATGCCGGGTCGTGATTGTATCGAAGTAAATCCTGAATTTATCTGGCATCCGGCATCAAACGTCGTCCTTCAGATGATTTATATCTTCTCCTTGCATCTTATTTTCAGTATGGTAAAATACGAGTTCTTACCATGAAACGGTTATTGAGAGGTATGGGCATTTTCCTTGCGCTGGTCGGTGTCGGGATCGTAAGTGCACTGGCAGTTGTTGCCTTGCTTCTCCGTCAGGAAGAGGTTCGAGTCCCCGATCTTACTGGCCAGGACATCGTGACCGTGATCGAGACGCTCACCATGCAAGGGCTTCAGCTCAAGGTTGAGGGGCGGGAGCCGCACCCCACCCTCCCTAAGGACGCCGTGATCTCCCAGATACCGGCGCCGGGGAGTGGGATAAAAAAAGGGCGGCAGGTCCGTGTGGTAGTGAGCCAAGGGCCAAGCGAGATGCAGGCACCGAAGCTCGTTGGCGAACTCTACCGCAAGGCGGAGATCATGATCCGGCAGGCTGGCTTTTACCCCGGGAACCTGTCGCGGGTGTCGTCAGAGAGCGTGGAGAGGGATATCGTCATCGCTCAGGCCCCCCCTGCGGGGAGTCAAGTCAGTAAGGGCGGCACAATCAGCATGCTCGTCAGTTCAGGCAAGAGGGTTCCGGTGCTCGTCACACCGAAACTGATCGGGAAAAAGGTCGAAGAGGCCGTCAGAATCGTCGACCTGGCAGGATTACAGCACCGGATCGTGTACAAGACATCGGGTAGCAGGCTCATGACCGCGGAGCGCGTTGTGGTCAATCAGAAACCAAGCGCCGGATATCCTGTACCGTCAGACGGTACAGTGGATATCATCGTAAGCAAGTAGTATAAAGCAAGCAGTACGCATAGTCCGGAACCAAAATAAATTCTAAAGATTAACATCTAAACTCATTTGCTCAGTGTAATCTGATGCTTGGCATTTGAAATTGAGAGGATATCATTAAATCAAAAGGACCGTCATGCCACAGAAGATCAAGGTAGCACCGTCTATCCTCTCAGCCGATTTTTCCCGGCTCGGTGAAGAGATCAGAGCCGTCGAGGCAGCCGGTGCCGATATCATTCACGTTGATGTGATGGATGGCCACTTCGTGCCGAACATTACCATCGGGCCAATGATCGTCCAGGCAGCGAGAGAGGTGACGAAACTGCCGCTCGATGTGCACCTCATGATAACCAACCCTGAGCTGTACATCGCGGATTTCGCTAAGGCAGGGGCTGACTATATTACAGTGCACGTCGAGATCGCATTTCATCTGAATAGGTTGGTTCAATCGATCAAAGAGCACAAAGGAATCAAAGCGGCGGTATCGCTTAACCCGGCCACGCCGCTCTCGAGCCTTGACTATACCCTTGAAGATCTCGATATGGTGCTCATCATGTCCGTGAACCCCGGCTTTGGCGGCCAGGCATTCATTCCCTCAGCGCTGGACAAGATCCGCACCCTTCGGAAACTAATCGACGAACGGGGGCTCAATACCAAGATTGAGGTGGACGGCGGGGTGAAGCCCGACAACGCAGCCGAGATTATCAAGGCTGGTGCCGATATTCTCGTCGCAGGCTCGGCGATATTCGGTATGAAGGATTATGCTGCGGCAATCAGGGGAATACGAGGAAATTAAATTCTAAATTCGAAATCCTAAATTCTAAATAAATTTTAAGCTCAACTGCTTACAAACAATTAGTGTATTGTGAATTATTTGTTTAGGATTTCGATACGAGAAATCAGGTTTTGTTTAGTAAGGAGGTCCCCTTGTCTATCAAAAAACATACAACCAAAATGCCCTTCGAGCTCAAGGATGTAAAAGAGCCCGTCCTGTACCGTGATATGTTCCCCTTCTCGAGCGTACCGCGGGTCGTGCTTGAGGACCGGCTCATCCAGACTAACATTCCGAAAGATATCTGGATCACGGACACCACGTTCCGCGACGGTCAGCAGTCGCGTCCGCCCTATACGCCCCAACAGATCGCGGACATTTTCGACTTCATGCACCGGATGAGCGGCCCGAACGGTGTGATCCGGCAGACCGAGTTCTTTCTGTACTCTGAGAAGGATCGCGAGGCGGTACGGCTCTGCATTGAACGGGGTTTCCGGTATCCCGAGATCACTGGCTGGATAAGGGCGAACAAGAATGATTTCAAGCTCGTGAAAGATATGGGTCTCAAAGAGACCGGCATTCTCACCTCGTGTTCGGACTACCACATCTTCCTGAAGCTCAATATGTCGCGAAGGGAAGCGCTCAAGCAATACCTCGACATCGTTGGTACGGCACTGGAACAGGGAATCACGCCCCGTTGCCACCTCGAGGACATCACGCGAGCCGATTTTTATGGCTTTGTCATCCCTTTTGTTCAGGAACTCATGAAGCTCTCGGAATCGACGAACGTCCCGATCAAGGTCAGGGCCTGCGACACTATGGGCTACGGCTTTCCCTTCCCCGGCATGGCGCTGCCGCGCGGCGTCCCCGAAATCTTTTACGCCCTCATCCATGACGGTGGAGTGCCGTCAGAGCAGCTCGAGTGGCACGGCCACAACGATTTCCACAAGGGGCTGATCAACGGCGTTTCAGCGTGGATGTACGGATGCGCATCGGTGAACGGTGCGCTCCTAGGGTTCGGCGAGCGCACGGGCAATACCCCCGTCGAGGCCATGCTCATCGACTACATCAGCCTTACGGGGAACGATGCGGGCATCGACACCACGGCGATCACCGAGATGGCCGAATACTTCCGGAGGGAAATGGGTTTCCCCATTCCGTCCAATTATCCCTTCGTCGGATCGGAATTCAACTCCACGAGCGCGGGGATCCATGCCGACGGTATGATGAAGAACGAGGAGATCTACAACATCTTTGACACGACGAAGATCCTTAGGCGTCCCATGGGCGTCATCATTACGGACAAGTCGGGAATTGCCGGCATCGCCCACTGGGTGAACAGCCACCTCGAGCTCGATGCTGACAAGAAAATTGACAAGCGACATCCTGGTCTCGCCAAGATACACAAGTGGGTAATGGAACAGTATGAGGAGGGAAGGACCACAAGCATTTCTCACGACGAACTTCTGGAGAAAGCAAAAAAGTATCTGCCCGAGTACTTCGTTTCAGACCTGGACAAGCTTAAGAAAAAAGCGCAGGCGATCGCTCTCCATCTCGTCGAGGAGATGGTGGAGAGGAATGAGATACGCACCATGGATCATGCACGACAGGAGGCAACAATGCAGAAGCTCCTGGAAGAGAACCCCTTTATCCAGTTCGCCTATGTAGTCAATACCGAGGGGAAAAAGGTC
>DATJAO010000053.1:0-43265 GCA_035516175.1 Nitrospirota bacterium
TCCAGATTTCATTTGCTTTATCTGTGATGAACAGTATTTGCGTTTACACCAATTGTAAAGACAACTCGTAACCATATTTCAACTACAAAGATGCACGCGAGGCAAACGAAAAGAATGTGGATTTCTAAATGTAACGTTGGAGTTTACGGTTATTGAAACTGTAATTATGTCTTCCTGAAAGACGCAACCGTTTCAGATGATGGAATATGTATGTTTCATCTCGAAATATCCTACCGTGTGTCGTTCTTCATGGTCAGTGACAAAAAAATGTTACCCAATTTATTCTGATTTTGTTATCATAAACTCCCAGCGTGCACAACCTATGTCAGGAGTGCCAACAGGGAATGTTTATCCAGGGATAATTCCGAACATGAGTAACCTAGTTGACGTACCAAACATATGGATTCCTTCTGCTAATGCCATCAATCTATTCAATCAAATCTATTATGCAATTTAAGCAGAGGAAGCGATGATCAATTGCGGTGACCAAAAACAATATATAGTGTATTATAAAAAGTATCCGTTATCATTTCTATCATTGGATCCAGTAGGCACACAGGTCTTAAATGATCCCGGTAATACCGTAGCGTATCCTGCAACACTTGTGGGAACAAAGGGATGCAAATGCAAATTCTAAGATCAATATGCTTAATTCTAATTATTAGCGTTATAGGATTCGGCTGTGACAATATTAACAATCTGACGCCGGATCAGTTGACTAATAAAGGTCGTCAGCTTTATGAGCAGGGTAAGTTCGACGATGCTGTTAAGCTCTTCAAGAGAGCCATACAGTTGAAGCCCACCAGCGCTGAGATACACTTTGAGCTGGGAGTCATGTATTACCAAGAATGGAAGAGATCTCTCGATCAGGCACAAAAAAAGATCTTGGAAGAGACGATTGTCGACGGGAAGAAATATGATGGGGCAGACAATGAAAAGTTATTGCTTCGTAAGGGATACCGAAAAGAATTGTTAGGATTCGCTATGGATGAATTTGATGCTGTTCTTAAATACGACCCATCTAATTGGAAGGCGCGATATCATATCGCTGTTAATTTTTTAAATAATAAAAAATACGATAAGGCAATTGTCGAGTTCAAAAAGGTTATTGAAATTGAGCCGAAAGATTCTAATAGCTATTCACTCTTAGGAAAAGCATATATGGAAGCAGGGCAGTATCGGCTTGCTATCAAGCCCTTAGAAAAAGCGGTAGGCATGGACCCGGGAGTCGAAAACTATTATTTTCTCGGAATGGCTTATAAGAACCTTAATAATTGGAAAAAGGTTGGGGAGATTTCTCAAAAATTAAAAGAGAGAGATACAATGCGCTATAGTATGTTAATAGATCCTTTAAATGTTTCCCCCGGGAACCTGTGAGATGCGTTGTATTCTTCTCAACAAGACCATGGATATAAAGCAAAAGAGCCTTTCAGTCGTACCGGAATGCTCTCTATTCTTTTATTGCTAAGTCGTTGCTTTGCAGCTTGCTGTTAAGAGTTACCCGACCTTCGCCTTCTTGCTACCAGGAACGCATCGAGAATCTGCACGATCTGTTTACGCTTCGGCGGCAGCTTTTTCATCTGCCTGAACCTGGCGAGAGGTGCTTTTTTTTGAGTTTTGTCAGTATCCTAACATGCGATGTTACGACTGGTAATCGCTGGAGTTTCAATCTGTCGTAACTCGTTTAGTTGTAGGTGAAAGTTTCGGAATTGGGATTCGGTCTTCGTGCCATATTGCTAATAGAAATGCGTTAAATGCTGTACGCCTATCACGGTTGTTATAATATCTATCCCTTTCTTTCCCCAAAAAAACGTTTTTACATTACGATTGAAAACAGTTATAATAAGTATGCGAAAAATTTCAGTATATATGCAAATATTGCAGGTTTATTTCAATTTGTATGAGAAAAAGGCCTTTATCTTATCGAAAAATAAATGTGCTCGATTTCAATATATGTGAGAACTTATACATCTCAATGCATTTGACTGTTCCTCTCACTTGTACAAACCTCAGAGCGTCATGGTGTATCCACCCCATATGCCGCCGGAGATAGGCACGGTATGAGGGGCGACGCGAAAACGGTCGTCGCATGGCGATTTCCTTTATGCGGCGGCACAGATTCAGTGCGATCAATCGCTGCGGTTTTTGGCGTGCCGAGCGCGCGGCTTACTGGCCGAGCAGCGTTGTGAATGTATCATGATGCCGCTCTTCGGCAGCAAGGATCTCTGCAAAGAGGTGCTGGGTGGTGTCATCTCCCTCGGAAATCGCCTGCTTGATGATTGCCTTGTAAAGCGCGATGGCCTCTTCTTCGGCCTTCACGTTTGCCTTGAGCATCTGGGTCGCATCGCCGCCCACCGCGATGGGGGTCGGTTTGGTGGTGGGCGTTACATCAAAATAAAAGAGCCGTTCCGCGATCTTTTCGGCATGTTTCATTTCCTCCACGGAGATATCCTCAAAAACTTCCATGAGGGAAGACGAGTGCATGCCCTTCACCATGATATGGTGCCACATGTACTGAACGATTGCCTGGAGCTCGCCGGCTATTGCCTGATTCATCATCTCCGTAAGTTTCGGACTCGCTTTCTGTACCATGATGTTCCTCCTTATATTAGTTATTCCTGCATGATTTTACCGGTAATTAACCGGATCCCACGAAAAACAAAGTTTCACTCCAATCTGTGTTGTGAGGCGGATCTTCCGTGACCCTCCCATGCGGTGCCGGCGGCAGGAAGCCCGCCTGCACCGTATGGCTGTCTGTTATTTCTTTTATTCGAATATGTTCTCTAATGTTCACCCTTGAATTGGGTGAATAAAATAGTGTGAAACTACCCATGGCAGGAATCCCTGTTCATCCCTGCCGCCAACATAGGAATCATTCCTAAGTATCAAGCAAAAAAAATTTAGTTGTTATGCTTTCACCTGCAATCTTTGCAGTAGCCGTAGTATTCAAAACGCAATTGAAAGGGCCGAAAACCTGTTTTTTTCTCTATCGCTTGTGATGAGATGGGCAATTCATCGATAAAATCTTCTATTTTCCCGCACTTTGTGCAAATAAGATTGAGATGATTCGAAATATTGACGTCATAGCGGTTATCCTTGTCGTAGAATGCAATTTCCCGTATTAATCCCTCTTTTTTCAGTACGTCCAGGGTGTAGTACACCGTTGATATGCTAATCTGCGGCGCCTTTTTCCGAACCCTTTTTAAAATATCCATCGCGCTTGGATGGGTCGTTGTTTTTGACTATAGATTAATGATCTCAAGCCGCTGAGAGGTCAGCTTATAGCCCTTCTCCTTGAGACTCGTTATCAGCGTTCTCCTGATTTCTTCCGGCTCCGCGTGATCTTTCATATTCGGAATGATTCCTGACTACAGTAAGTTTAGAACAGCCCATCCTGTTTGTCAAGCATCTTTGGGTCCGATAAACGTTGCCATTTTGAACAAGCATGCGGAGAATGCACTTTATGGCTGATTTATGCAACGTCAATGTTGGACAAAGGATCTGTACTATTACTATATTAAACCCTCACGTCCTTTGTTGAAGGGTTCAGAAAGAAACACTAACGTGTCGGTCTCCACCTGCTTCACAAGGAATCCTGATTTGCAGATGAAAGTCACAGCTTGTTATTCTTTTTTCAGTGCTTTTATTTAGGGTAAACTGCACATTAGCGGTTTCTGTTGTAATGGTTGGGAAAACGATAGGCATTCTTTAAAAACTTGGTGAGATTGAGTCGGAGCATTCGTCGGGTTAATCAATCAGAAACGATGTTCATAGTAAAGCATTTTCCCTCTCTTCAAAATAACATGATCTGCATAGCTATGCTAAATCGTTATGATATTCTTCGAGAACATTATTATTTCAAACTATCCAAAATTTTGAAGGTTTAGTGCACTTTTTGCACAAAATTATGTCAAACGTCGTTGCGTAACCTGTCCGTATCCCATCGATTATCTATAAAGCAAAATTTCAGGCCATACGATACTAGACAATCTTATCTGAAATAACCACTGCTCGAAGTTGGAAGGATTTATCCACTCAATATGCACGATACGATTGTTTATTTAACTCAACGGGAAAATTTACAGTTGCGTGTCGGATTTTAAATTATAGCACGCACTACTTCTTAAAAATGCTCAATCGCCTTGCTCATTTTGCTCTGAATCCGTAATAGATAAACAGCGACAAGAACACTAACGCGCTGAACAAAAAAAGGACGAAATTAAATTTCTTGTGATTCTTGATGAATTGTCGTGGTATAAGCATATATCCTCCCATGAATGTGGATATTGGTTAGCACTTACTCACTTATATATCAAGGGCCAAATGATGTATCTTACCCGGGGAAGTACCATCAAAACTCCTCAGTTCATGAGGGAGGCTTGAAATGGAAAGCCCGGGAAGACTGGTCGTGACGCCTCGAGCGATTCCCCCTATTTGCCGTAGCGATAATGAGGTCCCTGACTGTTGTCCGGAAACATGAGACGTCATGTCTGCTTCATCTTCTGCGACAGGCCGATGATCGTATCGGCAGCCGCTTCAAACCCCGTTGCCTGGGCATTCAGGCAAAGATGGTAGTTCCTGGCATCGTGCCAGTTCCTTTCTGTCCAGCGTCGGAGATATTTCTCCCGCCGAGAGTCGGCCTCGTCTATCTCAGCGAGCGCCTGCTCTTCCGACAAGGCGTGGAATTCCTTAAGCCGCGCAATGCGGAACATTTTCGGCGCGTGTATATACACGTTGAATACATTCGGCCAGCCGCTGAGCACGGCAAAGCCGGCATGCCCCACGATCACGGTATTATGGCTTTCAGCGATCTGACGGATGATGAGGCACTCCGCCGAGAATAACTCCTCATCATACACGGGCTTCCGGGACGGCGGTACATATGCCGCTTCCGGGGTACCGAAGACAAAGCTTTTCAACATGCTCTCCAGGAACCCGCACTTCTTTTCATCCTGGTCGGCAATATCCCTGACCTCGACGCCGATTTCCCGGGCCGCAGCATACAGCACTTCACGCTCAACGTACTTGTAGCCGAGCTTTCTCGCGACAAGGTGGCCGATATACGCGCCGCCGCTGGCCAACTGCCTCGATATGGTGATAACTCTCTTCTTTTCAGTAGTCATGGCATTCTCCAGGAAAATCCTATTCAACAATGATTTCATCTGCTCTTTCCCGCTTTTTATTCGACTTCAGGAAAAAGATAAAGGGCAGCGAAATGATGAACAGGAACGTGACCAGCAGGTACAGGTAGTTATACGCCATCATGCCCGCCTGGCGAGAAACCTCGCCGTCCAGAAGCGAGAGCGCCATCTGCCGGGCTGAGAAAGCATCAATGCCCTGACCCCGCATTCCGCTGGCCACTGTTCCGATCCAGCGCGATCCGACCTCGCTGTATTCGGTAATCTTTTCAGACAGGAGCGCATGATAGGAGGTCGTTGCCTTAGTCAACTGCGATGCGGCAATCGCGATACCGACACTGGCGAAAACCTGCCGCACGACGTTATAGAGCCCAGCCGCTGCCGTGATGTTCTGCTTCTCTATGGTGGAAAGTGCCGCAGTGCTCAGCGCCACAAAGATCAGTCCAAACCCCACTCCCTGCAGGAACTGGGGAATAAAGACGTCCAGATAGCCAACGTTGAGTGACAGGCGGGAAAGCTGATAGAACGCTGCCGCAGTCACGATCAGGCCGCTTCCGATCAACACTCGCGGCCCCACCTTGTTGTAGACCCTCCCGCCTATCGGCATGGCCACTGCCATAGCGAGGCTGCGGGGCATCAAAGCTAAGCCGGAGTCGAGAGCCGGATAGCCGAGAAGCTGCTGCAGAAACATGGGAAGCAGAAAGAGGCTGCCAAACAAGCCCATGCCGAGCAAACCGCCGATGAACGATCCCGAAGCGAAGTTGACGTCTTTCAACATCCGGAGGTCCACCGCAGGCCTTTCGCAGGTCAGCTCGCGCCAGATAAAGAGCACAAGCGCGGTCAACGAAACGAAGAGGAGGACACGGATCATGTCCGATTCGAACCAGGCCTCACGCTCTCCCCGTTCGAGCATGATCTGGAGCCCTCCGAGGCCGAGAGTCATGAGTCCCAGACCTAGCAGGTCTATCTTTCCTTTCTCGCGAACAAGGTAAGGCGGATCCTTGATGTACCGCATGACCATGAGTATGTTTACCACGCCGATCGGCACATTGATGTAAAAGATCCAGGGCCAGGAATAGTGGTCCGTGAGCCAGCCGCCTAGAGTCGGGCCAAAGGCGGGACCGAGCACGACCCCGAATCCAAACAGCCCCATGGCTTTGCCCTGCTCATCAGGCGGATAGGTCTCTCTCAGAATCGCTTGGGACACGGGTATCAGAACGCCACCACCGATCCCCTGGACCAGGCGAAAGACGACCATGGACGTGAGATCCCATGCTATGCCACAGAGCATCGAGCTTAAGGTGAAGCTGACGATGCTGAAGAGGTAAAAGTTTTTCCGGCCGTACCGCGCGCTGAGCATACCGACGATTGGCATCATGATGACGCTCGAAAGGATGTACCCCGTCGCGACCCAGGTGATCTCCTCAACGGAAGCGCCCAGCGTGCCGCGCATGTATGGCAGCGCCACGTTGACGATACTCGAGTCCAATGCGGCCATGATGGTGCCGATCATCACGGTGAGCGTAATGATCCATTTATCTGAATTCGCCATGCCTGCCGCCCGCCATTTCCTCGTGTCTGGAAGTTCCTTTTACCGCTACCGAGGGATAGACCGAGAGTCCCGGCCGCAGCGGATAGGCCGGATCGGGTTTTGAATCGATCAGGATCTTGACCGGAACGCGCTGCACGACCTTAACAAAGTTGCCCGTCGCGTTCTGCGGCGGCAAGAGGCTGAAGACCGCGCCCGTACCCGGCTGAAAGCTGTCCACGTGTCCCTTGAAAACGACGCCTGGATAGGCGTCAACGGTGATGTCCACAGCCTGACCCGGCCTCATGTGCGCGATCTGCGTCTCTTTAAAATTTGCGACTACCCAGAGATCTCCATCGTCCACGATCGAGAGGAGCGGCTGGCCCGGCTGCGCGTATTTCCCTTCATCCACGTTCTTCTTGGCGATCCTGCCGGAGACCGGCGCCGTGATCGTCGTCCGCCCCAGGTCCAGACGCGCCAGGCTCAGGGCTGTTCCTGCTTCCCGTATCTTGAACTTCTGAGTCGTGAGCTGTGCTTCCAGCGCCTCTATCGCGGCCTTGATTTCATCCACGGATGCGCTTGCCGAGTCCTTGCGGGCCGCCGTATCCTCCCATCTCGCTTCCGCCTGGTCGAACTGGCTTTGCGAAATTACCTCCTTCTTACGAAGCTCCTTGCTCCGCATTAATTCTTTCTGAGCGAGCGCTGCACTCGTTACAGCCGCTTCGAGGTCCGCTCGGGCGCGGGCAAGTGCCATGGTTTTCACCTTGATGGAAGCACGAATTTCCTCCTGCTCCGCGGTAATTCTGGACATTGCGTCCTGCCTGGCCTGGACCAGCGTGCCGTAATCGTCGGCTGCTATTTCCACTAGCGCTTCTCCGGCTCTTACAAGCTGATTGTCCGACACGAGAACCTTCGTGACCCTGCCCTTGACCTCGGAGCTGATCGGCACGACGACTCCATCGATAAACGAGTCGTCAGTGCTCTCGTGCGCCATATAGTATGATATTTTCTTCGTCCCATAGACCAAACACACGACCAAGCCGATGATGACTGCAGCCCTGATACTCCACGTTTTCACCGACGCTTGACGTGATGATTCTTGTTCTGAACTCTTCTTCTTAAACATACGCTACTTTCTCCTTCTGTCTGAAAATCGTGATCGAATAGCTGTCCGGTGTTCAAATGGCGCCGACGATTTTCTCGTAGTGTGCAACCAGTTCCTGGTTCTGGTTTCTGATTTGTCCCGAAAAAATAATGAACCTCCCTTTTCTTCCCGTGAGTTTGACCTCCGCAATAAGGGTGTCGCCGGGGACCGCTTTTATTTTATACCGGACGGTTTTTTGAACAACATGCGGATTGGCTTTCAATCCTTTGTTCGTTAAGGAAAGGAGAGCTGCTGCAACCAGACATATGAACTCGTCCTGGGCATATCCGGGATAGGTAGGGGCTCCGGGAAAATGCCCTTCAAGATCCTGGTCGTCAGCGCTGATTTCCTTAACCCCCAGCATTGTTTCGGAAGCCTCTGAACTATGAAAAACGCCGTCAATTTTTCTAAGAGCAGTCCCTCGATGGGGCAATACAGTTTCGAGACCTTTTCTGTTGAAGCACCTGAATAATTCGCTCATGAGTAACACCCCCTCGTAGAATATTCTGATATTCCTAGCGCGAAAACCGCAAACGGCCATCCCGGAAGAACATCAGCAGTAATTTCACTTCGCTATGACCCCTCCCAGGAACACCCGAAGCAATTGCCTTATCCATTGGTCGCGAAACTTTTCATCCGAGGACGACCGGCCAAAAAGATATTTTCCCACCCTCTCCCTTCGCCTCGCGTGAGCTATCTGACCCAGAAGAAATTCCGCTGCAAACAACGGGTCTACATCAGTCGCCAGGAACCCGCTCTTTTTGGCCTGCGTCAGGAACGCTATCAATGCTTCCTGATGCTTTAGAATTGTTTTTTGAAATACGTCATTGCTCCTCACCATTTCACGCTGGATAATGGAAATCACGTCAGGTTGTTTGATGATCGCTTCAATCGTCTGTCTTACAAAGATTTCCAGCCGAACTTTCAAGTCGTCGGCGCTGCGCGGAGGCAGAAGTGTATTTCTCGCGGATACCAACAACTCCGAAATGAACTGCTCGATGATCTGCTGGAAAAGATTGGCTTTTGACTCAAAGTGATAATTGACGGCCGCAATATTCACACCCGCCGCTTCGCTGATATCATGGATTGAAACCCCATCATACCCCCTAGCCGCGAATAAGCGGGTAGCCTCAGAAACGATGCGGTTGGCCGTGTCGTGAGAGGAACGAGTTGCGCGACTCAGTTTGCTTATTCTGTTCATCTGAGCACTACCTCCTGCATTGTGTAACCGTAAAGACGTTAGGAAATATTAACATAACAGCCTGCAAGAAGTCAAAAATATATTTAATTATTTCAAATATATATTTTATTTAATCAGGGCATCCTGCTACTCTTTATGCATGATCACGCACATACATGGGTATGGGTAAAGAATTAAAAGGAAGCAAATCAATAAATTGGCATTGCACATAAGTAGGTGTGGTTGACGGAATTTGTTCTCCCGACGGTTAAGCATTATACATGGGAGATGACCACATGCCCAGCCTTAAAGCCGCTTGGTCGTAATGAAGGCGAGAGAATATCACTGGAGTCAAGCAGGAGCAAAGGGCAGACCCTGCCATGTACTTCATTCACAAGAAGTTTATCAGAAATACTTTGACGGAGGATTGTTGATTTGCTTATCAAAGGTTCAAGAATTAAAGATGGCCAAGGGAATTGACAGGCCAAGGGAATTGCTTTGCTTTTTTCTGAGGCTTATTGTAATATTGCGAAAACAAAAGGAATATTCCAGAGCTTCATTTTGGCTTCAGCTGTTGCGCGAATCTAATTATGAAATTTTCAGTGCGGATCGTTGTAACGCATTAATAAGTCAGAACCCTAAGTTTCATGAAATGTGCGAAAGCACAGCATCATGCGGCGTGAAGTTCGGGGTTTGGAATATTTATAATTTTTTGACTATTATTTTCACTGATGAATTATGATTAAGGCGGATTTCAATCCTGTGCTGGTCCGTGTACCACGATGTTTTTTTTAGCTGTCTCAGTGTCCAAATGGTCAAAAGTCAGGTGAACTGCGTGAGAATCGCCGGCATACAGATAAGCGCTGGTCCGGACATGGAACGGAACATCCAGCGCGCCTTAGAGAAGGCTGCGGTGGCTGCTGAAAAGGACGCCAAGATAATCTGCTATCCGGAGCTATTCCTCACACCTTGGTTTCCGAAGGAAGAACAGAAATCCAATCTCTCCCTCGCGATTGACGCAACCAGTGAAGCGCTGCATCGCCTGATGCAGCTGTCGGCGGAAACGAAGACCGTTCTCATCATCCCGTTCTTCGAATCCGCAAACGGAAAGTACTATAACAGCGCTGCCGTAATGGACAGCGGAAAACTGCTCGGCGTTTACCGCAAGATACATCTTCCCGATCTGCACCTCTACCGGGAACGCTTCTATTTTTCGCCCGGCGATGCCGGCATCCCCGTGTTCGAGACATCGCAGGGGAAGATCGGTGTTCAGATCTGTTGGGACAACCTGTTTCCCGAGGGCACGCGCGTTTTGGCGCTCAAAGGCGCCGAGATCGTGTTTGCGCCCACGGCTGCCGCGCTAAACACTCACAGCCTGTGGGAACGTGCCATCGCAGCCAATGCTTTTGCCAATAACATCTTCATATTCCGGGTGAACCGTGTGGGCCAGGAGGAGGGGATATCCTTCTACGGCCGAAGCTTCTGCGTCGATCCCTGGGGCGAGATGATCTCTGAGCTTGCCGGTGGAAAAGAGTCCATCGTTCTTGCGGAAATTAATCTCAAAGAACGCAGCACGGCATCCGAAATATGGGGATTTCTCAAACATAGAAGACCAGGGGAATATGGAGATTTGGTTAAATAGGTCCTCGCGAAATTGACTTCCTTGTCCCGCAGTCTGTCTGAAAACCCCGTCTGCTATAATAAAACCATAGGCATTTTTATTCGAGGTGAGCTGAATGAAGGCCATGGTGCTGAAGAGTATTACCAACCTCCCTGAAACGAGGTTACCCTTAGAGCCGGCCGATTTGCCGATGCCAATTCTTCAAGAGCGTGATGTCCTTGTGAAAGTATCGGCCTGCGGCGTGTGTCATACTGAGTTGGACGAGATCGAGGGTAGGACGCCTCCATCGAAGCTCCCGATCGTTCTTGGGCACCAGGTCATTGGTCACGTTGAAAAATCCGGGAAGAGAGCAGGCAGGTTCAAGACCGGAGACCGGGTAGGCATTGCCTGGATTTATTCAGCCTGCGGGAAGTGCACATTCTGTCGAAACGGAATGGAGAATCTCTGCGGCGATTTTAAGGCCATGGGAAGGGACGTCAACGGGGGATACGCGGAATATACCGCCGTCTCTGAAAATTTTGCCTATCCGATCCCGGCGATATTTTCCGACTCCGAAGCAGCACCACTCTTATGCGCCGGCGCCGTCGGCTACCGGTCTCTGAGGCTCGCTGGTATCGTGGATGGGGACAGGATCGGACTCACTGGTTTCGGCGCATCAGGCCACCTGGTGCTCAAAATGGTGCGTTATCAGTACCCGAGAGCGAAAATTTTCGTTTTTTCCCGGACGGAGGGAGAGCGTTGCTTCTCGAAAGAGCTTGGCGCTGTCTGGGCAGGCGGGATGGAAGACAGGGCACCAGAGAAGCTGCACGCAGTAATCGACACCACTCCTGCATGGAAACCGCTTGTCGAGTCCCTGAGAAACCTTGAAAAGGGAGGGAGGCTCGTGATCAATGCGATTAGGAAGGAGGATAGCGACAAGGATTCTCTGCTCGGGCTCGATTATTCACGAGACCTCTGGAAGGAGAAAGAAATCAAGAGTGTTGCGAATGTCACGCGACGGGATGTCGAAGAATTTTTGCGTCTGGCGGCGGCGATCCCGATCAGACCTGAAATTCAGGAGTACCGGCTCGAGGAAGCGAACTTGGCGCTCCTTGAACTGAAAGAACGGAAAATTCGCGGGGCAAAGGTGCTAAGAATGGCATGAATTCCCGAGCTATTCTGTTCTCACCATTTCCGTCACACATTCGATGTGATACGTATACGGGAACATATCCACTGGCTGGAGCCTTGTGAGGCGCAAGCCGAAGAGGGAGAAAAATTTCAGATCCCGTGCGAGAGTGGTGGGGTTGCATGATACGTAGATAATTTTCCGGGGGACAAAAGCGAGCACACGCTCCAAGATCTTGAGCGTGGCCCCGGCCCGCGGAGGGTCGAGCACGATGATGTCAGCAGGTGCTTTCCTCTGGAGCAGCGTCCTTAACCCCTTCTGCGTGTCGTCGGCGATGAATTCCGCATTTCTTATACTGTTCAGTTCAGAATTTTTTTTCGCATCTTCGATCGCTGAATACCCGGACTCGATACCGATCACGGTCTTTGTCTTTTTGGCGAGAGGCAGCGAGAAGTTACCTATCCCGCAATAAAGATCAAGGACGGTCTCGCTTCCCTCCAACCCGGAGAAATCGAGGACCGTACGGACCATGTTCCTATTCTGTTCCCAGTTCACCTGATAAAAATTCCCCTCCGTGGCGCGGAGCGTCAGGCCGTCAACATCCAGCGTTAGATAGTTTTTACCAAGCACCACCGTTTTTTTCCTGCGTGCGAAGCCGGAGATCCCGATTACTTCGGGCGCCTTATTTCGGAGATCATTCCAGAGCGCCTCCAGAGGAGGATAGGATTCCATCTCCGTAAAAAAAAGGACGTGGGCTTCTCCTGCCGGAGTTACGTTGATATGTAGCTCCTTGAGCAGCGGCAAGCGGTCCGACATGCTCCGAAGAGCCTTCAGTACCTTGTCGATGAGCGGGTGGAGGAGGAAAGCATTCTCTACCTCGATGAGCTCGTGGGACCCCTGCCGGAAAAAACCGATCTTTTGTTTCCCCTGGACACTCCGCACGGTAAACTGTGTGCGCAAGCGATAGTGGTCCGAGGGGGACGATGGTTTGATCGGGAGGAGTTGCTTTGGTTCCATACCCCCGATTCTTTTAAGGCTGTCGAGGAGAATTTCCTGTTTGTAGGTGAGCTGGGCCGGATAGGCGATGAAGGGCCAGGTGGCGCCGGTGCACTGATTCTCGCCTTCACAAGGAGGTACAATCCGGTGCGGAGAGGGACTTATGACATCAACAAGATCGGCCTCAAGAAAGCCTTTTCTCTTTTTTTTTAAATCAATGATGACGCGCTCACCGGGAAGCACGCCCGGTACGAAGACAGCCTGGCCTGAGTCGAGCCTCGCAAGACCCGCCCCGCCATACACGAGCTTCTCGATCACGACATCAGCACGTTCACTCATCCGAGGATCTTCTTTACGGTCTCGCGGAGCAGCGAGGTGTCGGCCGATTTCACCACGTACGCGTCGGAACACCAGCTTCCAAAGTCGTGCTTGTATTCTTCATAGGCCGTGCAAATGATGACCGGCAGTGTACTGTTCTTTTCCTTCATTTTGCGGAGTGTCTCAATGCCGTCTATGTCCGGCATGCGCATGTCCAGTGTGACCAGATCGAACTTCTTCGTGTCAAGCGCCGCAAGGGCCTGGATGCCGTCGGCAACCGTCGTCACCTCATAGCCCAATTCCTCGAACTCTTCCTTGTAGAGCTGTCTGATATTTTCTTCATCGTCCACAACCAGGATCTTCTTCATTGCCAGCCTCCTTGAGATGCGAGTGCCAATCTAAATGCATGGCCTGTCGCCAGCCTTTTTGTTATGTGTGTTCCCGCAAGGGAAGTTTGATAGTAAAAATCGCCCCACCGGTCTCCTTGTTGCGTATCTCTATTACGCCGTTGTGGGCTTTGATGATCCTGTTCGTGATCGGCAGTCCCAGTCCGGTGCCACGGGGTTTGGTGGTGTAATAAGGGTTGAAGATATTGTGCATGGTCTTGGCAGAGATGCCGGGACCCGTGTCTCCAATCTCTATTACAACCTCCTGCGTGTCGGGGAGGGGATAGGTCCTGATCGACAGGACCCCGCCGTTCTCCATGGCTTCCATGGCATTTTTGATGATGTTTATGATCGCTTGCTTGATTTGAGGCACATCGATCATAAGGCGCGGAAATGAAGGTGAAAGGCTACTCTCGAGACGGATGTCCCTCTGTTTAATCTCATCCTCATAGAGCGTGAGGATTTCCTGTACCACACTGTTGAGGTCCGACTCGGATAACTGCGGGGCAACCTCTTTAATATATAAGAGGTTGTCCTGGATGATCCCTTCGAGGCGGGTGACTTCGCTCATGATGATGTCGATGTACTTTTTCTCTTCACCGTTTTGAACCTTCTTCGCAAGCCGTCTTGCGAATCCACCAATGGAGACAAGCGGGTTCCGGATCTCATGGGTGATTTCAGCCATCATCGCGCCGAGGGCGGCCATCTTTTCGGACTGGACGAGTTGCTCGTGAAGAGCGCGCATGTCCTTGTTCATGGTTTCGATATTGGTGTGGATGATGGCATTCTCGATCGCAAGCGCAGCCTGATGGGCGAACATGATGAGGAATCGCAGGTCGCGGGCGGTAATTGGCCGCTGGTTAAACATATTGTCAACGAGGATGATGCCGATTACCCGGTCTTTAGAAACGAGTGGTACTGTTGCGAAGCTGTTTGTCCGGAGCGCTTCCCGGAGCTCCCGGGGCACAATGGGGCTGGATGCGGCATCGGTGATGTTGTAAGGTCTTTTCTCGCGAACCGTGAGGGCCAGCACGTTCCCATTCGGCTCAAGAGGCACCCGGATACTTCGTGCCAGACTATTGAGCGACGAGTCCCGGTGCTCGAAGAGCTCGCCGGTCTGGATCCATTCTATGAGGCTCCGGTGTTTACTCGAGACCTCGCTCCAGGCCCTGCCCGCCTCTTCCCAGTTCGTAGGGCCTACGCCCAACATGCCCTGCAGCATATTCGTACGCTCGTTCGTCATGAGAAGGATGGCCCGATTGAAGCCAAGACCGCCGCCACCCATAGTGGCCGCCGTAAGGATGATCCTGAGAAGGCGATCGAGGTTCAGGGTCGTGCTCATGGCCGTGCCAATATCGTAGAGCATAGAGAGCTCCTGCGCCCTCTTCCCTGCTTCATTCGCGAGGTCCTCCATGCGCTCGTACATAGCGGCATTCTCGACCGCCACCGCGGCACTGCTTGCTACGGTGGTCAGGAACTGCAGATCGTCCTCGGTAAACTGTTGTCCCTCCTGTTTGTTGTAGAGCGTGATGACGCCGATCAGCTTATCGCGGAATATGAGCGGGGTACCGATGATCGATCCGGCGGCAATCCCTGGAGTGTCCCGGAAAACAGGTTCTTTTGTAACGTCCTGGATGAGGAGAGCACGTCTTTCCTGCACGACCTTGTTCACGACGAGACCCCCAAGCCTGGCGTCCATGTCCTTGATGATGTCACCAACAAGGCTATATAGTGCGAATGTTTTATCCTGCTCTATCTCGGGCAGGTTCATGAGCCTTATGGTGCAGCCCTGTGCCCGGAGGGACTGTGCGCTGTTCCTGGCGATGAGGGAGAGGAGCTGCTCGAGGTCGAGGGTGGAGGTGAGTGCCATACCGATCTCGTAGATGGTTGAGAGCTCGGCGAGCCGGTCCTGAAGGCTCTGGAAAAGTCGAGCGCTTTTTATGACTCCGCTGAGCTGGTTTGCGGTGGTGGTCAGGAGCGTGATGTCGGCTGACGTTGCGCTCCAGACCGACGATGAGAGCACGAAGATAACGCCGAGACACATATCTTGGTCCATGATCGGTGCAGCGACTAACGATTTGAAGTGCCCGATGCCTGATTCCGGAAGGTACTGGAACCTCGGGTCTGAGTAGGGATCTTCGAGCGCGAGCGGCACCTTCTGCTCGGCGACCCATCCAGCGATACCCATACCGAGGGGAAAACTCAGCCTGCCGATGGATTCCTGGTTTAGGCCGATCGCTGCGCTGAGCGTCACACTCTTTCCTGATCGGTCGATGAGAAATACGGATGTGCCGTCCTTGCCCATGCCCCGCGCTACGACCTCAACGATACGGCGGAGCTTCTCCGAAAGGTCTGTGTAGGAATTCGATATCCGGCTGATCTCACTCAGAATGCTCAGGGCTGTTTTTTCCGTCGTTTCCATAAATGTTATATCAACCACAGTTGACCAAAAGGCGCCGCTTCTATTCGACACAAATTAGCACAAAGAATCAAGAACCGAACCTTACAGGACGCGGATGAACGCTCAAATATCGGATGAAACCCAAAGCTCATGTATTTCATCCTGCGAGTATCCACGTTCAAAAATATTTTACCGAAAAATTCATCGTCCTTCTTGGATCAAATCCGCGTTCACTTTTTCTGTTTTTTCCTTAATGCCTTCAGGTACACCTTCACGTATTCTTTCGCGGAGCTTTCCCAGGAAAAGTCCTGCTTCATGCCGGCCTGCATCAGGCGTTTCCATTTCCGGGTATCGCGAAAGATATCACGCGCCCGGCGTAGACAGTCAACGAGCGCTCCTGCCGAATAATCATCAAAGACGAAGCCCGTGCCGCGTCCCGTATTCGCATTATAGTTTGTGACCGTATCCGAGAGCCCGCCGGTTTTCCGGACGACCGGGACGGTTCCGTAGCGGAGCGCGATCATCTGTCCCAGACCACACGGTTCATAGCGAGACGGCATCAGGAACATATCACAGCCGGCATAAATGCTCTTCGCGAGATCATCGTCGTACCGGAGCAGTATTCGCATCTGAGGCGGATAGCGCGTCGCCGCTTCGGTCAGAATGAGGTGGTATTTCTCTTCACCGGTGCCGAGGATGATCAAGCGCATGTCCATGGCCATGATCTCCGGAAGGGCTTCGACCAGGATGTCCAGCCCTTTCTGCTCAGTAAGGCGCGTGACCAAGCCGATCAAGGGTGCGTCTGACGGGGAAAGGCCTGTGCGTTTCAGGATGCCCTGTTTGCAGACCGCTTTACCATCGAGCCTTGCGGCACTGAATTTTCGCGCAATGGAGGCGTCCCGTGCCGGGTCCCAGTCGGTATAATCGATGCCGTTCACGATGCCGTAGAGATCCGCAGACCGTTTTGCGAGAACTCCATCCAGCCCGTGACCGTATTCAGGCGTTTGTATCTCGCGGCTGTACGTTTTGCTTACTGTTGTAATGATATCGGAATACACTAGGCCAGCCTTGAGAAAATTTATCTTGCCCCAGAACTCCAGTCCCTCCGGCGTGAACGCATCCCATCCGAGGCCGATAAAACGCATGTCCCAGTGCCAGAATACACCCTGGTACCCGATGTTGTGAACAGTAAAGACGCTCTTGGTATGTGCAAGAGGCACGCTCTCGCCGTGCAGCATCCTGAGATAGAACGGCACGAGACCCGTTTGCCAGTCGTTACAGTGCACGATCTCGGGGCTAAAGCCCAGCTCGCGGCAAAGCTCCACGACAGCTCGCGAAAAGAATGTGAAGCGTTCCGCATTGTCCTGGTAATCGGCATGGGCTGTGCGGTAGAGCTCCGGCCTGTTGAAATAGATGTCCTTGCTGATGAAATAGACCGTGACGTGCTTTCCCATCCTCCCTTCGAGGATGTCGCACCGCTCTTTCCATGACGCGAACGGCACGTAGAACGTCGCGATATGCTTCAGATTGAACTTCTCCACGTCTACGCACTGGTATCGCGGCATGACTACGCGCACATCATGCCCGAGCGCGGCTAGGGCCGGGGGAAGGCTACCAGCGACGTCTGCCAATCCCCCGGTCTTCGCAAAGGGAGCCGCTTCAGATGCCGCGAACAGGACCCTCATACATTTATTTCCCGCAGGAACTTCGCCGCTTCCTCCGGCGGCGTGGGATTGATGTAGAACCCGGACCCCCATTCGAAACCAGCCACATTTGTCAGCTTGGGCATGAACTCAATGTGCCAGTGATAGTAATCATTCTGTTCATCCTTGAACGCAGAGGTGTGTATCACGTAATTATAGGGGGGGTTCGAGAGCGCCTTGTCGATCCTCCTCAGGATGTTCTGCATGAGGCCGGCGAGGTCCCGGTAGTCCTCTTTCGAGGAACAGGCGTAACAGGAGATATGTCTTTTAGGGAGTATCCATGTCTCGAACGGGAAGCGGGGGGCATATGGAGCGAGCGCGATAAAGAGCGGTGTCTCGAGAACCACGCGCGTCCCGGTATGGATCTCCTGCCGAATGATGTCGCAAAATATGCATCGCTCCTTGATCTCGTAATGACGCTTGCACCCGTCGATCTCCTCCTGCACCTGGATCGGCACGATCGGGAGGGCGATGAGCTGCGAATGCGTGTGCTCGAGCGTTGCGCCGGCTGAAAGGCCTTCATTCTTGAAGATGAGGGTATACTGGAAGCGGGTGTCCTTTTTCAGGTCTTCCATACGGTCCCGGTAGGCCCAGAGCACTTCCTCCATCGCCTTCTGCGGGAGGGACGAGAGTGTGGCATTGTGGTTGGGGCTTTCGATGATAACTTCATGGGCGCCGATGCCGTTCATCTTGTCGAATATGCCCTCTCCCTGCTTGTTCAGGTTGCCTTCTATCTGGAGCGCCGGAAACTTGTTCGGCACGGCCCGGAGTCGCCAGCCGGGTCCGTTGGGCTGACCGTTGTCCCGATAGGCAAGCGTCTCGTTTGGTGTCGTCCGTTCGTTGCCTCCGCAGAAGGGGCAAAAGCCGCCCCGCTTCTTGGTACGCTCGTCATGGAAGTCAGTGGGCCGCTTTCCTCGCTCCGACGAGATGATGACCCAACGTCCAGTAATGGGGTCTTTACGCAATTCTGGCATATATACTCCTCTGCTCCTGTCCGTAAACGGTTAAAAAAGGAATTTAAATATTATAACCATGTTGCTGCCTGTTGTCAAAAGAACTCTTGGTGTGTTATGATGATTCACCATGGCTGGCAAAATAAACAGGCTATCCGTTACGCTCGTGAAAATGCTGAAGGCCCAGGGACTTGAGAGCCGCCTCCAGGAATACCGCGTCTTCGGTCAGTGGGAGAAGGCAGTGGGCAAGGTCATTGCACGTCACTCCCAACCATCTTCCCTGCGCGGTAAAAAGATGACTCTGGTTGTGGACAGTCCGGCATGGATGCAGCAGATCTCTCTCCTAAAGCCGGAGATCATTGAACAAGTGAACAGGAGTCTGGGGCACAATGCGATCCGGGACATAATTCTGAAGCTCGGCGAGGTAGCGCAATGCGCGGGGGAGGCGACAGAGGACCTTCCCGTTCGTGCAGACCTAGACCGTGATGAGCGCGAGAAGATAGAATACGCCCTTCAAGACCTGCACGATCCTGAGATCAGGGAAGCCGTAAGGCGGGTCATGGAGAAGGATTTCTTAAGGAGGAAAAGGTAAGAGGTAAAATGAGGTAGGTAGGGGAATTTTTTCTAATTCTTCGGGTAAGTGATGATCGTGCCCATGACCTTTGCCCAGGGCGTGAGCGTATGAGCTTTGACGGACCTCGCGCTCATTATATCAATGACGGTGATCCCACGGACCAGCAGCGCGTCGCCAATCAGCGACCGGTGACATCGCCAGGGAACAGCTTCGGCGCACATGATCGCTGTCTTTTTCTTCCGTGCAACAGCAATAAGATCTTTCAGACCCTCCTCGAAATCGGCAGTCTGCATGTAGTCGGCAAAACCCCGAAAGGAAGCGTTCTCCCACCCCATGTTCGGCGAATCTTTCTTGGAGTGGCGCAGTCCTCCGAGCTTTCGTATATGTTCATAGGCGATACCATTTTCAGGGAAGCTCATTGCCATAGCTTCACTGTTGAATTGAGGGTTATGCCGGGATCTGGGAATGGAGCGCACATCGGCGATAAGCTCTATGGCATGCGCTTTCAGAATTGCGAGAAATTCCTCTCTGGGACGGGTCGAGTGGCCGATGGTATAAATGACCAGCTTGGTATGGCGGGTTGAATCATTCTCGCGGGCAATCATCACTCATCTTGATCTCCTGTCATTTGCTGCTATCCTACCACCCTGGAGCCGTTTCTGCGAGACTGCTCAGCATGGTTTTTGATCCCGACCAGCCCGACGGATGGCAGAATCAGCGTTAAAGCCTGCGCAACCCATCGCGCCTGTGATGGATACCTCTAAAGGAGTCATCCTTAGGTCCCGTTTTTGTATCATGCGGACTATCGTTACAAACCAGGCCGCGGCTGAGTAATGAGGGACATGAATTCCTGCCGGGTCGCCGGGTTTTCCCGGAACACACCGAGCACTGATGATGTAACGAACATGGAATTCTGCTTCTCAACCCCCCGCATCATCATGCAGAGGTGCCGGGCCTCGATCATGACGCCGACGCCGTCGGCATTGATCGAGTCCTTAACCGCATAGGCAATCTGTTCAGTCAATCGTTCCTGTATCTGAAGCCTCCGTGCGTACATGTCCACGAGCCTTGCAAGCTTGCTTATGCCGAAGACCTTGCCTCGCGGGATGTAGCCGATATGGCAGCGGCCGAAGAAGGGGAGCATGTGATGCTCGCAGAGGCTATAGACCTCAATGTCCCGCACGATGACCATACTTGTGGTTTCCTGGGCGAAGCAGGCGTCATTGATCAATTTCTGAATATCGGCTCGATATCCCGATGTGAGGAAGGTGAGCGCCGAGGCGATCCGTTTTGGTGTGTCGACGAGGCCCTCGCGGTGAGGATCTTCGCCGATTTCGATCAGCAGTTCACGAACGAGCTTCTGGATGTTTTCAGTGTTCGGAGTCATGACGTATCTCTCCCCTCAACATATCGGTATAAGACTCAAGCGAATGCATCGTTTTTCGCAGCATCCCGGCAGTGATGTCCGCAATTGGTGTCGCCGAACCCGGCAGGATCAGATCCGGCGCGAGCTCATATAGCGCGATGGCGAGAAAGGGCCGCTGAAAAATATCCGGATCGGGAATCGTCAGTTCTTCCCCAGCCATCGTGATGTCGTCGTAAAGAATGAGGTCCAGATCGATCGTGCGCGGCGCATATTTGTCGGAGCAACGCAATCGGCCTAGCGAGTCCTCGATGCGTCGCAGTATTTTCAACTTCAGGTCAAGAGGAGGAGTCCCGGTCTCGATCTCCAGAACGCAATTATAGTATGGTGGCTGCCCGGACCGGCCGAGGGGTTCGGTGAGATAGACCGTGGATATCGCCAGAATACGCGTCTGCGCCCCGAGCAAGCGCACTGCTTTTTTTACATTGTCTGTCGGGTCGATGTTCGATCCCACGCTTACGAACGCCCGCGCCATGATCAGACCCGCCGTCTTCGTGTGATCTCGACCCCAACGCTTCTCGCAAAACGCAGCGCCGAAGGCTTCTCGACACGCACCAGCGCCTCCGTTACGGCCGGGTATTCGAGGCATATGCCGGCTACGGCTTCGGCCAGTGCTTCCACCAGATAAAACCGGGAGTTCTCGACCGCCGCCATGATCGACTTCTTGATATCGCGATAATCCAGGGCGTCCTCGAGCCGATCGCTCTTGCCTGCCTTGCTGAGGTCCGTCGATATCGCCACGTTGATCACTACGTCCTGCTTGTCGCGCCTCTCCTCGTCGTTCACGCCGATGATGCAGCGCACGAGAAGATCACTGATCAGGATGCGGTCCATTGCCGTCCTCCAGGAGGTGCCGACCTCCATCCACAAAGATGATCTGGCCGGTCACAAAATCGCTCTTGAGCAGATAGAGGACCGTGTCCGCGATATCCTCTGGCCCGCCGTGGCGCCTGAGCGGCACCGCATGTGATAACTGTTCCAGATAACTCTCGTCTTTTCCCGGCGGCGGGAGGATAAGGCCCGGCGCCACGGCGTTCACCGTGATGCCGGGAGCGAATACGAGCGCGCACATTCTTGTGAGTACCGAGAGCATATGTTTGCTCAGGATATATGCCACGTGCGTCTGATCGTACCCGTGTATTTTAGTGTCAAGAAGATTGATGATTTTGCCACGCCCGACAAGCCGGGCAAACTCGCGGCTGATAACGAACGGCGTCCATGCGTTCACCTGCATATGCCGCGTCAGGTCTCCGAAACCTAAATCCATGAGCGTGCTTGGGGAAAAAATGGACGCGTTATTAATTACGATATCGATTGATCCCGCAGTCTTCAGCGCTCTGGCGATCAGCGTTTCGTATTCTTCCGGCTTCTCCAGATCAGCGATAATACTCCATGCATTCGCTCCGCATTCGGTCACCTCATCGCAAACCTTGATTGTCTCCGGTTCCAACGTCCGGCGGTCGTGAGCAACGATGTGAACGCCCTCTTCCGCAAGCGCAATGGCAATTGAACGGCCTATGCGCCTGCTCGCGCCGGTGACTAGGGCGATTTTGCCCTGCAAATTATTTTGTACCCCGCGGTGTTCTCTGGCACGCGTCGTCATCGGCTCATTCTCACGGCCTTCGTTGAACTGTCAGCAAGTCTATCTTTGCCGCCATAATGAAATCATTCAGCGACAACCCACCAATCTTGTGCGTTGACAGGATGAGTCGAACTTTATTATAGGAGACTAAAATATCCGGATGGTGGTCCTGATCGTTCGCCACCGATGCAACGTTGTTCACAAAGTCCATAGCCTGCCGGAAATCCTTGAAACGATATTCCCGTTGAATGGATTTTTCCGACAGCGACCACTGCGGGATCTCTCGTAAAAGTTCCTCTGTCTCTTTATGCGACAGAGGTGCGGTACCTGCCTGTAAGGGTTTACAGGCCTGTTCTGCAAGTTTCATATGAAACTCACTATTCGCCTTGATTTACGTAAATGTTTTTGACCACGGCGTCACAAAGGACACGGAGAGCTTCGCTCGGAGTTTTGAGCTTCTCCATGTCCCTGTGATAGATTTGATGTTGTTGGATCTTGTTGAGCATTAGCGAATTGCCCCGCGCAGCTTCTCCGGCGTCATCGTCTCGCCCTTCCGGATAAGCGTTCGCGCAGCCTCGACCTTTTCCCAGACGTTACACATCATCGCGCCTCTGACCTTGCCGTCTTTGAGATAATAGATCACCCCGGTGTCGTACTCTTTCTGCCAGTCGGCGAAGGTCTCAAGCCTCGCATCGACCTCGCCTACGGCCTCGTACCCGAACTCGAAGAGGTCGGAAAAGAAGTACGGCATATAGGTAAACGGTTCCCGCGCACCGGCCATGTTCCTGCCTGCCCACTTACCCTGGTTCAAGGCATTGTCCCAGTGTTCGATGCGCGTCTGGTTTCCAAGCTCTTGGTAGGGAAAGAATGCATTGTCACCGGCCGCGTAGATGTCGGGTAGAGAGGTCTGGAGGTACTCGTCAACAATGATCCCGTTGGCAGTCTGCAGCTCCGCATTTCGCGCGAGATCAAGATATGGTGTTATGCCGATACCCACGATCACCATGTCCGATTCGATCTTCTTGCCGCTCAGTGTGTACGTCGTGAACTTGTTTGCATTTTTTGAGAAAACCGATGGTTGCTCAGTGGCAAGAATTTTTATTCCACGCGAACGGTAATGGTCCTGAATCGCCCGCCCCAGGTATTCAGGGAATACCCGGTTCACGAGGTAGGGATCGGGAAAGATCATTGTTACGTCAACTTTGTTTATATTGAGGGCTGCAGCCATCTCGGACCCAATGAACCCGCCACCGATAACCACGGCAGACTTTCCCGCTGATGCCTCTTGCCGTATCCGCAAGTAATCATCGAGGTAGCGATAATAGCAGATCCCTTCGAGATTTCCTCCGGGGATGGGCAGAGTTCGCGGGACGCCTCCCGTAGCCAGGAGCAGCTTTTTGAAGCCATACGCATTGCCTTTATGGTCAAACACAATCTTTTTTGGGGCATCGAGCGAGGTAACTCTCGTCCCGGTTTTCACGGTGATCCCGTTCTTGTCGTAGAACTTCTCATCGTGAAGGAATATCTCTTCAACTTTTTTCTTGCCAAACCATAGTTTTTTGGAAAGAGGAGGGCGGTCGTAGGGCAGGTGCTGTTCGCCGGCGATCAGAAGAATCGAACCCTTTTTGTCGAGCTCTCTAATCCCCTCTATGGCAGACGTCCCTGCCAGTCCTCCCCCGACGATGATATACACGAATGGCTGTTCCGCCATGGGAAATCCTCCTTTTATGTTGCGCTGGGAAACGGCGCTAAACAGTATCAGTTATTGACATGCACGGGGAAAAGTTTCAACCAGATATCATGATCTCATGGTTAGCATTATATCATAGTTATATGGGGGTTCACTGAAGATCATAGATATGACGCATCTCTTCGGTATATCCGCTGCCTGCATCATGTACAATGAGCGGCGGCAAGACCTCGAGGCCAATGCCCGCGGACATCACAGCTTCGATCAAAACCAATGAAGCGGGTTTTCCCTTGTAAGGATGTACGAGCCGTATGCGTTTCGGTTCCAGCCGATGCATGTGGAGCGAAGAAATAAGCTCGGAGAGCCTATCGGCGGGAAAGACGAGGAAGTATCTTCCCTTATTCCTAAGAAATATCCGAAGATCAAGCCAGGCAGCGATATCCGTTCCCCTGTCATGGCGTGACAACAATCGTTCCGGACGGGGGCTCCGTCTACCTGCGCCGCTCTTGGTATATGGTGCATTAGCAACGATGACATCGAATATTGAAGTCTTCAATTCTCCCTTCAAGGCCCTGATATCCTGTTCGAGCAGGATTATATGGTCATCGAGCCCATTATCAATAATATTCTGGCGGCAAAGATCTGCTAAGGCAGTCTGTACTTCAACGGCCGTGATTCTTGCGTGAGGGCATTTTTTGGCGAGGAGTAGGGAAATGATTCCGGTTCCCGTTCCTGGTTCGAGTATCCTATCATGGGGCTTTATGCGGCAGAAGTCCGCAAGAAGTATGCTATCGAGGGTGAACCGGTGTCCTTTCTTCTGCTGAGCGACGGTTACCACACCAGCGCCTCGCAGGGAAATGCTGTCACGGGTTACCGTTCTCACTTCACCTTTTCCACATACTCCTCGGGCAGGCGTTTGGGCTTTCCGTCCTTGTCGACGTAGACGATTTTTGCCCTGCATTCAACGATGAGTCTGCCCGATGTCTTTTCCTTCATGGTGTGGTTAAAGACCATGGTGACTCGGGAGATGTCAGAAACCCAAGTCTCGATCTCGAGCGTGTCCCCGTACCGTGCGGGAGCTCGGTAGTCGATCTCAGCCCGAAGCACCATGAAGACCGTCCCCTCGTCCATAAGCTTCTTGACCGAATAGCCTCGGCTTGCCATATATTCGGTCCTCGCCCGCTCCATGTACCGCAGGTAGTTTGCGTAATACACCACACCGCCGCAGTCCGTGTCTTCGTAATAGATCTTTATGTCCATGAAGTGATTCATAATAAAAAACAGTTTAGAATATTTATGTAGTTTTGTCGAGGGGAAATCGATGGACATTGACGAATACAGATGGAGTCAGGGATCAAAACTGCTTGAAGCAATAGAATGACTCGGACGGCTTGGCGGGGCCAGTTAAACGAAGCAATCACGTGCTAAAGAAGCGTATATAAACCAGAGATTGATTCATAACCGATACTCCTAAAAAAAATACTTAAGAAACTTGTTCAAGACAATAATGATCAGCTGGAGAAACCGTAGGTCAAGGTTAATTATCACCTAATTATTAGAGCTTTAACGAGCCATGAAGATGATATAATAATAAAGTATTAAATTTTACCCATAAATACCCTAAAAATACCCAGAAATAATCCTTGACTTTGCGCTTAGTATGCGCTATTTTCGTATTACTAAAGTATTTCATTGCTACTCCCACTTATCCCATAATAATTTTCTACCAAAGTTTTCCGAATTTATTAATTAAAATAAGTATTTCTGCGTTTAGATGAGTCTAGCTAACTGTTTTTTTAAGATTATTAAAACAGATGCAGATTGTTTGTTTTTGCCATGAAGTGATATTCCTCGATTCTAAATAAGGGGAGAAACGCTGATATAGATTGAGTACAGCGAGACACCCAGGATATTGCGTCTATTACTAAAAGCCAATGTGATTGAATGGTATGGGTCTGAGAATATAACGGTAAATCAATAGTTAGGAGAAGTAATAATAACAGATTGAATAGCCCCGGTCCGAGAAATCGGACTTTAAGTAGCATGAGCATTCTGAAAAAGCTAAGGTAATGAAACTATGGATGAAATTAAAATTGTGACGTCAGGTTGAAAAAATCTCATCGCCTGAAGGAGCTGAGCCATGTTAAAGGCAAAATGGTATTTCATAGTGGTTTTGATCGTGCTCACTATAATCATAGGAGCCCATATGGTTCATAGCCAAGTGGTTGCAATTCTGGAGCATGAGAAAATGCATGTCAAGTATGAAATTAATAAGGAGATTGAAAAGCAGAAAATTCTTAAAGCTATAATTGATTGCGAGTCAAGCAACCGACACGTTGTCGGGACGTTGGCTAAAGTTGGGATAGACATTGGGAAATGCCAGATTAACACATACTGGCATGGAGAGAAGGCAGAGTCAATGGGTCTGAACCTGTATGACCCTGCGGACAATATGGAATACTGCATGTATCTTTTTAAGACCGAAGGTGTAAAGCCATGGAGAAGCTCTCAAGCGTGCTGGCAGCAGGAACTTGAACAGGAGAATATAAAGTTCTGACATGAGAGGGCTTGACTGCCACCAGATGTTGCATCACTCGTTGAAAATAAGGATCAAAAATGGGGTTTGACTATCCAACCCCCCTCATTGTTGTTCTTGCCGCTTTGCAAAAAAAATCCGGACAGTAGAAAATAGCGAAAACAGACCGAAGCTATGAAGGATAAATGGATCGATATCCTCTGTTTTGCTTTTCCCTGTATTCGGCAGGACCAGGGTTCATAACCCGAAAATCGCAAAGATTTTCTCCTGATTCCACAGGAAAATCAGGCAGTATGCTATTCTTTTAATATCTTTTCCGCTGCGATCTGCGCTTCATGCACGCAGTCGCCGATACCGATGCCTTTATAAGAGCAGCCGATAAGGTGCAGGCCAGGATGCGTGCCGAGAGACCGGTCTATGATGGATATCCGGTCGAGGTGTCCTACGGTATACTTCGGCATGCCCTTGATCCAGCGGTAGACCTTAGAGAAGCGGGCAGCAGCCTTGATGCCGACGATCGTATCCAGTTCCTCCAGAACCGTCTTCACCAGCCCGGCATCGTCGAGCTCGTTCACCAGCTCCTCGTGGTGCCCGCCTCCGACGAAACCACGAATAAGTATATGATCATCTGGCGCGCGGAAGGACCACTTGGTGGAACTGTAGGTCGCCGCATTGATCCTCCTGCCTTCAACGCGCGGAACAATGAATCCGAATCCTTTAAGAGGAACCTTCACATCTTCCCTGCGGAAGGCGATCGAGACCGTAGCGGAGGTTGACCATTCGATTTTGCCCAGCTGCGAAGCGAGAGTCGCATCAAAACCCTTGATCATTTCAGCAGAATCGTAAGACGCTGTTCCGAGCATGACATGATCGGCTTCAATGGTCTCGCCGTTTTCAAGAATCACGGCGTATCTTTTGCCGCGCGGTTCGATAGCCTTGACACCTGTGCCTAGCCTGATCGATTCTTTCCCGATATACTCGACACATTTGTCCGAGAGTGTCTGCATGCCATTTTTGAAGCTCATGAAGAAGGTCATCTTCGGCATGCCGGGCTTGGGCGGTGGTCCGCTCTGAGGCCGGGACTTCATCGCCGAGAGCATGCCGCGGATGAGGCTGCCGCTCTTCTGCTCCATCTGGACAAAGCGCGGGAACGTTGCAAGAACGCTCATGTTGTCCGGGTTCGAGGTGTGGATGCCGGCAACGAGAGGTTCCGCTATCTTCTCAAGGCATTCACGCCCCAGCCTGCGGGTCACAAATTCAGCGAGGCTCTCGTCTCCTTGGGTCCTTCGCTTTGGAATGAATATTTCCATTCCCATCCGGAGCTTGCCCGGCCAGGAGAGAAGCCTTGACTTCGCCATCGGCCAGAACATAGTCGGCACCATGAGCATCACGCCATCGGGCAGCATGTGCAGCTGGTTCCTTGAATAGAGGTAAGTGCCCTTGAACTGGTCGTTCGTGGACATCATCTCGGATTCGAGACCAAGATGACGGGCGAGGTTCACGGTCCATACCTTTTCCGGCAGGAAGCTGTCAGGACCGCCTTCGACGGTATAGGTGTCGATTTTATCGGTGATGATTTTGCCGCCGGCGCGGTTGTCCTTTTCGAAGAGCAGAACATCAACAGTCTTCCCGTGAGCCTTTGCCCCGGATTTAAGATGTACGGCAGCGGCCAGACCGGCAATGCCACCGCCTACAATAATGATTTTTGGCATAGTTTAATCCCTTTTGGAAACAGAATTGTGCAGATTAATGCAGATAGAACAATAAACACTCAAATCATAAATCGTTATTCAGAGAATGGTTATATTTTTGTTTGCGCGAATTGTCAAATACTTTCTTTCTATTTTGTCCATGTCCCGTGACATATCAAAGGGCCTTCCTAACAATGTCAGCCAACGCCTTCATAAAGAGCGGCGACGTATTCAGGGACTCGGCACGGTAGAACTCAATCCCTAGTTTTGCTGCGTGCGCCCGGTGGACGATGTCGATATCGTAAAGCGTCTCCATGTGGTCGCAGGTGAAACCTATCGGGACCTCGAGAACATACTTGTACCCATCCTGAGCGATCTTGTCGAGCGTAGGTTCCACCTGGGGTTCGATCCAAGGCTCGGTTGTCCGCACCCCTTTGCTCTGCCAGGCTATGCGCCACAAGGTGATGTTAAGGCCGGCAACGACGAGCTTTACTGTCTCTTCAACCTGCCGTTTATACGGATCGCCCGCGGCAATGTATCGCACGGGGATGCTGTGGCTAGTAAAGACGATAACGACGTTCTTTTGCTGTTCTGTCCGGAAAAGCTTAAGTCCCTCAGACAACCGCTCCTGCCATGCTTTGATGAAAAGGGGGTTATCATGCCAGCTTGCAATGAAGAACGGGCAAGTCTCTCCGCTTCCCAGTCCTTCACAGGCGGTTCTATATGCCCCGGTTGTGACTTCAGTGGAGAAAGGAGACATTGAAAGGGCGATCACACGCTGCGCCCCGTCCTTGACAGCCCGATCAAACGATTCAGCAACAGTTGGCGTCGAATACCGAAACCCCTCATAGGCCCGGTAACCGTTTCCGAGTTCTTGTGTCAGGGCGTCGGCCTGCGCCTTAACGAGCTCCGGCAGCGGTGACTTGCCGCCGATGAGCTTATAGCGCTCGACAACGGACTGGACAACGGGAGAAGGCGCCGGCCTCCCCATAAAGGCGGTCATGAAAGGACCTACCTCATCAAGAGACCGCGGACCGCCTAGGGCGATGAGTATGATTGCGGTATGAGACATGTAAAAAAGCGGTACGCAGGTTGACGCAAAAAAAGCCGGACAGGGATGTAATAAGTAATAAAAAAAGATGTAGACGCTAATCCGGCGTAACAGCGTAAATCTGCATCCAAATGGTGTTTATCTTTTACTCAATTCATGCGTCGTATTGATGAATTCCGCAGCGTTCTCTAACGGCGTTTGCTGCAGGATGCCGTGGCCCAGGTTCATGATGTGACCGTTCCTGCCCCCTGCCCGGTCAAGTATCTCCTTGGTGCGCTTCCGTATAAACTCCTTGGAGCCGAAAAGCGAAACAGGATCCAGATTCCCCTGAACGGCCTTGTCAAAGCCCACTCTGTTCCATGCAACATCGAGATCGCACCGCCAGTCAAGGCCGATCACATCACCGCCGGCTTCTGCCACCATCTCAAGAAGGTGCGTTGCCCCATGGGCGAAATGGATGAGCGGCACGGTCTTTCTGACACCGGTAATCACGTTTTTCTGGTGCGGCAGCACAAACTCGCGATAGTCACTCGGTCCGAGGGCGCCGACCCAGCTATCGAAGAGCTGGACCACCTGCACGCCGGCACTGATCTGCGCATCCAGATAGTTGATAATAACGCCGGTGAGATGTTCCATGAGCTTGTGCCAGGCCTTCGGCTCCGAGAACATCATTGCCTTCGCATGTTCGTAATTCCGCGACCCGCCGCCTTCAATGATGTAGCTTGCGAGGGTGAAAGGCGCACCCGAGAAGCCGATGAGCGGTACTTTGCCGCTGAGCTCTTTGAGAACGATCTTGATGGCTTTCATGAGGTATTCGATCTGGGTAGCCGCATCGATGGACTTGAGCTTCTGGACATCGGCCATGGTACGCACGGGGTTGTGGATCACCGGGCCTTCGCCCTTGGCAAACTCGAGTCCGATGCCCATTGGTTCTAGCGGCAGCAGGATGTCGGCGAAGATAATGGCCGCGTCGATCTCATAACGCCGCACCGGCTGGATCGTCACCTCGGCGGCAAGTTCAGGCGTCTTGCACATCTCCAAGAAGGTATGCTTCGCGCGGATCTCTCGGTATTCCGGCAGGTATCTTCCCGCCTGGCGCATCATCCATACCGGTGTGCAGTCCACGGGTTCCCGTCTGCATGCCTTGATAAACCTGTCTGCTCTGGACATCTATACGGTCTCCTCAATCACTATAATATGTTAGCATTCCGGTTCTGCAAGGCCTCATAATAGTATTTTATCGTGGAAAACTCAAGGAAATTTTACTACACTGCCCGCGTCAGAGACTGCTAATCCTTTCTCCGGAACGAAAGGGCGGCGAGGGTCAGCATGATGGTTGCCATGGCCGTCACTATGAAAATGTCGGTATAGAAGGAAAATTCCGGGCCGAGTGGAGGCGCTGAGTTCCTCAGAAGGACGTGCTTAAATGCATCTATACCGTAGGTAAGCGGGTTTATTTGCGTAAGCTGGCGAAGGGCGTGCGGCATGGAGGATACGGGATACATTGCGCCGGAAAGGAAGAACATGGGCATTACGAGGAAATTCATGATGATGTTAAAGCCGTCGAAAGATGTAAGCCGTGCTGCGATGAGAATGCCGATGGAGGTGATACAGAATGAGACAAGGATGGATACGGCGATTACCTCGGCGACCTGAAGAAAAGTGAGGCGGATGCCGAGGAAGGGGATTAGAATCAGAATGATGACCGCCTGGGCCACGGAGATGGCCGTACCTGAGATGGCTTTGCCGATGACGATGGACAATCGGGAGATAGGCGCAACAAGCATCTCCTTCATGAACCCGAATTCCCGATCCCAGACGATCGAGATTGACGAGAAGATCGACGAGAAGAGGATGGTCATGCCGATCATGCCGGGAAAGATGAATTGAAGATAGGAGAACCCCACCTGCGGGCGGATAAGTGCGCTCATACCGTTTCCGACCACGAAGAGCCAGAGCACGGGACGCGCCAGCGTGCCGAGGAGGCGGCTTCTCTCGCGGAAGAATTTCTTGAACTCCCGCAGACAGATGACGTATATTGGCCGGAATTGGATCATCGCTGTGCCCTTCTGTGGCTGCGAACGAATTGACGCGTTATCTCCCGGTCGTTCTGGAGCACTTCGTCCCTGATTGTTCTGCCGGTGAGGCGGAGGAAAACGTCGTTCAGCGTCGGTTTTTTTAGCCCGACGGACAGGGTTTCAACGGTGAGCGAGTGGATCAACTTCGGAATGAATTCATCGCCCCGTTCAGCTTCGAGCGACAGACCTCCGTTCTCTGTTTGTGCGGTAATGCCAAAGGTCTTTTTGATCTCCTGCGATGCTTGCTGATTATCGGCAGTCACAAGGTGGATAATATCACCGTGCACCATCTCTTTGAGCCGCGCAGGTGTGTCCATTGCAATAATTTTCCCGTGATCCATGATGGCGATTCGATCACAGTTCTCCGCCTCTTCCATGTAATGGGTGGTCATGAAAACCGTGATATTTTCTTTTTTCCTGAGCATGTTGATAAAATCCCAGATCGTGTTCCGCGTCTGCGGATCGAGGCCGAGCGTAGGCTCGTCCAGGAACAGCACACGTGGGTAGTGGAGCAGGCCACGGGCGATTTCGAGGCGACGCTTCATGCCGCCGGAGAAGTTCTTGATAAGGTCGTGTTTGCGGTTCTGGAGCTCGACCACGGCGAACATTTCATCGATCCTGCGCTCGGTGAGCTTGCGGTCGAGGTTGTAGAGATAGGCGTGGAATTTAAGGTTCTCGTAGGCCGTCAAACCCGTATCAAGGGTTGTATCCTGAAAAATGAGCCCGATCGCCGTCCGGACTTCGTCGGAGTTTTTTGCACAATCGTATCCGGCTATTTCGGCACTTCCGCCGGTGGCCGAGAGGAGTGTGCAGAGGATGTTAATCGTCGTGGTCTTGCCCGCGCCGTTCGGCCCGAGAAAGCCAAAAACCTCCCCTTCGTTCACTGAGAATGATATGCCATCTACGGCGTGCACGGATTTAAACTGTTTAGAAAGGTTTTGTACGTTGATGATCGTCATAAGTAAAATCGATGCCAAAGTTCAAAACGAAAAGGTCAAATCAAGCTGAAATGCAAAACATCGAGGGATAATCAATTTGCACCTTATACTTTGAATAAATTATTCTACCATTCTGCCCTGTCTTTCGGTACGTACCACTTGATGAAGTTGTAGAATATGCCAAGCGGAGCTGGCTCAATACCCTTGAACCGTTTGTGCACGATTGGCGTTGCGTCCGGGACATAGAGGAAGGCATAGGGCTGCTCCTCGGCCAGGATCTCGTGGATGCGGTAATAGATCTTCTTCCTTTTTTCAACGTCAAAGGTTCGACGCCCTTCAACAAGCAGCCTGTCGACCTCGGTGTTCTTGTAACTGATGAAATTGTATTCTCCCTTTTTCGTCTTGCTCGAATGCCAGATGTCGTAGAGGTCCGGATCCCGGCCCATGCCCCAGCCAAGGATGATGGCCTCGAAGGAGCGTTTATCTATCTGCTCTAGGAACGCCTGCCATTCCATCACCCTGATGCTAACATCGACGCCTACGGCCTTCAGGTTCTGCTGGATGATCTCGGCAGTTCGGATCCGCTCCGTGTTCCCCTGGTTCGTCAGGATCGTGAATCGGAAAGGCCGTCCATTCTTTTCCAGAATGCCGTCCCCATTTCTGTCTTCCCAACCGGCTTCGGCCAGCATCCGGCGCGCTAATTCCGGATTATAATCATAGCTCTTCGCATTCGGGTTGTATGCCCATGAGACGTACGAGAACGGACCGGTGCATGGTTCCCCGAGACCGAGGAGGACACCGTCAATGATGCTTTTGCGGTCAATCGCATAGGATAGGGCCTGTCGGACTTTTACGTCCTGAAAAAGATGATTAGTCAGGTTGTAACCCATGTAGGTATAGGAGTTCGAGGGATAGCGGAATTTGCGGTAGTTTTCTCTAATCCGCCGCGTTTCGCTTTTTCTGAGGTACTGGAGTGGATTCAGCGCCATCATGTCCACGCCGCCGGAAAGCAGCTCCTGGAACATCGTAGAACTGTCGGGTATGATCCGGTAGATGAACTGGTCGATGTTCGGCCTGCCCTCGAAGTATCCGTCGTTCGCATCGAGGACGATCTTCTGGCCCGCGATCCATTCCTTGAACTTGTAAGGGCCCGTGCCTACGGGATTTCGGTTAAAGGAGTCGGTGTTGATATCCTTGCCTTCCAGAAGGTGTTTCGGGATCATCCCCATGCTCCAGCTCTCGAGGGCAGGGGAGAAAGGCTCCTTGTATGTCACGCGGAAAATATATTTGCTTACAACCTCGGCACGAGATACGTCCATATACGAACTGCTATAGGGCGTGGCAACATTCGGATCAATGAATTTTTTATACGTGAACAGACAGTCTTCAGCGGTGAACTCTACTCCGTCGTGCCACTTTACTCCCTTGCGGATATGAAACGTGATGGTCTTGCCACCGTTCGAGACCTCCCACCGTTCCGCCAGGTCGCCGGTGAGCCTTATGTTCTTATCGTACTTGACGAGGCCGTTGAAAATCTGATCGTTGATCGTTCCTGACGCGGAATCGTTCGCGATCACCGGGTTCAGTCTCCGGGCATCGCCGATTGAGCTTTCGACGAAACTGTTGGGGTTCCGCTCGACCTTCTGGCCGCAGGCCGGAAGGAGGAGAAACAGGGCAACTATGGGAACGAAAATTTTCTTCATCCGGGTGATAATCAATGCAAATCGTTGTCCAGCGTCCTTGGGAGTAGAGAGATAGCTCTCTTTGTTCGGAACATGCTCAGCAACCTCGTTTTATGTAATCGGAGATTGTTGCGATCCATTTTGTCGCGCCCAATGGCAAAACGAAGGCGTCTGGTTGCAATTGTCTCATCCAAAAACAAAAGGGTAGGCATGGCCTACCCGTGAGTATGTGACTCGATATCTAGAGCTTCATAATGTAACTATTTTGCTGGTGCTGCAGCCGGGGCCTGCGTGGGCGGCGCGAGCGGTACCGGGGCCGGCTGAGCCTGTTCCTGTTTTACCCCTTCCATGACCGAGCTCTTTTTTGACGCTGTGAGCGCGAGGCCGAGCGATGTGATCATAAAAAGGATTGCGGCACCGGTCGTGAGCTTGGCCAGGAAGCTCTGCGCCCCCCTTGGCCCGAACACGGTTTGAGACGCTCCACCGAAGGCTGCGCCTATATCCGCGCCCTTTCCTTTCTGCAAAAGAACCATCGAGACCAGAATGGCAGAGACGATGATATGGAGCGTTATTAAAAAGATACGCATTACTACCTCCTCTTGAAAAACTATTTCGGGCGCGGATTGTCTTGGGAAATTCGGATTTTTATTCTCACTAATCTGCCTGTTCAGATTATATCCGCGCCCGGACAATCTTATTCACGTTTTGTTCATGTAAAATTTACGAGCGCCGCAAACGACTCCGGCTTCAGGCTTGCCCCGCCCACGAGCGCACCGTCGATGTCTGGCATAGCCATGAGCGTCGACACGTTCTCCGGCGTCACGCTTCCTCCATACTGTATACGAAGCGCGCTAGCAATCTCCTTGCCGTAAGCGATCTCACTCTTTTTCCGGATGAAGCTGTGGATCTCGTTCGCCTGGTCAGGTGTTGCGGTCTTGCCGGTGCCGATGGCCCAGACCGGTTCGTAAGCGATGATCACCTTCTGCATCTCCGCGGCCGCGACGCCCTTGAGCGCGCCGGTAACCTGGCGCTCGATCACGTCGTTTGCCTTGCCTGCCTCGCGCTCTTTCAGAGTCTCGCCAACGCATACGATAGGGAGCAGGCCTTTGTTCAGAGCCTGCCTGAGTTTCTTGTTCACGGTTTCGTCGCTTTCACTGAAGAACTGCCTTCGTTCGCTGTGGCCTATGATAACATATTTGCAGCCCAAATCCAACAGCATTTCCGCCGATATTTCCCCGGTAAAGGCGCCTTTGTCCTCCCAGTGCAGGTTCTGAGCCGAGAGTGCGATGCGCGTTCCCTTGATCACTCCGGCTACGGACTGGAGAGCGGTGAACGGCGGAGCGAGCACGATGTCTCTTTCCTTGCTCCCCGCTATGAGCGGGACAAGCTTGCTGGCCAGTTCGCGAGCCTCGGCCGTCGTCTTATTCATCTTCCAGTTGCCTGCTATAATGGGCCGTCGTTTACTGTTCATATAAAACCTCTTTTTTTTCGCAAAGGCACAAAGGACGCCACGAGGAATTTCTATTTCTCCTTTGCGATCTTCGCGTGCCTTGCAAGGATATTAGTCTGTATCATTCATGAGCGCAGAGAGCCCCGGCAGTTCTTTGCCCTCGAGAAGTTCGAGCGAGGCCCCGCCACCCGTCGAAATGAAGCTGATGCTGTCGGACACACCCGCCTTGTGTACCGCCACGTCGGTGTCGCCGCCACCGACAATGGTGAGGGCATACGAATCCGCCACCGCGCGGGCGATCGCGAAAGTGCCGCGGGAGTAAGCATCTTTTTCGAACATGCCCATAGGGCCGTTCCAGATTACGGTCTTGGCATCCTGGAGCGCCTCCGCAAAGAGCCTGGTAGTGGCAGGACCGATATCGAGCCCCACCCATCCTTTCGGGATCTCCTGAGAGGTAACGATCTTGGTCTCTGCCCCGTCATTCTTATTCTCGGCAACCACGAAATCAACCGGCAGATAGAATTTGGTCCCCGTATCGCGCAGTCCTTTGCGGATTTGCTGGGCCATTTCGAGCATCTCTGTCTCAACGAGGGAGTTGCCCACTTCCTGACCCCGGGCCTTGATGAACGTGAAGGCCATAGCGCCGCCGACGATGATCTTGTCCACCTTGTTCTGGAGGTTCTCTATCACGCCGATTTTGCCTGAGACCTTTGCACCGCCGAGAATCGCTACAAAAGGTCGTACGGGGTTTGCCACGGTCTTCTGAAGGTAGTCGATTTCCTTCTTCATAAGAAACCCTGCTACGGCGTATTTCACATATTTAGTGATGCCGAACGTCGAGGCATGCGCCCGGTGGGCCGTGCCGAAGGCGTCGTTCACATACACGTCAGCGATGGAAGCCAGAGCCTTGGAGAATGCCTCGTCGTTCTTTTCTTCCTCGGCGTGGAACCGGAGATTTTCAAGCAGAACCACATCTCCAGGACGCATGCCTTGCACCGCGTGATCTACATCCGGACCGACACAGTCGCTCAGGAATTTCACCTCTTTGTTCAGGAGACGGTTCAGCCGCTTGGCCACCGGTGCGAGGCTGTACTTCGGACTAGGCTTGCCCTTGGGTCGGCCGAGATGCGACGCGAGGATCACTTTTGCACCCTCATCGATTGCATAATTGATTGTCGGGAGCGTCGAGCGTATCCTGCCGTCGTCAGTGATGTTGCCGTTTTCATCGAGCGGCACGTTGAAGTCTGCCCGGATGAAGACCCGCTTGCCTTTCAAGTCAACCTCTTGGATCGTCTTTTTGTCCATGCTGAACCACCTCTGCTTAAAAGAAAGTGCTAAGCTTTCATTTACAAGCCCACATAAATCCAAAATCCTACGGGTGTGTATTTCAAGCATCCACCATGTTCGGCGATGAGGACTTCGTGTTGAGATTTCTACAAGCCCTTTTTCGCCATGAAGATGATGAGGTCGCGCAACCGGCATGAGTAGCCCCACTCATTGTCATACCAGGAGATCACCTTCACCATGGTCCCCTCCATCACGCTCGTGAGCGCTGCGTCTACGATGGAGGAGTGCGGGTTGCCCTTAAAGTCTATCGACACGAGGGGCGACTCCTCGATCTGGAGGATGCCCTTCATCTTTCCGTTTGCTGCTTCTTTGAGAGCGGCATTTACTTCCGCTGCCGTGGTTTTTTTCGAGACCTCGGCCACGAGATCCACGACCGACACGTCCGGCGTGGGCACGCGGAGCGACATGCCGTCGAGCTTGCCCTTGAGCTCGGGGAGTACGAGCGATACGGCCTTGGCTGCGCCCGTGGACGTGGGGATGATCGAGACCGCAGCAGCGCGGGCCCTGCGCAGGTCCTTGTGCGGCAAGTCGAGGAGCTGCTGGTCATTGGTGTAAGAGTGTATAGTGTTCATGAGGCCGTGTACGATGCCGAAATTATCATGGATCACCTTGGCCATGGGCGCCAGGCAGTTAGTGGTGCAGGAGGCGTTCGAGACCACGTGGTGCTTCGCCGGATCGTAGGTGTGTTCGTTCACGCCGAGAACGAAGGTCGCGTCGGGTTCCTTGGCCGGCGCCGAGATGATGACCTTCTTTGCGCCCGCGGCAATATGTTTGCCCGCGCTCGCTTTGTCCACGAAGCGGCCGGTGGACTCGATGGCAAAGTCGATCTTTAGGTCTTTCCAGGGCAGTTCCGCGGGATCTTTTTTCGCCACGACGGCAATTTCCTTGCCGCCAACAATGAGCTTGCCGTCGCCGGCCTTGACATCGGCCTCAAACCCGCCGAAAATCGAATCATATTTCAACAGATGCGCAAGCGTCTTGGCGTCAGTGAGGTCATTGATCGCCACGATCTCGATATCCTTATTTCCGAGCGATGCGCGGAACACATTTCTGCCAATCCTGCCGAATCCGTTGATTGCAACTTTTACCGCCATGGTAGCCTCCTTGGAAATGCAAATTTAAAATTGAAAATTCAAATAAAATCATGAGCCAATATCGAAAGTGCCATGCCTCTCAAGCCTTGTACTGTGATTTTTTATTCAAATTTATTCATCACCAATCCTGTCAAAAGCTTGGGATAGAAGTATGTGGCCTTCTGCGGCATGCGTTCGCCCGCAGCAGCAACTTCCTTTACCTCATTCACCTTTGTGGGATTCATGAAGAAAACAATATCGGCGGAACCGTCCTGGACCCGCTTTGCCGCTGCATCGGCATCTTTGATGTACTCAATATTGAGGCCGAGCTTGTGGGTCTCCATCTTAATCCCCAGCAGCTTGTCGATGACCAGATGGTGAAGGATCGAGACGTCCAACCTTCGGTACGCACGAGACTTGTCCGGGAGAAGGATGTCCATGTCCAACTCGTTCCTGAGGGTCAGGAGATAGTAGCTGTGCTCATCTTTGACCCTCATGCCGAAGACATGGGCATGGTCCGCACGATGCGCCAAGGTGTCCAGGATTGTCCGCCGGTCTGCACGCTCAGACTTCTTGTCGAAATCAATACGCTCGATATTGAAATACCGGTTCAAATCATCCTCGAACCGTTTTGGATTGAAGTCAGTAAGGTTGAAAAGCGCACGGTGCGCCGGAAGGATAGTGAGCCCCGGGTCTTCCAACCGCGCCAGATACATGGCCACATAGTTGTACGGTTCTTCCCCTGTAGAGACGCCTGCTGCTTTGCGCCGTTCATTCCGATAGGTTAACGCCGTATCGTAGCGATGATGGCCGTCGGCAATGAAAAATGGCTTGTCCGCCATTTCCCGGACAATGGCCTCGATATCCTTTTTGTCGGTCACTGACCACATTCGGTGCAGAACTCCATCGCTGTTCTTCGCCTCCATGTCGGGCTTCGAGTTCGTTTTCGCGAGGATGCCCGAGACCTTTCCCTGCGGATCGGAGAAGAGCGAGAAGATCTGGCTGAAGCTTGCCTTGCATGCGCGTAGGAGATTCAGACGGTCCGTCTTTGGCCCGGAGAGCGTCGTTTCATGCGGCTTGACGATGCCTGAATCGTAATCCTCTATCCTGACTAGGCAGACGAATCCGCGGAGCTTCTTGAGTGTGCTCCCTACGGCATATTCAATCTCATAAATATAGATTGTCGGGTCCTGACTCTGACGCAGGATGCCCATCTTGAACCAATCATCCAGGAGAGCGGCAGCACGGGTATACCGGTTATCTCCCTCGGTATCACCGGGACTCTCGAGACCGTATTCGAGCCGGACGATGTTGTAAGAGCTTTTTCTGTAGAGTTCCTGCTGTTCGGCCTGTGATATGATGTCGTAGGGCGGACAGACGAGGTTGCTGATGCTGCCCGCCTTAGTCAGGTTATATACGATTCCCCTGAAGGGGATTATTGTTGCCATCTATTGAATCCTTGCCGGAAGCCTGCCGTCTAGATGCTCTAAAAGACTTCTTTTATAGCATAGCGGCTGTTTTATTGTCAATATATTTTGCACAACCGGTGGTTGACAATTTTGTCTCATTGTGCGATTATCCCTGCGCATATGAGGATCGTTCGTGGTGTAAAAAACTATAGTGAGAAGCTCCCAAACCCTGTGCTCACCCTTGGCAACTTTGACGGCGTGCATCTGGGGCATCAGGCGATATTCAAAAAAGTCGTGGAACGGGCAAGGGAGATCAAGGGCACAAGCATCGCTTTCACGTTCGAGCCTCATCCCCTCAAGCTCCTCGCGCCGGAACGCTCGCCTAAACTTCTGAACACGTTTCACGGGAAGATGAAGCTTTTTGAGGCCGCAAGCATCGAAGTGGTCATCTGTGCGAACTTCACCAGGGCTTTTGCCGACCAGAACTCCGAAGACTTTGCGCGCGAAGTGCTCTATAAGAGGATCGGGGTTAAAGAGGTATATGTGGGCTATGACTACGCGTTCGGCAAAGGCCGCGAAGGGAGCATCGAGTCCCTCAAAAAAATGGGGAAGGTCTATGGGTTCGAGGTCGGTGTCATCGAACCGGTCAAGGTGGACGAGGTGGTGGTGAGCAGTTCCGTCGTCCGCGAACTTATATCGAACGGCCGCGTTGATGAGGCTTCCCGACTTCTGGGCAGGTACTACACCATCGAAGGAGAGGTAGTGCACGGCGCCCATCGGGGCCATACCCTTGGTTTCCCCACCGCGAATTTGAAAACGGCCAATGAACTCATTCCGGGGTATGGTGTGTATGCCGTCCTTGCCGATGTCGATGACCACAGACTGAAAGGAGTGGCCTCCGTCGGCGTGCGGCCTACTTTTGACTCAGGTCCGGTTTCTCTAGAAGTATACCTCTTCGAATTTACCGAAGTTCTCTATGGCAGGCAAATGGATGTGTCTTTTGTGAAGCGGCTGCGTGGGGAAGAGAAATTCCCCGATGCCGAGTCGCTGGTGAGCCAGATTCGGAAAGATGTACAGAAGGCAGAACTGGTCCTGCAAGGACTGTGAATTCATATCGTGCCTGGGGGATGGTAACTATCGTGTTCTGCTGGCTGCCATGGCGATTACGCAATTATCTCCGTTCAAAATCCGACGCCGGGTGCTCTATTATTCCTGTTGTGGAAGACTGAAACCGCTTTATCCGTTGTTATTTTCCTGTTAATGCTTGATGGGATTCTCATGAGGGTGGCTGCAGTACTATCAAGATACCTGAAACGGTTTATTAAAATAAAGGTTCCGAACCATGAACGGTTGGTGGTGAAAAATATAGGCGCAAGGAGGTGATGACCGATGGCGTGTGGGAAAAAATGCGGAACGAAGAAGGCGACCAAAAAGAAGACGGCGAAGAAAAAATAACATATCCGGCGGGTGAAGTTGCCCGCCGTTTTTATTTTTTACCGTCGATGGCCTCGATGTACTGCATGCGGAGATTGAATAAAGCAGAATCCAGTAAAGCCTGCTCATCCTGGCTCAAGTTGCCCTTGGTTTTATCCTTTAGCAATCCGAGAATGTCGATCATCTGCTTGGCCGCCGGCAGGTCTTGTTCTGATTGACGGGTTTGCGGATTCGGAAGGGAACCAAGACTTACCTGAGCGGTTGCGGCAAGAGTAAGAATAAACGCTGAAAAATCCAGATCAGGGATAGGCTCCGTTTGTTTCTGCTCGGAGGAACTACCCGTGGCGCGTTCCGCGTTGGAAGGTGCGTGTTCAGACTGCTCGCCTGATGGTTCCGAAGAATCGCCGCTGTCTTTGGACGAGGATATGCGGCGGTCGCGCACGATGAACTCTTTTTGATCATTCTCTTCCATGTCCCCAACCTCCTTGCGTCAAAACATGCTCCAACTTATTGATATCTTGCCATATATTTTTACCCGTAACACTCCTTTCTGTCAATATTAAATTGACTTTTACTGAAGGCTGTGATAGAAACTTCTGTCTTAGAAAGGCAGGAAGTTTGCATGAAGACAGCGGTCATAATCCTGGGACATGGGAGCCATAGCGGAGGCGCGGATGAAACCGTCAAGCGTGTAGCGGCCGAGGTCAAGGAGAGCGGCTGCTATGAGATAGTCGTGCATGCTTTTTTGCAATATACCACTCCTACGCCCCAGAACGCCTTGGAGAATTGTATCCGGCATCAGGCACAAAAAATCGTGATCGTCCCTTTTTTCATGCAACCGGGGGCCCATGTTACCAGGGACATCCCTGAGTTGGTGGACAAGGCGAGGAAGCTGTATCCGGATCTCGATATCGTGGTCACCGATTACGTGGGTGCCCATCCCCTGATGGCGAAGATTGTGGAGGATCTCGTCGATAAAACAAAGCAAGTAGCTGTTTCGCCGACGAGGCCGCTGAGAGAGCAGAGATAGGGAAAAGAGATCTTGACGGGATTACGGGATCATAGGATAAATCAGATTTAAATCTTTTCAATTTCATCCACGACAAAAGATGCTTTCATCAAAAGAACAATTTGAGATCATAAAGCGGGGCGCTTCCGAGATTATCATCGAGGAAGACCTCTTGAAAAAGCTTGAGAAGTCCGCGTCCACGGGCAGGCCACTCCGGGTGAAGGCCGGGTTCGATCCCACGGCGCCGGATATCCATCTCGGTCATACTGTTCTCCTGAACAAAATGCGGCAGTTTCAGGAACTCGGGCACGAGGTCATTTTTCTTATTGGTGACTTCACGGGCATGATCGGCGACCCGACCGGCAAGTCAGAAACCAGGAAGCACCTCACGAAAGAGGAGGTCGCAGAAAACGCCAAGACATACCAGGCTCAGATATACAAGATCCTCGATCCGGTGAAGACCAAGATCGCCTTCAACAGCGAGTGGATGTCAAAGATGACGGCCGAGAATGTAATCCAGCTTGCGGCGAAACATACCGTAGCGCGGATGCTCGAACGCGAAGATTTCAAAAAACGGTACCAGGCAGAGCTGCCGATCAGTATCCATGAATTCCTCTACCCCCTAATCCAAGGGTATGATTCGGTAATGCTCAAGGCCGATGTTGAACTAGGCGGTACGGACCAAAAGTTCAACCTGCTCGTAGGCCGTGAGCTCCAGAAGGAATACGGCCAGGAGCCGCAGTCATTGGTGCTTATGCCTCTCCTCGAAGGCCTGGACGGCGTGAACAAGATGAGCAAGAGCCTCGGGAACTACATCGGTATCAACGAGCCGGCAAAGGAGATCTTCGGCAAGGTGATGTCCGTGAGTGATGATCTCATGTATCGATATTATGAGCTGGTAAGCTCGGTTTCCCTCGCGGAGCTGGCAAAGATCAAGGATGACGTTAAGTCCGGAACGCTTCATCCCATGGAGGCGAAAAAGAGGCTCGCTTCGGAGCTGGTAGATCGGTTCTGCGCAGGAGAAATCCCCGCTGGGTATAATACTTCAGAAGCTCAGGAGAAGGGGAAATTTCATATATCGATCGGCCTGATTGCCCGCGAGGAATTCGAGAAAGTGTTCAGTAAAAAGAACCTTCCCGATGAGATCCCCGTTGTTGAAGTCGTTTGGGAAGGGGAACGGATGAAGCTTGCAAAGATAATTGCCATTGCCGGTGTTGCCAAGAGCAACTCTGAAGCGCGCAGGCTTATCCAACAGGGCGCCGTAGAGGTAAATGAGACCTCGATAAAAAACATTGATGCAGAATTGCCAGCCTCTGGAGAGTATACCCTGAGGGTGGGAAAGAAGCGCTTTGTAAAGGTTGTGGCGAAGAAATAAAAAAATAACTCTTGAAACGAAAAAAGTCTTGACATGGGATAAGGTTTCTGATAAATTGCGCCTTCGTTCGGCGGTAAACCTCGGGCAAAACCTCGAAGTTCTCTAAATACCAACCGACGTAATAAAATAAGCTCGTAATAATTAATTGATGAAATAAATTTTCTTGACAAAGAAATTCTATTTTGTTATTATTAATATTCTGCGAAGTATGCAGAAATATGGTCTTTGAAAACTAAATAGGTGCAAGAATCCCAGACGTTTTTTTAAAAAAGATGTTTGGGATCGGCGGGTTTTTGAGTATAAAACTAGTCAAGTTACCTTGAGTAACATTGCATAAGGATCAGATTTTTTTGGAGAGTTTGATCCTGGCTCAGAACGAACGCTGGCGGCGTGCTTAACACATGCAAGTCGAACGAGAAGTACGTAGCAATACGTATTGTAAAGTGG
>DATJAO010000054.1:0-55747 GCA_035516175.1 Nitrospirota bacterium
CATGCGCGGAGGGGCTCAACCACCCATGTCGTATCAGATTAAACTCGAGATATTCGAAGGCCCCATGGACCTTCTTCTGCATCTCATCAAGAAGCACGAACTGAACGTTTACGATATCCCCATTGCACTCATCACCCAGCAATACCTCGAATACCTTGACATCATGAAGAGCCTCGACATGGAGATCGCGGGCGAGTTCCTCGTCATGGCATCGACGCTCACGCATATCAAGTCCAAAATGCTCCTACCACCGCCCGAGAACCCCGAGGCTGACGATGACGGTATTGACCCGAGGGCTGAGCTCATCCGGAGGCTCCTCGAGTATAAAAGCTTCAAGGACGCCGCAAGCTCGCTCGAGAACAAGGAAGAGACCTGGTCCCGGGTGTATACGCGGCCGGGGGACACAGCTCCCGAGCTCCATTCAGACGACGAGCCTCTGCTCTTCGATTTTCACCTGTTCGACCTGCTATCGGCGCTCAAAGATGTGATTGCGCGTGTCCCAGACGCAAGGTTCGAGATCACGACCGAGACCGTCTCGATCACTGAAAAGATCTCGCAGATCCTGGCGAGGCTCGAGGCCGCGGACAGTATCCTGTTCGCTGACCTCTTCGAGGGGAGCACAAGCAAGATGCAGGTGATCGGCACGTTCCTGGCCCTCCTCGAACTGATCAAGACGCGGGTAGTGAAGGCGTTTCAGATTGAGCAGTTCGGCGCCATTCGAATCATGAAGGCCGTGATGGAACGGCAGGACAAGGACATTGCCACGGGGAACCTGTTCGGATGAGACAGCAGGCAACCCGGCAAGCCCATCATCTGTTTCCCATGCCGTCTGTGACTACGAGAAATTTAATCCTATGAAACCTGACATCAAGAAACTTGCAGAAGAGAAAAAATTCGGAGATGTCGAGACTGCGGTCTACGAGGACCGTTCGCTCATCAGCGACCTCGTGAAGCTTCTTTCTGAAAAGAACGGGGACGTGCGTTCAGGCGTGCTCAATCTCCTGTCACGCGTTGGCTTCGACTATCCAAATGACACGAGACCGCACCTTCCGACGCTCATCGCACTCCTGGACGACCCCGATATGTTCATCAAGATCGACGCTGCGAACGCCGTTGGCAACCTCGGCTTCAGCTTCAAAGACTCTGCAGCGAAAGCCACACCGAAGCTCAAGTTCCTCCTGAATCACGACCAGAGCCTTGTACGCCAAGAGGCGGCCTACGCCCTTGGGAACATCGGCTTTGCCCATACGGACCTCGTGAAGGACGCTGTCCCGCGCCTGATCCAAATGCTTGAGCAGGGAGATGACGACGAGCGAGAGGCCGCCGCGCACGCTCTGGGCAAGGTCGGCATCAACGCGCCGGAGCTTATCCATGGCATCCTGCCCAAGCTTGTTGAGGTTCTTGAGTTTTCAAAGGAAGCCACCTGCGGCGGTGTGCTCTTCGCCCTCGGCGCCATTGGCCTCCATTATTCGCAGGAAGTGGCGAGCCTGGTACCCCGCCTGATGCAGTACCTGGACAGCGGTCATCCGAACGCAGTCAAGAACGCCGTCGCGGCACTCGGGAACATCGGCAGTTCGAACCCGGAAATCGTTAAGGATGCTATCCCGAAGATCCGGAAGATCCTTGAAACAACGACGGATATCGATGTTAAAATGAATGCCAAGGTGGCCCTCGGAAGGCTTGGGGACCCTTCGGCGATGTAGAATCGAGAGCCATGGGATGCAGATGCTCGCAGACTCACTCAGAGAACAAAGACGTAGAATCAGTTTTTTGGATCCCTTTTTACTGCGTTCATCCACATCCAATTTATCCTTTGACTTTTTTGTGAGGTATTGATCTTTGGAAGACCAACAACTGAGGTCAGCAATCGAGGCGCTGCTCTTCGTCTCGAATAATCCCCTATCCCTGGACAGGCTCAAAGACATCTTCGAGGAAACAGCGCCGGAACAGATCGAAACGCAGATACAGGCTCTGCGCCATGAGTACGACGAACGTGGCGCGGGCATCATGCTGGCTGAAGTGGCCGGCGGGTACCAGCTCGCGACAAGGCCGGAGAATGTCTCCTGGATACGGAAATTCAAGTCCGTTAAGGTCTCGGCCAAGCTCTCGAAGCCAGCTCTCGAGACGCTTGCCATTGTGGCCTATAAGCAGCCCATCACCCGCATGGAAGTAGAAGCGATCCGCGGCGTGAACATCGGCGGCATTATACGGAACCTCATGGAGCGCCGTCTCGTGAAGATCGTAGGCAAGAAGGACGTGCCTGGCAAACCCATGATGTACGGCACAACCCTTGAGTTCCTCCAGTACTTCGGGCTGAAGGACCTCTCGGCCCTGCCGACGCTTAAGGAATTCCAGGAGCTTGAGGCCGATGAAGAGGTCATGGAAGAGGTCCCCGTTGAAGGTGCGGATGCGGCACCTTCGGATGAGGCGGCTTCCGCAATGGCTGAAGCTGAGCCAGTGACTGCTGACACGACCGAGGAGAACGTTACGGGATGATAGAACTTAAGGATGCTCTACGCAAGAAAGAAATCTGGGCCATCGGCGGGGGGAAGGGCGGGATCGGTAAAAGCCTGATCACCGGCAACATCGGCATCTGCCTCGCGCGCCTCAAGCAAAAGGTCCTCCTGGTGGACGCAGACCTCGGCGGTGCGAACCTCCACACCACCCTCGGTATCGGCGTGCCGGATACAACGCTCTCCGATTTTCTGAATCGGCACACGGAGAATATTCAGGATGTAATCATCAAGACAGACATCCCGAACCTGAACCTTATCAGCGGGGCGCAGGATTTCCTCGACGCGGCCAATCCAAATTTTGCCCAGAAGACGCGGCTGTTCAGGCACCTCGAGACCCTGGACGCGGACTACATTTTGCTCGACCTCGGCGCGGGGACATCGTTCAATATTATCGACTTCTTCCTGTTTTCCGATCATGGGATCCTCGTGGTGCTGCCTGAACCCACGGCCATTGAGAACGCCTACCGGTTCATTAAGAGCGCCTTCTATCGACGGTTCAAGAAGGTCGTGACCCACCAGGGAATCAAGGACCTCATTGATGCGGCCATGGACCAGAAGAACACTATGGGCGTCCGTACGCCCTTTGACCTCATCGAGCGTGTGAAGCAAATGGAGAAAGAGGTGGGAGAGATCCTCGAGCTCGAGGTGCTCAAATTCAGGCCCAAACTGATCGTGAATCAGGTGAGAACCAAGAACGACATTCAGATAGGGTTTTCAATGAAGAGTGCCTGCCAGAAGTATTTCGGCATCGACCTCGAATATCTGGGTTACGTGGAATACGACGACTGCGTGTGGCAGTCCATCCGGAGCAAGCGGCCGCTTACGATCGAATACCCCTACTCGCGGCCGTCTCGATGCATCGAACGGATCGTCAATAACCTGCTCAGGAAAGAGCAGTTCACGCTTAGCATGCTCTATTAGGCGGTGGCACTATGATCAAGAAAATAGAGGATTTGAACTTCTATGAGCTGCTGGAGGTAAGCCCACAGGCGAACGCTCAGGAGATCCATAAGGCTTATGAGCGGATCCGGCGGGTGTACGATCCGAACTCCGTCGCGCTCTATTCCCTCTTCACGTCGGAGGAGACCGCCGCGATACACCAGAGGATTGAAGAGGCATACCGCACCCTCGTGTACGAGGATAACCGGAAAAAGTATGATGCGATGCTGAGGAACCGGAACGAATTGCCGGAGATCCCGTCCCCGCCACCGCCTGCCCCAAAATTTCAGCCGAGACCGTTCCAGGCGTCGCCCCCTGCATACCAGGAAAATCAGCACACAGGCAGCGGACCCGGTGCGATGCCGCAAGCCACGCCCCAGCCTGGCCAGGAAGGTGTCTCTCCGGTTCCCTCCTTCGTAGCGGAATTTACCGGCCCCGTCATCAAGCTCCTGAGAGAACAGATGGGGCTGAGCATACGGAATATCGCCGAAATGACCAAGGTGAGCGTGCGCTACCTGGAGCTTATTGAAGAGGAGAACTTCAAGAAACTCCCGGCGAGAGCTTATATCAGGGGCTTTCTCATGCTCTATGCAAAGGCCCTTGGGTATGATCCTGACCGAATGAGCAGCGACTACCTTAAGCGATACGACGCGGCAACTGGGTTTCCTTATTCTCTCCGCAAAAAGCCTCAGGTATGATCCTGAACGGATGACCTGCGACCATCTCATGCGCCCCGACACAGCAATGGGATAATCGAAATGATCTATGCCGGATACAGAATGTCAAATGCCCGATAAAAGAGATTTTCTCATCACTCACCCGGCATAGGGAGCCGGGCATCAGACTTGCGATTTTCTCAATTCCCTTTCTTTCCAGATCACATAAATAGCCGGATAGATGATGAGTTCGAGAATGGTTGAGGTTACCACACCGCCGACCATGGGCGCAGCAATGCGCTTCATCACATCCGCTCCCGTACCTGTCGAGAACATGATCGGCACGAGGCCCGCTAAGATGACCGACACGGTCATGATCTTCGGCCGGATCCGCTTCACCGCACCCTCCATAACCGAGTCTTCGATGTCCTTGAGGGTGTTGATCCTGCCCTCCTGGTGCCAGCGGTTGTATGATAGGTCGAGGTAGAGCAGCATCACGATGCCCGTCTCGGCGTCGAGGCCAGCCAAAGCGATCACGCCGACCCAGACCGCGGTGCTCATGTGGTAGCCCAGGAAGTAGAGGAGCCATACCGTTCCCACGAGTGAGAATGGGACAGCGAGCAGCACGATAGCGGTCTTAATCCACGAATCAGTGTTTAAATATATGAGAACGATGATGATAAGCAGCGTGAGCGGGATTACGTACAGGAGCTTGGCCTTCACGTTTTCCATGTACTCGTATTGGCCGGACCATTGGATCCGGTAGCCTGCCGGCACCTTCACCTTTTCGGCAAGAGCCTTCTGGGCCCGCTTTACGTAACCGCCGAAATCATTCCCCTCGATGTTGAGCGTCACGCTCGCCGTGAGCCTTCCGCCCTCGCTCTGGACCATACCCGGTCCGCGCACCACGCGGATGTCGGCAAGCTGTCCCAGCGGTACGTGGGCCAATTGCGATCCGGAACCACCCTTCATGATCTCCGCACTTTGCATGGGCACCAGCACTCGCTTCAGTTTTTCAATGTCGTCTCTGAGTTCCCTACCGTACCGGATGTTCACGGGATATCGTTCGCGGCCTTCCACGGTGGTCGTCAGGTTCATGCCGCCAATGGCCGACTCGATTACTTCTTGCACATCCTCGATCTGGAGGCCGTAGCGGCTTATCTCGCTGCGGTTTATATCGAAGTCGAGGAAATACCCCGTGTTCGCCCGCTCCGCATAGGCCATCCGCGTGCCGGCCTCTTCCTTGAGCGTCTTCTCCACCTCCAGGCCGATCCGCTCGATCTCGTCCAAACGGGGCCCAAAGATCTTGAGACCTAACGGCGTCTTAATGCCCGTCGAAAGCATGTCGATCCTGCCGATGATCGGCATGGTCCAAGTATTGGCCACGCCCGGGATGGTGAGAGCATTATCCATCTCGTCCCGGAGGTCTTCCCACTTCTTGAACTGGGGCCGCCACTTGCTCATGGGCTTAAGGGTCACATTCGTCTCGATCATTTCTAGGGGCGCTGGATCTGTGGCGGTCTCTGCCCTACCAGCCTTGCCGAAGACGCTCTCCACTTCAGGGAACTGTTTCATGATGCGGTCCTCGGCCTGGAGTACACCAGACATGGTTGAGATCGAGGCCCCGGGAAGGGCCGACGGCATGAACAGGAGCGTGCCTTCGTAGAGCGGCGGCATGAACTCCGAACCTAGCTCGAAAAAGGGGAAGATCGTAACGATCACGACCACGATAGCAGCAAGGATAACCGCTTTCCGCCAGTGGAGGGAACATCCGGCCACGGGGTGGTAGAGCCTGATTAGAACACGGCTGACCGGGTTGTCATCCTCGTGCCTGACCTTCCCCTTGATGAAGAGCGTCATGAGCACCGGGGTGAGCGTAATGGCGAGGAAGCTCGCGAAAAGCATGGAGAACGTCTTCGTATAGGCCAAGGGCTTAAAGAGCCGGCCGGCCTGCTGCTCCAGCGTAAAGACGGGCAGAAACCCCACGGTGATCACCAGGAGCGAAAAGAAAAGCGACGGCCCCACCTCCTGCGCTGCGTTTATGATGACGTCGGTCCTTGAGCCGTGGACCCTTCCCGCCTTCTCCCAGTCCTCGAGTTTCTTGTGGGCGTTCTCGACCATGATGATCGACGCGTCCACCATGGCACCGATGGCGATCGCGATACCACTCAGGCTCATGATGTTCGAGCTGATCCGCAGGTAGTACATGCAGACGAAGGAGATGAGGATAGCGATTGGAAGGGTCAGGATCACCACGAGGGCGCTGGGCAAATGAAAAAGAAAGACAAAACAGACCACGCTCACTGCCAGGCCGAGCTTGATGATCTCTTCCTTCAGCGTGTCCACGGAACGGTGGATCAACTCGGAGCGGTCGTAGGTGGTGACGATTTTGACTCCTTTGGGCAAGGTGGGAGTTATTTCGGCGATCTTCTGTTTGACCTGGTCGATGACCGAAAGCACATTCTCGCCGAACCGGACAACTACGATGCCGCCCACGGCCTCGCCCTTGCCGTCGAGGTCGGCGGCCCCGCGCCTGATCTCGGGACCGAGTTGCACGTCTGCAATGTTGCTAAGAAGCACGGGTGTGCCCCTGCCGTCAGTGCCAACAACGATCTTTTCTATGTCCGCCTTGTCCTTGATGTAGCCACGGCCCCTGACCATATACTCCCTGCCCGACCACTCAACGACCCTTCCCTCAACGTCGCGATTGCTCCTGCGGACTGCTTCCGTCACCTTCATAAGCGACAACTTGTATGCTTGGAGCCGGTTCGGATCGATGATGATCTGGTACTGCTTCACGAACCCGCCGATGCTCGCGACCTGCGACACGCCGGGCACGGACTCGATGGCGTACTTCAGGGTCCAGTCCTGAAGCGAGCGGAGCTGCGAGAGGTCCTGCATGCCGGTCTCGTCGGTTAGCGCGTATTGGAAGCCCCAGCCCACGCCGGTCGCGTCAGGCCCAAGCATCGGGGTAATGCCCGAAGGAAGCTTTCCTGCCACACCCTGGAGGTATTCGAGCACCCGGCTCCTGGCCCAATAGATGTCCGTGCCGTCCTCGAAGATCACGTACACGAAGGAAAGCCCCAGGAAGGACTTGCCGCGCACCGCGCGCACCTTGGGTGCCGCCAGCATAGTTGAGACAATAGGATAGGTAATCTGGTCTTCGACGAGATCAGGGCTCCTGCCCGTCCACTCGGTGAAGATAATCACCTGCGCGTCAGAAAGGTCCGGGATTGCGTCTAGTGGCGTATGATACACCGCCCAGATGCCCCAGATTGTAAGAAACGCCACGGCCAGGAAAACCAGAAATTTATTCCGAGCCGAGAGTTCGATGATTTTTGCTAGCATAAGAAATCCTTAAAGAGCATTTAGCCGTAGAAGATTAAAGAGGAAGTCTATAAAACAAAAACATTCGAACGACCGTGGATGGAACCAGTACGAATTCCGCAATCTACATTCCACAAGCCAAGATACTATTGCCCGCCGCTTCGCAACTGACTCTCCGAATCGATCAGGAAATTGCCCGACGTGACTACACGCTCGCCCTTGTTGATGCCCTTGATCACTTCGACGTAGTCCTCACCCCGGAGTCCCAGGGTCACCTGGCGCATCTCGTATACGCCGGGTTTTTTCTCGACGTAAATGATCTGGTGGAGACCGGAAAAGAGCACGGCAGTGGCGGGGACCACGAGCTTCGGGCCCGAGGAGGCCATAATTTCCACATTGCCGAACATGTCGGGCTTGAGCGCGAGGCCGGGGTTATGCATCGTAAGCCGCACCTTGACGGTCCGCGACACCGGGTCGAGCACTGGGTAGATGAAGTCCACTTTCGCAGCCAGGGTTTCTCCGGAATAGTACGGCAGCGTGACTCGGGCTTCCTGGCCTACCCTCACGATCGGCACTTCGTATTCGTAAACATCGGCAATGATCCAGACGTCCGAGAGGTCCGCGATTTTGTACAGGTTCATGCCCGGAGTGATGTAGGACCCCTCGAGCACCATTTTGTCGAGCACGATACCGCTCAGAGGTGCCTGGATGACCATGTCCGTCCGGGGCTTGCCGGTTTTTTCGAGTTCCGCGATCTGCTCCGGCGTGATGTCCCAGAGGAGAAGCCTGCGCTTTGCCGACTCCAGGAGCTCCTTCCCGGAGGCCTCGACCTCTTCGAGACTTTGATCGGAGTGGCTATGGGTCGGCCTCACGGCCCTGAGCGCCAGCAGATATTCTTCCTGGGCAGTCACGAGGTCGGGGCTGTAGATCGAAAGCAAGGGCTGGCTCTTCTCGACCCGGTCTCCGGTGTAGCTCACGTAAAGCTTCTTCACCCATCCGCCTATCTTCGTATTCACGAAGGCAAGCTTCGTTTCATCCGGCTCGATCCTACCCACGGTCCTCACCTGCCGGTCAACGGAACGAATTTCTGCCAGGGCAGTCCTGACGCCGATCAGTTGCACCTTGTCGGGGCTCAAGACCACGGTGGGCGCCGCCGATTGCTCTTTTGCAGGAGCATTCACCGGCTGGTCTGCCTTCTTCTCCGCCTGCGCAGGAGCGCCCTGTTGGTGTCCTGCATGCTCTTGGGCTGATGCCGTCACAGCGACAGAAGCCAGGAGAAAAACCGCGCCAACGGTACGAAGGATAATGGTTACGATGTGATTTTCACGATCCGGATTCAACGATCGGCAACTCTTTTTACTCATGGTTTTCTCCGATAACTTCGGAAATCATGGCCATAGTCTTGTTCAGGTTCACTAGCTGCTCCTCGTAGGCAAGCTGGTATTTAAGCAGCACCGTCTCATTCTCCAGGAGAGAGAGGAAGTCGATCTTTCCGACCTGATAGTTGGATGTTGCGGACTGCAAGGCCTGCCTCGCTTGGGGAATGATACCCGACTCGTACAGATGGATATGGTGCTCTGAGGTCTTGGCCATCGAATAAAGATCATGCACGCGGGTGAGGAGAGCCAGCTTCGATGCTTCGTATTCGTAGTGGGCCGAGTGCAGGTCCGCCGACGCTGCGCGCACTCCCGTGGACTTGTTCCAGAAATAGAGCGGCACCTTGAACATGACGCTCGCCTGCCATACATCCTGGAGGTCGCCGCGGGTGAACCGTCCGAGCGACACCACCATGTCGGGCAGAAATTCGCGCTTGCTCAAAGAAAGCTCGTACTCGCTCTCCTCCACCATGCGCTTCTTGGCATCAAGCATCGGCGAATGCTCCAGAGCCATGGCGCTCATCTGATCAAGCCCCATCGGCAAGGTCATAGCTAGGACGTCTGCGGGCCTTCCCAGTGCCGAGCGCGGGTCCCGGCCGACAAGGCCGTTGACCGCGGCCCGCGTGGTCTCCAGCTTTTGCTCCTCCATGGAGATTTGCTCAATCAGCATGGAGACTTCGATCTGCGCCCGCAGCACGTCCTGCTGCAGACCCTGACCCGTAGAATAGCGCGTCTCTGCCACGCGTTCGAAATTCTTCATTATCTCCTCGTTCTGACCGAGGATGTCAAGGGACCGGTAGGCAAGGTAGTAGTCGTAGTAGGCATTTCTCAAATCGCTCAGGATCCTGAGCCTGGTAGCGCTGGCATTGTCTTGCTCGCGCTCCGCGATTTTTCGAGCGGCGCTACCTTTGGTCGAGAGCTTGCCAGGGAAAGGAACCTCCTGAGTGATCACAAATCCCTGCATGCTCATCTCTTCCTTCCCGACTGTGGAAGTTCCCAATGCCCCCACATTCTGGATCATATACCCGATCATGGGGTCGGGCATTGCAGCGGCGAGTGACTTCTTCTCTTCCGCCGACTCAGCCTTTTCCCCAGCCATGCCTATCTCGGGGTTGTTTTTGAGCGCTTCCTGCTCCAGGTCTTTGAGGGTTATCGTGGTCTCGTCGGCCCACGAGGCTGTGGGTCCTGTAAGAAATACCACCAAACTAATAATGATGAGTATTGTCCGCATTATTTTCCTCCAGGGAGAGAAATGCAATGCTCGGACCAGAAAGGCTTTCTAAATATATCATCATATTTCAGCAGGTTAGGCTTATTTCATGAATGGATGCAGACGCTGTTGGAGCGTCTGATTACGTCTGTGTAGCATTTACTACAGTGATGATAGCATATCGGGAGATAAAGCAAACGGGTAAGCTTTGAGATGTGCGCGAAAGCGATGCACGCCATAAAAGGAATTACTTCCCTATCTTTCGAAGCTTGTCCTTGGCAAGCTGGGCCTCTTTAGTACCGGGATATTCCTTGACAACCTTATTTAAATACTCTTTGGCCTTCGCGGTATTTTTTTCGTTCAGGTAGGAGTAACCGATCTTGAGATTTGCTCCAGCCACCTTTTCGCTCTTGGGATAGGTCTTTACCACTTTGGAAAAGGCATCAATAGCCTTAGGGAAATCCTTTTTCGCATAATAGCATTCGCCCACCCAGTACTGAGCATTGTCTGCCTGGCTAGTCGCAGGGAACTGCGTAAGATAGTTTTGAAATCCGGCGAGGGCAAGGTCGAAGTTGCCGCTATTATAGTCGTTCATGGCCTGGCGATAGGCTTCTGACGGTCCAATGGCCTTCGGCACGGTCCCGGCCGGTCCCGTCGATACACTCGACGTGCCGGTAGGAAGCGACTTTGTCCTGGCCTCAAGCTCATCTACCCTGGCAGCGAGCTCGGATATTTTAAAGCTCCTATCGTCGAGTTTCTGTGCGAGCTCTTGGATGCGGAAGTTATTTTCCTCAAGCTTCCCTTGGAGAATCTGGATATCCGTTGTGAGCTGGTCTGTTTTAGCGCCGTAGTCGGCCATGACCTTTTGCGCATCGACCGTACCCTTTACATTCTCATCAAGTGCGTCGACACGCCGCTGCAGTTCCTGAACCTGCGCCTTTGTTACTTTTGAGTCTTCGCGCACAGTGGACACCGCAGACTGGGTCTTCACCAGCTCGGCTTGAGGTGCGCAGGCCGTGAGTGCAACGAAGAATGTAAGTATGAAAAATGTCCTGGGTTTCATATAGGTTAGCACAAAGCGCGCTCAAACGTCATCATTCGATCGCCGCACGGCAACAAAAGCGTTGTCTCACCATAAACGTACGGCGTGGAGTGAAGGGAACATCGCAATCCCCCTCTCCCCACGCCGTAACGTGTAAAGTGTAATTCTATTCGCTTACAACAAAATCATCACGCCTGTTCTTCTGCCAGCATGTTTCGTTGCTCTCGGTGCAGATCGGCTTTTCCTTGCCGTAGCTGATGAGCGAGATGCGGCTGGCTGCAATCCCCATATCGGTAAGATACTTCTTGGCGCTTGCTGCGCGGCGCTGGCCTAGGGCCTGGTTGTATTCTTTGGTGCCGCGCTCATCGCAGTTACCTTCGATCCTGATCTTTGCCTTGGGATGGGCCTTCAGCCACTCGGCATTGGCTTTCATGACCGGCTTTGCATCGTCACGAATGAAAGACTTGTCAAAATCAAAATAAACCGGCTGAGGTCCTTCGACGGCAGCAGCGGCTTGCTCCTTAACCTCTTCTTTCGCAGGAGCTGGCGCCGGGGCCACTTCCGGTTTTGCCTCTTCCTGCGGTGCAGGTGCGGGCGCTTCTTTCTGCTCAGGTGCTGCAGTCACTTCTGCCTTTTTGGGACAACCCCATAGTGCAAGCAAACTGAATGACAAAATAAATACGAGAAATAATGCGCTTCTGTTCTTCATGGAATCCTCCTCACATTGTAGTATTATCGTTCTGTATAGATCATCGGAAAAGTAAAGACAAGATATGAGGCGAACATCACTGCATCAAGTTGATAGTTTTAAGATAGCATACAACCTAAAAGTTGTCAACGAAAATTGGTTTTTCGTTGTGCACAGGCGCTCCGGAAGCGGACAAAACCAAAATGTCATGCTTATCAAAATAAAATCGGGTATGGCAATGCTCCGCCTCCGACAGGAGCGAAGCGTGGCGTTCTCAGCCCCTTGTTGTTGGCCGCGGATGGCGTTGTCTGGACAATCAAACTTTGCGAGCGAAATATTGCCGATCATCGCCGACCTGCCCGTGAGCATTGTCAAGCATGGAACAGATAATGGGGCTGATATTCTTGATTTCCGGTGGGGGCCCGATAAACGTCCTCGATATTTACCTCAACGATCTGGTTAATAAGAATATCATTCGTACTGATAGTTCTTTTCCCGATGACGTCCTCCTGCCCGGTCTTTTCACCGCCATCGGTTCTCATGTACTCGCGAACCATCAAATCGGTCCGGTGCCTGCTTCTCTTCAGCAGGAAAACCGAGAGGAACGAGCGAGAACGGCACGACGTGCTCCGGCAGGCTGAGCAGCCTCTTCAGGTTCGCTACCCGGTCCTCGGTAGGGTAAACACCGCACCAGACCGCACCAAGTCCCTTAGCATGGGCCGCGAGAAGCATATTCTCTGTGGCTGCGGCGCAGTCCAACGTCCAGTAGCCTTTGTGCTTTTCAAGCGTCACATCGCCGCAGACTAGGATCGCCACCTGTGCATGTTTCAGCATGGCGGAATAGGGATGGAATTTAGGGATTGCATCGAGTATGTTACGGTCGGTAAGAACGATGAAATGCCATGGCCGTTCATTCCCTGCGGACGGGGCACTCATCGCGGCCCTTAATATCTCGTTAACCATTTCCCGGGATACAAGTTTCGCGGTATATAGACGGATGCTCCTTCGGGAAAAAATCGTGGTCAGCGCGTCCATGGTCACGTACCTCCGTTTCGTTCATGCTAACAGCGTCATGCGAGTTGATGTCTTGGTGTTTAGTATACCGATGAGCATAACTGCCGATGTTTTAATTTTACCACACTGTCGAGGCCGCAGAAATGATTGTCCGGACTGATCTCTCCGGTCAGGCTCCCGAATTCACCCGATGCGAGAAAGACCGCGATTCGGGCGACCCGTTCCGGCGACTTTTAACCAGCTGTTCTGTTTCAGGGTAAGAAAATTTTCAGAGACCCTCTTGCCCGGAACTGCCGGTCCCGTGGTACTCACTTCGTCCTGCTTGGAGGTGCCCATCACTCAGTCAAGACCATTCGCCCGATGCCTTGTTCCCGGAGCCCCCGAAAAGAATCCTCGCAGGGTGATCAAGACCAGCCTTTGATACTAAACAGCAACCGAGAACCGGTATAGCCATCTTGGCCACGCCGAATCTCACCTTGATAATCTTTCGCCTTCGCCGCGGGATCAGGGAAGGTAGGACGGACCCGGGGCAGAGGAAGGTGCAAGTGAGATCGATCCTGCTTTTTCTTCCCCGTTCTTGTACCGTCGATTTGAAGAGCGGCGCCGTCTATCCAACAACGACAGCGTTGTTCATGAGGATATCAATCCTGTCGCAACGAGAAAGGGCCATATCAATGACCTTACGGATATCGGTGGCTCCGATTCGTCAGCCGTGATTGCTACCCCGCTCCTCCAGGAGCCTGCATCATCTTCGCGGACTCTTCGATAACTGCGGCAGTCCTGCTCAAGATAACGACTAACACACCTCATTTAGCCATGGCCATAACTGCCGCGCGCGAGTCCCCGACCTATGTCGGTGAAGACCGCGACCTTTCCCGGAAGCTTCATCTCTCCCGGTACTCCCGAATCATTTCTTCGATCCCCTCCATCATGGTGTATTCTGGCTTCCAGTTCAGGAGACGCTGTGCCTTGCTGTTGTCGAACAGCAGATCTGTTGTGACATACTGGACATAGGCGTTCAGGCTGAGCCGGATCCTGAACAGCCCGGACAGGACGTCGAGAAACTGGGCGGGAACCCCGAGCAGAAAAGGCGGTAAGGACAGGATTCTCATTTTTTTGTTGAGTGCCCCTGCTATGGCATTGAAAAAATCCGCCCAACTGTGTCGGAGACCGTCGGTAATATTAAAAACCTGTCCTGCTGAACCGTGCTCGATGCCCGCGAGATACACGGCGCGAGCGATGTCTCTCACGTGAATAAACGGCGCAATATTGTCACCTTTTCCGATAAAGGGGATGCCGATGGATCCGAGCCGGTCAATCACCGATATCAGGCTGCCAAGATGCCGCGAGCCCGGGCCATAGACCACGCCGGGGCGGATTACTGCATACTCCGCACCCACGACGCGCTCTGCCAGAAGTTTCTCGCACCGCGCTTTGTACGACGTATAATGGTCATCAAGCATGACCCTCGGCGACGTTTCCTCATCGGCAGGCGTCCGGGAAGGGATGCCGGCTACGCTTATCGAGCTTACGAACACGAATCGCTTAACGCCTGCCGGCGCAAGATGATCGATCGCATGCTCCACATGACGAACATTCTGTTCCGCAGCACGTCGCGTTGTGTTCCTGATCTCTCCGATATGATAGAACACGTCCATGCCCTTCATGGCGCGGGAAAGCGACTCTGGATCCCGGAGATCGCCCGAGAAAAGAGAAGCGTCTTTACTGGCAAGCCTCACCGGAAGTTGGGACACGCGAGAAAATAGGCGTACGTGATGACCGCGCTCAAGCAGAAGGTCGACAACGTGGTTTCCGATATATCCTGTACCGCCAGTCACGAGAGCTTTCATTTCGTATTTTCCTAACCCCGACAAGCCGGAACCAAGAACACGTATTTTAAAAAATTAAACGAACAGCAAGTGTGAGAACTCTATATTTCGTGTTATTCGTCACCGGCCTGTCATTCCTGTCATTGATTTCCACGATTTTGTGCCATTTCGCAAAAATGGGAATTGTAGGTTACTGAACTTAGCATAAAGAGAACGCGGGAAGGTGGAGAGATGGGGAAAAAACAGAAGGTTGTCCTTTACTCCATTTTTCCATTTCTCCCTGACGATCATCACGTATTAAGAAAACACTGCGGGTCATCAGCGAGAAAATCATCCGCTCCCCGGGAACGGGAAAAAGCGTACGCGATCGCCCTGCATCCTCTGCAGTGCGCCCACCTCCTGCAGGTGCCGCACTTCCCCTTATACCTGCTGCGGTCCCTGAGCGCCTCTAAAATCGGCGATGTCGCCCAAATCCTGCGGAGCGAGTGCCTCCTCACGTTCCCGAGTGAAAGAGGAAGTCTTCTGCACGGGGTAACGTTGCCGTTAGGAAGGATCGTCAGTCCCGACACTCCTGCGGCGCAGCCCGAGACCGCTGTGCTTCCCGCATCACCGTTGGACTTCAGCTTCATCTGTGATGCAAGGGGATCTCCCGTAACAAGCTCAAGACTTTTCATTTCGAGTGACCAGAGCGACTTGTACAGGTCCTTCACCTGTTCCGGCTTCAGGGTCTGAGACAGCAAGGATCTTCCCCTCCCGTATGGAACGAGCCGCGAGAACCCCACCCTTTGGGCTCCGATGTGAGAGCCGAACGCTACGACTTTTTTCATTTGCCCAGCATTCAGATTTGAGAGCGTGACGTTCAGTGTGACCGGGATGCCGGCTTCGACGAGACGCTCTATGCCCGCGGCAGCCGCGTCAAAACTCCCTTCACCCCGGATTGAGTCGTGGACTTCTTCAGCTCCCTCAATACTCACCTGGACGCCCTTGACACCCAAATCGACCAGCATCCGGGTTCGCGTCTGGTCCACCAGTGTCCCGTTCGTCAGGAGAAATATTTCAAAGTTGTTCCTCTTGATCTCGCTGAGTATATCGAAAAGATCACGCCTCAGGAATGGCTCGCCGCCGGTTATGTTAAAGCTCGGAGAGAAGGAGACGTCATAGGTTTCCGACCAGTCCTTAAGCATGGCCGACACTTCGGCGATGACCTTTTTCGCCTCCGGCAGAGACATCTCGTCAATGCTCCGTTCGCCTTGGTAACAGTGTTTACACCAGAGATTGCATTTCTCCGTGAGATGCCACTGGATAAAAAAATCAAAGGGTTTATTGGCCGATATAGACATAATGAATGAAATGATGAAAAGCTCTGGAAATTAAGTTAAAGGAAGGGCAGATATGGCAAGTGCTGTATTTCATCAATCTCCCAGACACCGTCATACCTGCCGGCGAGCACTTCGTTGCTGACCAGCAACTTTAGCTCTTTCAGCCCTTTCATTTGTGGCATACCGTACCAGGATTCTGTTTTGCCATTTGTTTCATGGCATTCCAGTAGGCAGCCTCTTTGATGAGAACTTGCTTGCTCACCGTCTTTTTCATCCTGTTTTCACCTCCTTCCGGATCTAGATATTATTTATGATATCACAAAAACCGTGCGCAGTGACTGTGCGAGCGTCATCTTCGTTCATTTAACACCGATGTAGGGAACGGCTTGGTCAATGCACTAGAAGCCTCGTGGTCTATCATCCACACGATACTGCCCTGCAATGGCCGCACCAAACCGGCCGGATATTGCTTGGGATTCCCGTCTTCCATGATCTCATGCACCACCCCAGCCTTGGCACGGCCTGACGCAAGGAAAAGGATCTGTGCGGCATGGTTCAGGACCGGCAGCGTAAGGGTCACCCTGTTTATCTTCGGTTCTTGAAGATAGACCGGAACGGCAGGCCGCATTCTCTCGTCGAGTGCGGGAGAGCCGGGGAAAAGGGAGGCCGTGTGTCCGTCCTCGCCCACTCCCAGTATAATAAGATCGAAAACGATGGCTCCGGGGCCACTGAAAAAATTTCGCAGTTCATCCTCGTACGCTTTGGCTGCCTTGTGGGGCTCATCTTCCCCCCGTATCCGGTGGATGTTTTGGGCGGGAAGAGGCACGTGGGACAAGAACGCGTCATAGGCGAGCCTGTAATTGCTTTCGAGCTGGTCTTTGGGAACACAGCGTTCATCGGCCCAGAAGATATGCATGCGAGACCAGTCTATGACATCGCGATACCGTGGTGATCCAAGGAGTGAATAGAGTTGATGAGGCGTGGAGCCGCCTGAAAGGGCTACGACTACTCCGCCGTGAGAAGCGATGCTTTTTTTTGAAATGGCAGTAAATAATTCGGCAGCAACACGGCTCAGCTCTTCCAGATCCTTAAACACGCGGACCTGTAATCTCTGCTTTTCGGTCACAGTGGCCTCCAGGCTCGCCCGTCCTTTCCTATCAAGCGCACGGCCTCATCGGGTCCGTTCGATCCCGCGGCGTAGGTCGCGAGCGGCACACGGTTAACCGATTCGATCGTCTCGAGGACAGGAGTGAGCGTCGACCACGCAAGCTCCACGCTGTCTTCCCGCATAAAGAGCATATGATCGCCGAGCATGCAGTCCAGCAGCACCCATTCGTAGGCATCGAGCAATACGCCTCGGGGGTAAGAATAGGTCATCTGCACAGGGCTCAAACAGACCTTTGTTCCCGGTTGCTTGGACTGGAACGTGATGCTCATGCCTTCGTCGGGCTGGATCGTCAACACGATCGTATTCGGCTCGATAGGTCCGCTGACAGAATCGGGAAACATGGAGTGTGGTACTTCCTTAAAACGAATGGAGATCTCCGTCTTCCTGCTCGCGAGCCGCTTGCCCGAACGCAGGTAAAAAGGAACTCCGTGCCAGCGCCAGTTGTCGATGAAGACTTTCATTGAGGCGAAAGTAGGCGTCAGCGACCCTTTTGCAACCCCCTTCTCTTCGCGGTACCCGGGGACCTCTTGTCCGTCAACTTTCCCCTTTATGTACTGCCCTATCACGAGCTGATCCACGAGCGTATTAAGGGGAGACCGCCTCATGGATCGAATGACCTTGGCCTTCTCGTCCTGCACCCGATCGGCGACGAACACCGCTGGCGGCTCCATGGTAGTGAGGCAGAGCAGTTGAAATACATGGTTCTGGAACATGTCTCGGATCACCCCCGCATCCTCATAATAACCCGCGCGGTGTTCAATGCCTATGGTCTCCGCGGCTGTTATCTGGACGTGATCGATATACCGTTCGTTCCAGAGCGGCTCAAAGATGGAATTTGCGAATCTGAACATGAGAATATTCTGAACCGTTTCCTTCGCAAGATAGTGATCGATACGGAAGATCTGGTCTTCTTTATAGTAGGCATGTACGAGACGGTTCAGCTTCCGCGCCGAGGAGAGGTCACGACCGAATGGTTTTTCGATCACGATGTGGCTGCAGCCCTTGTCCTCGCGCGATAGGCCAGCAGCACCCATGTTGTGGATGACCTCTTCGAACACCACGGGAGGGATAGCAAGATAAAAGATCCGATTGCCTCCTGTCTGATGACGTTTTTCAAGCTCCGGGAGCTTGTCTCCGAGGCTGACAGTATAGGATTCGGGAACCCCGTAGTCGAAGGTCGCATAGTAGATATGGCGTGCGAGTGCGTCCCATATCCGCTGGTCGAAATCGCGCGGAAGCGCGGTCTTGACCGCGTCGAGCATTGCCGCGCGGAACTGTTCCGTTGTCATCTCGACGCGGCTTGTGCCGAGAATGAAGAAGTGCTCCGCGAGCATCCTGCTTTTATAGAGACGATACAGCGACGGAAACAGCTTTCTCTTCGTCAAGTCCCCTGATGCTCCAAAGATGATCAGAGCGGCCGGCCGTGGAATCTCAATCTCACAGTTCTCAACCGTTCGGTACTCCGGCATATGACCTCTTTCCGTCTCGGCCGGTGCGGTTTTATCTTGTACGAGAGGGTCATCCATAGTTTTTCATCCTGCTCGTTATCTTATGAGGGCGTTCCAATCCGCTGAGAATCTCTCCATGCCTTTATCCGTCAGTTCGTGGCGGATGTCGTATTCCTCCCATTTTTTCCCGAGTTCGATCTCTCGGTAGGGAATGGGCCTCAACGATCTCACGTCATATTTATAGGTATCTCCGGGCATGGGCATCCCTTTCTCTCCCCAGGTTTTTAAAACTTCATAGGGTGCAGTAATGATGTCCGACCCGAGCCTGAGCGCATAGAGAAAGTGATCGATGTTCCGTACGCTTGCCGTCAGAACTTCCACGTGCCCGTCTCCTTTCCGGTACATCCTGACGATACTGTCGATCACATCCATCCCGTTCTCACCACGGTCGTCCAGTCTGCCGATGAAGGGGGAAACGAACACCTGGCCTTTTTTCGCACCTCGTGTCGCTGCGTACACAGCGGCGGCCTGTTCCTGAGTAAAGCAAAGGGTCATGTTAACGCGAAGCCGCTCATGCACCGCACGTTCTGCGGCTTTGAGTCCCTCTCGCGACGTGGGGAATTTAACATGCGCGTTCGGGATCCAGGAGAACATCTCCTTCCCCTGTTGCAGCATGGTATCGGCGGACGTGGAAGCATCGGCATAGACCTCCACGGACACGGATCCCTGCGGGATCAGGCCAGAGATGGTCTTAACCACGTCCCGGTAAAAGTCGAGTATTTCCTTTTCACTGAACTTGCGTCCCTTCTCAAGGCGCTTGCGTGCTTCGGGATTCTTGGATATGAGCGTTGGATTCGTGGTCTGACCATCGAGAAAGCCAAGCATTTTTGTGATCCGCTCCGTCTCTTCCTGGTTTCCACCATCTAAAAAAATCCTTGTTTTCATGTTTTGTGGTCTCATATGCTCTCCTTATTTTTCTCCTTCACTTCATGACCACCGAACTGGTGTCGCAGCGCAGAAACGACCTTGCCGATATAGTTTGGGTTCTTCTGCGACTGAAGACGGAAGTCGAGAGCGCCCTGGATGATAGCTACCGGGATCCCGAGTTCCTTCGCCGCATCGACGGTCCACATCCCCTCCCCGCTCTGCGCCACCGAGCCGGCGATATCTTTCAACTCCTGACCGGACTGCTCATAAGCGCTCTTGAGCCACCCCACAAGCCGTGATTCGATGACGCTTCGATGATTATAGAGGTCTGCGACCTTCTCCAGATCCAGGTTAAACGGCGATGCCTTCATAACCGCAAATCCCTCAGCCAAGGCCTGCATCATGCCGTATTCGATACCATTGTGCACCATCTTTACGAAGTGCCCTGCGCCTGGCCTCCCAAGGTACGCATAGCCATTTTTGACGGCGAGGTCGCGGAACAGCTTTTCATACGTTTGGTAGACCGCTTCCTTGCCACCGATCATGATGCAGGCTCCGGTTCGTGCGCCTCCGGGTCCGCCACTCACGCCAGCATCCAGAAAATCAATGTCTTTCCTTTCCAGTTCCTTTGCCCGACGCATTGATTCCCTGTAGGGAGAATTGCCGCCATCGATCACCGTATCACCCTTCGCAAGGAGCAGCACGAGATCTTTCAGCACATCGTCAACGGCGCTGTAGGGGACCATGATCCAGACGAGCCTCGGTGGTGTTAGCGTCGCAACAAGAGCTCCAAGAGAATCCGCCGGTTCGGCACCGCGCTGCGCGATCTTCTTCACTAACTCTTCGCTCCTGTCGTAAACAACAACTTCATATTTCTTGTCCAGGAGCAACTCAACCATGTTGTAGCCCATCTTGCCCAAACCGATGTAACCGAGTTTCATAATAACCTCTTTTTTTATTCGCAGGGATAGCGGTATTGTCGTGATTCCTCGACCTGTCCTGTCGTTTCCCGTCAAGAATACCCTGCAAATCCCCTTAGATGATGCAGTTATTATTTTCTTTTCATGAACTCTTTCTCAATATCCGCTACCTTACCCAATCTTCGCATGTGCCGTTCGGCACCTGAGAACGTTGCCGACAGAAATATGCGCACAATTTCCTTCGCGAGCTCAGGCCCTACTACGCGCGCACCGAGACAGAGAACGTTCATATTGTCGTCTTCCACCCCTTGGTGTGCGGAAAAGGTATCATGACAGACTGCTGCACGGATCCCCGGGAACTTGTTAGCTGCCACGCATGCTCCTACGCCGCTGCCGCAGATCAAAATTCCCCGCTCTGCATTATTCTCCCTTATAGCCTGCGCCACGGCTCTTGCATAATCCGGATAGTCGACGGCATCCTCGGAGTTGGTCCCGAAGTCAGCCACGGTCTCGCCGAGTTTCCTAAGGTATTCCGCGAGAACTTTCTTGAGAGGAAATCCTCCATGGTCGGCACCAAGAGCAATAATCATGCGTTCTCACCTTGCGACTCTTTCATATCAATTTATTCTCTCTGTTTAATGTTATCACGTTTAGAATGTCTTTTGTCTTAGTTCCCACATCTCTCCTGACCTTATTTTCGTACGACTTTTTTATAAATTACCGGGACAAGGGCAAACAGTCCCAAAAGAGCAAATGCCCCCAGTACTCGGCGAGAAGCGACCTCGCTTATACTCTCAATCGTGGCAAGGCTGGCGCCCGCGTTGCAGAACACAAAGGTACCGGGGATAATACCGACCATGGTGCCGAGAAAAAAAGTGCGCAGTGGCATTGTGGTCAATCCAGCGCCCAGATTTATGAGGAAGAAGGGGAACACCGGCACTAGACGCAGAAAAATGAGGTAGTTAAGCCCCGCTTTCCCCAGTTCATTATTGATTTTTTCGAGCCGCGGTCCGAATTTATTTTGGAAAGCATCATGGAAGAGATACCGGGCGACGAGGAACGCAAGGGAGGCACCAACCGTCGCGCCGATATTCACGTACAGGGTCCCCATGACGGTGCCGAACACAGCACCTGCCGCGAGCGAAAGCACCGCTGCGCCGGGGAGGGAAAGTACGGTCTGCATGATATAAACTGTAATGAAAATTGTAACCATAGCTAGCCGATGGTTTTCGTAAAACTCAACAAGGGCTTCCCTATTTGCTTTTAATGATGCCAGTGTAAAATATCTCCCCAGGTTGAAGTAAAAAAAGAGCGCGATGAGGAATGCAATCATGATGAATATGACGATTCTTTTTCCATTCATGGTATTTTCTTTCCTGCAATGGCATTCATTATTGTCATGCATTCACTTTCCTTCTCAGAAAGGAATGAACTCTCTTCTCGATATCAGATCGTCTTTAATCTCTTCGGCCATTATAGGTATCACGATTCTCGCCATCTCCTAAGATACCATCCTTAATATAGCCTTAATACCATTCTTGAACGCCGGGCTTACTCTCGGCGGTCCACATCATTCCTTGGAGATAGTGGCATGCAGCCACTATCGTACTCGTTAGAGAACTCCGTTCTCGAAAGAAGCATACTCGTCCGATCATGCAGCGTATGCGATTCTCCCATCGGGTAACGGCTCCAAGATTTTTCTGATCTGTCTCGCTCAGGCCCGCTATTCACACCAGCACCACTGGATCATCTCCGCCACGAGCGCCGTCCACCCCGTCTGGTGGCTCGCACCCAACCCCATGCAGGTATCGCCGTTATAATATTCATAAAAGTGAACGAGTTCCCTGAAGTACGGGTCCTCCTGATATTTTCTTTCTTGACCGTGGACGAACCGTTTTCCCTTCTCGTCCTTCACGAAGATGCTAGTCACTCGCTGGGACAATTTTACCGCGACTTCCATTAGGTTCATGCTGGTGCCGGAGCCCGTCGGGTACTCGATTTTCAGGGAATCACCGTAATAGCGGTGATATTTCCTGAGTGCTTCTATAAAGAGGTAATTGATGGGGATCCAGACCGGGCCTCGCCAATTCGAGTTGCCACCGAACAGATCCGTCCTCGACTCGGCCGGCTCATAATCGACACGATATTCATTGCCGTCAAGCCGCAGCACAGAGGGGTGGTCTTTATGGTATTTGGAAATCGACCTGATCCCTCCCGGCGATAGGAATTCGTCTTCGTCGAACATCTTCTGCAAGATCCTGATCAGTCTCTTCTTCGGGACGAGAGAGAGCAGAAGATTTTGCTCTTCCCTGAGGTCATCGACCACCATACATTTCTTCAGGTCCTCCCGGTTATGCCTGAACCATTCCATCCTCTTTTTGAATCCCTTCATCCGCGCAAGGACATCGATTCTGATAATGGAGACCGCTAGGAGCGAGGTCAGTCCCACCAGCGAGCGGACCTTGAGCGGGAGCGTGCTTCCATCGGGCATACGCAGGGCATCGTAGTAGAACCCGTCCTCCTCGTTCCACAGTCCCTGATCTCCGAACCTGTTCAAGGACTCCGCGATATGGACGAAATGCTCATAGAACTTGGACGCCACATCTTCAAAGGCTTCGTCTTCTTGTGCGATCTCGAGCGCCATGTCCATCAGGCTGAGCGAATACATGGCCATCCAGCTAGTGCCGTCGGCCTGTTCTATATGGCCGCCCCCGGGAAGGGGTTTGCTGCGGTCAAAGGCGCCGATATTATCCAGACCCAGGAATCCTCCCTGGAATATGTTGTTTCCTTCCGAGTCCTTCCGGTTGACCCACCAGGTAAAATTGAGCTCGAGTTTCAAAAACATCTTCTTGAGAAACCGGATATCGCCTTTGCCTGTTCGCTCCTTTTCGATCTGGTAGACTTTCAACGCCGCCCATCCCTGTACGGGAGGGTTCACTTCGCCAAGGTTCCATTCATAGGCTGGAAGCTGGCCGTTTGGGTGCATGTACCATTCGCGCAAAAAGAGGATGAGCTGTTTCTTCGCGAAGTCAGCATCAATCATGGCGAGCGGGACGCAATGGAACGCCTGGTCCCAGCTGGCATACCAGGGATATTCCCATTTATCCGGCATAGAGATCACATCCCTGTTGAACAGGTATCTCCAGTCGCTGTTCCTCCCCTTTTTTCTGCTCTCAGGAGGAGGAGGCTGCCCCGGATCTCCGTTCAACCATGTGTCGATCTCGTAATTGTAGTATTGCTTGTTCCAGAGCAGTCCTGCAAAGGCCTGACGCTGCACGGGAACTACGTCGCCGACCGGGTTCGCCGGAGTGAATTGAGCATAAAACTCGTCCGCCTCTGCGATCCTCTGGTTGAAGATTTCCTCGAATTCCTTCCCGAAGGGATTTTGTTCGATCTTTTCTCTCCTGAGGCGCAATTTTATGATGCTGGACTTTCCCCCTGCGAGATTTAAGCGATACATGACAGCGCTCTTCGTGCCGTTTTTCCTGTTTTTGAACAAGTCAAAATCATTTTTAATGATTGCGTCATGAAAGGAATCCTTGACATGGGGTGACGGATTGGGCAATTGGAAGAGCTTCTCAGCATTGGTTTCATTTTCCGTGAACAATACGAGGTCGCTCTGTTCGCCATATAAGAAAATCTCTCCCATCTCTTCATGGATACATTCCAGTGCGTTCCATCTTGTTTCACTATCACTCAATCTGATATCGGGCTTTTTCTTTATCTTGCCAAAAGCCCAGGTATTCCTGAACCACAAGGTCGGTATGACCGTGATAGCGGCCCGATCCTTTCCGCGGTTGAAGATACTGATCTTAATCAGGATGTCTTCATGGTCTGCTTTGGCATACTCAATGAAAACATCGAAGTATTTATTGTCATCGAACACGCCCGTCTCCATGAGTTCATATTCGGGGTCGAGCCGAGTTCTCTTTCTATTCGTTTCAATGATATCCTCATAGGGGAACTCCGCCTGCGGATATTTGTACAGGTATTTCATGTAAGAGTGGGTCGGCGTGTTATCGAGGTAATAGTAGAGTTCCTTGACGTCTTCCCCGTGGTTTCCTTCATGACTGTTCAATCCAAAAAGTCTTTCCTTAAGTATGGAGTCCTTCCCGTTCCAGAGGGCAAGGGCGAAACAGAGGTTCTGTTCGATGTCGGAGATGCCTGCCAGACCGTCCTCGCCCCAACGGTATACTCGCGAGCGCGCGTGGTCATGAGGGAAATACTCCCAGGCTTTGCCTTCCTCGCTATAGTCTTCGCGCACGGTCCCCCATTGGCGCTCGCTCAGGTAAGGCCCCCACTTTTTCCAAAAGACCTTATGTGCCATGTTGTCTGCAAGTCTTTTATTTTCGGCGGTTTCTTTAACCATGTTCATCTTCACCTATTGTTCCGCGCCTTGATCAACACGACCTGTGTGCTGTAACTGTCCGTTGCTTCAGTTTATTATACATGGTATAACACTACGACCGCTGCCACCTCAACCAGGCGGAGAACAACCTCTTGATGAACGGCGTGAGTTTCGTCCGGGTGTAGGCATCCGCCAATTTTTTTATCGCCTCTGCCTGGGTGGGATAGGGATGGATTGTCTTTCCGATCACCGAGAGCCCGATGCCTGCTGTCATGGCGAGCGATAGCTCATTGACCATCTCCCCGGCATGACGGGCGACAATGGTGCCACCAAGTAATTTATCGCTTCCTTTTTTCAAATGCACCCGCGCGAATCCCTCGGTTTCTCCATCGAGAAGCGCACGGTCCAAGTCGGAGAGCGGGACCGTAATGGTCAGCACCTCTAAACCCTTTTCTTTCGCTTCTTTCTCGTGCATACCTACATGCGCCACTTCCGGATCAGTGTAGGTACACCACGGGATTACGAGCACCGATGCCTTCTGCCTAGCCATAAACAGCGCATTGGCGATCACGATGCGCGCCATCGCATCTGCCGTATGGGTGAACTTGTAGCGAAAGCAGATATCCCCTGCCGCGAATACGCGCGAGTTCGATGTCTGGAGCCGGTCATTCACCTTCACGCCCTTATGATGATCGTATGCTATGCCCGCTTTCTCAAGATCGAGCCCTTCTACATTGGGGACCCTGCCGACGCCGACTAAGATCTCGTCGACAGCCAACGCGGCGGTTCTCCCGTCTTCTTCAACAATGACGATCTTCTCGGTCACTCTCTTCTCGACACTGAGGATCTTAGCCTTCAGTCGAAGCGCGATCCCATCCCGGATGAGAGACCTGTGAACGATTTCAGCTGCGTCGGAATCTTCCCTGGGGAGGACGTGTCCACCCCGCTGAAGAATGGTTACCTGGCTCCCCATCCGCGCAAACGTCTGGGCCAGTTCGCATCCGATCGGTCCGCCGCCGATGACCGCAAACCTGCGAGGCAGTTCCGTGAGCCAGAAAACAGTCTCGTTCGTAAGATAGCCCGTTTCCTTAATTCCCGGGACAGGAGGAGCTGCCGCACGTGCGCCGGTGCAGATCGCCGCCTTCTTGAATCGGAGTCGTCTTCCTTCTACCTCGATGCTATCGGGACCGACAAACTTCCCTTGGCCAAGGAAGACATCAATGCCAAGCTCTTTGCTGAATCGCTCCACGGAATCATGGTCGCTGATCTCTGCCCTGATGCGTCGCATCCGTTCCATAGCCTTTCCGAAATCGATAGATACGTTTGCTCCGCAGGTCACCCCGAACTTGTCCGCTGTCCTGACATCATAGATAGCCCGGCCCGCCCTGATGATCCCCTTGGACGGCACACAGCCAACGTTCAGGCAATCACCTCCCATAAGATTCCGTTCGATAAGCGCGACCTTTGCACCCAGCCCTGCCGCCCCTGCAGCAGCGACCAGCCCGGCTGTTCCCGCGCCGATCACGACAAGATTATAACAGGAAGAAGTGTCAGGATTCCTCCAAGAGGAGGGGTGTGCATTCTTTAGAAGCCTACGATTATTTTCGTCCTGTGGCAAAACGAGCGGTTTTGCTTCCATGCTGTTCCGCCTTTCATCAATACGACGATCCGTGGTGGATGCATTAGGGCAACAAAAGTCCGAACGATCCCAGCGCTGCCTTCGTAGTTTCAAGTGCTTTATGATGGATACCGTTTATCCCAGCCCGCGTGCCACATCTACGAACATTTCCCGATCCTCAATATACACCACCTGCTGCAGCGGCGCCTGAGTGATGTCCAAGGCAACGCGGTATATATCGGCATCGGGTTTGCGGTAGTGAACGAAACAAGAAGAAACAAAAGAGTCAATGAACGAAGCGAGATTGAATTTCCGTATCCGGTGGATCGAAAGCTCTCTTCCTTCATTGTTCACCGCCGCGATCTTGAGACCGTAACGGGATTTGATGCTGGGCACCAGTTCAAGCATCTCGGGATAGGGCCGGGATTGTTCGAACATGGAGTTCCTGAAATCGTCCTGCGAGAAGGACCGCTCTTCGTAGAAAACGACCCTAGACAAATATTCATCGAGACTCAACTTCCCCTCTTCATACGTATCGAACGTCATGTGGTGGCGCTCGTCCATCTCAACAAGGTCCAGATTTAACTTCTCAGCCGCTCTCTTGCGAGCGGTTCGGTCCCAACCGTTCGTCAGAAAAACGCCTCCGATATCGAGAAATAGTGTGGATACCGTTGTTATAGGCATGGCGTATCCCTTCTGCATCATCGATGCATGTTCTATCTCGCAGCAAGTACCTGCTGAATACCTGCGATTCTTATGAGTCACAAATATAAACGATTACCGGGAGCGTTGACGGTTTCCGGTCTTTTGGAGTCCGCAACAATGTTACGCGCTGTATCTATAAGTATATGCAAGAGACATTCCTATTCTACTTCGACCATAAAGTTTGTGACGATTATCTTGCCGTGGTGCCCCACCTGTCCAAAGATCTGGTACCTGCCTTTAGCCGGGAAAACGACATGAATTTCAACTTCAGGACCGAACTTATCAGGAACTGTCATCTTCATCTGCATGTTATGTGCGTCGTGACCCATGGAAGGCATACCAGGGAGCTCACCATGCGTGTGAATAAAATGCGTCAGATCACTCGAGATTATCGCAAGATGCATGGGTGCTGAAAGGTAGGGCTCAAGGTCGGTAACGGATTTCCCGTTTTTTCTGAAGAGGTAGCTTAGTATCACCTCTGTCCCTGCCGTGATGCGTTCAGGCGAAGATGTGAGCGTTACATCGAGGTCTCCGAACCTTTTTTCTCGAGACAGATCCCGTGTCGGAAATCCCATTTTAGGTGCACCTGCAACATCGATGAGAAAATGCTTGGAAATTAGTTGCTCTTGCACGGCAAAGTCGATTGCGATGATGTAGCGCCCTGCTTTGGGAAAAGTGAACCGTACCGGGTATCTGGCAAACTTTTTCATCTCAGGGGTTATGGGACCAAAATCCTCCGGATGAATATGAGCAAATACGCTGAAATCCTGACTTGCGATTATCACGTGTAAAATACGATCATGGTGGATGGAAAGTTCTTGTATCGGTTTTCCTCCTCGATCTTTAATGGAAAACAAAATATTCGTTGAGCTTCCCACAGAAATGCGTTCTGGATCTGTTTTTATGTCTGCAATTACGTCTTCTCCTCCCATAGTATGCATGTGTTGCATATCCTGATGTTCATGCATTCCGCTGATCTGAGCATAGGCTTGGCTTTGGCCTATGGGAACGTGTATGGCGGAAATAAATAAGGCCACAAAAAGATTTTTGACAAAGAGATTATTCAACATAAGAACCTCCTTGTAATATATTACATATCAACAGACATGCCGTGCAGCGTATTTAAATTCTACCACAGCCATTTCTTTCTCCAATCCAATTCGTAAATTATTGATATTGCTACAAGGATATGGATCCGTTCACAAACAGCATAATGTCGGTAGCAACCAGCGATATCATTACGGCGCTTGAAATTGCATCGTACAGGAAATGACCCAACCGACGTGCTTGCTTTACCCCTTCTTGAGCAGATCTGCCGCATGTGCGGCGGCACCGAGCAAAGCAGCCCAGTCGTTCATGATGACCTCTACCGGAATACGCTGGGCCATGCTCGATAGTCTTCCTTTATCCGTGAAGGCTTTCATAAACGTCCCATCCTTCAGTTTCCAGATGATCTTCGGGGCAATGCCTCCGCCGATATACATTCCTCCCGTGGCCATCACCTGAAGTGCCACGTTTCCTGCGGCTGCCCCGTAGATTGAGGTGAAAAGACCGAGAGCCGCCTCACAAAGCTTGCTTTTCTTGAGTCGTGCCATTTCAGTGATCACAGCTGCAGGATCCTCCTGCTCCATCTGAACAGCCAACCATGCGGGTTCTCTTCCAAACTTGCCAGTATCTCTGAGAAACTGATAGATATTCAAGAGTCCTGCGCCGGACAGAACGCGTTCATAGCTCACGTGGCCGAACCGTTCTAAAAGATATCGAAGTAGGCCCAATTCCAGAAGGTTCCTCGGACCAAATTCAACATGGCCGCCTTCCGACGGGGAAGGAATGTATCGCTTGCCGTTCCAGAACAGTATCGCTGCGCCGAGGCCGGTGCCAGCAGACAGGAGCGCCCGGTTGCCGATTTCTTTTTTCCCGGCATTCAGGACCGAGAAATCTTTTTTCTGCATGACCTCGATGCCGTGGGCGTTCGCTATAAGATCGTTGATAAGGGAAACGTTGCGTATAGACAGGAATCGTTTAAGGGATGTTTCTGAAATTTGCCAGGGCAGGTTGGTTGTAACAACGGTGCCGGCAATCACAGGACCAGCTACACCAAAACAGGCTGCTTTTATTCGCCGTGTATCACTTATAAATTCTTTGATGATCTTTTTCAGAGCGCCGAAGGCCTTACTCGCAAAATTCTGCGCCCGGATAAGACGGATGCCGTCCTCGGACGACTGACAAAGGCCGAGCAAAGTTTTTGTGCCGCCGATGTCTCCGGCAAGGATCAAGGATGATCGTGAGAACATCTTCATATTGCCTCGCGCATGAAGGAAGATATGCCTGCCTTGAAATATGCATCAGGACGGCTTGGACAGCAAAGGGCCACTGTTACTTGGCTTTCCCAAGCAGGCAACCTGCCTGCTATGCGACCGAGCCGGTTCAAGAGGATCCCTGGCCTGCAGTGCAGCCGAAGCAGTGATCTCCCACATCAATGAGTCGTGTGGCGAGACGGTCGTGGTCGAAATCCCTGATATGCGCGGGAGCGCCGGCATCCAAGGGGAGCCCGAGGACTTGGTTGAAATCGCAGTCAAAGAGAGCACCGTCCCATCTCACGCTTATGAGATGCCTGCACATGATGGAGTCGAGGGTCTGGGGATTGAACGCACAAGTAAGCTTGTCCATGTACTTTTCGAGGCTGCCAGTCCGGGTAAGAAAGTCCTCGAACCTGCCGAGCGGCATATTGGTAAAGGCATAGAGGTGGTTAAAGAAGATGTTAAACCGTGATTTCAGCTCTTTCTTATATTCTTCTTCGAGGGTTTTCTGCGCCGGCGGGAGGAACGCTCCTTGAGGATTATAGACGAGGCTCAGGTTCTTCCCACCGGTCCCATTGCCGTATCCCAAGCTGTTCAACTTCTGGAGCGCTGCGATGCATTTTTTGAATGTTCCGCTTCCCCGAACCCGGTCAACATTGTCTTCGAGATAATAGGGGAGAGAAGCGACGAGCTCAACATCATGGTCTTGATAAAACTCGGGCAGGTCTGCCATTCCCTTCTCATAAAAAATGGCGAGGTTTGTCCTGACGATCACGTGACGGCCAAGGTTCCGCGCCTCCTTCACCAGATACCGGAAGGAGGGGTTCAGTTCAGGCGCGCCGCCAGTTATGTCCACAATGTTGACGGGGCTTCCTGAAAGGGCCCTAAGCACCGCATCGACCATGTCTTTGTCCATTATCTCAGTCCGTGCTGGTCCGGATGCAACGTGGCAGTGCTTGCAGGCGAGGTTGCATTGATAACCGACGTTGACCTGAAGCGTTGTTATCTCCAGCGCCTTCAGCGGTTCCGGTCTTACGGAGAGGACTTTCTTGGAAAACCTGGTATCTTTCGCAGTTCTCGGCATCAGCGGCTTATTCCCGTTTACAGTGACAGTTTGTCAGCGGCGTTATGCGCCTGAATAGCGTGTACGAGAGAAGCTCCACCTCGTATGGCGGCAGCCACATGCACGGCCTCGGTAATATGCTCAAGGCTCATGCCTTCCTCGAGACAGGACTTGGTGTACGCGTCGATGCAGTATGGGCACTGCACCGCATGCGCCACGGCAACCCCAATGAGGGCCTTCTCCCGCTTGGTCAGCATGCCCGGCTCCAGTGCAGAGGTGTACCAGTCAATGAACTTCTTAAACAGCGCAGGATTGTGCTTGCCTACCTCGCCGAAGCGGTCGAGATCTTCCGGCTTGTAGTAGTCGGTCATGCGAATTTCCTTCCTTTCTGATTAAGAATTTATTTGTCGGTATTATTTCAAGTATAGCAAGGTAACTACTGTATTTCAAAAAAAATAAAGCTGTTTAATGCCTTCCTTAATACGTCGTTGCGATCATGACGTAGCTGCATCATATCGTCAACTAAGTTTACACATCATTCACTTGGTTTCCTGCAAGGATACGGCTGACGCTGCACCATCAACACCAAATTACCAGGAGAAGATGTCTTTTATCAGCAAATATGAAATTATCTTTCCTCAAAAAAGTGGCTACCAAGATAATTTTAATTAAGAAGCTTTGCATGCTGCTCCCGATTTTGGGGCAAATATTACCTGTCAGATAAGAAGTATGAACGGCAAGGAACGGCATTATTTCCCGCGATACTCTTAAATCCCATCGACTTTTTGGTAAAGCGTGAAAATGTCCTTGGGGTGGCTGCTCGGTTGGTTGAACTGCCATATTTTTAGCCATGCTGGATCTATTGCTGGCACGCGGGACCCTCCGCCCCGCTGTTCAAGTAACAAGTCGCAGTTTTCCGTGCCGAAGACCTCGATCCGGCGGGCTTGCATGCCGGTGAAGTATTCGAGCATGGCCCGTTCCGACTCTCCCAATCCCCGGCTCGCGATACAAGAATATACATTGGGCATGGACTTTTTGAGCGATGTGAACGCGGCACGGAAGCTCGATCCCGTATTCAGGGCGGGAAGCCAGAGTGTCATGATCAGCCCCCAGGCGAGTACCACGCCAAGGGTCCAGTTCACCGCGGCGTAGTCAGGTGAGTGGGTGACGAATATGACGGTGAACAGCCATGCAAGACTATAGAGGACGGCAGCAGCCAGCAAAACACCATTGAGGGAGGGAACATAGTCGGGCTGGAACTCGTGAATCTTTTGTGCGAGCGCTGCGGGACTGCCTGTGATCATTGCAAACCAGCCAAACCACAAAAGGAGCGCCAAACCGCCAAAAAACAGAATACAGGCCCGATTTGTGATGACTTTGGCTTTGGCCGGAAGCACAGGAACTCCCGGGACTGCTATCAAGGTAATCGGCAGGAGCATCGGCACGGCATAGAGTGTCCGGCTGGTAGACGAAATGCTCAGTACCGCAAGGATCACGATAAATGCAACTAGGGGAATCTGGAAGAGAGGATGTTCGCGCCAAGACCGCCTGAAACGCCAGAGCGACCATAACGCCGGCAGCACGACCGGCCAGGCAAGCCCGAAGAGTTTCTGTATATAAAAACTGTGGGGGTCGGGAGATGCGACGTTGAATCCGACAGATCCTCCGGGGTTCACTCCCAGGAACCTTCCGAAGTTCTGATACAAGAACCAATGCACGAAGAGCGCGTGGGAGCGCTGGTAGAGGGCAACCGGCCAGATGACCAGCCAGGGGAGCGCTGCAGCAAGGGCGACCGCGAGGGATACGCCGTAGTCTTTTCGCCGCCACTGGCGGAAGAACACAGGAAGGGCGATGGCGACAATGCCGAGCATTCCGGGAGCGAGCAGGCCCTTTGATAAGAAACCGATGCCCGTTCCGGTCCCGATCCAGCTCCCCCCCGCCCATGGTCGTCGCCTGCTGAGGGCAAATCCGTAGAAGGCAATAGAAAAACCGGCAAAAAGGCTGACATCGGTAATCAGCTTATGAGCCGTGACCTGAAGGTGAACGCAGCCGATGAGCAGGATCGCGGCAATCGCGCCGTATTCCTTCCCGTACATCTCCTGTGCCGTAAGCGCGAAAAAAAGGAGGGCCAGGAACATAAAGAAGGCGGTAGCTAAACGAGTCGCATCGTAGAGTTCCAGGGGTGGAGAAAATATCCGTCCGAACTGGGCTGCAGTCACGTAAAAGAGCGGTGGCTTTTCGAGGAAAGGTTCCCCGGTAAGCGAGGGCACTACCCAATCGCCCGTCTGGATCATATGGTATACGAGACCGAAGGTATAGGGTTCGTCCGCTTTCCAGGGATCGCGACCGACGAGTCCGGGCGTGATCCACAGAATGAATATGAGAATGAGTGCTGTCAGTGAGAGGATATTGATTTTCATCTGAAAATGCCTTTTTCTTAAAACTCCGTCGGCTTTTTTATAAAACACTTTGCAGGCAGTTGTCAAGTTAGAACTGTCCAAATCTCATTATAATTTGCTTGATAAGGATATTAAATTTTGATAAATTGGTTTCTTGAATGTTTAGGGCCAATTTGCTGGTAGTAGTGAGTGGAGATGTTGACCGAGGCACTCAATCCTTCGTGCTTTCAGGGTGAAGGACGCGCCCAAGTGTGAAGAAAGCGAGGCGGGCCAATCGGATGGCTTCGTCGTGTAAAGCCGCAGTGGAGGTACATATGTTGTCGTCCAACGATAAACGTGCCGCGCGGTATGCATGGGTCGGTTGGGCCGCGCTGTTCCTTGTGACGGCTGCAATCATCATTGCAGGGAGCAGTCGCACGGTTGTCCCCTCTTACCGGTTGGCCGCCTTAAACTGGATAGCCGGGCGAGGCCTCTACGACGGCACCGGAGTGGGAGGATTCGTGTATTTACCGCAGGCGGCGATTCTCTTCGTGCCGTTTGCGATGATTCCTCAGATTCTGGGCGAGGTGCTCTGGCGCCTCATCACCATCGGCACCTTGGCCGTAGGACTCCGCAGCTTCGCAGGTCTTGCAGGCGAGAAGTCAGGAACAGAGCTTTTCCCGCTCATGACGCTGGTGACCATCCCCTTGGCATGGGATTGCGCACGTAACGGCCAGGCTACCCTTATTATAACGGGTTTGATGCTGTTATCGGTCGTCGACATATCCCGCCGCCGCTGGTGGCGGGCGACGCTGTGGCTGTCGCTTGGCGTGGCCGTCAAACCGCTGATGATCGTGCTCGTCTTGCTCGTCTTGGCGATCGATCGTCCCATGACCTGGCGCCTGCCGTTGGGGATGGGAGCGGTTGCCCTGGCGCCATTTGTAATACAGCATCCCGCCTATGTCCTCCAGCAATACACGGCGTGTCTACACAACACGACGATGGCAGCGCATGTTAGCGTCGCGGCCCATGGATGGACATCTCCGTTCACGGCCCTGCGGCTCGTGGGTTTTGACGTACCGGAGCACGTGCAGACGGCGGTCCGCATGGTTGCTGCATTCGCTACATTGGCGCTCTGCATTATGGCTCGGCGATGGCATGATGCGGATCGTTCGGCAATCTTTGTGTTCTCGTTGGCCGTCGTATACCTGACGCTGTTCAGCCCTCGAACGGAGAACAATACGTACGCGATGCTCGGTCCGGCGATTGCAGTCTTTCTCGCATTGGCTTTTTTGGTCGAGAAACGATTTTCAGCTTGCATCCTGCTAAGCTGCATTGCTGTAATTTTAGTTGGAGGACGTCTGTTCGAACATCTGGTGGCACCGCACACCGAAGGCATTTGGTTGTCCCCGCTCATGGCGACCTGTTTTTCCGTGTACCTTCTTGTCCAGCTTCTCGCGCATCCGACGAAGCGGATCAACGTTGAAAATCCCAGCACAGCCGGCCATCACGAAGCGCATGCCAGCAACGATGGCCGCTGAAGCTCAAATCCGGTCTCGTGGTGCAACGGTGAGCGACTTACCTTGGCGTTTCCTCCTCGAGCACGTGCAGTCGGCTTTTATATATCACTGAACATCAATGTATTATTCAACAAAGCCGCCACGAGATTCATTATCGGAAACCCGTCAACGGCAAGGTCTTTTCTCCATTTCGCGTAGTGCCCCTTGTAAGGGGGGGCAGGCTTTTTTTGACTATGTATTTGATATAAAGACATTTTCACAAAGTTCTTTAAAACTTTTTGCCATACTGCTGTCTGATTGATGAGGTGATTCATGAAAGTTGTTGTTGTCCTACCGACATATAACGAAAAAGACAATATCGCACTGTTAATCGGGGAGCTTCAAAAACAATTTGCGAAAATTCCCCACGATATGAACATATTAGTTGTCGATGATGATTCTCCGGACGGTACGGCGGAAACTGTCAAAGCTGAGTGTAACAAGTCATCGAACGTTTTTTTGATAACCGGCAGAAAACAGGGTTTGGGAGCTGCGTATATCAGAGGGATGAAATTTGCGATTCAAAATCAGCATGCGGATATCGTTATGGAAATGGATGCGGATTTCTCTCATAAACCTGAAGATGTACCCCGACTCATTGAAGCTGTTGATGGAGGAGCGGATTTTGTAATCGGCAGCAGATATGTCAACGGTGGTAAGATTCCGGAGGACTGGGGTTTTTTAAGAAGAATGATCTCTGCCTGGGGGAATGTATTTGCCAGATATATAGCTGGTCTCTATAAAGTTAAGGACTGTACGGCAGGCTTTCGGGCGATACGCGCATCCATAATCAAAAAAATCGATCTCGATACCCTCAGGGTTCACGGATATGCGTTTCAAATAATGCTTCTCCATCAGGCAATCGTTCATCACGCACTCGTCCAGGAAATACCCGTCGAATTCGTCGATAGAAAAAGAGGACAAACGAAGTTGGGACTTTCTGACGTAGCGGAATTCATGTTTAATGCGTGGTGGATCCGATTCGAAAGAAGTAAGACCTTTTTGAAATTCTCGGTTGTCGGGACTACGGGAGTATTTGTTAACTTGGTTTCTTTTACCCTGTTCATGAATGTTGGTTTAAACAAATTCATTGCTTCCCCGATAGCGATTGAATTATCTATCATATCCAATTTTCTCTTCAATAATTTCTGGACTTTCGCAAACAGAGATATCAGTGATAAGATTCACATCAGGGGAGTAAAATTCAATGTTATTTCCTTTGTCGCCCTGGCGGTCAGCTATTCCACATTTTTATTATTGAGTATGTTCGATCCAAGCGGGTCACCGCAAATTCATCAGGCAGTGGGCATCGTGCCGGCCACAATAATAAATTATTTCTTAAATTCCTACTGGACATTTAAGGAGTAGGGTGTTGGAAATACGGAAATGGTATTGACCTCCCCTGGTTCTTGTACCAGGTGGAGAGTTGGATGAACACGTTCAAGGCCTTCTGCCAAGGACATCCTCCTCCATTCATGTACCCAGTTCGGATGGACATTGATGTCACGCTCAACTTTCCTCACCGGGACACCATTCCCTATCACCAGTTTGACAGCATCTCTTTTAAATTCTTGGCTGAAATTACGGCGCTTTCCATCCCCATAAGCGCCGCCTCTCACGTTGTACAACTATTTGAGGTGTCCATAATTCGGGGAAGAGTAAGATGAATTGAGCAAATTCGATAAAATGCGACTTCCGCCTGATAGAGAAAGGAATAAACACCACATGTTTGTGCGCAAATTTACATTTTTCGTACCGAATATTAAAAAATTAAATCGATTCCACTATTAGCTTTCACCTTTTCCTTGATCCAGCTCTCTGCCTGCCATCTTGTTCTAAATGTCATGGTTTCCCAACCTGTATGCTCAATGAATGATTGCCAGATATGCGCTGGACCAAAAGCGAAATCACTCTTAGCTATTACAGCGACAATAGCCCCAGGAGGAACGATGCTGGCTATCTTTTTATCCTGCGCAGTAATCGTCAGCATTTCTGAATCAGACATATGAACGTCGTCCATTGCCGTCTCATCTATAAGTCCGTATTTCACCTGTTTTAAATGCTCATTTAATGTGAAGATTTGCTTGTTAGCTTCGATGAAGTCTTTGCCAGTAACCGTTCCATGACAGAGATACAGTATGCCCACGCCGTCATGCATTACTTTAACATCGATAGGCATTGCCGCTCCTCTGGCGACTATTGCGAAGTGCAATCCGGATATCCGTCAAGATTAAATCGTTTATATATGAAAATTATGTAAACCAACAGAAAGGGCCGGATGTTGAGTAGCGGTTCCAATTCAGTTTTTCGGGATACATCCATTCAGTCTTGTAATAATCCAATCCAGATGTCGGACCGGTTTGCTAGGTTCCACTTGTTCAATTTGATACCGAAGGCACTCTTCTTCAACTCGGGTGAGAGAAACGAATCGGATGCCGCTCCTATATCGACTCCCGATTTGATTACACCACATCAGGACACCGCATTTTTGTCCGTGGATGAGTTCCTTGAACCAGACAAAGCCCGCTTGAACAGGGTTATCTGTCTCGATACCGATACCTATTATGCTGCGATTCACGATCTTGGCAAGATAATCTGTCCGCACGAGATTATTAAACGAGATGACCCCGAGGGAACAGTTTAGATCACTTGAAACGGGGTGCAATATTAACTCTTTTCTCTGATTACGCCTTTTCTCATCCATATTGCAATACCACCTTACGAACTAAGGCTGCGTTAGCGGTAAACGCTATAATATTCACTCCATCTTCACGTTAATCCAAATATGAAGAGCGAAGAGCTCGTAAAAACTCTTCTCACCACAGAGAAGACATTTTGTTAATCAGGTAATCGTTTTTAATGATTGTTGCAGGGCTATTATAACGCCACGACTACGGCGAATACTGTACCGTTATTATTAACAGTATGACATATTTACCATTACTAATTTAAAAAATATCATGATTTACTTGCAAACTGTAAAACTACTTAGGAAAAAGAGATAAAGAGGAGTTCAAAACGCAAAACTATTAAACATTATTTTTACATTAAAGTCAATCCCCTTTGGGTGGATTTAGATTGAAGGTTTCAGCATGAAATATTGATGTTGCAAAGAGCTGCAACTTCGAGCGGTTCAGGATGTGCTTAGCCTCAATGATATCGTTATAAAAAAGAGATGAATATAATAACCAATCCGAGCTTTAACTCCCTGTTTTCCCGTTCGTAAAGTTCCAGGCCCTCCACAATTTCCTCCTTTAACAAAATGTTGATGAAACTTGCACCATGGCAACGTTCGTCACATGTGCCAAGTTGAGAGCGGACTTTCCCCCTAACGTGACAAGAAGAAGTGATATGCAACTCCCTCCGCTCATTCACTCGGGAGACACAAAAACCGGAACAATCAGGGAAGGGTGAAGAAGAATGTGGCACCCCTACCTGGCTCGGACTCCACCCAGATGCGCCCTCCGTGCCGCTCCACGATCTTCCTGCATACGGCGAGGCCGATGCCCGTGCCGGGATACTGGTCGCCCTGGTGCAAACGGTAAAATATCTCGAATATCCGCTCGGAGTAAGCGGGGTCGATTCCGATGCCGTTGTCCGAAACAGAAATCAACCAGCCACTCCTGGAGTGCGGAGCAAGAAGTATCGAGTGCGAAATCGTATCACGGGAATTTATGTCCGTATCCCCAAGAGACAGAGCAGAGACATGGATCTGCGGCGGCCGGTCCTTCCGGTACTTGATGGCATTTCCGATGAGGTTTTGAAACAGCTGAATGAGTTGTGTTTCCTCGCCCGCCACGCTCGGGAGATCATCGGACGTAATGACCGCAGCACTGTCCCTAATGGCGCTCCCGAGGTTCGAGAGGGCAATCGCGAGGGCGGTGTTGCAGGAAACGGGCCTGAAAGGATTCACTGCTGAATTGACCTTTGCGTATGCAAGAAGATCCTTGATCAAACTCTCCATGCGTATAGATCCGCTAATGATACGGGAGATGAGTGTCTTCGCTTTGGCATCCAGCTTATCTTCATACTTTTCCCGCAGGATCTCGGCGAACCCTCCCAGAGACACAAGGGGTTCTTTGAGGTCGTGCGAGACAACCGAGGCAAACTGCTCCAGCTCAGCATTGGATCGCTCCAGTTCCGCTGTCTTTTGAATCAGTTTTTCCTCGGCCCGCTTGCGCTCAGTGATATCCTCGCCCGAACTTAGAGTGGCAATGATCTCCCCGTCATCGTTCTCCAATACCGCATTGTGCCATGCGATAAGCCTCTCTTCTCCTGACCGTGACACGACGGGGTTCTCGAAATGCTCTGCAGGTTCAATCTCTCTTGTCATCAATTTATTGAATGTCGCTTTCACATCGGCTCGCATCCGCGCCGGCACAAAGGTATCGAACCAGTTCTTGCCGATGATCTCTTGCTCATCGTACTCCAGGATTTCACAACCTTTCTTGTTAATTAGGCTTACCCTCTGGTCCGCGGCGATTACCACAAGGATCGTCTTCGCCACATCGAGATAGTGCTGGACCCGGTCACGCTCCTCTCGGAGCGCTTCCTCGCTTTTCTTCAAATTCCGGAAGAGCATGTCGTAGGGCTTGACAAGCGCGGACTCTACCAGGGCCTTGTAAAAAAGATAGAACGCCGCGATTTTGATGAAGTGTCCGACCTTGCTGGGAAGGTCCTCCGCACCGATATGCGACGTGAGCATCAATTCGGATCCGATCCGCAGAAGGATGGACCCGATGAGAAGGCGCAGGACGCGCTTGTCGAATTCGCGTTGCTTCCAGAGGAGTAGGACAAGGGCCGCAGCAAAGAGAGATACAATGAAATATTCGCTCACGATCTTGAATTCCGTAAGCCTCCCGCCTTCGCTGACGCAACCGGGAAAGACCTTCCAGTAAAAAATCATGGCCAGCAGTACGACGGTCACCGCAGCATATGCCCCGAAAACGAGGCGCGGCCTCAGCCTGCTATCCATGAGCAGCGGCGCAATGAGGAGCGAGATGCTCCCCATAAAGCGCGCCGTGATCCAAAGTTGGGTTGCAAGGTTGTCGTCTATCCCCGGAATGGTATTCTGCCCTTGGTAAGCGACGGTGTGGAGCAGATCGAAGACGCTCACAAACAGGAAGGAAATGCCGATGAACAAGATGTAGTTGTTGGAAAGATGCCGCCGCGTGTTCCAGGCGATCATGAAGATACTGCAGGCGACGATAATGCTGAACATCTCCACCAGAGTATGCATGAGGACAGCACTGTGGAGGCTGATGATGGTGAGACTGACCAGAACCGCAGCACCAGAGAGCGGGTAGAAAAAATTGGCAAGGACAACGGGCTGTTTCTTCATATGTCCCCCGGTCAGAAAAGCTGTCGCGACCGCAGGAGGAGGTTTCCCGGCGAATCCCTATGTACGAGTAATCGGAAAGTGAAAATTCGTCTTTCCGCTAAAAAAATAATATTACTCCCAAATATCAGGCAGGTCAAGGTCGGCTTCTAGCTAGAACACAGAATATCGGAATCTGCGCAGACGGCTATATTTATCATCGTGGAGTCATACGGAGGAAAAAATCCTTGAGCCGTGCGGGGTCGGTTATCGGTTCATAGCAGGTTTCATTGATGCACGGAATCACGCGTCCCTTGTCCGCACCGTAAAGGATTGTGGAGTACGGACCGCTCAGCGCTCGAGCCGCCCGACAGAGGTCGCTTTCCGGATCAGCCTCCACCGTTAGTATCAGCATGCTAAAGTATGCATCCAAGGCACAAAAGTAGGTTCCTGCATGGATCCCCATTTCTCTTGCGTCCCGGGAAAAGATCTTGAGCGTTTTCTCCGAAGCAATGCGGAATGACTCCTTCCCAGTCATGCGGAAGAGCTTTAACAGCAATATAACGGCAATGGCGTTGGCTGAGGGATGGGGAATGTCCTCAACGCGTCTGAGGCGTGTTCCGAGCACTTCGCCCTCGGTATCGAAAAACCCCCCTCCGTCGTCCCCGAACCTCTCCATGCACTCAGTCATGAGTGCATCTGCACGATCAAGATGGATCCTCATGCCGGTTCCTTCATAGGCTGCTATAAGAGCTTCAATGAGATAGATGATGTCATCGAGCACCGCAGTGACGCCTTCCGAATGGTAGACTGTGTTTCCCATGAGGCGGTCTCGCAAGATCCGGTTAAGGCTCAATAGCGCAAAATCTTTGAGAGAGGGATCTCCCAGTAACCGGTACGCCTGAAGATAGGAGGTGATGAGCATACCGTTCAGCGAGGTATACAACGTCCGGTCCACGAAGGGCGCCTTCCGCACACTCCTTTCGCGGAGCAATTTCTCTTTGCCGCGCCGGATCGCTTCGGACACCTCAGCAACGGACTTCCCCAGATTTGCAGCGATCTCTTCCGGAACCTGGGCAACGGCAAGGACCTTCTTCGAGGGATTATGGTGCATATTACCGCGTTCATGAAAGAGGTGGAGTGTGAGTACTGCATACTCTTCGTCAGTGAGAACTTTCTTGAATTCATCGTCTGTCCACGTAAAATAACCGCCTTCATCGTCTGGCGCCACATCCGCATCCTGGCTGGCATGGAACCCGCCGAGGGGATCGGACAGCACGTCTCTCGTAAAATCTATAATTCCCCGTGCAACGTCCTTGAATCGTTCGTCGCCGAACACGGCGTAGGCATCGATATAGTTTCTGAGCAGCCAGGCGTTGTCATCGGCCATCTTCTCGAAGTGCGGGACTATCCATGCCTCGTCCACGGAATACCGGTGGAACCCTCCGCCAATCTGGTCATGGAACCCGCCCCGCGCCATGGCATCAAGCGTCCTGCGGACAGCGTCACCTATGGCCTTGTCCTGGATTACGGAATATCGCCTCAGCAGGAACTCCAAAGCGCCGGGCATAGGGAATTTTGGTGAAGTGCCGAAGCCGCCATGCTGAGAATCAAAATGGGAGAGGATACCTTTCACCGCTTCGTCCAGAGAACTTTTGTGGAGGTCATCGGGAATCAGAACCTCGGGTTTTAAGATATCCATAACCTGCGATGAGTAAGCCGCAACATCGCCTCGCTTTGTTTTGTAAAAATTGCTCACGGCGCTGAGCACGTTCTTAAATCCCGGTCTGCCCTGCATGTCCTCCGGCGGGAAATAGGTGCCTCCGAAAAACGGTTTCTTGTCGGGGGTCAAAAAAACACTCAAAGGCCAGCCGCTCCCCGCGCCCATGGCTGCAACCGCCTGCTGGTATCTACGGTCGATGTCGGGCCGCTCATCCCGGTCGAGCTTAATGTTGATAAACAGCTCGTTCATGATGTCCACGATATCGTCATTTTCAAAACATTGCCTGGCCATCACATGGCACCAGTGGCACCACACCGCACCGGTGCTCAGGAACAGGGGCTTGTCCTCGCGCCGCGCCCGATCAAATGCCTCTTCCGACCACGGATACCAGTCGACCTTCTGATACGCAGCGTGATGGAGATAGGCGGATTTTTCGTTTGCTAGTCTATTCACGAAAATACCTTTCACAACGGAATCGGCCACACCTAAGAACGGGTTAAAACAGCGAGGAACTATTATAAATCAGTCTTTACGGATAATTCCCGTTCATCGGCCATTGCGCCTGGCGTTCATAAACGATTAATACGTTTTCGGGTCTTCCGGCGGGAGATCGGCATCATCAAACGGCATGACCCCCAGCTGATACATGACCCGCTCAATACCCTGCAGAAGATCGCGATAATCATAACCGGGCATTTCTTCGTTCAATGCTCTCTCCATCAGTCTCTCGAATGTTTCGAACTCAAACGTGCCATCTAGCACTCCTGAGCGGACCAAGACAGCATAAACCGTTCTCTCATCCTTCAGGTCATCGCCCTCTTTAATAACAAGGCTCCCCTTATGTTCTGGCGAATTGACATATGATTCCATCGCGGCAAGCAGAGCATCGTAGAGCGTTACAATACCGGCGGATATTTTCTCCTGCCGAAGACGCCGTTTCCCGCCGCGAATATGGAGCCGTGCTCGCTGGAACGGACCCTCTATCGGCCCAAGAGCTCTTTCGTCCATTAATCCGAAATGCGGCATAAAGACCTCAGCATGGTGCAGAGTGCATAGTGAAGGTCATCATCTTTGTTAGCCCTTCGATGCACCATGCTCTCCTCCCCCTGCCCTTTGCTCACATCATGCAGCCGCAGGCCGGGCCCCCTTCGCCCGATTGATCATCTTCAAGGTCTCACGCATGAACGCAGGGAGGTCCGACGGCTGGCGCGAGGTCACGAGGTTGCCGTCAACGACAACCTCTCTGTCCTCATAGAATGCACCCGCGGACTTCATCTCCTCGGCGACAGTCCGATAACAGGTTGCGTGCCTTCCCTTCAACAGTCCCGCGGTTATAAGGGTCTGCGGGCCGTGACATATGGCGGAGACCGGCTTATTCTTCCGGAAGAAGTGCTGTGCTATCTCGACGGCCTTCTGCTGTTTCCGGACGGCCTCAGGTGCCTTGCCGCCCGGGAGCACGAGAATAGAGTACTCATCAGGGTTCACCTCGGCGAGTGTCTTCGTCACCGCCACCTCATACCCGTGCTTACCTTTGATCGTTCCCTTCCGGATGGATGCGATATCCACGCCGATCCCCTCCTCCTGAAGCCTATAATAAGGAACGAGAAGTTCCGTATCTTCAAAATTGTCAGCACTGATCATCAAGGCCTTCATAGTTCCACCTCCTTGGAGCGCAACCTATTTTGCTTGAGAACAACAGAACAATTGAGGACAAAATTGCTCCTCAAAACATCTTTTTTTATTATATCACAGTACCGGTAAGAGGGAAAATTACAGCTTGGAAAGGATGTAATACTTAGTGAGGACAGGAAGGAGGGGCAAGCGATCAGGAAAGAGGAAGTCTCTCGATCAGCAGGTTATTCATTTCATGGCCGCGAGTGGCGTTGACGCACTTAACTAAGGAATTAAACATGGCACTCGTATTAAAAAAAATGATCGGGAACCGGGAGTCTTGCTGAGCAGGGTAAGCATATCTGCGAAGGACACGGATCGTTTCGCTGCTCCTTACGGAGACCATGCAGGTGATGTGTAGTTTGCATCGTTCGGTGTGATCCGCTCGATATCCGTGCCGTCGGCATTCATGATGTAAATATTGAATTTCCCCTCGTGGCTTGAACTGAATACGATCTGCCTGCCGTTCGGAGACCACATTGGGTTCTCGTCGTTCCCCGGTCCGTTCGTGAGCAGCCGGAAATCGGAGCCATCCGGGTTTATCGTGGCGATCTTGAACAGTCCGCGGACCTGCGAAACGAACACGATCCGGTCACCCCGCGGTGACCAATTCGGTGAGGCATTATATGGCCCCTCGAACGTTATTCTGCGTGCGTCGGTGCCGTCGGAGTTCATTATATACAGCTGCGGCGTTCCCGCGCGACCCGAGGTGAATGAGATCTCCCTGCCATTTGGGGCCCAGGACGGCGACACATTGTCATACGGCCCATACGTCAGTCGCTCAAGGTCGTTCCCGTTCGGCTCCATGGTATAGATCTCCGCGCTTCCGTCCTTGCTCAGGGCTATGGCCAGGCGCTTTCCGTTCGGGGACCATGCGGGTGATATGTTCAGGCCCTCATTCCCCGATATCTTCCAGCGCCTACCCGTGTCCATGTCCAAGCCATAAAGATCGGGGTTCCGGTCGCGGTACGATACGTAGGCAAGCACCTTGCCATCCGGGCTCCATGCAGGGGACAGGCAAATGGAGCGGTCCGCCGTGATTTTCATCGCATTCTTCCCATCGTAATCCATGACGTACAGTTCTTTGTGCTTCGTCTTATCCGAGACGTACGCGATCCGGGTCCTCGCAATGCCCTTCTCGCCCGTGTACCGTGATACGATCTCATCCGCAAAGGTGTGGACCATGCGGCGGAGTGTATCGGTATTACCGAAGTACTCTTTGGCAGTCATCTTCATCCCGGTTGCCGCATCATAGAGCCTGCCGGACAGCACAAGCTCCGTGCCCTTCTTCTGAAGTGACGCCCAGACAACACCTGCGAGGCCGAAGGTCCCCCCGCGCTTGACGATATCCTCTGTCGGCTCCGTCTTCGCCGGATAAGCGAGATCAAGCTTCTTCGGGTCCATGACGTCGAATATCTGGGACCGGCGCAGATCCGCCTGCAGGACCTCGATTGCCATGTCGCGAAGCGACGGAGAGCCGGCATCGTCGTAAACATTCAGCACCACGATCGGGATCTTTTTTGCCTCCCCCTGTATCACGCCAAGATAGTACTGGGAGTGGACAGCGCCGGGAACCACCAGCAGTATTAATATAGTTATCGTTATTATTCTTCTCATGGGTATCGATGATACAGGGGCAAAGGTCAAATATATGAATCAGGAAAAGACTTTACTATGACCCGGGATATCGGACCCCAGCCTGTCCCTTACTCTTTCTCCATCAAATCCACACTGAACTCTAAAGATTGTTTTGCAAAATCTTCGGGCAAGGGCGGAAATGGATTCGACGAACGGATCGCCCGTACCGCTGCTTGTTTAAAGCCGAAGGTCCCCGTCGAGTGTTCGGCATCCAGGTTGACCTCTCCTACCCAGCCAGACCTGTTGACTGTAAATGTTACCCTGGCCTTCGCATCTTTAACATCCGGTGGCGGTCTCCATTGTTGCCCTATTTTTTCTCGAACAGCGTTAATATAATATTGAAATTTGAAGTCAGGCTGCGCTGTGGCCACAGTCACACCAGATTCCGACCCACCACCGGACACCGATGGTCCTCCGATCGGGTTAGAGGGCTGTTCCTTCACAATCTCTTCCGGCTTCGCCTCTTCCTCTTTTCTTGGTCTCTGCTTCGGCTGAGCAAGCTCGGGCATGGCTCCTTTCGCTGGAGCTGCTTTTGCCACCCTTTGCGGGACCGCGCTCTTTTTCGGAGCGGGCTTTATCTCATGCTTCGGCACGGGAGGCGATGCACCTCCTGCAGGTCCTCCCGAAGGCACTTGAGGGATGTCTACGGGCTGGCCCACTAGCCTCACCTGATAGACCGGGGGAACGTACCTCTTCGGCGTGACGCTGATGTTGAGGAATATAGCGGTAAAAAGAATAATAACATGGAGAAAAAAAGAGAAGAGAACGGCGTATGCTAGTTCCGGTCGCGACTGCCCGATCCTCTTCCCGGAGAGCAGCCTCATTTTCCGGCCTCGCCTCCCGATGCAGGCTCGGTCACCATGCCCAGCCGGTCTATACCCGCCCGCTTCACGACATCCATCACCTGCACCACCGCGCCGTACGGCGCATCGCGGTCAGCCCTGAGATACACGTTGATCAGCGGCTTCGATTTCCGTATGGAATCGAGGACGCCCTTCAGCTTTGAAATGTCCACCCGCTCTTTCTCCACGAACAATTCCTGAGCGCGGGTGACTGTGAGCACGATACGGTCTTCTGACTTCACGGTATTTGCCTGGGATTTGGGAAGGTTCACATCGAGCCCCCTGCTCATCATGGGGGAAACGATCATGTAGAAGAACAATACCGTCAGTAGCACGTCGATGAGCGGCACGAGGTTGATCTCCCGGATTATGTGCCTCTCTCTTCGCTCGAAGCTCATGACCGCCTCCTGAGAAGATTTCTCTCAATAAAGCTCAAGAACTCCATGGAGAACGAATCGCAGCGAATCGCGATGTCCCTGATTTTGTCTGCGAAATAGTTATATGCGATCACCGCAGGTATGGCAACAAACAGGCCGGATATGGTGTTGATGAGCGCGGCGGCGAGCCCCGGCGCCAGTGCACCTATGTCGCCTGCACCCTTGAGGCCGATACCGTAGAACGCTTCCATGATGCCCCAAACCGTGCCGAAGAGGCCCAAAAGAGGCCCCACCGTGCCGGTCGTGCCGAGAAATGCCAAGTAACGCTCCATGTATACGATCTCATCCTGCGCGGTGATCTTGAGCGAGCGCTCAAGCTCCTGGGCAATGAGAGGCCGCTCTTCCTCGGTCACCTTTCCGTCCGGAAGGGTCCTGATGATCGACTCGGCCTCGCGGTAACCCTCGATGAAGAGCGTGGCGAGCGGGCTGAATTTCTTCATCTCCGCGTGCTTGAAGAGATCGTCGATGTTCTTGGTCTTACGGAACGCGGAAAGGAAAGCATGCGATTCTCTTTCCGCTCTCCGCAAAAACTGATATTTGAGCAGGATCATGGCCCAGGAAACGACAGAAAATCCCAAAAGGATGATCACGATCCCCTTGCCGACCAATCCGGTTTCCCCGAAGAGGCCGAAAACTCCCGTGCCCAATCCGGGCACTGCGCTGATTGCGAGCATTGTTACCTCCAGTAAAAAAATTTACAATTTAAACTGGGAAATAAATGAACTCCGTCATTTTTCCTTCTGCTCTTTCCATCTTTAATTTCCAATGACGCCGACCACCGTTCCCATTTCGCTTACGTCATATCCTCCCATATTGAGGATCTGCGCTCGGAACTCTTTGTCCTCGCGGATTATCCCGAGCAAAGCCTGCAGCATGGGTGTATCGTAGAATTTCTGCGGTATCGCCAGGTCATATCGCTCTTGCGCTACAGGGATAAAGTCCAGATGCAGTGCTTGGGCTGCGGAGAGGACCGCAAGCCCCGTGTCCGCCGCTCCTGACAGTACGGCCGCGGCCACAGCCATATGCGTGAATTCCTCGTGATGATACCCCTTTACGTTTTTCGGGTCAATCTTCAATTTTCCGAGATATAGATCCGTCAGGAGACGCGTGCCTGCGCCAGCCTGACGGTTCACAAAGACCACATCCTGCCGCACAAGGTCTTCGAATCCTTTGATGCCCTTCGGATTGCCTCTGGGCACGATGAGACCCTGTGTCCGATATACAAGGTTCACAAGCACGGTCTTGGCATCGGGAAGTATCTTTTTGATGTAGTTTACATTATATTCTCCTGTCTCTTCGTCCAGAAGATGGGTACCGGCGAGGTGAGCTTCTCCGCGCTTGAGAGCCAGAAGCCCTCCCATACTGCCCACGTGCGCTGACGAGAGGAAAAGCTCTGGATGTTTTTTCTTGAGATAGTTGCCGAGGATGTCCAAGGCAGTGTCATGGGAGCCGATGCAGACGATGGTGTTCTCAATGTCACTGGCAGCCCGGAGTAGCTCAACGGTTATTTCTTGCCCCGCAGCAATACCCTCGCTCTGGGCAGGTACACGGATGATACCGTCTGCACGTACGAGCGACATAAGCGCACCTGCACCCCTGGTCACGGGTGTGGCAATAAGATTAGAGGAAACGCTTCCGAGCTTCACGCGAATGAACTCTTCCTGTCCGAGACTCGACGCCACCTGCCTGCTGAGCTTTGCCGTGATCTTCACCGGAGGGGGAGATTTCAATCCCAGCATGGCATAGATCAGCGGTTTTACAAAGAGACCGAACGTGAGTGCTGCGGAGACCGGATACCCGGGAATACCGATCACCGGCTTGCCCTGAACGATGCCGAGGATCACAGGCTTGCCCGGTTTGATGTTAACCCCGTGAACGAAAACCTCACCAAGTTCAGCGATCACATCTGCTGTATAGTCTTCCCTTCCGGCTGACGAGCCCGCATTAATAACGACGATATCTGACTCCAAAAGTGAATCTGCAATAGTTGTCTTGAGATACACAACATCGTCTTTTACAATGTTTTTTTTGATTGCATGGGCCCCGCATTCCTCTGCCAAAGCCGCGAGCATAGTCGAGTTGAAATCTATAATGTCCCCTTTCTTAAGCTCGCTGCCGGGCTCCACGAGCTCGGTACCGGTGGGGACGATCGAGACAACGGATCTTCGGCGTACCATGACCGTAGTGTGGCCGCTCGCGATCATCGCCGCCATGTCTACGGGTCGGATCACATGGTTCTCAGAGATGATGAGCTCCGTGGCAACAATATCCTCGCCAACAAGACGCACATGCTGCCATGGGGTCGCGGGCCTCAGAATCTCGATCTCGCTTTCCGAGATCTTTTCCACGTCCTCGATCATGATCACGGCATCATGGTTATCGGGCATGGGGTCGCCTGTGTCCACATATAAGGCCTGATCCGGGACTCGGAGCCTCTTCGGCCGTGTCTCGGAAGCACCGAAGGTGTCGATAAACCGGACCGCAACGCCGTCCATGGCGGCGGAGTGATAAAAGGGCGAAGATATCCTCGCGATCACCGCCTCGGACGTAACACGGCCGAGCGAATCGTTGACAGGGATACGCTCACCCGGCAACGGACCGCCGATGTTTGCAGACCTGAGTGCATCATAATATTTTTGGATCGCGTCAGCAAGTGGCTGGTTATCGAGGTATTTTTTCTGTTTGTACATGATCAAAGATCTAAACACGTATATCAGGAATGGTTGAATCCCGCGAATTTGAGCCAATGATTTAAGAATCAAGCCTTACTCGAGCCATTCATTCCTTCGTGTGATTCGTGTTACTGATTATTCTCCCTGCTTCTATGTCTCTGTGGCTAATCTTCCCGACCTAGAACAAACGCACTTCCACTTCCTCGCCAGCCTCTATCCCTATCTTATTGACCGGAACGACCACGGTGCCTACAGCCTTGACGAGCGTACTGATGAGTCCCGATGCACCGAACACGGGCTTGGCCCAGAGGCCGTCCTGCCGCTTCTCGAGCGTTACACGTACGTGGTCTTCGCGCCCCGGCGAGGACGAAATGCTTCTGGCAAGCTTTGCTTTCACGATCCGGTTTGGGGCAACACCTTCGAGTGCAGGGTCAGAAATGGCGCCCGTAAGCCTCGTCATGACCGGTTTCACAAAAAGGTCAAAGCAGATGGCGACCGCTGCCTGGTGTCCCGGCAGGCCGAATACCGGAATCTGCTCGTTTCCGTCTTTCCATTTCACCAGTCCGATGATGAGCGGTTTTCCAGGCTTGATCGAAACGCCGTGCACAAGCACGCCCGGTGGTCCCAGGTCGTTGATCACCTTAGCGGTAAAATCAGCCGTACCCACAGAGCTTCCACCGGTAAAAAGGACAAGATTACAATCCCGCATGGCGTCTTTCAAGGCTCTTTGCAGGCGGCCGTAATCATCAGGAATAATCCCCATTTTTACCGGTACACCACCTGCCAGCGTAATGAGACCTTCCAGGCTATAGGAATTGCTATCCCGTATCTGGCCGGGCCCGGGGGAGGTATCGGCAGGAACGATCTCATTGCCCGTGGAGATAATTGCAACGCGCGGTTTCCCGAACACGGCTATGCGCGTGATGCCTATGCTCGCAAGGGCTGCCATGTCCTGCGGCCGGATCACATGCCCTTTCGAGAGCACACGCTCACCCTTTGTGATGTCCTCCCCGGCCAAGGTGACGTTTTCCTGAGGCGCAACCGCTTTCACGACCTCAATGCTTTCCGTGTCAACAGGCTGGATGTGCTCGAACATTACCACAGCGTCCGCGCCCTGGGGGAGCGCCCCGCCTGTGGCGATCTTCATCGCCTCGCCCTTGACAATACTGTGGTCGGGCATCGTTCCCATGGGGATATCGCCAACCACGTGGAGCACAGCAGGACGGGACTCGGCAGCGCCGAAGGTATCCATGCTGCGGACCGCGTATCCGTCCATAGTCGAGCGATTGAATTCAGGCAAGTCAGCTGTTGAGGTGATATCCAGAGCAAGAACCCTTCCCAGTGCGGCGCTGATGGATATCTCTTGTGATTCGAGCTTGAAAACCGAGAGACGCTCATTCAGAATAGTGAGCGCCTCTTCCCGCGATACTACACCGGAACGGCCAAGCATGTCCTTAACGGTCATGAATACCCCAAGGGAAAATCTCAAATCCCAATATCTAAACTACACATGAATTCCAATGAATCAAATTAATAATTGTGATTATCAAAATGTGGTGTTTCGGATTTTGGAGCCTGTTTCTTATTTCCCTGCTGTCTTCGCCTTGGATTTACGGATGTTCGAAGCAGCCCGCATGCCCGCAATGGCCCCTTCGCCCGCCGCGGTCACGATCTGCATGCCTCCGCAGGTGCAGTCGCCGGCAGCGAAGACGCCGTCGAGGTTCATCCGCATGTGCTTGTCCACAATCAAGCAGCCGCGATCATCGCTCAGTCCGCCTGCCTTCAGGATAAGCTGCGATATTGGTGTGGAGCCCATGGCGATGAACACTCCCTCGAGGAAAAGCACTTTATCCGTACCGTTCTCAGAGAGCTTGAGTCCCGTAACCAGTTCGTCGCCGACGATAGCGTTTATCTTCGATACCGGCAGGATCTCCACATTCTGCTTGGACTTAAGCCGTTTCATGACCGCGTCCACCATGTCAAGCTCCTTGTGCGGGACCAACGTCACTTTTTCGGCAAGGTCGGCAAGGTGAAGCGCCTCTTCAGCTGCCTCGTTGTCCGAGCCGACCACAGCCACCTTCCTTCCCTTGAAGAAGTTGCCGTCGCAGGTCGCACAGTAGGATACGCCTTTGCCGAGAAATTCCTTTGCGCCCGGAACCTCCAGCTTCTTTCTGGCCACGCCAATCGCGATGATCACGACATACCCTTCGTATACCTCATCGCGCGTGCGTACGCGCTTGACCTCGCCATTAAGATCCATATCGACGACCTCGACTGGATAGACAATCGTCGCACCGAACTTTTCGGCCTGTTTTGCCATGATCTGGGTGAGATCCATCCCGTTGATGGTCTCATGACCAGGATAGTTCTCGATATGGGCGATCTTGGCGGTATAGCCGCCGACAAAATCCTTTTCGAGCACTACGCACTTCTGGCCTGCCCGTCCGAGGTAGAGTGCGGCGGTGAGGCCCGCAGGGCCTGAACCGATGATAACCGCATCATAGAATTGCGCCATTCCTGTTCCTCCTCGTAGTAGGTTTAAGTTGATGTTGTATTTTATCTGAGAGACGGTGACAAGTCAACCCCGGAAACAGAGATTACCGAGCAAAAACTCAAGAGAGAACACTCTCAGCTTGTATCATGCATGTATCGTGTAGTATACTGGTATTCTACAGCAGAGAAATGAGGAGGGAGTATGACCCGGGAAAAGATCATTCAGGCGATACGAATAGCATCGATAAACGACAGGCTGACCTGCGAAAGAGCCCATGCCCTGACCGGGGAACTGAAGGTCCCGCTCAAAGAGATCGGCGCACTCTGCAACGAGCTCAAGATCAAGATAGTTGCGTGCCAGCTCGGCTGTTTTTAGGGCTTATACCCCGATCTCGACTCTGGCGCCGGACCGGGCATAGAACACGATTCGCTGTACGAGGTGACCCGGTTCTTGCCCGTGGCTTTGGACCGATAGAGTGCGATGTCAGCCTCGTTAATAAGCTCGGGCACGGTCTTACCGCTGCCATGGGACATGGTCGATACCCCGAGGCTTACCGTCACCTGTTCAAAGGGGTGGGCGACCTTAACAGAGAACGGATATTCGTCCACACCCTTCCTCACACGTTCGGCGACGGCCATGGCCTCCTGTAGCTCGGTTTCAGCAAGGAGTATAGAAAACTCCTCTCCCCCGTAGCGGAAGCAGATGTCCGTGCTGGTCGTCCTGCATGCGGATTTCAGAAGCGGGCCCATTTGCGCTATCAACCTACTCCCTTCAAGGTGGCCGTATCGGTCGTTGATCCGCTTAAAATCATCAATATCAATCATGATAAATGAGAACTCCCTCGCTGTACGAGCCTGTCTGCGGATTTCCTCCTCAAGCTTCTCAAGAAGCACGCGATAGTTGAGCAGGCCAGTCAGTTCATCGACCCGTGCAAGCTCCAATGTTTTTTTGAAGAGCTCCGCTTTCTCGATGCCGGCGGAAATCAGGTGGGATACGGTCCGGAGCAGATCGAAGGCCTCGACCCGGAATGCAGCCCTCTTGCTGTGGCTGAAGCCCATCACACCGACAATACGGTTTTCGTTCTTCAGCGGTATTCCGATGTAGCTGCCGGGTTTGATCTCTTCATCGGGATGATGGATAAAACCCTCGAAGAGGGTGGCATCCTCCAAGAACAGCGGCTCACCGCTGGCCGCAATCTCACCAGGTGCTCCGAGATCAAGGTAGACCATCCCTAATGCCTTTTCCTGGACAGACAATCCATAAACATACAGGGGTTCCAGGCCCGTCATATCCTTTTTCACGACATAGACGGAAGCATCTTCAAAGGTTATCGCTTTTCTGATGGATGCAACGATTTTTTGGACAAGATCGGATGGTTCCAACTCCGAAGCAATGATTCTGCCGACCTCGTAGAACAAGTGGGTTTCGGTAAGTTTTCGATAAAAAAGGTTTTTATAGTCCCGTACTGCGCCTGCTTTACCGCCTGCTGTTTTCTTGGCAGTCTTTTTTGTAGGCATTCCCCACCTGCCCTCATCGTGCAATGGTAACGGCCGTAATTGTAATAATATACCACATTATTCTTTTGTCAACCACAAATAATTTGTCTCGCCGCCTTTTTTTGTGGCGGTGGGCGGGGGTCCCTCCCAACCCTCAGTGGGCGGCAATAGCCTGAGCTGCCGCTCTGAACACCAGTCGCCGGTCATCCCGATCCACGACTACCCGAGAGCCTTCTCTAATCTCTCCGGAGAGTATCTTTGACGCAAGCGGGTTCAGCACGTCGCGCTGGATCACCCGCTTGAGTGGGCGAGCGCCGTAGACCATATCGAACCCTTCCTCGGCCAACAGCTCTTTCGCTGCGTCGGTGAGCTCAATCTCGATCTGCCGGTCCGAAAGCCGCTTCTGCACCAGGCCCACCTGTATCTCAACGATCCGCTTTAACACTTCAGCATCGAGAGGATGGAAGATTACCGTATCGTCGATACGGTTGAGGAACTCTGGCCTGAAATGCTGGCGCATGGCCTCCGTGACCCGCCGCCGCATCTCTTCCTCGTCATTCCGCAAGTCCTGGATATACTGGCTGCCGATATTGGACGTCATGATGACCACGGTGTTCTTGAAATCGACGGTTCGGCCCTGGCCGTCGGTCAGCCTGCCGTCATCAAGCAACTGGAGCAGCACATTGAACACCTCGGGATGCGCCTTCTCGATCTCGTCGAAGAGGATCACCGAATAGGGTCTCCGTCGCACAGCTTCCGTGAGTTGGCCGCCTTCCTCGTAGCCAACGTAGCCCGGAGGCGCGCCAATCAGGCGCGATACCGTGTGCCGCTCTTGGTACTCCGACATGTCGATGCGGATCATGGCCTGCTCGTCGTCGAACAGAAACTCAGCGAGCGCCCGGGCGAGCTCGGTCTTGCCCACGCCCGTGGGCCCCATGAAGATGAAGCTCCCGATTGGCCGGTTGGGGTCTTGGATGCCCGCCCGCGCCCGGCGCACGGCGTCGGACACGATCTTGATGGCCTCGTCCTGCCCCACGACCCGCATGCGGAGCCGGTCCTCCATGTGCAGCAGTTTCTGCATCTCCCCTTCCATCATCCTGCTCACCGGGATGCCGGTCCACTTGGACACGATCTCGGCGACGTCCTCTTCGTCCACTTCTTCCTTGAGCATCTTCGTCTGGGACTGCACCGCGCTCAGTTTCGCTGATTCGGCGTCGAGTTGCTTCTGGAGCTCCAGGAGCCTGCCGTACCGCAGCTCTGCCGCCCTGCCCAGGTTGCCTTCCCGCTCGGCCTTCTCGGCCTCGATCTTCGCCTTCTCGATCTGTTCCTTGATGGCACGTATCCTCTGGATACCGCTTTTCTCGGACTGCCACTGCGCCCTGAGCCCGCTCCGTTTTTCCGCGAGCTCGGCAATCTCCTTTTCGATCTTAACCAGCCGTTCGCGCGACGCGGTGTCCTGCTCTTTTTTCACGGCCTCACGCTCAATTTCGAGCTGCCTGATCCTCCGTTCGACCTCGTCGAGCTCGGTAGGCATGCTGTCGATCTCCATTCGAAGTCTTGAGGCCGCCTCATCTATGAGATCGATGGCCTTGTCCGGCAGAAACCGGTCAGAGATATACCGGTACGACAGAATCGCGGCGCTTACGAGCGCCGAGTCCTTGATCTTCACGCCGTGATGAACCTCGTAGCGCTCTTTCAGGCCGCGCAAGATCGAGATCGTGTCCTCGACCGACGGCTCGCGCACGATCACCGGCTGGAACCGCCGCTCCAGGGCCGGGTCCTTCTCGATGTGCTTGCGGTACTCGTTTAAGGTAGTCGCGCCCACGCACCGCAGTTCGCCTCGAGCAAGAGCAGGCTTCAGCATGTTCGATGCGTCCATGGCGCCTTCTGCTGCGCCTGCGCCTACGACCGTATGAAGCTCGTCGATGAACAGGATCACCTCACCCTGAGCTTCCGTGACTTCCTTCAAGACCGCTTTCAACCGGTCCTCGAACTCGCCGCGGTACTTTGCTCCGGCTATAAGCGCACCCATGTCCAGGGCTACCACACGCTTGTTCTTGAGCCCTTCGGGCACATCGCCCGAGACGATACGCTGGGCCAGGCCTTCGGCGATGGCAGTCTTGCCCACGCCCGGCTCGCCGATGAGCACAGGATTGTTCTTGGTTCTCCGGGAAAGCACTTGTACCACTCGCCGGATTTCCTCGTCCCGGCCGATCACGGGATCGAGCTTGCCGCGCCTAGCCAGGTCGGTCAAGTCCCTGCCGTAACGGGTCAAGGCCTGGTACTTGTCCTCAGGGTTCTGGTCCGTCACACGCTGCGAACCGCGGATATCCACGAGGGCCGTGAAGATCCGGTCCTTGGTCACCCCGTGGCGCGTGAGAATGTCCCGGGCCACGCCATCGCCGTCAGCTTCAGCGATAAGAAGGTGCTCGGTGCTAACGTACTCGTCCTTGAGCCGCTCAGCCTCCTGCTCGGCCTTATCGAAGAGCCTGCCGAGCCTCGGAGAAAGATAAGTCTGTACAAGCCCCTCGACCATGGGTAGTTTGTTTAGCGCTTCTTCGATATCGGCCCTGATTCTGCCGGGATCTGCGCCGAGCTTCTTGAGCAACGGCAGCACGACACCGTCCGTTTGATCAATGAGAGCGAGCAGCAGGTGTTCCGAATCTATTTGCTGATGATGGCGCTTCGCGGCCATGTCCTGGGCAGCCTGCACCGCTTCCTGCGCTTTTAAGGTAAGTTTGTCGAACCGCGCCATGATCCACCTCCAACTTTCTTCGCTCATAGCTCTTGGCTTATAATCTACAACCTATGATTCATGAGCCATGACCTATCAGCTTCGTCTTTTCTTACACCGTTCCTCAAACTATGGTCAACTATTCCACAAGGCCATAACGTCACTCGAACAGTGCTAGTGACGGTTCGCATGCCGGGGTCTCACCGGCCCGGGCGGTATGGTCACAAGCCGTGACCTATCCCTGTCAGGGGCAAGTGACGGCGAGGATCGGGAAGCTCCCGACCGTCCGTGTGCTGCAAGCACTGCTTTGTCTTTCCGAGATGCCGCTGCCCACTGGCTCCACACATGCCTGCCGCGATTCCTTGCAGGTAGC
>DATJAO010000055.1:0-20154 GCA_035516175.1 Nitrospirota bacterium
CATGGCATACGAAAATTTAAGGGATTTCATGGCGCTCCTCGAAAAAGAAGGGGAGCTCGTAAGGATCAAGGCAGAAGTCGACGCCGAGCTTGAGATTGCTGAGATCACGGACCGGGTCTCAAAACAGAAGGGCGCCGAGAACAAAGCTCTCCTGTTCGAGCGGGTAAAGGATTCCCGGTTTACCGTTCTTACGAATGCATTCGGCTCCGCGAAGCGGATCTCCCGCGCGCTCGAGGTCAATGATCTTGATGAAATCGGCCAACGCATCAAGGATATCGTCGATCCGACAAATCTCTTTCCCGGACCTGGCGCCGGGTTCATGGACAAGATCCAGATGTTGCCGAAACTGGCGGAGCTTACGAACTTCTTCCCGAAGACCGTGAAAAAAGCGCCCTGCCAGGAGGTCGTTCTCACGGGCGAGCACGTAGACCTGTCCCGCATCCCCGTGCTCAAATGCTGGCCCGCAGACGGCGGTCGTTTCATCACGCTCCCCATGGTCTGCACCATCGACCCTGTCACGAAGATCACGAACGTCGGAATGTACCGCATGCAGGTCTTTGACCATCAGACCACGGGAATGCACTGGCATAAGCACAAGGACGGGGCGCGTCACTATCAGCATTACGAGGCTGCGGGGAGGCGCATGGAAGTGGCGGTTGCCATCGGCGGCGACCCTTCCATTATCTATTCTTCCACGGCGCCGCTCCCTCCGGCTATTGGAGAGTTCCTCTTTTCCGGTTTTCTTCGACAGAAGCCGCTTGAAGTCGTTCCGTGCAAAACCGTCGACGTGCGGGTTCCTGCAGAAGCAGAGTTCGTTCTCGAAGGATTCGTCGATCCGAATGAACGCAGGATAGAAGGACCGTTCGGAGATCATACTGGCTACTATTCCGAAGCGGACGAATACCCGGTGTTCCATATCACTGCCATCACCCACCGGAAGGACGCTATCTACCCCGCTACCCTCGTCGGCCGCCCGCCACAGGAGGACGCATACCTCGGCAAGGCCACGGAGAGGATATTCCTGCCGCTCCTCCAGATGGTCGCACCCGATATCCTGGACATGGATATGCCGGTCGAAGGCGTGTTCCATAATAACGTGATCGTCAAGATCAGGAAACGGTACCCGGGCCATGGGAAAAAAGTGATCCATACGATCTGGGGGACCGGCATGCTCATGCTCTCAAAGTTCGTCATCGTCTGCGATGAGGACGTGAATATCCATGATTATTCCGAGGTGACCTGGAAAGTCATGAACCATGTCGATCCCCAGCGCGATGTGGTGATCACGGACGGCCCGCTCGATATCCTTGACCACTCCTGCCCGCAGATCGGGTTCGGCGGCAAAATGGGAATTGACGCCACGCGGAAAGGACCCGGTGAGGGATTCACCCGGCCCTGGCCAGATGAGATCAGGATGGATCCGCAGATTCAAAAAAAGGTCGAAGAACGGTGGAGGGAGTACGGATTTTGATGGCATCCCTCTAATGCCTGATCGCAATTATCTCATTTGATCATCGTATGCTGCTTCTTGAACTATTCTCGATATTTCTTCTGATTATGCTGAACGGTTTTTTTGCTGCCTCAGAAATCTCCCTGATTTCGCTGCGAAAGAGCCGTGTAAGGCACCTGGTAAAAAGCGGCAATCCGAAAGCAAAAAAAATCCAAAAACTCCAGGAGGAACCCGGACGCTTTCTCGCCACCATTCAGGCCGGCGTTACCCTCATCGGCACCCTGGCCGCTACCCTCGGCGGTGTGATCGCCATCGAGCGCATTAAGCCGGTATTCGCTTCCATGCCGATCAACTTTTTCCGAAAAGCTGCGGAACCGCTCGCGGTCGGTGTTGTCGTCAGCTTGATCACGTATTTCACGCTGGTATTCGGGGAACTGGTCCCCAAGTCGCTGGCAATACGATATTCCGAGAAAATCGCTTTTGCCACATCGACTCCCATTGACATCCTTTCCCGGCTGTTTCGATGGATTCTGCGAATGCTTACGATTTCCAATGATTTCGTGCTCCGCCTGATCACGTCTGCCGAACAGCAGGAAGCTTTTCACATTTCGGAAGATGAGGTCAAATATCTCATCCGGGAAGGTCGGAAGACCGGCGTGTTCGAGCCGTCCGAGGAGGACCTGATCCACAGCGTGTTCAAGTTTACCGATACGGTAGTGAAGGAAGTGATGGTGCCACGGACCGAGATCGTTGCCGTGGAGTCGGGCACCGACATCGACACCATCCTCGGTCTTATGAACACTAAAGGCTTCTCGCGCCTGCCGGTGTATTCCGAGACCATTGATAATGTTATCGGCGTCGTGTATCTTAAAGATATTCTTTCGCTCCATAGAACGAACAAACCGTTCCAGCTTGAGACGGTCCTCCGCAAGCCATACTTTGTGCCGCCGAACAAGAATGTAAGCGTCCTGCTCAAGGAGATGCGTGAACGACGTATCCATCTGGCGCTCGTGGGTGACGAGTATGGAGGTACTGACGGCCTGGTCACCATGGAGGACCTCATCGAGGAAATCGTGGGCGACATCAGGGATGAACAGGAAAAAGAGCTCCGGGAGATCGAGGAGATCTCCGCAAACCGTTATGTCGTCGATGGGAGAACGGACATTGGTAAGCTGAATGAGAGAATTGGGGCAAAACTTCCCGAGGACGAATTTGAGACCGTCGGAGGTTTTGTGCTCGGTCTGTTCGGCAGGCTGCCCGCAGAAGGAGACCAGGTCCGCTTCGACAATTTGTTGTTTACCGTGCTTCGTCTGCGGAAAAACCGCATCGCACGCATCCGGATACTAAAATACACGCCTGAAAATCATGAACGGAGTGAAGATGAAAACATCATTGGTTCTGGAGACTAATCTGTCCGGCTTAAATCCGCCCAAACGCGGCAAGGTGCGGGATATTTACGACCTTGGAGATACGCTCCTGATCGTGGCAACGGACCGGATTTCGGCGTTCGACGTCGTGCTTCCTAATGCGGTCCCGGGAAAGGGCAGGGTGCTCACCGAGATATCCAAATACTGGTTCTCGCAGACCGAGTCTATCGTGAAGAACCACCTGATCACAGCAGAGGTGAAGGACTTCCCACAGGTCTGCCGGCCTCACGCGGCATTGCTCGAAGGCAGAAGCATGCTGGTGAAAAAGACGAGGCCACTACCCGTGGAATGTGTCGTACGAGGCTATCTGACGGGGTCCGGACTTAAGGAGTACAAGGCTGCCGGTACCGTGAGCGGAATCAAACTTCCCCCCGGCATGACCGAAGCCTCCCGTCTGCCGGAGCCGATATTCACCCCCTCAACCAAGGCAGAGGTTGGAGAGCACGATGAAAACATCGATTTCGACACGGTCATAAGACTGGTAGGAAAGGACACTGCCTACGAAATAAAAAAACATACGCTTGCCATCTATAAAAGGGCGTGTGAACTTGCGGAGCCAAAAGGGATCATCATCGCCGATACAAAACTTGAATTCGGTATATACCATGATGAGGTCATCCTCATCGATGAAGTGCTCACGCCCGATTCCTCTCGATTCTGGCCTAAAAATGATTATCGAGAGGGAGTAGTACAGAAAAGTTTCGATAAGCAGTTCGTGCGGGATTACTTGCTCTCCCTCAAATGGGACCAGCGCCCGCCAGCGCCCGTTCTCCCTGACGATGTCGTACGAAAGACGAGCGAGAAATACGTCGAAGTGCTCAGAATGCTGACCAGATGACGTTTGTCCTTGACACGCCTCGTGTCTCATCAGTATAATCCGCAATCGATCGACATTTGTGAAGGGGATCTTCATGGAAGATTATAACGAGTTGATCCAGCAGCGTTTTAAGAAGCTGGCTGAGATCAGCGCGATGGGAAAAAAGCCCTATGCTGGCAGGTTCTCGGTGTCTGCTTCCGCACAACAGCTGCAGGACCGGTACGAGCGGACGAGCAAGGAAGACCTTGAGAAGGAGCGCGTCGGAGTAACGGTTGCCGGCAGGGTCATTGCCATGCGGAGCTTCGGGAAGGCATGCTTCAGCCACATCCAGGACAGCTCCGGGAAGATCCAGCTCTATTTTCAGAAAAACACGCTCGGCGATGAACGGTTTGATTTTTTCAAAAAGATCGATATCGGTGATTTCATAGGCGCGAAAGGATTTTTATTTCGCACCAGGACGAACGAACTGACGCTGGACGTGGAGGACTTCACGCTCCTTTCGAAATCCCTCCGTCCCTTGCCGGAAAAATGGCACGGGCTCACGGACGTGGAAATCCGCTACCGCCAGCGGTATGTTGACTTGATCGTCAATCCCGAGGTGAAAAAGGTCTTCCTCCTGCGAACGAAGATCATTCAGGCCATCCGTGCGTTCCTGAACGCCAGGGGATACATTGAAGTTGAAACCCCCATGATGCAGACCATCCCCGGCGGGGCCACGGCCAGACCGTTCAAGACACACCACAATGCCCTGGACATGGATCTCTACCTCCGGATCGCACCGGAGCTGTATCTCAAGCGCCTTCTCGTGGGCGGTTTTGAGCGGATCTACGAAATAAACCGCAATTTCCGGAACGAAGGCATTTCGACGCGCCACAATCCCGAATTTACCATGCTCGAATTTTATACGGCTTACGCAGATTACCGTGATCTCATGGACATGACCGAGGAGATGATCGGGTCCGTCGTCCGGGATGTCCTCGGGACGACAGAGGTGGAGTACGAAGGACACAGGATCAATCTTGCCCCGCCGTGGAAACGCATTACATTCCTCGATTCTCTGCGAGAGGCAGGCGTATCGGATGCTGTCCTCACGGACACCGATAAAGCGCGTGATCACGCAAAGAAGCTCGGCGCGAGCCTCAAGGGGGGGGAACCGCTCGGAAAGCTTCTGAACGAGATATTTGAGGCGTTGGTCGAGCCGAAGCTGATCAAGCCGACTTTTGTCACGGATTACCCCACTGACATATCGCCACTCTCCAAGAAAAGAGAGGATAATCCCGATTACGTGGAGCGTTTCGAACTGTTCATCGTGGGCAGGGAGCTTGCGAATGCGTTCTCCGAGCTGAATGATCCTGTTGACCAGAAAGACCGTTTTTCCAAGCAGGTCTCCGAGCGCGAAGCTGGTGATGAGGAAGCGCATCAGATGGACGAGGACTTTATCCGGGCCCTCGAATACGGTATGCCCCCCGCAGCCGGCGAGGGCATCGGGATCGACCGGCTGGTGATGCTGCTCACCGGCTCGAGCTCCATCCGGGACGTGATCCTGTTCCCACAGATGAAGAAAGAAAAAACGTGAAAATTCCCTATGAGATATTCGTCAGTCTCCGATATCTAAAGACGAAAAAACGTTACGGCACCGTGTCGCTCAACACCTTCATCTCGATTGCGGGCGTGGTCATCGGCGTAGCAACGTCCATCATCACGCTTTCGGTCATGACGGGATTTCAAGGGTACTTCCGTGATAAGATCCTCTCTGCCATTTCGCACATCGTGGTGATGGAGTACACCGGGAGAGGGATAAAGGACGAGGAAGCCCTGCAGGAAAAGGTCGACAGGGTCCCCCATGTCAAGGCTACGACACCGTTCATCATAAGCCAGGCCATGCTTACGAGCAAAGACCGCGTGCAGGGTGTCGTGGTGCGTGGGATCAATCCGGAGACCGAGGGCACGGTGACAAGCCTTGAAAAGAACATCACCGAGGGATCGCTTCGCGACCTCGAATCACGGGGGAAGAAGTTGCCAGGCATCGTGATCGGAGAGGACCTTGCCAGCAAATTCGGGGTGGTCATCGGCGATACGATCACCATGGTAAATCCCATCGGCGAGGAAACGGCCATGGGCATGGTCCCCAAAATGAGAAAGTTCGCTCTCGTCGGCATATTCGACGCAGGTATGTATGACTATAACACCGGATTTGCCTATATCTCACTGCCGGAAGCGCAAAAGTTCTTCGACATGCCTGACCGCGTCAGTGGCATCCAGGTGCGCGTCGACGAGATCTACAACGCCGATAAGATATCCGATGCCATCCTATCGGCCGTCGGATATCCCTATTACACGCGGAACTGGATCGAGATGAACAAGAATTTTTTTTCAGCGCTCAAACTTGAAAAGATGGGGATGTCGCTCCTCCTTATCGTCATTATCATCGTGGCGTCGTTCAACATCATCGGCACGCTCACGATGATCGTGATGGAAAAGAACAGAGAGATCGCGATCCTGAAGTCCATGGGGGCACCTGCCAAAAGCATAATGCAGATTTTCATGTTCGCCGGTCTTGTGATCGGTCTTGTGGGTACAACCATAGGCGCTCTCATCGGCTACGGCGCCGTTGCGCTTATCACGAGGACCGGCGTTATCTCACTTCCGAAGGACGTATACCAGGTTAGCCACTTGCCCCTTTCCATCACCGGTTTCGATATCCTGTTCATAGCGGCTATGGCGCTCGGGATCAGTTTCTTAGCAACGCTGTATCCGTCGTGGCAGGCAGCAAAGCAGGACCCGGTTGAAATACTGAGATATGAATAGCACAGGAGATCAAAAAGTTCAGGTCGGGAGTCAATCGTGAGGAGGATGTCATGGCTCAAAAAGGCGGCACGGTAAGAAGATTCATGTTGACCCTGATGTTGCTCGCGCTTCTCATCGTGGTCTTCATTATCCTGGGCGGCGGCAACCTGCTGAAGTCCACGGGCAAGTGGATTGGCGGCATGGGGAAAAAGGCGGAAGATATCAAGGGGACGATCGAGCACAAGGCAACGACCATCGAGAAGACCGTCGAAAAGCTGAAAGAAAGCGACAAACCAGGAGAGAAGAAATAACTCGATCACTCATTCATGTTCAGGAGCTTCGCAAGACCTTCATGAGCGGGACCGAAGAGCTCCATGTGCTCGAAGGCATTGACCTCGACATTCAGCAGGGTGAAATGCTTGCCATTGTGGGAGCCTCGGGAGTGGGCAAAAGCACCTTTCTCCATATCATTGGAGGACTTGACCGGCCCACGTCAGGCAAGGTGCTGTATGGGGATCTCGATGTCTTCGGGCTGAACAACGACCGGATCGCACAGTTCCGGAACGAACGGGTAGGGTTCGTTTTCCAGTTCCACCATCTGCTCCCGGAATTTTCCGCGCTGGAGAACGTGATGATGCCGGCGCTCATCCGGAGAATAGACAGGGATGACGCAGCCAAAACCGCAGCCGATATACTGAACGATGTGGGCCTCGGCGCGCGCCTGCATCACCGTCCGGGAGAACTGTCCGGCGGCGAACAACAGCGCGTGGCCGTTGCGAGGGCGCTCATGCTTCACCCTGATGTGGTGCTTGCCGACGAACCAACGGGGAACCTTGATGTACACACGGGAGAGGCGGTTCATCAGCTCCTGCAAGACATCAACAAGCAGAAGGGCGTGACCTTTGTGATCGTGACCCATAATGACAAGCTTGCCGTTCGAGCTGACCGAGTGCTCAGGATGACGGAGGGCAAGCTTAAGCCGGAGGATTGACGGGGCGCCTGTCTGAAGCAGCGCGTTCGCTCCGAACCGAGGAATCACTCCGTATCCATGGCCTAAAGTATCTTTTCCCTTGACTTTAAGCAGGCTTCATAAGTATTATAAAAGGTCTTATTCATCAGATCACTACCGGGGAACAGCCTTATGAATCTTCTTTTTTTTCAAGCAACTATGGGTGTATACCTGTGCTCTGCCGCAGGGTATATCGCCTACATCATAAAACCGGAACGCACCTGGCTTGCCGCTGCCTCGCTCTGGGTCACGGTAGCCGGATATCTTCTGCATATATCCTATTTTGCACTGCGATGGGCTGAATCCGGCCGTATCCCGGTCACGAACTTCTTCGAAGCCGCCAATTTTCTCGGCATGGGGATTGTACTCGTGTTCCTGGTCATGGAATTCCGGTTCAAGATTGCCGCTCTTGGCTCGTTCATGCTGCCGCTCGTCCTTATCCTCATGATCCCAACTTCGGTGCTGTCCGGGAGGATCGAGGAAATGAAACCCGTGCTCAAGAGCGGCTGGCTTGGGGTGCATACAAGCTTAGCCGTTCTCGGTGATGCCGCATTCGCCTTCTCCTTCATCGTTTCCATTATGTACCTGATTCAGGAGCGCCAGCTCAAGGCCAAACATCTGGGCGCGATATTTCATCGCCTGCCGTCGCTCGATATCATGGATACCCTCGGCTACAAGGCGCTTACGTTTGGCTGGCCCCTGTTCACTCTCGGCATGATCAGCGGTTCGATCTGGGCGAACAGCGCATGGGGAACGTACTGGAGCTGGGACCCGAAGGAGACCTGGTCGCTCATCACCTGGGTCATCTATCTGGTGCTTCTGCACCTGCGTACGATCGGGTGGCGGGGTAGGAAGATGGCCTTCCTCTCGATCCTCGGATTCGTGTTTGTTCTACTCAGCTTCTTTGTCGTAAGCCGCGTGAACGTCGGGAAACATACGTTTTAAGGTGGCGGAAGAATGGGCATTATCGTTGTAGGGCTCAGTCATAAAACAGCGGCAATCGAGGTGCGTGAGAAACTCAACTTCCCGGAGAGCACGCTTCCCGATGCACTCAGGAAGCTCATGGCCTATGAAGGGATCCGGGAAAGCCTCATCGTATCCACGTGCAACCGCGTGGAGATCTATGCTTCCGTGACGGAAAGCGCCAAAGGCACCGACCGGGTCAAGCAGTTCATTTCCGATTACCACGGCCTCTCGCGTGAAGCATTGGATCAATCGCTTTACGTCTATCCCGACGCCCAGGGAGTGCGCCACACCTTCCGCGTTGCATCGAGTCTCGACTCCATGGTGCTGGGAGAGGCGCAGATCCTGGGACAGCTCAAGGATGCCTTCGATATCGCCCTCAAGACCAAGACCACCAGCACCATTCTGAATAAGCTGATCAAGAAGGCCATCTCCGTTGCGAAAAGGGTCCGCACCGAGACTAAACTTGCGGAAGGGGCGGTCTCCATCAGCTCCGCCGCGGTGGAACTGGCAAAGAAGATCTTCGGCGAACTGGAAGGCAAGAATGTCATGCTTCTGGGCGCAGGCGAGATGGCCGAGCTCGCCGCCCAGCATCTCCTGGGCAACGGTGTGAAGAACATCATGGTCGCGAACCGCACCTTCGAGCGTGCGGAGGAACTGGCCAAGGAATTCAAAGGCGATGCGATCCGGTTCGAACATTTCCCCGACGCCCTCATGATGGTGGACATCCTGATCTGCGCGACCGGCGCTCCGAATTATGTTGTCAACCGCGATATGGCGAGCCGGGCACTCAAGGAACGGCGCCACAAGCCTATATTCATGATCGACATCTCGAATCCGCGGAATATCGACCCGGAGGTCGACAAGGTAGATAACGTGTATCTCTATGACATCGACGATCTTCAGAGCAAGGTCGACGTCAATACGGAAGGCAGGGCAAAAGAAGCGGGGAAGGCCGAAGAGATTGTGTCACAGGAGGTCGAGACCTACCTTGCGTGGGAGCGTGCCCTTGACGCCGTACCGACCATCGTCGACCTTCGTGAGAAGGTGGAGGATGTCCGCAAGCGCGAATTAGAGAAGGCCCTTGGCTCCCTGAACGGCATCACCGACGACCAGAAGCGGGCGGTAGAAGCAATGTCCCAAGCCATTGTGAACAAGCTTCTCCACGCACCTCTCGTGGTCCTGAAACAGGCGGCCTCCGGCTCGGACGCCGGCGATAATACGATCGCCATCGCGCGCAAGCTGTTTAACTTGGACAGGGAGTTGAAACGGCCCGGGCATGAGAAGGCTGCCGATCCGTCCGCTCAAGTATTGCCGGAACAAGGTTCCGGCTCAAAGAGCCCCTGCCGCTGAATCACAAAACAGAGAACGCGGGCCGGGAGCAAGGCTCCGGCCGAGCCGTGCTGACGTAACCTGGACCTTGCAGGCTTGTAAAGGAGCATTTCATTGAGAAAACAGATCAGGATCGGTACGCGCGGGAGCGCCCTCGCGCTCTGGCAGGCTGAGTGGGTGAAGTCCGAGATCGAGAAGAGATATCCGGGCATGACCGTGACGCTCACCAAGATAAAGACCACGGGGGACAAGATCCTCGACGTGCCGCTGGCCAAAGTGGGGGGCAAGGGCCTGTTCGTAAAAGAGATCGAGGAGGCCATGCTGGCGAACGAGATCGACATCGCGGTGCACAGCATGAAGGACGTGCCGACCTTCTTTCCCGACGGTCTCCATCTAGCCTGCATCACGAAACGCGAGGATCCGAGAGATGCCCTGCTTTCGCGAAATAAGGTAAAGTTCAAAGACCTGCCCAAGGGAGCTAATGTAGGCACGAGCAGCCTCAGGCGCCAGGCACAGATCATGAACGTGCGCCCTGACTTCGTGATACATCAGCTGCGTGGGAACGTGGACACGCGGCTCAGGAAGCTCAAGGAAGGCCAGTACGACGCCATCATCCTTGCAGCAGCAGGGGTCAAGCGGCTCGGACTTGCCGAGAACGTGACGGAATACATCGACCCCGGGGTCAGCCTGCCCGCCATTGGCCAGGGCGCGCTCGGCATCGAGTGCCGGGTAGACGACAGGGAACTGAACGACCTCATCGCATTCTTCAATCATGCTGACAGCCGCACCTGCGTCACGGGCGAGCGCGCGCTCCTGCGCAGGCTCGAAGGCGGATGCCAGGTCCCCATTGCCTGCTATGGCCAGATGATGGACGGGAAACTCCAACTCACCGGCCTTGTGGGAAGCGTCGACGGGAAGCGGATCATCAAGGACAGCATCGAAGGCGCTCCTGAAAAGGCGGAGAAGCTTGGCGTTACCCTGGCAGAAAAGCTCCTTACCCAGGGCGCGGACGTGATCCTGCGGGAAGTCTACGGGCACAATACGGACTTCAGCGGCAACAACCTGCTGGAGAATTAGTCAGCGAACCAGTATCTTCGAACCGCTGAGGCGCGAAGGTCGCGAATGTTTTTCCCACAAGGAGGATTTTCTTTCCTTCGCGCGCCTGGCGTTTTCGCGGTAATTTTATTTGTAAACGATCATGAACCAATCAATCGGGAAAGTATATTTAATCGGCGCCGGCCCCGGCGATCCGGGACTGATCACGGTCAAGGGCCTGGAGTGCGTGAAAAAGGCGGACGTGATCATCTACGACTATCTCGCAAATGAACGCATCCTCGATCACCGGAGACCCGACTCCGAGCTTATCTACGTGGGCAAGCAGGGGAGCAGGCACACGCTCCCTCAGAAAGAGATCAACGCGCTGATCGTCAAGAAGGCAGGCGAAGGAAAGATCGTCGCCCGGCTCAAAGGAGGCGACCCTTTCATCTTCGGCCGGGGAGGGGAGGAGGCCGAAGAGCTCGTTGATAACAACATCCCCTTCGAGATCGTGCCGGGCGTGACCGCGGCAACGGCCGTGCCGACCTATGCCGGCATCCCGCTCACCCACCGCGAACATACCGCTAGCGTGGCCTTCGTGACCGGCCATGAAGATCCGACCAAGGAAGAATCAAAGGTGCACTGGGACCGGATCGCGACCGGCATCGGGACCCTGGTGTTTTTCATGGGAATGAAGAACCTCCAGAACATTGTCGATAATCTTGTCTCGAACGGCCGTGATCCTGGAACGCCTGTGGCGCTCATCCAATGGGGGACCCGCACGGACCAGCGCGTGGTGACCGGCACGCTCACGGATATCGTATGCAAGGTCAGGGAGGCAAAGCTCGGACCGCCTGCCATTATCGTTGTAGGCGAAGTGGTGCGGCTCCGACAGAAGCTTAACTGGTACGAATCCAAGCCGCTCTTCGGAAAACGGGTGGTCGTGACGCGGTCGCGCGGCCAGGCAAGCGCCTTCGCTGAGATGCTCATCGACCGCGGGGCGACGACCATCGAGTTCCCGACGATCGACGTTGTCCCTCCCGCGACCTGGGCCGAGCTTGATCATGCCCTTGACGCTATCGAGTCGTACCAGTGGGTTATTTTCACGAGCGCGAACGCCGTCCGGTTCTTTTTTGAGCGGCTCAGGGGCCGCGGCATGGATATCAGGATTCTCAAGGGCGTGAAAATCTGCGCCGTAGGTCCGAAAACCGCGGAATCGATCGAACAGCACGGCCTCAGGGCTGACTTGATACCGTCCGAGTTCAAGGCGGAGGGTGTGCTCGCAGCCCTGGGCGGCACGAACGTGAAGGGACAGAAATTCCTGATCCCCCGGGCGAAGAAGGCGCGCGAGATCATTCCGGACAGGCTGAGAGAGCTCGGTGCGGAGGTCACGGTCGCGACAGCATATGAAAATGTCAAACCGACGAGCGACGCGGACCGCGTCCGAAAGCTATTTCAGGAAAAGAAGATCGCAGCGGTGACCTTTACGAGCTCTTCCACGGTGCATAATTTTATTGAAATCATCGGCCAAAAAGAGTATAAATTATTACTCGATGGTGTCGCGGTGGCCTGCATCGGGCCGGTTACGGCGAAAACCGCAGAAGAGTACGGCATGAGGACAGACATCATACCGAATGAATATACCATTCCCGCGTTTGTTGACGCGATGGTGGATTTTTTTAAAAAACAATGAGAGCGTTATGGAACAAGGAGAGTTCATGATTACCATTTCAGATGTAGCGGCAGACAAGATCAAGGAGATCCTCAAGGCGGAAGGCGTGCCGAACCACGGCCTGCGCGTGTCAGCGGGGGGGGGCGGATGCTGCGGCCCTTCCTATGAGATCATGATCGATGACAAGGCAGGTGACGGCGACACCGTGGTCGAAAAGAACGGCGCCAAGCTCTTCGTCGATGAGACGACCGCCAAAACCATTGCGGGCGCCGAGCTTGGGTTCATAAGCGACGAGCGGGGCGAGGGTTTTGTTCTCGGCTTCCCGAACGGTGCGCCTGCAGGCGGAAGCTGCGGGTGCGGCACGGAGGAAACCCGGCCGAGCAGCGGCGGCTGCGGGTCCGGCGGCTGCGGCTGCAGTTAAGGTCTTTGGGGACGCAGATTTTTCCAGATGAACGCAGATACAGCTTGACGTCTCATTTTTAAAGAATTTTAATCTGTTTTTTTCTGCGGAGATCCGCGTCCAGCGGTCTTTTTATTGTATTTCCCCAGGAGATTTCATGTTCCAGCCCTTATACCGGCCGAGGAGACTGCGGTCCAACGAGAACATACGGCGCATGGTGAGGGAGACGAAGCTCTCTCCCGATGACTTCATCTATCCTCTCTTCGTCACCCATGGCAAAGGAGTGAAGAAAGAGATCAGTTCCATGCCCGGGAACTTCCAGCAGTCCATCGACAATGTTGTGAAGGACTGCGAGGAGGTCATGGGCCTCGGCATCCCTGCTGTCCTTCTCTTCGGCATACCGGAGCACAAGGACGAAGTCGGCAGCGAGGCCTACTCCGACGAGGGCATTGTGCAGCACGCGATCAAGGCCATCAAGAACAAAACGCCCGAGCTTATCGTGATCACCGACGTCTGTCTCTGCGAGTACACGAGCCATGGCCATTGCGGCGTGATCAAGAACGGCAAGGTTCAGAACGACGCCACGCTCGAGCTCCTGGCCAGAGAAGCGCTCTCCCATGCCAGGGCGGGTGCTGACATAGTCGCGCCATCGGACATGATGGACGGCCGGGTCGGCGCCATCCGACATACCCTCGACAGTGAAGACTTCCACGATGTTCCGATCATGTCCTACGCCGCCAAGTATGCTTCGAGCTTCTACGGCCCGTTCCGCGAAGCAGCTGAATCGACGCCGCAGTTCGGCGACCGCCGGTCGTACCAGATGGACGCCCCGAACAGCCGCGAGGCCCTGCGCGAGGTCTCCCTGGACATCGATGAAGGCGCGGACATCGTTATGGTAAAGCCGGCCCTCGCGTACCTCGACATCATCTATCAGGTCAAGCAGCAGTTCAATCTGCCCGTGGCCGCCTACAACGTGAGCGGCGAGTTCTCGATGATCAAGGCCGCGGCAAAGCTCGGCTGGCTCGACGGAGAGCGCGCTATGATGGAGTCGCTCATCGCCATGAAGCGCGCCGGCGCGGACATCATTCTTACCTATTTCGCCAAGGAAGCTGCGGCGCTCTTGAACAAATAACAGCCGCCGCTATCTCTGTTATCGCCCCTTTCACATCCCGCAGTATCCTATCTCATGATGGAGATCTAACGGTTTCTCCTGATCATACAAAGGAGGGTAGAATATGCTTATTTCGATATTTGTGATTCTCGTGATGATCTTTGCCTACGGTATAACGAATATCCAATCAGGCGAGACACGAGGGTGGTTAGGAGCTCTTGCTGCATTCCTGTTCCTCATGGGATTGCAAAGATACCTCATTATGAGGGCAAATAAAGATCGAGAGCAAAAATTGAAATTGTTTGATCTTATCGTGACTAGTGAAGACAATCGGTATAGTCTTTCGCGATTTCAAATTTACGTCTGGACAGTCTGGTTGGTCATTGCCTTCTCCCAGGTGGCATTCGCTACTCTTACCTTTCCCATCATCCCGGAAAACCTCGCCATCCTGATGGGACTCAACGGAACAACAACCGTAATCTCGACCGCACTAATGGATATTTACAAGCTGAAACTTACGAAACCTGCTGAGCAGCCGGTCTTTTTCAGAGATATATTCCTTGATGCTAGCGGGACACTTGACCTGCCACGCACCCAGATGTTTATCTGGACAATAGTTATACTCGTGACCCACATGGTCATATTCTGGAAGGGGTATCTTGCAGGCAGACCCGGTCTCCCGGAAATTTCAGCTGGAATGTTGATATTGATGGGAGTAAGCCAGGGGATATATCTCGGAGTAAAAGCAGCACATGAGAAGAAAACGCCATGAATTAATAGTATGTGGGCAGAAAGACTGAGTGCATTGCAGTTGCACGACAAAATCCAGTCATGGTCTTTTCTGATTGTATCGAACGGAAAACGAAGATAAGAATCTTTTAAAGAGCGAGAGAGCCGATGCTCACATCATCTCGGCCATAGGATAATAGATCAGGTGTCATATAGCAATCCATCCTAAAAAAGCCGAGAGTGACGTGCCCCTTTTGTTGTACCTGGTGGAGAGTTGGATTTTTGTGATGCATGCGGCGGGTAGCTCGTACTTTTCATTGACACCTCTATTCCTTCTGGAGTAATATCGGAATCAAGCAAGTAAGAATTTAAAGCAAGAAGTATCAAGTATCAAGCGAGGCAAGAAATGGATCTTTTAAACCAGGTCCGTGCATATCACTATCTGATCGGGGTGCTGACGAGGCAGCAGAGTGATCTCTTTTGTGGTCAGTGCACCGCATGGAACAACACACTGAATAATACCAGAGAAGCGCTGAAGCAGTTCGAGGCCGAGCATGAAGCCGAACTTCACAACCTTTCCCCGGAGGTCGTAGCGTTCCTGGTCGATACCCGCAGCTGCCTCGAAGGTCTTGCCAACGTTGCTAATCCTGCAGGCCAAAAGAAGGCAGGCAACTGCAAGCTGCCCGAAGGCGTCTGTTTCGTGAAGACCTCCCGGTCTATCCTGGAAAAGGTCTGAGGACTGGCTTGATACGTTAGACGAGAAAAAGGAAGAGTCAGGAAACATGCGAAGTAATAGGCCAAAGACCTCATGTATCCGGAAAGGCAAGATTATTCGCTATACACAGAATAGAACTATCGGTATTTCTGGACTTTTTCAACAACCGGCTAGTCCTTTCCAATTTATTCTCTTAAGTGACGCTTTTTTTCGGGATAGAGGACATTCATCTTTCCAAAAATGACAGTAATTTGATATTATTGAAATAACGCTTCAGTTGCCGAATCAACGAGGTCGCTCTCATGTCCATAATCATGAAGGTCTTTTCAGATTACATCTGACCCTTCTGCTACATCGGCGAAGGCATCGTCGAAAAACTGAAGAAGGAATTCGATCTTCAGGTCGAATGGCGGGGCGTGGAGATCCATCCGGAAACGCCCCCCGAGGGTACCCCCATGGCAAAGCGCTTCCGTCCTGAGGACATCAAACGCATCATGGAGAACCTTCGGAGCATGGGCGCGCCGTTCGGGATCACATTCGTTGACCGGCCCATTCTGTCCAATTCCCACCTGGCCATACAGGCCGCTGAATTCGCCCGCGAACACAATCTGTTCGAGCCATTTCATACCGCTTTGTTCGCAGCGTACTTTTCTCGCAGCATGGACATTGGAAATATCGACGTCCTCGCACTGATCGCTCATGACGCTGGTCTCGATGCCGAGGCAATGAAACAGGCGCTGCAAGAGGGGAAGTACCTCGCCGGGCTCGAAGCGACAAAGGAGGACGCGGCTGTTCGGGGCGTAACCGGCGTGCCGACGTTCTTTATCGGAGACAAAAAGTCTGTGGTCGGCGCTCAGCCCCTCGATGTGTTCCGGAAGGCCCTCCGTTCTGCTTGATTTATCAATATGCACGGCACGAACACGTATCGACAGATCCTGCTTCTTGAATGTATATTGATTGCGTACTGTATCCAATCACCATCGTCCCCATCCCGTTATCCCCTTGAGGCCTATGCGATCGAACAGACCTGAAAATCGCGGTCAGAAGCGATTGCCGCAGCATCAGCGCAGCAGTGTGGAGGTTGACGTTGAGTCGCTCCTGTCGTTCGAGAACCACTGCAACGGATGCGCCAGGGGCGACCGATGCTGCTGCTCGTCGTACGAGGTTTGCGTTACTACGGCGGAGTTGAAGAGGATCATCAGGGTCCTGCCCGAGGCTGCCAGACTCTGCCCTCATCTCCTGACCATCCGGGGATACGACAACGTGTTCGATGAAGAGGAACCAGGGCTATTTTCCATCGATACGACCGAGGACGGCCTCTGCCTATTCGCCTACTGGTCCCATCACCGGATCCACTGCTCCCTGCACACCGTCGCAAAGAGGCTCAGCTTGCCCCTCGAGCAGGTGAAACCGAAGGTCTGCCTCCTCTGGCCCATGCACTTTTCGGAAGGCGATGAGGTCCTCGCCATGATAAACGATGCATATCTGTTTAAATGCAATACCCGGAAAACTCCGGGTTCGCGCAATATGAGCCCCGGCTTTGTTGAGGCGATCGATCTGGTGTACGGGGAAGGATGCGGTTCCCAGGTGAAGTGCGCGGCGGAGAACGGGGACCGGCGCACGCTGCTGGTCACACGGCGCTAGTGGCATCCTGAGGTCACCATGAATGAATATTGTTAAACTTCGGAGGTGGAATTATGAGTGTGGTTCACCGCTTCACGGGAGAAGACGGGAATTTCAATTGGGAAGGTGCGATCCCGCGGGGTTATATCAAATCGAATACCAAGGGCGCCGATGGTAAGGTCCTGATCGGTAAGGCCGACGGCGCTCAGCAGTTCATTGTCCGTTATTTCAGGGTTGAGCCGGGAGGCTGGAGCGCCCGTGAGAAACACCCTCACGACCACGGTGTCTTTATCCTCCACGGCAGGGCGCGCGTGCTTCTCGGGAATAAAGAAGTCGAGGTCGGCCCTCGCGATGCAGTATATATCAGCCCAAACGAGGAGCATCAATTGCATACCCTCGGTGATGAGCCACTGGGCTTTCTCTGCATCATACCGCCAAAGGAAAGCGAAATAGGATAAGGGATAGGCGGGCGCGAAAGTCGCGAAGTAATGCTAAAGATTCTCCAGTTGAATACCAGAAGGTTAGGATTTTCTTTGCGTCCTTAGCCTCTTAGCGGCATACTTTCTTTCCATACGTACTGATCTCCCGGACGATAGATGCGCGACGCGATAGCCATAACAGCGAACATGACCAAAAGCAGGAGACATCCCGCTGGATTGTATGTCCTCTTTTTTACAGAAATGTGGGAGAGGTTTTCCTACTATGGGATGCGATCTTTGCTGGTCTACTACATGATCAAGCACCTGCAGTTCACGCAGGAACGGTCGTCCGAGATTTACGGGCTCTATACAGGATTTGTCTACTTCACCCCGCTTTTCGGCGGCATGCTCGCTGATCGGCTTCTTGGGCAGCGCCGGACGGTGATCCTGGGAGGGGTGCTTATGGCCATCGGACATTTCCTGATGGCCTTTGAAAGCCTGTTCTTCTTTGCGCTGATCTTCCTGATCCTCGGAAATGGCGCCTTCAAACCGAATATCTCAACTCAAGTAGGGGCGCTTTACCCGGTGGGCGACCATCGCCGTGATCGCGCGTTCAGTATTTTCTATATGGGAATCAATCTCGGAGCGTTCTTTTCACCGCTCGTTTGTGGAACCCTGGGCGAGAAGGTCGGGTATCCCTGGGGCTTTGGCGCGGCCGGCGTCGGAATGGTGATTGGCCTTCTCGTTTATCTATGGGGCCAAAAGCACCTTGCCCCCGATCTGATCATGCAAAAAAAGGGATCCGACCAACAGAAGTCCTCAGAACCGATGACGCGCGAAGACTGGCTTAAGATCGGTGCGATTTTCGTCATGATGGCGCTCTCCATTGTTTTCTGGAGCGTGTACGAACAGCAGGGCAACACGATGGCTCTTTGGGCGGACGCCAATACGGACCGGATGATCCTTGGCTGGGAGATGCCGGCATCGTGGTTCCAATCGTTCAATCCGCTCATGATCTTCATTCTGGTTCCCGTGCTGAACATGTTCTGGGGTTGGCAAGATCGCCGCGGAATAGAACCGTCGAGCATCGCCAAGATGGGAATCGGCTGCATCCTGCTTGCCGCGGCCTTCCTGGTTCTGATCCCACCGGCCCGTGAGCTGGCAGGCAACCCGAAGGCGAGCCTCTTGTGGTTAGCGGCCTGCGCGTTCGTGCTCACGATCGGCGAAGTCTATCTTTCCCCCATCGGCCTCTCCCTGGTGACCAAAATCGCGCCCGCCCGGATAGTCTCCATGATGATGGGTGTTTGGTTCCTCTCGAGCTTTTTCGGCAACTACCTCTCGGGATATCTTGGGACGTTCTGGGAGAGGATGCCCAAGGTGGATTTCTTCCTCCTGATGTTTGCCCTGTCCTTCGCCACGGGCTTGGCGTTCTTCGCCCTCCTGAAGCCGCTGAAAAAAGCGATAGGACACGGCAAGCAGGTCGCCGCGGACGTGTGATTGCGAAAAGGCAATTGCCGAAGGGGTGCTCAGTTAGTAATTGTCGCGCTGTTTAACAACTTTCTGGGATCAGGGACAATTTTGGTGCAGCCATCCTTAAAGAAGGTAGCCATCGTATCGTTGACCACCTTCCCAGGTGCTTTTCCACTTGTGCCTGCGTTTTTGGTAACAATTAATGCTTCTTTTATGAAAGGGCATTGGGTGCAAAGTTATTGAAAAAGAAAGAGGGTGCCGGAAATATCCTGCACCCTCGGTATTTATCTGACCACCGCTTAACCGTTATTCAATTTTGAACGTCGCCGACTTGAGCACGGCGCCCGACTCGTCCAGCACATCGACCTTCCAGTCGCCCTTCATGCCGCCGATGGACTTATTTGCCCAAGTCCTCCACCGCGAGGACTTCTTCACCTGCTGGGTCACCTTGCCCATATCATTCTGTCCGAGCGTCCAGACATAGGTGATGGTGGTGTCCTGTGGCACGTCCTTGAACTCCAGATAGCAGTACACCTTTTCCTGGGTCGCGGGGAATGATGCAGCGATTCCGACGGGTTCGCGGTTCTCGACGGAACCTGCAATCTCCATGCGCGAGATTGTGAGGCCCTCAGCCGGAACTGGAGCTGCCGGGGTCGTTGCAGGGGAGGCAGGCGTTGCGGGCATTGCCGGCGCTGAGGGCTCTGCCGGTGTTGCGGGAGCCGGCGTGGGGGTAGTCTCCTGCTGTGCCAGGACGACTCCTGCTGCCAATAACAGCATGAATACCAGACAACCGATCAAAACTTTTTTCATAAAGACAGCTCCTTTCATGGCGATATGTGACTATAGGAGAAAGTATAGATGAAGACTTTCAGAATGTAAAGATGGATAACGGGGATTTTTTGGGTTCATCGATAAGGAGAACAGATGTGATGCAGTCAGGCCCACTGGCGATTATATCACAATAGAATCTTTCTTATTTTAATCCTTCATTCCACCAGCGAGGATGTTGGGGCCACCTATGAAAAAAGGATGCACCTTGAAACTTACCTTTTTCATCCCGTGTCATTCAAGCGGGGAAGGGGACAAAAAAGGTGATATGACATTGTGATGTCATATCACCTCTGCAGTGGATTGGTTGTTCGGCGGTCATCTTTTCCATGCTCTTGTCATGCCGTGATGCGCAGCCTCCCCCGTT
>DATJAO010000056.1:0-12396 GCA_035516175.1 Nitrospirota bacterium
CGACGTAATAGCTTGGGTTCCAGAGATGTCCCTTATAGAGCTTTTTCTTGAGCCCCGGCCGTTTCATGAACATATGCCTTGCCGATATGCCCTTCACCCACTTGACGAGCGATGAGATGCTTATGTGGGGAGGAGCCGTGACGAATAAATGGACGTGGTCTTCTCCGACGGCCATTTCGCGTATAGCGAAACCTTTCTCGTTGGCTACATCAGCCAGGATCCGCTTCAGATCTTCCGATACCGTGCCGACAAGCATTTTATACCGGTACTTGGTGCAGAATACGATCTGGTACCCGATCTGGTATGTACAGGTCCTGTGATGCACGATGTCCATATACATATGGTATCACAAAATACACGATTATGCGATACCTGTATGGATATTTACTATATCATATAGTCGCTTACATCTCCCCTTCGAAAAGGGAAGAATTCCCGCTCCGTCTCTTAATTCTTGAGACGCGCTAGATAAATCTGATCCCATTGATCGACTTGGGCACGAAACGCGATCGTCCCGTCCGGGGAACAGGAGATATCATGGTTCATTTTCGTTTCCGTCTTCAGAAGCGTTGAGGTCTTCCCCCTGATATCTGCGATGTAGATCGGATTATACTCCTGCCGATCGTTCTTCACGTACACAATCCTGTTGCTGTCAGGCATCCAGGCAGGTCCCGCCTCCACGTCCGGAATTATGTCCATGGCCACCACCCTTGCTGCAAGGCCGTCTCCCTGCGTGGGGTCCGAACCATCCGCCGCAATCACGATAATCGACCATATTTTCGGGTCCCCTGCAGGGTTATAATTCGAGTAAAAGGCTATTTTTTTCCCGTCCGGTGACCACACGGGCCGCAAATCGTCAAAGGGCCATGTCGTCAGTATCTTCTGCGAATCCATGGGCATTGTTACGTCGTTGATCAGAACAATATCATGGTTCTCATTGCTGCCTTGCATCATCACGATTTTTTTCCCGTCCGGTGACCACTGGGGATAGAGATATTCCTTCCCGCCCCGCGTCAGCCGCGTGAGTGCGTGACTGGAGATGTCCATGAGATAGATATCTCCGTAGCCTGTCCTGCCTGATACGAACACCAGAGTATCAGCTACAGGAGAGAAGTGCGCCTGGCCGTCCTTTTCCTTGTGGTCCGTCAGCCTTACCACAGCCTTTCCCCCGACCTCTTGCAGGTAGAGATCGTAGTTTCCTTCTCCTCCGTTGCTCATAAATACGAAACGATCACCGGCAGACGACCAACTGATGCCGGCGTTGTAACTCACCTCTTCGTACACGCCCGGAAAGAAAAACTGCGTTTCTTTGCTGATGTCGGACAGCTTGAAGTAAACGGTCTGCACCGGCGTCCCGTCTGGGAACATGATGATGATCTCTTTTTTGTCCCCCCTGCTACGCTCGAACGCGATCAGCGTGCTGAGCGGAGACCATGTCGGGTTCGAGTCGTTCCGCCCGCCCTCGATCTTCGTGAGCGGCCTCACAAACAGGGGCTCAACCATGTCAGGCTTTTTTTCTTCTGGCTTCTTTTCAAGCACCGCCGTCCCGCTCTGCACGGTCGCATTCGTGGGGGCGGACTTGATCTCGTCCGTCGAGCCGGTGCGAGCGATAAACACCACTGCCAGCACGGCATACTTCAATGCGCAATACTTCCCTGCCTTCAATTTCCGGTCCTCATTCGCCGCGTTAGAGGTCCTTAATCTGATCCCAGTACTTCTGGGCCGCCTCGCGGGACTGTTCAAAGTTACTATTCCCTTCAAGCTTCTTCGGGAAGAAGTCGAAGTACTCGCGCCAAGCAAGATTGGCGCTGTTCAGGATAGCGGTCTTCTTCGTGATCAGGTAGAGCTTGTGGTACGAAAGCGCGGTGTAATAGTACGTGTCGTGGAGCGCCTCATCGTAATGCATTGTCGGAAAGAACCGCGTGTTTTGCTTCGCGATCTGCAGGTTCTGGAGAGCCTTGGCGAAGTTCTGCGCCGCTGCATCCTTGTCTTTCTGCACGAGGGCGCTCCCCTTTTCGTAGTATGCGTGCCCGAGATTGGTGAAGGCTACAGCATACTGTTTGAGGACAAGCTGCCGGTTTTCGGGTAACGAAAGAACATTCTCGAACTCTCGGATCGCCGCATCGTAATCGTTCTTGTCGTCAAGGTAGATCTGGGCCAGCCGGTGGTGGGCCTCCGAGTAGTCAGGGTGTGTCTTCTCCGTGCTCTGGTACGCCTGGATCGCTCCGTCGATATCGCCATTCTGCTCAGCCCGTTCCCCGATCTTGAGATAGTCCTTGGAAAGAACAATCTTCCGGTCGTCGATACGGCTCTCCTCCTTCTTGGAAAACTCCACAACTTCTTCCCAATCACGGTAATCGCCGCCGATTGAGACCTTGACCGTATGGAAGCCGAGGTTCACGAGTTTGCCATCGAGGATCGGGGTTTTCCCGATCTTCTCGCCATCCACGAACACCTCTGCCGACGGGGGTTCAGAATCTATCCTGAAAACGGAATTATTCACGCTCAAAACGAATTCCTTCGTGTCCTTGTTCTTATCTATCTTGACCTTTTCGCTCACTTGTTGGTATCCGTGCCGATAGAGCAGGAGGTTGAAACTCTTGCCGATGCGCACCGGGACCTCGGCCTTTCCATCCTCGCCCGTCGTGCCCAGCCACTCATCGTTCACATAGATGTTCACTCCGGCCAAGGGTGAAACATCAGGAGGGACCCCACCCTTTGCGGAGAGCAGGAAGTAATTGTGGATTTCCTCTTCCTCGCCCTCTCGATAGATATGGCGCACCACTCGGTCACCGATGGTGATCTTTTCTCCTTTTTTCAGGTCTTCCACCTCTGTCCAGGAGCCTGCGTCCTCAGCCTTCCTGACCTTGAGCTTGCCGGTCTCCCGGTATCCCGAGATCTTGCCGCTCTCGTCGAGGCGCGGTGCCATTAGGGTGAACTCCGTGCCACTGCTGATTCGGTACCCGCTCCTGCCAAGGTTGATCCGGTATCTTTCGCCTTCGGCAGAAACCACGGTCCCCTCGAATGGGAACCGCTCAAGCACGGCTGATGCGATCTCCTTGGCAGCGCTGTTGATGCCACCTGCCCCTCTGGCCCTCGTTATCTGACTCAGAATAAGCTTACCACTGGATGTGTAGAACTTGGTCTCGATCAACAACCCTGAATCATCCTTCGCAACGCTTCCGAGAATGATCATATCCACTGTCTTGCGGAGCTGCATGTCCCGCCAGCCTTTAGCGGAGATCTTTTCGATGTTCACCTTGGCATGCTTGACCACGGCCTGAAGCGTCGCAGTCGGCACCTCGCGGAAGCAGGTATTCTTGAAGAGCTGGTTTGCCACGGCAGACTCAGTCTGCGCGGCGATATCTTTGAAATCCACGTTTGGCGTGTTGCCCACAAAACGGTAGATGCCCGCCCGGATTGGCTTGGGCGTCGTCGGGTAGAAATATCGCTGGAGATTAATCTCACCCTCAAGCACGGCAGAGGTCTTCCAGGTTGCGGGGATATAGCCGTCGGCAGCAAGCGCGATCTGTACCTTCCTGCCCGGCTCACCGTCATAGCTGTAGGTATACATACCCTTGGCATCGGTCTTGCCGACCTGTTTTTTGTCGATGGTCACAGCAAGCCCCGGGATACCGCTCGCCTGTCCGTATTCCTCGGCGAGCGCCGAGATCTCGATCAATACCCTCTTGGTGAGTGCGGCCTCAAGCCGCTGGCCGGGCTCTACCGCTCCGGTCCTGCGCCAGACGCTATAACCCGGCTTGCTGACGGCGAGATCGATTCCGGTTTGGGGCTGCTCCTTGTATTCGTATACGAACTCGCCCTTCGCGTTCGTCTTGCCCACTTCTGCTCCACCCGCCTTTACCACGGCATCAGGAACAGGCGCTTCCTTCTCCATAGCAATGATCATCACATACCTCGACGCAGGCAGTTCAGCATCGAAAGAATATTTTTCGACGGTCCCGGACTTGGACAGCTTCACGAGGAAAGTAGTTTTCCAGGGTTTGATCCGGTAGCCCGGCATTTCCTTGGCAACCACGACCTCAACCTCGGCTCCTGGTTTTTTATTCAAGATTTTCGAAAAGGTTCCGTTCGTATCGGTGACCCCTTGCTCCTCGCCGTCTACGGTGATTTTTGCCTGCGCTGCGGGATTCCCATCCATCCGGGCTTTCACTTCCAGCTCAAGCTTTTCACTCGCGCATGCAAAGAGCATCAATGACGCCGATACGAGAAGGGCTGACCGCACAGAGAGCTTAATCATGAGACTCCTCCTTCGAACAACATAAGCACATTGAACAATGAAGAATAATGGCTACTATTCGACGCCACGCCTTGTCACATTGTCGGTGGCTGGATATTTACCTCACCGGGGTTCACAATTTTGTCCTCGTCGGACTTTGATCCTTCGATGGTCTTGCGTTTGCCTTCGGGAATTTTCTTGAGCTTGAACTCCACTTTCTTGGTCCCAAACTTGGTAATTTCAACGCTCTGGGTCTCCGTCATAAAGCCGATTCTGGTTGCTTCCACCTTGTATATCCCCGGGATAATAGAATCCTTGACAGATTCGAACTTGCCATCAGCGTCCACGACCACCGCATGCGAAGCCTTCTCCAGCGTCGTGGTGGTGTTTATCATGTTCACCACCGTCCCCTGGGGGCCTTCCTTGGTTACCGGGATAGGCTGCATATTCGCATCCATGAGTTGCACGGTCCCGTATATCTTCGGCGAACACGCCGTTACCATGAGCAGCATAACCATGAGTACAAGGCTCTTAGATCGATTCATATTCTTCTCCCTCCGGAATCGAAAATTGATAATGCACGGTGATATAGCAATTTCAGATTAGGCACCCTGCTCTTTAAAAAAAAACCCGCCAAAGAGGGCACAAATTCTTTGGCGGCTCGACTAGCATATAAAACAACGGACGCCTTCTCTTTCACGTAACCCATTCGGCATGAAAAGAATAAGGTCCCTGTTTTATTTAGCTTCGTGGCTCTGCGCCCCATGGTTTCCCATGGTTTGCTCTGAGCAAAGTCAGTATGTTATTCGTCCTATGCGCAATCTAAAATTTAGCATTTCACGGCTCCGTTGTCAAGAGAGAGATGAAAAATGCTAACCGCATCCTTTGGCAGATCGTTGGCGGCAAAATGTGATTGGGGTCACAGATGCTTTATTCAAGCCGCAGGTCTCCAGGGAGCTGCTGAGTTCTGAAAAAACATTTGCCAGAGGCGCCTATCATGCGGTAATATACCGATTCGATATATCGGCTCATACCTCTGCGATTATACGGGAAGAACGATGCTCCAGGTTACGAACATAGAAAAATCATACGGCAAACAGGTGCTCTTCGACGGCGTCGGTTTTACCATCAACCCCCGCGAGCGCGTGGGGCTCGTGGGCAGGAACGGCCATGGGAAATCCACACTCTTCCGAATGATCCTCGGCGAAGAGCATCCGGACGCTGGCTCGATCACCATGCCTTCGGGATATACTGTCGGCCATCTCTCCCAGCATATTCATTTCACCGAAGATACGGTGCTCAAGGAAGCATGCTTGGCCCTTCCGGTCAATGAAGACCATCGCGATGAGACGTACAAAGCCGAGGCCATCCTCCATGGCCTCGGATTCATCAACGACGATTTTGACCGGCCCCCCTCATCATTATCGGGCGGCTATCAGGTGCGCTTGAACCTTGCCAAGGTGCTCGTGTCCGAACCGAACCTTCTGCTCCTTGACGAGCCCACGAACTATCTCGACATCGTATCTGTCCGCTGGATCACGCAGTTCCTGCGAGCCTGGAGGAATGAGCTCATCATCATAACCCACGACCGCGACTTCATGGACAGCGTCACAACCCATACCATGATCATCCACCGCTGCAAGATGCGCAAGGTCGCCGGTTCTACGCAGAAGCTCTACGATCAGATTTTACTGGAAGAGGAGATCTATGAGAAGACGCGACAGAACGACGAAAAAAAGCGGAAAGAGGTCGAACAGTTCATTAACCGATTCCGCGCCCAGGCGAACAAGGCCAGCTCCGTCCAGTCCCGTATCAAGGCGCTTGCGAGGCACGAGAGGATGGAGAAGCTCGACGAGATCAAAACTCTCGACTTTAAGTTCCGGTCTGCGCCGTTTGAAGCCAGATGGCTGATGACCGTAGAAGACCTCTCCTTTGCATTCTCCAAAAACGGCTCGAACCTGATCGACGGTCTGACGTTCAGCGTCGGTAAAAGGGACCGCATCGCCGTAATCGGGAAGAACGGCAAAGGTAAGACAACGCTCTTGAACCTGCTGGCAAATGAGCTGTCCCCCACGAGGGGCGAAGTCAAGTTGCATCCCAATACGAAGATCGCCTACTTCGGCCAGACCAACATCAACCGGCTGCGTCCAGAGAAGACCGCGCTCCAGGAGGTGATGGACGCGCATCCTGACCACAGTCAGGGAGAATCTCGCGCTATCTGTGGGCTCATGATGTTCGAAGGCGATAATGCGCTCAAAAAAGTAAGTGTGCTTTCGGGCGGCGAGAAAAGCCGCGTGCTGCTCGGCAAGCTCCTGGTTTCGCCCGCCAACCTGCTCCTGCTGGATGAGCCCACGAACCACCTGGACATGGAATCCATCGATTCTCTGATCGAGGCCATTGAGGCATTTGAAGGCGCTGTCGTCATCGTAACCCACAGCGAATTGATTCTTGAGGCCGTAGCGACGAGGCTGATTGTCTACGACAACGAGACCGTCTCGATCTTCGAGGGAACCTATCTGGACTTCCTTGACCGAATGGGATGGAGTGACGAGGGTGGAATAGGCGTGAAGAAGAGCGAAAAACGTGACCCGGACAGGAGCGCAAACAGAAAGGACGCAAGAAAGCTGCGTACCGGTATCGTGTCTGAAAGGTCGAAGGTCCTGAGCGCGCTCAAGAAAAAGATCTCGGCCATCGAGGAAGAGATCACGAAACTTGAGTTTGAAGTGGAGCAGGATACACAAAAACTTCTTGAAGTCTCGATCAAAGGCGAGGCCCTGGCCATTAAGCGCCTGTCACAGTCCGTTCGCGATAACAAGGCAAGGATCGAATCGCGCTTTGCAGATCTGGAGACCATAACGAACGAGCATGACATGAAGGCGAAAGTGTTTGAGCAGCAACTGAACGAGCTGGCCGAGATATCTTAGGAAGATCAGTCTGACAAGCACCTGGGTCGTGACATTTGGCTATTTCGAAGAATACGTCTCCTCGTTCAATCGCTTCCGCTTCAATTTGTGTTACGATGATACCAGGCGATCTTCCAGACCATATGGGGTGACCGTCGTCCCATACCGTTCCTGATCACTATGAGTACGCATTACAGAAATAAAAAAAGAAAAGCCCCGGATATTTCATTCCGGGGCTTTTTCGTTAAAACCTGACTTACTTCCTAGAAGCCAATTCCTCGACCGTCTGTCTAATCGTTGCCGCGTCCGGCGCATCCGGTGCCAGTTCAAGATATTTCTTGAACTCCTTTATGCCTTCCTCCTTATTATGCAGGTCAAAGGCCAGTACGACTCCTAGGTTCCGGTGTCCGTTCGGGAAGTCCGGTTTGATCTTAAGTGCCTTCCGGTATTCCTCGACGGCCTTGTCGAATTTGCCGATCCCGCGGTAGCAGGTCCCCATGTCGACCCGAACATTCACGTTCTTCGGATCAATGGCAAGTGACTTTTCAAAGGCATCGATGGCCTCGCTGAACCTGCGGGAATCCATCAGTGCGTTCCCGAAATCTGTCCAGGCTGCCGCGCTCTTCGGGTTTGATTTCGCGATCTCTTCCAGATGCCGCATCTCGTCCGGTGAGACCATAGGCGCGGTGCCCGGAGGGTACACAACCTGGCCCTTCTGTTCCTGTTTCTGCTGGCTACAGCCAGCCGCTGCAATCAGAACAAATACGACCACTACAATTATTTTTCTCATGATCTCCTCCCCGTCTTTACGGTTGCCTTCGTGCGCGATGGAAGGAAGTGTGGCAATGATACGGTAACAGAAAAGCCCGATTCGTCGCTTCGTTCCCCCCATGACGCATATTCTATCGCGGTTTCCAAGCTTGCTCAAGATTTGATGAACGAGCAACAGTAATCGGACAGCATCCTCACCTTGAGCTTAAATCTCGAGTTCGAAGCCACCTCGAAAGATTCCCCTCCCTTAACGGTCTTCCATGCCCTCTCGCCCGGCAAGAGCACATCGAGATCACCGGAGAATATCTCCATGATTTCTTTGTCACTGGTGCCGAACTCGTATTCTCCCGGGAGCATTACGCCGAGGGTCTTCTTTGAGCCGTCGGCGAACATGACCGTCCTGCTAGTGACTTTGCCTTCAAAATAGATGTTCGCCTCCCGCACGACAGTTACGTTCTTGAATTCCGACATTGCCTACCCCTTTCTCACCATCCGCCGCACTGCCGGGTCGAAATCTCCGGCCTTTCTCATCATGTCTGAATACCTGCCGCGCCCATCCTGTCGACATGGATAAGCACCTTTTTGACAGGATGTAAAGTCTTTTTTACACTTTCTCACCGTACTATGTCAACTTAAAAAAAACTTTCCGCGTTTCTTCTCCCGCAACAACTGGGGGCCTTTCGCGTTTACTTGGGTGAATCCATGTCTCAGCCGCCGGAGCCTACAGCCTGTTATTTCTCCCGTGGTGAATCCAAAGCGAAAAAGCTTTTTCAGGCTTCGATTCGTGCATATTCGTGGTTAGACCTGCGCTACCGCGTCAGGTGCCGGTACTTGATGCGGTGCGGCTGATCAGCCTCGGCGCCAAGTCTGGCCTTTCTATCCGCCTCGTACTCCGAATAGTTCCCATCGAAGAAGACAACCCTGCTCTCTCCTTCGAAGGCAAGGATGTGTGTGGCAATTCTATCGAGAAACCAGCGGTCGTGGCTGATGACTACGGCGCAGCCTGCGAAGTTCTCAAGCGCCTCTTCGAGGGCCCGCATGGTGTTTACGTCAAGGTCGTTCGTTGGCTCGTCGAGCAGCAGCACATTCGCGCCCTCTTTCAGGATGCGCGCGAGATGTACCCGGTTCCGTTCGCCACCCGAGAGCACGCCGACCTTCTTCTGTTGGTCCGTGCCCCCGAAGTTGAAGCGCGACACGTAAGCTCGTGAGTTCATAAATTGCTTGCCGAGCTGGACCTGCTCCTGGCCATCGGTGATCACCTGCCAGATGGTCTTGTTCGGGTCGAGGGCATCGCGGCTCTGGTCCACATACCCAAGCTTGACAGTCTCGCCGATCCTGATCGTGCCCTTGTCGGGCTTGTCCTGGCCTGTGATCATGCGGAAGAGCGTTGTCTTGCCCGCCCCGTTCGGCCCGATCACGCCGACAATGCCGCCGGGCGGTAGCATCAACGACATGTTCTCAATAAGGATATTGTCGCCGTAGGCCTTGGTCACGTTCTCAGCCTCGATCACGACCTTGCCGAGCCGTGGTCCCGGCGGGATGTAGATTTCGAGCTCCTTGACGCGTTTTTCACCTTGCTGGCTGAGTAGCGCTTCATACGAGCTGATGCGCGCTTTCGATTTCGCGTGCCGTCCCTTGGGCGACATCCTGATCCACTCGAGCTCGCGCTGCAGGGTTTTCTGGTGCTCGCTCTCGATCTTCTCCTCCTGCTTCAGACGCTCCTGTTTCTGCTCAAGCCATGACGAGTAGTTCCCCTTCCAGGGAATGCCCTGGCCGCGGTCAAGTTCGAGAATCCATCCAGCTACGTTGTCAAGGAAGTAGCGGTCATGCGTCACGGCAATCACTGTACCTGCATATTTCTGGAGATGGTGCTCAAGCCAGGCAACGGACTCGGCATCGAGGTGGTTCGTGGGCTCATCGAGAAGAAGGATGTCCGGCTTCTGCAGGAGTAACCGGCAGAGCGCAACACGCCGTCTCTCGCCGCCGGAAAGCACTTTTACCACAGTATCACCAGGAGGACAGCGCAAGGCGTCCATAGCCATTTCAAGCCTGCTGTCCAGCTCCCAAGCGTTCAAATGGTCGAGCTTTTCCTGCACTTCGCCCTGCCGCACGATGAGCTTGCTCATCTCATCATCGGACAGGGGGTTCGCGAACTGCTCATTGATCCTGTTGTACTCGTTCAGGAGGTCTACTGTCTCTTGCACTCCCTCTTCCACGATCTCGCGTACCGTCTTGGTATCGTCAAGTTTAGGCTCCTGCTCGAGAAAGCCAACGGTGTAGCCCGCGGAGAGCACTGTCTCACCCACGAATTCGTTATCGACTCCGGCCATGATCCGGAGCAGCGAGCTCTTGCCGGATCCATTGAGGCCCAGTACCCCGATCTTTGCCCCATAGAAATATGAAAGGTAAATATCCTTCAAGACCGGCTTCTTATCATAGAACCTACCGACTCCCACCATGGAGTAGATGACCTTGTTCGCTTCGTTTGCCATATTGTATCCTGGTGACCTCCTGAAGAATCACGGCCTTTTGTAAGCTACAATGTTGCGGCGCGTCAACTCAAAATAATTAAGAAGGACAATGATTGCGGTCCTCTCCTCTGACCAACCATTTCGATCGGAAGAATCTCTTAATTACCACACACATTTCGAAATTCAATATAAAAGTATTGGTTAAATCACTAGCCACCGCTGGTAATAAAACCAAAGTAATATAAAAATTTAAGATAAATTTAAAATAAAAATTTTTATATTCAAATAGTTATAGACATGGCATATATAATGCATATAATTAAGTAGAAATGATACCGGTGAACCCCGATGAATAATAAAGAAATTTTCAATATCAGCCCTAAACAACAAAAAGAACTTATAAATATTCTCATGGACAGTGATTTGTACCTGGATCTGCCCTTGGAAGAGCGAAACTTGCTGTTAAAATTCATACTTCAATCGTACTTATATCCCGCCAACACGGAAAACCGCAAAGAACCATCACCATTCATCTGAATGTTTCTTGGAGATGTAGCAAACCTCCACCCAGTGAACGGACAACTCAACATCCCGCATCTCTACGCCTCCACCAGTCGGCCGTCTTTAATCACTCTATATCTGGACTCCATGCGTCCCAGAGTCGATCTCTAGCGCTTCAGCATCTCTTCGATCGTAATCCTCACCGAATCACTGAGCGAGGCCAGATCATAGCCTCCCTCGAGAGCAAAGACCATGGGGGCACTCGAGCTGGCAAGAATGCTTTGGACGATGGCACGGATGCCTTCATGCGAGACCCGGATGTTGGCGTGCCGGTCATTGACATGGATGTCATAGCCCGCGGATACAAGCACGATGTCTGGCGCGAACCGGGCAACGATCCCCGGCAGAATATCCTGGTATACGGTGAGAAAGTCCTTGTTCCCCGAGCCCGCCCGAATAGGGACATTATACGTATACCCTTCTCCTCTACCCCTTCCCCGCTCCATGTCCTTGCCCGTATTGGGGTAGTAAGGATGCTGGTGGGTGCTGAAGTAGAAGACCGTGTCGTCCTCTTCAAAGATATGTTGGGTGCCGTTACCGTGATGGGCGTCGAAATCGATGATGAAAACTTTATGATAGCCGACCGTCTGAGCATAGCGCGCGCCGACTGCAACATTGTTGAAGATGCAGAAACCCATGGCCCCGTCCGCCTCGGCATGGTGTCCCGGAGGCCGGATCAGGCAGAACGCGCGCTCGATTGCTCCTCTTCTACACCAATCTATTGCCTCCATGACCGCTCCGGCCGCATACAGCGCTGCGTCAAGGCTGCCCTCTGACATATAGGTATCGGGGTCGAGCTCGCCAGCCCCGAAATTCATGATCTTGTCTATATGCTCTGGCGTGTGCACCCGCACCACATCTTCAAAACGGGCCCTGCGTGGCTTTATATGCTTGAGGTTCGACCAGATACCCGATGCCTTGAGCGTAATAATGACGTCAACGAGCCTGTCAGCCAAGTCCGGGTGCCACGCAGGCGGGACATGCTGTAAAAATATTTCGTCATAGACGAGGCCGACGTTTCGCATAAATAGAATTATACTAGCATACTGTGATTATATTTACGTAAAAAGTTGAACTTTTTCTACTATTAGTCAGTCCAATAATTCAGTGACTGAGCTAAAACAGGGTGTGTTTGCAAGCCTGGTACGAAATAATATCCAGCCTTGTAAACTGAACCCCTCCGTTTGGTCAGTATGTTCGACTATCTGAAAGAATCTTTAGCCTGGACGGGGCAGAAAGTACATTGTCATGAGAAAACGGTGGAGAGAAGTGACGCATATGCCAATGGCCGGTGTTCTGTCTCACGATAGGCTCACCCCCTGATTCCTCGTTTGAGTATCTCCCAATCCACCATGTGCTCTATGGGCGCCAGGTCGTCAGTGAGCGGCTTGTACCGGTTGTCGAATGCGCTCTCCCTGAAGTTCACCTGGCTGTACCGTGCAATGCCCTG
>DATJAO010000057.1:0-41190 GCA_035516175.1 Nitrospirota bacterium
CAGGGCATTGCACGGTACAGCCAGGTGAACTTCAGGGAGAGCGCATTCGACAACCGGTACAAGCCGCTCACTGACGACCTGGCGCCCATAGAGCACATGGTGGATTGGGAGATACTCAAACGAGGAATCAGGGGGTGAGCCAAATTCGAACGATTTTTTCGTCACGTTCTGCGCCATTCCCTAACTCCTTACATGAAGAAAACACCCGGTTCCCCCTGACGTTTTCAGTTATTTATTTCAGTTATTTATACTTGACAACCAGTGTCATTTCCTTTAAATTATTCCGTTGTGTGCAGTCAGTGCGTCAATAAAGGTCAGAAAAACAGGGGAATACACTGAAATAGCCTTCACCACGCATCACTTAACCAATGGAAGCGCAAGAAAAGGTAAGGGCAGGGGAACCCGGCCTGTGCCCCTTGCGCCACTTGATACGGTAGAAGTCGACGGTTCGAAATCGACTGGGCCTACCCTTATTGAACAAAGACCATGTCATCTATCTATGAGTGAAATACAACTCAGGCTGCCTGACGGTCAGCAAAAAAGTATGCCAGCGGGCATCACCGGTCAGGAAGTTGCCGAGAAAATCGGCTCTCGCCTCGCGAAAGACGCGCTTGCCATTAAAGTAGACGGTCAACTTCAGGATCTTAACATCCCTGTTGATCACAATGCCGCGATAGAGATCATTACCTTTAACGCGCCGGAGGGCCGCGATGTGTACTGGCATAGTACTTCGCACCTCATGGCGCATGCGGTAAAACAGCTCTTTCCGCAGGCAAAACTTGCGATCGGCCCGGCGATCGAAGAAGGGTTTTACTACGACTTCGATATCGATCGTCCCCTGACGCCTGAGGACCTCGAGAAGATAGAAAAGAGAATGGCGGAGCTGGCCAAGGCGGCAACGCCGGTCAAGAGAAAAACACTTTCCAAGGCCGAGGCCTTGGCGTTCTTTAACAATAAAAGCGAGTCGTACAAGGTAGAGCTGATAAACGAGCTTCCTGACGGTTCGATATCTATCTACGAGCAGGGGGATTTTGCCGACCTATGCCGGGGACCGCATGTCCCGTCCACGGCGAAGATCAAGGCTTTCAAACTTCTCTCGATCGCGGGAGCGTACTGGCGCGGGAATGAAAAGAACAAGATGCTGCAGCGCATCTACGGCATCTCGTTCCCGGTCAAGGATGAGCTCGATTCGTACATCACACGGCTTGAGGAGATCAAGCGCAGGGATCACCGGAAGCTTGGTAAGGATTTGGACCTGTTCTCCGTGTCTGATGATGTCGGCGGCGGTCTGGTCTTGTGGCATCCGAGGGGCGCGCTCATCCGGAAGGTCATCGAGGATTTCTGGCGCGATGAGCATCAGAAGAACGGCTACGATTTCGTATACTCTCCCCATGTGGGCCGCGGGACCCTGTGGGAGACCTCTGGCCATCTCGGTTTTTACCGGGAGAACATGTATTCGTCCATGGATGTGGAAGGGCAGGAGTACTATGTAAAGCCAATGAACTGCCCCTTCCATATCATGATCTATAAGAACAAGCTCCGTTCGTACCGGGACCTGCCCTTGCGTTACGCGGAATTGGGCACGGTGTACCGGTTTGAACGTTCCGGCGTGCTGCATGGCCTTTTGCGCGTTCGTGGTTTTACACAGGACGATGCTCATATCTTCGTGGCTCCTGAGGACATGGAAGCGGAGGTCATCCGGGTCCTCGAATTCGTCGTAAAGATGCTCAGGACCTTCGGGTTCAATGATTTTAAAGCGTACATCGCCACGCGACCGGAAAAATCTGTGGGCGATAACGCGATGTGGGAACAGGCCACACAGGCACTCAAAGTCGCCGCGGACAAGGCCAGTCTGAGTTATGAAATGGACGAGGGCGGCGGTGCTTTCTACGGCCCGAAGATCGATATCAAGATCAAGGATGCGCTGGGACGATTATGGCAATGCTCCACCGTCCAGTTCGATTTTAACGAGCCGGAACGGTTCCACATGACCTTTAACGGCGTGGACAACCAGGCGCATCGGCCGTACATGATTCACAGGGCGCTGTTGGGATCGATCGAGCGTTTCTTCGGAATGCTGATCGAGCACTATGCGGGCGCATTCCCGGTCTGGCTTGCACCGGTGCAGGCGAAGGTGGTGACGATCACTGACAAGCAGCTCGACTATGCCAAGGGCGTGCGAGACAAGCTCCTTGCCGCAGGAATCAGGACCGAGCTCGATGCGCGGTCGGAAAAGATGGGTTTCAAGATCCGCGAGGCCACGCTGGAAAAAGTGCCGTACATCCTCGTGGTGGGAGATAAGGAAGTGCAGCAGAATGCAGTTGCGGTGCGCGAGCGCGGGGGAAAGGACCTCGGCGCGATGCCGCTTGCGGAATTTGTAAGTAGAATGCAAAAGACCATCCAGGGGAAAAGTACTTCAACTGAACTTTTAAGGGGGTGATTGTTTATCAGTAAAATTACGACAAGAATCAATTTCATGATCAAAGTGAAGGAGGTCCGTGTTATCTCTGCGGACGGAGAGCAACTGGGGATTTTGGACACCCGTGAGGCGATTAAAAGAGCGGAAGAAGCCGGTCTCGATCTGGTGGAGGTGGCGCCAACGGCAAAGCCGCCAGTCTGCCGCATCATGGACTTCGGGAAGTATAAATACGAGCTTGCCAAGAAAGCCCACGAATCCAGAAAACATCAGAGCGTTATCGTCGTTAAGGAAATCAAGTTGCGGCCCAGGACCGACGAACACGATATCCAGTTCAAAATAAACAACATCAAGCGGTTCCTTGAAGAGGGGAACAAGGTCAAAGTCTCCGTTATGTTCCGCGGCAGGGAAATGGCACACACGACGCATGGCAAGGCAGTGCTCGACCGTATCGTTAATGACCTCCAGAACGACGCCGTCATTGAACAGCCGCCCCGCATGGAAGGCAGGAACATGACGATGCTGCTGGGGGCCAAGACAAAAGAAGCGGTGGCAAAAAAGTAGCAGTACGTTGTGAACAATGAACGATGCCACGGAAGGGCGTCCTTCCGTTGTTTTTATATATTAGGAAGTGGCAAAACTTAAGATCCGGAAGGGGAAAAGGAATGGCAAAGGCAAAGATCAAGACCAAAATAAAATTGAAGACCAAGCGGAGCGCAGCCAAAAGGCTGAAAGTGACGGGCACAGGCAAGGTCATGAGGCGTAAGGGCTGGAAGGGCCATCTGCTGACCGGCAAAAACGCTACACGAAAGAGACGCCTGACCGGCTCTGTCGAGATCACCAAAGATAATGCCGAGAATATAAAGCAGATGCTTCCATATGGGAGCAAGTAACAAGTCCCAATTGTAAATCCAAGATTCAAAACCCCGGATGCCTGACCCGATGTCATATGGAATGGCAGATATACCGAGGATTGTAGCCTATCAGGTTTCAAGCATCTGAAATAGCGCACCATTTTTTTAAGGAGGAGAACATAATGCCGAGAGCAAAAGGCGGCCCTAAGACAAGGGCCAGAAGAAAAAGAGTGCTCAACCAGGCTGAAGGGTACTGGGGAGCAAAATCAAAACTGTTCCGCACCGCAACCGAGGCTGTGGACCGTGCGCTCAAATACGCATACCGCGACCGGAAGGCCCGGAAGAGGGATTTTCGCAGGCTCTGGATCGCACGCATCAATGCTGCGGCCAGGCTGAACGGTTTGTCTTACAGCAGGTTCATTGCTGGTCTTACCAAGACCGGCGTAGCCCTGGACAGGAAGATACTTGCTGATCTGGCCGTGACCGACCCTGCTGGTTTTACGAAGCTTGCTGAGACCGTGAAGGCAGCATCGTAGCCTTCACAAGACCTATTAGACCGGAGACATGCCGGCCCTGGGTATACCCCGGGGCCGTTGTTTTTTATTGACATCTTCGTGTATTTCGGTTAAAAAACAACAAGAAAATTATGGACAAACGCGGCCGATCATCTATAGCGGCCTTTATGGCTTGCACAATTCTGCTGCTTTTCACCGCGAAAGCATACCCGTCTTACAATACCGAGGCTGGGCGCAAGTATACTATCGCCTGTCAACGCCTTGAAGACCTCAGAAAGAACACAAAGAAAAAGAAATACCGCTCTTACTGGATGGACAGCATCCGTACCTTCGAGCTCGTGGAGAAAAAATATCCAAAGAGCCCAAGCGCCGCAGACGCCTGTTTTAACCGGGCTGATCTATATCTGGAGCTGTACCAGTCCAGCAAATATTCCCGGGATCTGGAAGAGTCCATACGCGTATATGAAAAATGTCAGGCTGCCTATCCGAAGCATGCCAAAGCACCGGAAGCACTTTACCGGGTCATCGATCTATCCCTCAATAACAGGAAGAACGGCTCCTTAGTATCAAAAACGTACAACAAGCTCTTCGAGGCTTACCCTGACAGCGTCTGGACCGAAAAAGCGCGAACACGGCTCGGCCTATTCGTTTTGAAGCAGAAGAAGGAGCCCGAAATCAAGAAAATGCCCGTTCCGGTGCTTGCTTCGCAGGGGAAGACAAAACCTGCCGGTGTGGTGCAAAAAATCCGGTACTGGTCGGGCGGGGCATATACGCGCATCGTGATCGAACAGAATAGATCGGTCAGCTTCCAGGCGCAGGAGCTTAAAAATCCCGATCGCTTGGTCTTTGATATCCTGAATACCCGGGTGAGCGATTCGATCGATAAAGACCCGCTGCCCGTTAACGACGGCATACTAAAACAGGTGCGCGCCAGCCAGTACGCTCCCGATATCGTGCGGGTGGTGCTTGACCTCGCGAGCATTAAGAGCTATGTTGCGTTCCCGCTCCATGACCCCGAGCGCCTTGTTATCGATGTGACCGGCGAAGGCGGCATAACAGCACAATCCCAAGTAACGAGCATAGAGTCGGGCACGCAACCACAACAGGAGGATACCGAAGAGAATAAAGCAGAGCCTAATGTAGAGTCTAAAACAGAACCTAATGTAGAGCCTAAAACAGAACCTAAAGCAGAGCCATACGGCCAGACCACTCCCCCCACACAGGTCCCCTCGGTCAAAAATAACGATGAAGGTAAGCTCTCACTGTCACGGCAGATGGGGCTCAAGATAAGGACCATTGCCATCGATGCGGGCCACGGGGGACACGATCCGGGAGCGATCGGCAAGAACGGACTCAAAGAGAAAACGGTCACGCTCGACATCGCCAAGCGGCTGGCTGTCCTGGTCAAGGAGCGGTTGGGGTGCGACGTGATAATGACCCGTGACCGCGATATTTTTATACCGCTAGATCAGCGTCCATTCATCGCCAAGTCAAGGGGAGCGGACCTGTTTGTCTCTATTCACGTCAACGCGAACAGAAAGCGAAAGGCCAGTGGCATCGAGACGTATATTCAGGGCCTTCAGGCCTCCGACCGCGAAGCCATGGCCACCGCAGCGCGCGAGAACGCCATGTCGACGAAACGATTGAGCGAACTAGACTCGGAGATCGATAAGATATTGAAGGATCTCAAGCAGGACAACAAGCTCGAAGAATCCCTCCAGCTCGCTCATACGGTGCAGGCGTCACTTGTGGACACCATGAAACCGGAGCAAAAGCAGGTGGTGAATCTCGGCGTGAAGCGGGCGTTTTTCTATGTGCTCATCAACACCCAGATGCCGAGCATCCTTGCCGAGGTCGGGTTTATCAGCAACCCTGATGAAGAGAAGCAGCTGCGGAAAGAATCATACCGTCAAAGTATCGCCGAAGCCCTGTATGAGGGGATTAAGAAGTATGTCGATGCGCGTTCTCCGCAGATGATAGGGATCTGACGCAGGAAGGTATGAGACGTGAGGCGTAAATCGCGAAGTAAAATTATTTTGGCTTCCCCTCCCATTCCTCTCCGTGTGAGCTTGATGTTCGCAGACTTCTGTCTTCCAGCGTAGTTTCCCTGCCACTCGAAGATATGAGATAAGCATCGACGAATGAGTCGATATCTCCGTCCATGACGGCCGAGACATTCCCCACTTCCGCACCGGTGCGGTGGTCCTTAACCATCTGGTAAGGCTGGAACACGTACGACCGGATCTGGCTTCCCCACGCAATGTCCTTTTTCTCGCTCACTAGTTTGCCGAGCTTCTCTTCCTGTTCTTTTTTCTTCACCTCATACAACCGTGACCGCAGCACTTTCATTGCCACGTTTTTATTCTTGAGCTGAGAGCGCTCGTTCTGGCACTGCACCACGATGCCAGTGGGCAGGTGCGTGATGCGGACCGCCGAGTCCGTCTTGTTGACATGCTGCCCGCCGGCGCTTGAGGCACGGTAGGTGTCTATACGCAGGTCCTTGTCGTCGATCACGACATCGATGTCTTCCTCCACCTCGGGATACACAAAGACGGATGCAAAGGACGTGTGTCTGCGCTTGTTCGCATCAAAGGGCGAGATGCGGACGAGCCTGTGTACGCCGGCCTCGGCTTTGAGCTTGCCATAGGCATAATCGCCCGATACGATGAACGTAACGGATTTGACACCGGCCTCTTCACCAGCCTGGTAGTCGAGGATCTCGGTTTTATATCCGCTCTTTTCAGCCCAGCGCAGATACATGCGCATCAGCATCGCTGCCCAGTCCTGCGCTTCGGTTCCACCCGCACCAGGGTGAATCGCGACGATGGCGTTCGAAGCATCCTGCTCTCCGGAGAGGAGCGCGGCTATCTCTGCGGAGGCGATGTCTTTCAGTGCCGAAACTATCTCGTGCTCTAGCTCCGCATGCATGGACTCGCCTCCTTCTTCCGATGCAAGCTCGGCCATGGCTTCCAAATCGATCAGGCGTTTCGCTAGGGCCCCCCAATCCTTGAGCGACTTTTCGATAGATGATTTTTCCTTGAGTGTCGTGTTGGCTTTGTCTTTATCGTCCCAGAAGCCAGAGGTTTCCATGAGGCGGATAAGTTCAACTAAACGTGCTTCCTTGACAGGGGTGTCAAAGATGCCTCCGCAGGGTCTCTATCCTGTTCCTTACGTTGTCCAGTTCGTGCTTCAAGTCTTCTAAAAGCATTTAAGTCTCCAAGGTGCTTGATAGGGTACAGGGAGGCAAAAACTGACACGCCCTGCACGCGCTATCCCCTGTTTAGTCCGTTAAAAAAGAAGCCGACTCCCTTCGCCGGTGTACACATTTCTGCAGGGGTGGTGGAATAAAGCCACCATCTCTATCCGTGAGAGAACATCGCTTCCTTAGGGAGTTTACGTTTTCGAATTATACCATAGAGTAAATAAAAATCAAAGGGGAACACAAAAAGCCGCCCTTCCTCATTGGTGCTGGAAAATCATAGAACTGATATTGATTGGCCAGTCAATACCCTTCGGTCAAGGAAATCTCTGGGGGGGATTTACCAGAAGGAAAATGCTTCCGAGCAGGCACAGGCAGGAAAAAACATCGCCATATCTCGTGTAAAAGGTTTTAACGCTTCCCGGTGTCAGTGTGTGGCTGAGGTACGCTTTGGTGAAGATGGCCGATGTGTCGAGTATCCTGCCTTTTGCATCAATAAAGCCGGAAACACCGGTATTGGCGGCACGGGCCACAGGCACACGGTTTTCCACGGCGCGGAACACAGCCATGGAAAAGTGCTGATAGGGTGCTGCGGTTCTGCCGAACCACGCGTCGTTCGTGATCGTGGTAATGATAGCGGCCCCGCGGTCGACAAACCTCCTGATGAGGTCCGGAAAGATGATCTCGTAACAGATGGCCGTGTTTAGTTTCACTTCCCTTGCGGTACCCTGACGATGCGGAGCAAGGGTAAATACGGTATAGTCGTTTCCTGCTTCGAAATCGCCGCTGGAATGGACCATTTTCTCAATGAAGAACAGGACATTCTTGAGCGGCACGTATTCACCGAACGGCACGAGGTGGATCTTGTGATATGCCGCCCCGACCGTTCCGTCTGACGTGAGCAGGAACGCGGAGTTCCTGAGGTGAACGGCCCCATCCGGTCTGACTTCGTAGGTCGGGCTTCCGAACAACAGCGGGACGCCATTCTTTTTCACGAACGACCTAAGGTCTTCTCGCAGTGCGCTGTCACGTAGTCCTTCACCATTGAAATAAAAAGGGGTGGCGGTCTCAGGCCAGATGACGATATCGGGATGCTGCTGTAGAGCTTCCTGAGTGAGTCGCTCATAGACATCGAGTGTTTCCCTTTGGAAAGTTGGGTCCCACTTCTTGTCCTGTTCGATGTTCCCCTGCACCACGGAGACCGTGACACCGCCGATGTTCACTGGAACGCTAAGGCGCATAAGCCCATAGCCCAGCACGAGCACCATGGTTACTGCGGCAATAAGAAGGAGAGGATACTTTTGTCTATCCGTGAGAAATTCAGCAACAGCGGCGTTGACGAAAACGATCAGAAACGAAACACCGTACACACCGGCGATGTCCGAAACCTGTATCAAGGGTAGGGCGAGGTACTGCGAATAGCCGAGGAGCGACCAGGGGAAACCGCTGAAAGCATAGGTACGCGCGAATTCAAGAGCGGTCCAGACGGCAGGCGCTGATAAGATCAGGAGCGAAGGATGATTCCTCCTGAGATGTACAACAACAGCGCCGAAGAGTGCGGGATAGAACGCAAGGTAAGCACAGAGGAGGGAAGTTATAAGTGACGCCGGGATGAGCGGGATGCCCCCATAATAGTGCATGGAGTTCATGACCCAGTGGACGGTCCCGGCGAAATAAACAATCCCGGTTATACCGCCGAGCCAAAAACCATTCTTAACGCTTTGTCCGCTGAGGGCCAAAAAAAGCGGGACGAGAGCGATCCATGCGAGCAAGTGGACATTGAGTGTGGGGAAAATAAAGACCAGGAACAGGCCCGAAGCAGTCGCGAGCGCCACGCTGCGGCGATTCATGTTATTTTGCTGCCTTCTGTTCCTGTATCCATTTGAGGAGTCCGTCTTTCATGCTGCTGTTGATGCTCTGTTCGCCAGAAGATGTGTGCATCGTCGCTGGAGGATGCGCTGTCCTCGGCTTCGGGAAAGCCTTAACCGATTGAGGTGTTGTCTTGTCCTGTGCGGGTCTGTGCGAGGGGGCAGGACGCCGCTGTTCTTCCTGGATAGAAGGGCTCAGTGAGGCGACCGCATGTCGGTAGAGGATCTCACGTTTCTGGCCTTCCATCATGATGACATAACTGTCGAATGCTCTGATCCTCCCTGAAACCCGGATATTGTTCTGGAGGGTCACGGTCACAGGAATCTGTGCCTCCTGATAAGAGCTCAGCATTCTATCAAGGAGATTCGCTTCCATGGGTACACCTCTAACGATTTATCGTGGTAATTGAATGCTTATAGTACAGGTGCTGTCTGCCGCCTTCTTTGAGCAGAATGGTGAAATTGTCATATGCTTCAATATGAGCCTTAATACGCTGCCCGTTGATAAGGAAGAGGGTCAGGACCTGGTTTTCCTTGATGGCTTTGTCGAGAAATTCCTGCTGGATGTTCGGCCTGCCTGAAGAAGAATCGGCGTATATCGTAGGTTGATCCGCGGATCCCTGTGATGAAGACCGAGCCGGAAACGTGAGAATGGGCTGAGCGGCGGTCAAATATGATATCTCTTGCTTGAGGATGGTGAGGATCTTGCCATTCACTTCGAGATTGATTTCATAACGGCCGATGTTGCAAATGATGCCTTCGTGCTCTATTTTGTTCATCTGGCCGATACGGAGTGTGACCGCACTTGCTTGAGCCTGGGAAAGGAATTGCGGTTCGATGGCTTGCTTCGACTCTTCCTTCAGTACTTCCATTAGTTAAAATCATATATGAAAAAATCGACTTTTGCAAGAAATTTTTCTGCTTGCTTTCTTTGCTGCGGGATCCCGGCATGAGCTGATATTGTAAGGATTGAAGATTGAACGAAGACGATGCCGTTTTTTTATTTATTGACATTTAGATGCGTATCACTTATTATTTTTTCACAATGTATGAACTCATGGTTGAATCAAAATTCGCGGCAGCGCATCAGCTGCGCGGCTATCAGGGCAAGTGCGAGAAGCTTCATGGTCACAACTGGAGGGTGACTGTGGCGGTGACTGCGGAACGGCTGGACGAACAGGGGCTTGCCATCGACTTTCATGACCTCAAAAAGTCGCTTCGCGAGGTGCTAGACCAGCTCGAACATACCTTTCTGAACGACATTTTCCCTTTCACCCAGATCAACCCTTCATCTGAGAACCTGGCCAAGTGGATCTACGATAACCTGACCAAGAAGATAAACGATGACAATCTCGAAGTCGCCAGCGTCACCGTGTGGGAGTCGGATACGGCCTCGGCAAGCTATTTCGAGTAAGACTCAAAATTCTCCTCCAATACGGGCGCAGATAAAATAAAAGCATCAACCGCGAAGGCGGCAGGATAGCGAATTCGACTGTTTATAAGTGTATTAAGATTTGCGTCCTTTGCACCTTTGCGCATGACGCTGTTTCGTTTTTATCATGGACAACCAAATTGCCGATAAAATCCTCTCCCTCTCCAGAGACCTCAAGGCCGATGCGGCAGAGGTCTTTCTCCGTTCTTACATATCAACGATCATCGAAGTAAAAGATCAGAAGGTCGATGCTTTCGACCGCGCTCGGGATATCGGCGCAGGGCTCCGCGTGCTCATCAACGGGAGAATGGGGTTTGCTTTCACAACGGATCTGTCGGAACCGGCGCTCATGATCCTCGCACAGGCAGCGGCAACGAACGCACGGAACACCGAACCCGACGAGTTTCACTCCATTCCCGGAAGTCCGTCCGCGGCATACCGCTCCGTTGAAATTCACGATCCTGATATGGTCGCCTTGACGGAGAAGGAAAAGATTGACCGCGTCATGGCCATGGAACGTGAAGCATTCGCCATTGATCCTAGGATAAAGCGCATCCGCAAAGCATCAGCGAGTTTTTCCGAATCCGAAACGCTGATCATGAACACGAACGGGGGCAAGGTCTCGTACCGAGGAACAGCTGCCTCTTCGAGCATCGAGGCTGTTGCCGAAGACAAGGGAGAATCGCAGGCTGGTTCAGATTTTGATGTGAACAGGTTCTATCGCAAGCTCCTGATAGAGGAGATCGGGAGGCGGGCGGCGAGGAAGGCCCTGGACCTGCTCGGTGCCAGACATATTGACTCCGTCAGGGTTCCGGTTATCCTTGAAGCGGAAGTGGCTGGGGAATTCTTGTCGATCATGTCCTCCGGATTCTCGTCAGAGAATGTCCAGAAGAAGAAATCGCTCTTTATTGACAGGTTGGGCAAAGAAGTCGTATCGCCGCTCATAACCGTTATCGACGATGGTCTCCTGGATCGCGGGCTTGGGACCGCGCCGTCGGATGACGAGACCATGCCGATGAGACGGAAAACGGTCATCGAGAAAGGCCGGCTCGCAATGTTCCTTTATAATACATATACAGCGAACAAGGACAAGACAGTGTCAACGGGAAACGGAATGCGCGGCGGGTTCAAGGGTGTTCCGGGCGTCGGCGTGACGAACCTGTATGTTGAACCGGGGCAACATTCTTTGGACGAGCTTGTTAGTTATGCAAGCAAGGGATTGCTGGTCACGGAGATCATGGGCGCTCATACAGCCAATCCCATATCAGGCGATTTTTCCGTGGGCGCAACTGGGTTCTGGATAGAGAACGGGAAGAAGGCCTATCCTGTGCGAGAGATAACAATCGCCGGAAATATCCTCGAACTCATGAAGAACGTCGACGCCGTGGGCAACGATCTTCGCTTTTCCGGGAGGATCGGTAGCCCCTCGCTCAGAGTGAATGAACTTTCGATAGGAGGGAAGTGAATCAGAAAGCTTACTTTCCATTTTGCATCTATCGCGATAATCTTCTTGTTCGTATCATTCTTTATTACTAGTTTACGACATATCCGAAAAAACAACCTTCCTGCCCCTATACTTCTTCTTTAATTTATGCTATTAATAAAAAAAGGAGCAGTTTTACATGCGCGAATTCATGCGCCCATGTATCTGACGTATAATAATATTTACGAATTCAATAATTCTAAAGTTTAATTTTTTTTATAGTGAAGGTTATCGCCAGAATTTACACATAATTTGCATTTTATTTCCTTTTTTAAAGAATAAAATCGCCCGATAAAGCCAAACCCTTCATGAGAGGGGGACGGAAAGCGGCGGGTCTTGAAGCAGAGATGGCCGAGCTGCCGAAGGTTAAATCCTGAGGTATGCTCGGTTTTTTTTATTCTTTAAGTCTTCGGGGGTCATCTATAAATATCAGGTCTTACAGGATGTACTTATGCGAGGGCGAATCAAAAAATATTTTTTTCTGCTTCTCATCACTATTTGCCCCCTCATGACGGCGCCTGCATTGCCGGCATTATCAGCCACCGTAGGGGCAACCTTTCTGTATACGCTGTCCGATTTCACAGGCCCCTTTGTGATCGGAGGGGGGAGGATGTTCGTTGATAAGGAGCGGAACGAGGTCTACATCGTGTATCAGAATGTCGTGAGGGTGTTCAATGAAAACGGTCTGGAGATCTACCGCTTCAATGAAGACAACAATCTTGGCAAGCTCGCCGCCATCGCGGTAGACCAGGACGGCACCATCTTCTTCCTTTCCTATGATGATAGAGGAGTGTATGGGATTATCCGCTGCAATTACCGGGGAGAACCGAAGGGGAGGATTGAGATCACCGGACTCACGTCCGATTTTGCCAACTATGAGAAGTTTTCGCCGACCAACATGGTGTACCAGGGAGGGCAATTCTACCTTGCGGACGCGCGCACTCTGAGGATCGCGGTCGCCGATATGAACGGAAAGGTGCAGAAGACCTTTGACCTTATCCCTCTTCTTGATCTCAAGGAAAAGGACCGGGCCGATAATGAGATGGGCGGCTTCAGCGTTGACAAAGAGGGCAACATGCTGTTTACCGTTCCGGTACTGTTTATTGCTGGCGTGCTCTCTCCGGAGGGGAAGCTAAAGAACTTTGGCAAGCCGGGGAGCATCCCGGGGAGATTTCAGGTCGTGTCCGGCATAATAACGGACAACAAGGGAAACATTCTGGTGGCGGACAAATTGAAAAGCGTCATCAACGTGTATGACAAGAACACTCAGTTCCTGATGGAATTCGGCGGCCGCGGGATCGGGCCGGGCACTTTGATCAACCCCGAGGTGATTGCCGTGGACGGCAATGACAAGCTGTATGTCACCCAGGGCGGGAACCGGGGGATTAGCGTTTTCAAGTTGATTTACAACTGAAAACAGCATTGCACGACAAAGGGGGTGAGAGCCCAAACAGAATATTAGAAGGTGAGCGGCCACAAGTAGTGTGGAGGGGCGTTCTGACCATATCGGATAAACCAACATAGTGATGCTCCGAAAAGAGTAAACCCATCGCAAGGTGGGGGTACAAGGCCGACGGGTCCCGGAAGGGGGACGGCCGGGCTGTCGGAGAACACGAAGGAGGAGGTTATGAACATTTACAAATTGAGCCTTATCCTTGTCGCTGTAACCGCGGTAGTGTTCGGGCTGAGCGGAATTAGCTTAGCGTTCCATGACGGCGGAGTCGCCAACTGTGTGGGCTGCCACCAAATGCACAATGCGAATACCACAAACCTTCTGATAGGCGTTGATGACAGCACAACATGTCTAAACTGTCATGGCGCATCAGGTCAAATCAGCTTCCATATCGCCACCCCCACTGCAGACATGCCCGTGGGAACGCCACCAGTCAATGAAGGCCCCGGCGGCGACTTTGGCTGGCTGAAGAAGTCCTATTCTTTCACGATGTTAGGAGTGCCAGCTACCGATAGCGGCGACACCCATGGCCATAATATTATTGCTGCTGGCTATGACGTTGGCTATACTGTTGACCCCATAAACTCAACGGCACCGGGCGGAACTTTCACGTCAGCCCTGCTTGCCTGCACCAGCTGCCATGACCAGCATGGTCAAGGCCGCTGGTTACCGAACGGAACCTATGCCAAGACAGGTGCCGCAATCTGGACATCCGGTTCGTATGGCGCCTTGCCGTCAACTTTCCCCGGTACTAGCGAGGCACTAGCGACGGGCGTGTACCGCCTGCTCCGCGCTGTCGACACTGTTAACGGCGTGACCTTCCCCCCGACCCCGCCGGTAGCTGTCGTTCCGACTGTCTATAACAGGTCCGAGTATTTCACCCAGACCCGCACGGCCTACGGCTCGGGGATGTCACCCTTCTGTGGCACGTGCCATCCTGACATGCACATAACGGCAGGTATCAATCGTCACCCACAGGATGTTGTAATGTCGGGCTCAATCCAGGCCAACTACAACAGCTATGTAATGTCAGGCAATATGACTGGTTCCCCGACCACCTCGTACCTGTCGCTCGTTCCGTTCGAAGAAGGCCTGACTTACAGCACGGCCAACATCACCACGCTGGCGAGCCATGCAGTTACCGACAATTCCGTCCTGAACGGCCCAGGCTCCGGCACCGTGCCGGCAACGGCGACGGTAATGTGCCTCTCCTGCCACAGGGCGCACGCGACTGGCTGGGATTCCATGCTTAGATGGAACAACCAGGTTGCGACCATCACGGTCGCCGGCGCTTATCCTACCGGGAACGATGCTGGCTTTGGCCGTTCCTTAACTGAGGTTCAAAAAGCTTACTATGACTACAACATAACGAAATGGTCCGCGTATCAGCGTGTGCTCTGCAACAAGTGCCATGCTCAAGACTGACGAGTATAAAGGAAGGAAAGCAAAAAGAGGACCGGCATTTGCGGTCCTCTTTTTTTGTATGCCAGTCATGACATATTTTACTTTGGTACTAGCCTACTTGGCATGGTGCCTAATCGGTGACTCGGACATGCAAGTACCCTACATGCCTTGATGTAAGGAACCGTTAGCCGAACAGCAAGGGTGCCCGGGACGATAAGGAAACTCTCATGAGGGTCTCTGCAGATTACATCTCGAAAGTACGATCATTCCAAGAAAGCACTTTTTTGCAGGTATGCTCACTGATATATATCAAGAGATTAATTGATGTATATCAATGACAAAATCTTAATTCCGCGCTATTATTAATTAAAGTTGATTATTTCTGATAAAGCCAAACCCTTCGCTAGGAGGCGGCGTAAAGCAGGGGTCTTAAGTAACAAGACTGCCGAACTACTGAAGGATTATCCTTTGGTGAGATTGGCCTCTTTTAGCTTGAGGGTGATGCTCTATCTCCCTCAGATTTGCACTGTCCTTGTTGAAGCAGCTTCTCCATTCACCAACGCCGAAGGAGGAGACTATGCATGAACTCAAACACATTCTCGTCGTGAGCAGAATGACCAAATACTGCAAGAACGCCGTGCATTATGGGATTTCACTGTCGAAAAAATGTGGTGCGACACTGTATATCCTTCACGTCATGGATAATCCTTTTAAATGTTGTGACGGATGGAACCTGTCTGTACCATCTTTAACTCTTGCAAACGAGTATGAAAAACTCTGCCATAAAACCAAAAAAGATCTAGATGCAGTTATCAACACTGAGAAAATGAACGGTATAAAGATAATCGAAATGATCAGAACAGGAGAGCCGGCCGAGGTGATAATACAGGTCGCCGAAGAGAAGGAAATCGACCTCATCATCATGTCTGCCCATGAAAAGGGACGGTTGGAACAAATCCTGTTCGGCAACAGTAACGGTAAAATCATCAGGAGGATGCCGTGCTCAGTTCTCCTGGTGAAGAAAGAACCGGCGGTGTTTGGTGCAGTATACTAACTCCGTCCCGTAGACTGAGAAAGAACGGGTAAGTCACGCTTATAACGAGTGCAGATGAATAACCATGCATAACGGTATGAGAAGGAGGCGGTCCCATGAAAAGGAAAGGCATCATTCTTGCGGCTCTGCTCTGCTTCATGCTGCCGATAGACGCAGTCAACAGGATAGGATGCGGACTAACGGGTTCACACTCTCCATTTGTTATAGCCGCACCAATATCTGCGACAGTTGCGATCACCGCGAGCGCCGGCAAGGGCGGGAGCATCTCTCCGTCAGGGTCCTTGACCGTCTCCCCCGGAGGCAATGCCTCATTCATCATTGCCCCTGATCCCGGGTACCTTGTGATGAGCGTGATCGTTGACGGCGCGAATAAGGGAGCGGTCTCTAAATACACATTCACGAACTTGACAGCGAACCATACCATCGCAGCTTACTTTAAGCCGGTCACCTTCACAATCACGGCAACGGCCGAAGCGAACGGCGCCATCAGCTCTCCGGGCGTGAATACGGTGAATCCCGGGGGCAGCATGACCTTTACGATCACGCCGGACGATGGATACCACGTAGCCGATGCTTTGGTTGATGGTTCGTCAGTAGGTGCAATGACCTCCTACACTTTCACGAATGTGACTGCCAGCCATACCATCAGGGCCACGTTTGCGGAGAATGCCTGGTTTATCATAGATTCTAGCGCAGGGTCTAATGGTACTATTTCCCCGTCTGGAAGGGGGTCCGTGCTGGGCGGCACGCGCCAGAAGTTCACCATCACCCCGGTAGCAGGATATCGGGTGGCTGACCTCTTGGTTGACGGGTCATCGGTAGGCTCGTTGACCTCCTACACATTCGACAATGTCCAGGCAGCCCACGCCATCAGCGCGTCCTTTACCCCGGATGTATATACCATCACAGCCTCGGTGACAAACTGGGATAACAGTTTCACCGTTTATGGGCATATCACAGCGTCGGGCATGATAATGGTGAACAGAGGAGACAGCCGCACTTACACCATCACCCCCAACGCCGGCTACGTGGTGTATAGCGTGCTAATTGATGGTGTCCAGAAGGGCGGGATAACAAGCTACACCTTTTCGGATGTCTCGGCCGATCACACCATCGATGCCTACGTCAGGCCGATAACCTATACCATCACGGCAACGTCAGGAAGCGGAGGCAGCATTAGTCCTGCAGGCGTCACTACAATGAACACGGGAGGAAGCCTGACCTACACCATTACCCCGAAAGAAGGGTATCACATTGCCGATGTACTGATTGATTCCGTGTCTCAGGGGCCGATAGCCACTTGGTCGTTCTCGAACGTCATGGCCAACCACACCATCAAAGCGTACTTCAAGTAACGTGCCAATAATCCTAGAATATCTGACAAGGCCAGGCATGGTTGCCCGGCCTTTTTTATCAATCATCGTACATTCCGCATGGACAGCAGAAAACGGCAGTGTGTAAGACACCATGTTCTGGCCTTCTGATAGAATTCCAAAGAGAGGTTTTTTTAGTTCCTGGTTTTGACCGAGGGGTGGCAAACACATGAGAAAAATGAGTATCGGCATTCTTGTGACGTTGCTGCTCGTCCTGTTATCGTCTGGGTGCTACAGGACCGTAAGCGTAAAGGAAGTAACGCCGAAAGGCATCGAGAGTCTTGCACCCGACGAGGCATTGATCTTCGGCCGGATGCGGATGATCGACAACGGGAAGGAAAAGGAAAGTTATATTAGCACTACTGAACAGCTTGACATAATGCTCATCCGTATCGAGGATGAACAGGCGCTTGCCGTCAGGCGTGTCAAGCCGGATGGGACCTTCCTGTGGCAGGTGCCAAGAGGGACCTATTTGCTGACCCGTCTCCGGTGGTGGGAGTTCCGGGGATGGTTCCCCATCCGTCCCCAGATCGCGTTCCAGGTAGGACCCGATGCAGAGGCTTACTATCTCGGGACGCTTCGGATAGACGCGGATGTTGAGCGGTCGGCATTGAGCGTGAAGATCAAACGATTCGCTATCGTGGTAGCGGATGAATATGAACAGGACGTTCAGCTTTTGACGCGCGAGCTACCGAGCTTCCAGGGGCGTGTTGAAAAGGCCTTGATGGTCCACGATGCCCGCATTCCAGCTGTTACAGAATCTGAAGTGAATCAATCGACTATCATAGGCATTTTGCGGTCATTGGGCTTCGGTCTTATGACGATACATTAAAGTTTCGTTCCGCTAAGTGCTTTCAATGCAGGCTCATTCCCCCAAGCTGCACCGGTCCTTAGTCTACCGTATGGTCTCTGTTGTCTGTCCTCTGGCCTCTTTCTTTTGATCTTCCTCCGGCCATAGTCTTTTCTCAATCTCCTTCAACAAATCTCCAAATGTATCAGGACTGATAGCCGAACAATAGACTCCATGAAAGCGATGTGCGAGGGCCTTTGCCCAGAATCGGTTCACGAGATCTGTCTTGTTGAACACCACAAGCCGGGGGATATGGTCAAGGCCGATCTCAGTCAATATTTTGTCCACGGACTCCATCTGCTGTTCGAACCGCGGGTTGCTGATGTCCACCACATGCAGGATCAAGTCCGCATCCTGCATCTCATCGAGCGTGGCGCGGAAAGCTCCCAGAAGGTCTTCGGGCAGGTCACGGATGAAACCGACCGTGTCGGTGATGACCACCTCGCGGTCGCGTGGGAAGCGAAGCCTGCGCGTAGCAGTGTCGAGCGTTGCAAAGAGCAAGTCCTCTGCCTTGACCTCAGACTTCGTGAGTGTGTTGAAGAGCGTCGACTTGCCCGCATTCGTGTACCCCGCTATCGAGACAATGGGGATTTCACTCTTTACGCGTCTTTCACGTCGCTGATCCCTTGCCTTGCCAAGAGCATCAAGCTGGTTCTCGAGCCTCCGTATCCTGTCACGTGCCCGGCGCATGTCGATTTCGAGCCGCGTCTCACCCGGGCCTCTTCCGCCGATGCCGCCGGTGAGGCGCGAGAGGGCAGTGGAACGCTCCGAGAGACGGGGGAGGCGGTATTTGAGCTGCGCCAGCTCGACCTGCACCTTGCCATCGCCGCTATGGGCCCGGCGCGCGAAAATATCAAGGATCAACTGCGTGCGGTCAATCACGCGCATCTCGGTAATGTCGCCTATGGCCTTGACCTGCGCGGGTGTGAGATCCTGATTGAAGACGATGAGGTCCGCGCCAAGCTGCTGCGAGCGGATGATGAGCTCCTTGAGCTTGCCTTCACCCAGCAGATATCTTGGATTGATGTCGTGCGGCCTCTGGATCACCGTATCGAGAACCGTAATATCGTCGGAGCGGGCAAGCTCCTTGAGCTCCTCGATGGACTCTTCCTGTTCATGTCTGCTTTTTTTCGAAACGCTCACGAGGATAGCGCGATCTCTTTTAGCTACTTCCAGGGCGGTCTGCGCGCGCTCCATCTGGCGTTCGATGTCCGCGATGAATTCGGCCGCATCCATGGCTACCGCATGTACGGACTGCGGCTGCAGGACCTCGTAGAGCTTCTCCTCGGGATTGGGAGGAATCAAATAGGCGATCGAGATGTTTCCTGGAAGCCCGTCGGGACGGACGCTGAGGGCCGCGATCATATCCAGCCGCAGGAGCGCCAGGTCGGTGAGGTCCTCCTGGTTCAGCGACAGGTCTTTCAGATGGGTGTGGATGAACCTGACGCCGCGAAGCCGCTTGGTGCCGAGCCGGAGCTCGGAAAGGTCCGGGATAAGTATGTCCCGGTTCGTGCCCACGACAACGTTACGGATGCTGCCGGAACGGTCGATGATGAGGCCAACCTGCCTGCCGGTCTCGGCCGATGCTTCGGTCAGAGCGCGTGCGGCCTCGGGCGTAATGACCATGTTCGGAGGCGTTTTCCTGCGGTACAGACGCTCGAGCATTTTCATTTCCGCTGGCTTGAGGCCGGTTATGTTCCCGTGAACAGAGGGGATAGGGTACTCCTTGTGGCGTCAGGGCGTAGTAAAAAAAACACAGCGCAGGCATCGTACCTGCGCTGAAGATCATTTTTCTTCGCGGGATTTACAAGACATGTAGAATTTGAAAAATAAGATCATACCATCTCAATCACAGTAAAAAAATAGAGAGCACTACTTCACAAGGTACACAATATCGTGTTCCCGTGCATGGTCCTTCACTTTGAGCCCGACGCTGCGGCCGGCCGCGGCCCGGTCGATATGCTGGTGCTCATACTCCATGGAATCGACCCGTTGAGTGAAGTCCGTTGTGTGCCCTTTAATGTGGATGGTTTCGCCAACCTTAATCTCGCCTTTGTTTATCTGGATCACCGCAACGCCAAGATGGCTGTAATAATGAGTCACGACGCCTGCGGCCACTTCGTTCTGTGCCGGCTCTTCCACGGGCGGGATGCTGCCAGACGGGGGACCGGGAGTCACCATAAGTGGTTTCGGCGGAGCCGTCTTTTTGCGTGCCGGCCGGGCTTTTGCCGCTGCTTTTTTCTTCACAGCTTTTTTGGTAGCTTTTTTCTTAGCTGCTTTCTTTTTGGTGACGGCTTTTTTTCTTGCCGGTTTCTTCTTTGCTGTTACTTTCTTTTTAAGAGCTTTCTTTTTTGCCGATCTTTTGACTGCTTTCCGGGGGGCGGGTTTCTTTTTCTTGTTTTTGCCTTTTGTATTTTTAGGCATTAGGTAACCTCCTCCGTACAGTTTTTAAAAATATGTCTTGTGAACACGAATTCTCATAACAATCACGCGCATGTTGTCAGAATCATCACGTGAAACCGTTCGTCGTATCTCTTTTAACATCTCTACCGGAGGCAGGAATCGATAAAAATTGTAGCAAAAATTGAATAAAAAGCAAGCTAAAAGAGTACACATAAACTAATTGCAGGGGAAAATCTGATATCTTCACAGGCTGCTGCGTGACAAAATATGTTATGAAAGGGCCATGAAATTCTCTGTCCAACCATGATTCTCGTCGATTCCCGTCGCTAAATTGCTTCATAATAACAATGCATGAACATATATATAATTTCCCGTTCTGAGCATATCTGCTCATTGATCAAAGGGAATACTAATATAACTAATTGTAATTATTGTAAAAAAAATGGCGGCATTATAATTACGAATATTGTAGACAAATAATGCTTGAGTTCTAAAAAAATATGGTCAAAATTCAGCAAAAGCCTGTTGAAAACCTGTTTATTCACGTCCTGCGACCTAAGCTTCCTTATGCATAGCAACGATGTGGTATGCGTGAAGGAGGGCAGTACAACGACGGGCACCGATCTCAAGTCTGGTACCTGATATCCGGAAGCGCTGGATGGTAATCCTGCTGCTAAATTACATTGTAATCAATTTTCCGGCAGGGTCACCGGGCGACTCTGAAAGCTACGAAGGTAGGAACTTAACCTGAAGGGCGGATTATTCTGTGAGGGATGTTTCATGGACCGCATCATGAACAAGCAGTCAAATCTGTGACACCTTGCGGATCGTGCCGGCATTTTGAGTGATGATGCTGTTTGGATGTGTTTCCTTATATATTTCTCCTGTAAAACACTTGACATAGATAACGAGTTATGAAATACTGTAACAATATTGTAACAATTCTGATCGCTTATTTATGGGGCGTATTGGTAGCGGCAGTGGCAGCATAAATCTTTGAAGTCAAAGGGGGAAACGGCTATGAAACTAAAAGGATACACGAATCTAAAAGGCATCTTGATTTGTTCCGTTATCTTGATGGCGGGTATGGCTTTTGTTGCACAGAGAGCATACGCGACAAATGGTTATTTTGCTAATGGATATGGAGTCAATGACCAGGCATTAGGTGGCGCCGGTGTTGCCTTGCCTCAGGATAGCCTTGATGCAGCCGTCAACCCTGCCAGTATGGCATTTCTCGGCAAACGGTATGATTTCGGACTCGCCTTCTTCAACCCGAACAGGCAATATACTGTTAGTGGTACGCCGACAGGATCGCCGCCGGCTGCTTTCCCTTTAGCACCAGGTACGGTGAAAAGTAATTCAACACTGTTTGTGCTTCCTTCTTTCGGGGCGAATTGGATAATAGACTCCAAAAGCTCTTTCGGCCTCTCAATATTCGGGAACGGAGGCATGAACACCGATTACCCGACGAATACGTTCGGTGGTTCTGAACCGACCGGTGTTGATCTAATGCAATTGTTCATAGCTCCCACCTATGCTAGGAAGCTGGCTCCCCAGCATGCCATTGGCATCACCCCGATATTTGCTATTCAGCGTTTCGATGCAAAAGGCCTGCAGGCGTTCGGTCAACTTGGCTTTTCCAGTGATCCTAATAACCTTTCAAACAACGGATATGCCTACTCGTACGGTTATGGTGCACGAATTGGTTACCTGGGAGAGATTGTGCCGAATGTGCTGAACCTTGGTCTTTCGTACCAGACAAGAACATACATGAGCAAATTCAATGAGTATAAAGGCTTGTTCGCCGAGCAGGGTGATTTCGACATTCCCTCGAACTGGACCGCCGGTTTGGCAGTTAAAGCGACACCCGAGCTGGCCTTTGTATTCGACGTTCAGCGTATCAATTACAGTGAGATCAAGTCCATCAATAACCCGATGCTACCCAACCTTCAGACCGCTCAACTTGGGAATGATGGCGGCGCCGGTTTCGGCTGGAAAGACATGTGGGTCTATAAAGTCGGGGTGCAGTGGAAGAGCAGCAAGGAGTGGACCTGGAGGGCAGGTTACTCTACCGGGACTGAGCCTATCCCCAGCAGCGAGGTGCTGTTTAATATCCTTGCCCCTGGTGTCATCACGCAGCATGTCACTGCCGGTTTTACAAAAGCCATGGCCGACAATCAGGACCTGAATTTTGCGCTCACTCGCGCTCTCCCACATACTGTCACGGGCCCCAATCCTTTAGACCCTACTGAAAACATCCAGCTGAAGATGGACCAGTGGCAGCTAGCGGCCAGCTACTCATGGAAGTTCTGATCGATCAATCATCAATAGGTCACCGAGAAGCAATCCCTATTTTCACACAGGGATTGCTTCTTTTTGAAACGTGACTGCACAGCGATTTATTTTTCTCTCCTCCCGCGATCGAAACCTGAAGAAAATATAGTTCACAACTGCATTTAACATATGCTATAGTGTTAAAAATCGTGAATGCGGTTATTATTCATTGGTTTTTAGCGCGAATTAAACTCGTACTGTGTACGCAGGTACTGATGAATCCCAGGAAGAGATACAGTCTACAGAACCTTATCTCTTGTCTCATCCTTCTCTCGCTGTCTGCATGCCAGCAGCCGGCACCGCCTCCGAGCCAGGAGAAACCTTCAAAGCCGCCATCTGTAAAGACTGAGATCATCATCGCTGCCGTGGGAGATGTGATGATGCCTGAGTCGATCCAGTCTGTCGTGGTCAAGGATAGGCGCGGCTACGACCTTTTATTTGAAAAAATTACTCCCGACCTGGCCGTTGCAGACATCACGTTCGCAAATCTGGAAACTTCAGTTGACCATAAAGCAGGAGTGTCCGGCTATCCCAAATTCAATGCCCGGCCTGAGCTGCTTGCTTCGCTCAAGAAAGCCGGAGTAGGTATCGTGTCAGTGGCGAACAATCATGCCATGGACGCGGGGTCAGATGGATTGAAGCGGACACTCGATAATATCGAGGCGGCAGGTCTTGTCTTCATCGGCGCCGGCCGGACCAAGGCCGAAGCCGCAAAGACAAAGTTCCTGAAAACACGAGGCGTGAACGTGGCCTTTCTCGCCTATACCTACGGTACGAACCAGCGGCTGCCTCGCAGATCTCCGGATGCTCCGGGAGTTAATGTCATAGGCGTTAATTCCGAAGCTGATCTTACCCGAGCTGCAGCCAGCGTGCGGCAGGCGAGAGCGGATGCAGACTTGGTGGTGGTCTCTTTGCACTGGGGAGACGAATACGCGACGCGTCCCACGGCCTGGCAGCGACGGTTAGCGTCGGAACTCATCGAAGCAGGGGCCGACGTTATACTGGGCCATCATCCTCACGTGCTTCAGCCGATCGAAAGCTATATGGCCCGCGACAAGAGGATGGGACTGATCGTTTATAGTCTCGGGAATTTTATTTCGAGCCAGAACGCAGACGTATCATATGCTAACATGACTCATCAGAAGGCGCTGAGGGGCGATGGGATCATTCTGAGCATCACCGCGACGAAGGAAGGTGACAGCACGCAGGTTGCCCAGGCGGAGTTTCTGCCTATATGGTCGCTTCGTGAACCGATAGGCAAAGCTGCAGTGTACCGGCCTGTGAGCCTTGCCCGGGAGCTCTCGATGCTGGGCGCGAAAAAAGAGCGGGATGGCAAGGAGGAAATGCTCATGCGCTTCTTGAGCTATCGCCAGGCATTTATCATCCGCAGATTGACCAGCACGCCTGAATAACTATGGCTTGCTATTACGCATCGTATCAGGTAAAATCCTCCACCAGAGAAGCTCTCTGCTCGATAAACCGCTCCCTCATTATTTATGAATATCCTGTTTATCAAACTATCTGCCATCGGTGATGTGGTGCAGACGTTGCCCACGCTCGAGGCGATAAAAAAAATTTATCCTGACAGTGACGTAACCTGGGCCGTCGAAGAAGCGGCGTCAGACATTCTCGTCGGCCATCCGCTTATTGCCAGGCTCCTGGTCTCACGCCGGAAATCATGGACCCGCATGCTCAAAAATCCTCTCACTTTCTTTCAGGGGCTCGGCGGTATTGTCCGGTTCTTCAGCGAACTCCGGAGTACGCGCTATGATATCGCGATTGATTTTCAGGGCCTGTTTAAGAGCGGGATTCTGATCGGTCTGGCGAGGGCCCAACGAAAGATAGGGTTTGACCGTACGCGTGAGCTTTCGTACCTATTCCTGAACGAGCGACTCCCTGCCTATGATATCGAAAAGCATGCGCTCGAACGGTATCTCGATGTTGCCCGCTATCTCGGTGCAAAGGATCCGTCGCCGGCATGCACGCTCCCGATCGAAGGCGAGATATCCAGAATCAAACAGAGGATAGAGGGTCTGAAGCCGGCAGGAAAGCCGCTCGTGGCCATCAATCCGGTGGCGCGGTGGAAGACCAAGCTATGGTCCGAACGGAAGTTCGCGGAGCTCGCCGACAGGCTCATAAGTGAGCGGAATGCCGTTGTCATTTTTACGGGAAGTCACGAGGACGTTCTGGTGAACGCGAGGATCCTTGCGATGATGAAACAGAATGCCGTGAATTGGGCAGGAGAGACCACGCTCAAGGAGCTTGCTGCGCTTGCATCGCTCTGTTCGGTGTTCATCACAACCGATACCGGACCCATGCACCTGGCCGCGGCCACAGGTAGCAGGGTCGTGGCCCTGTTTGGGCCCACGGCTCCGTGGAGGACAGGTCCGTTCGGCCAGTCCCACGTCACGGTCCGGGCAGGGCTTGCCTGTTCGCCATGCTTCAAGAGAACCTGTGACGACAATGTCCGGTGTATGGAAGAGATAACAGTCGATGAAGTAATGCGGAATATAGTGCTCTAACAGATGCCGATCTCGGCGGTCTTTTCGATATACTTTATGATCTGGTCAAGGGTCAGCCGCCTGTCATCGAGCGCCCAGGAGAAGAAATCTTCCAGGGACCTGAAAGATCCGTACGCAGCGTAACGGTCGGAAATAACGGTTGATGACATCGCATCGGTAACGATCTGCCCCGATGATACGATCTCGTCCATGAGCTTCGGGAAGTGCTCATACCAGGTAGAATAGCTTTTTCCTTTGCCTCCACGAAGCTTGTCTTTTATCATGTTCAGCACAAGGCGATAGATCTGGGTCTGGTCGCTGATCGTGTGCTCCGGATCGATCAGGAGAGAGTACATGCCGATGGCCTGGGTGATCTCGTTGTACTGTCCCTTCTTGAACAGTTCCTCAATTCTGGCCTTGAGTTTCTCTAGAGTTTCAATGCTCGAAACCGTCACCAATTCAGGCATGAAATATTCCTCCTGGGCAGTATAGATTGTACATCGGTACACGGAATATATAACAAATCGGGAAAGGACGCAAGAGATTTTTAGCGCTTTGGTCTTACGCGGGGCATAACTTAGGGATACCAGTCAAGTTATTCTTTGAATATTTTCCGGTGAATTGTACTTATGGGTGTTGATCTTCGAGAAAACAGGATAAAATTCCATTTTCTTTTTTTTCTCTAGCCATCAAGCCTAGCAACACATACACTATCTGATCAATCTGCTGGTCAGTTACATCGGTCTTGCCCACCTGCGCGTGTACGCACGCAGACAGGCGCTGGAGTGAGGTCCTTTCATGGTCGGTTTGGACTCGCGCCGTTAGTAAACTCGTCGAAGATCGAGAATTACAATACTCAAATTATGCTCTATTATCGAAATTAAAATGGTTATGCTGCTTTCTAATCCGGTCCAGGGGGCAGCATCCTATTTCACAGATCGCGAAGTGCACAAGCCTCCACTAAGTACACTCTTTACATTGTGTCCGGTCTTCCACGCCGAAAGCAATCTTGCCGTTGTGACAGATCCCGCAGAAGTGACCCTTGGTGATGCTGCTCATGTTCATCTTGTGCGCTCTCTTTCCCATTTGGAAGACACCGAAGTGACATCCCGAGCATTCGTGACCGTTCGCCATGGCGTGTTTCTCATGGTTGACAACGATCGGTCCCGGGCTTGCTTGACGACCTCGCGAGCAACAGGGACTTCCTCATCTTAGGCTCCTTGTCTGCATCAGGCTGCTGTGTCGCGGAGCACGACTAGTCTTCATTGAGAAATTGCCTTGGATAGAACTGAATCTATATCTTCCTAATCCCACGATCATCTACCTTGAGGGCAAGCACCATGTCAAGGAAAACCCCGCGATTACAAGTTTCTGCATCATTTTTTGTCATATGTTGAGAAAGAACTGAGAAAAAGCGTATAAAGGTCAGGCGTAAAACGATGTACAGAAACAGTAACTTGCAATTAGTAACAACGCCGAGGATATTTTTTTGATAAGGTTAGATACATACCATCTTCTAGGGGAACAATCCATGATCAGCGTATTAAACTTAACCAGTAATGTAAGGAGGTGAAAGAATGGAGACGAGAAAGCGTAAAACAGTCGTCAGATATATTGTCGTGGTTGGCTTAGCCGTGGTGGTTATAATATTTTTTATCTTGCTGGGACCGATGAAGATGCTGGCCAAATCAGATTCGCCCGATTTCTGCGTGAAATGTCACGTGATGGGGTCTGAGTACGAGTCTTGGCTCCATGAGGGAGCTCACCGGAGAAAACAGTGCGTTGACTGTCATCTGCCGAACGAGAACCAGGGAGTCCATTATACATGGAAAGCCATCGACGGATTGAAAGATGTCCTGTTCTTTTATTCCGGGAGGGTCCCCGAACACATCGCGCTGACATCTCACGGTGCGGACGTACTACAGGCCAATTGCATCAGATGCCATACTGCTGCCGTTGAGTTCATCGATCACGAGAGAAAATGCTGGGAATGTCATAGGCGGTTGATGCATACGCGAAGCGGTTTGATTGAAACTCCCTGAAGGTTTTCGGCAAGCAACTATCACACTTTTAAAGGAGGATTACGATGAAACGCGGAAATTACGTAATACTGACCATGCTTTTGGTGAGCGCGGTCCTGGCATTTCTCGCATACGCGTGCTCTCCAGCAAAAACCGAGCAGGTCAAGACGGTAAAGATTGAAGAGGGAGAGTACAGCCCGGATAAATGGGGAAAGGCATATCCTGAAGAATACAGCCTCTGGAAAGACACGGAAAAGCCTACACCTCCGGGAAAAAGCAAATATAAAAGGGGGTTCAACACCGACAAAATCACCTACGACAAACTGGCTGAATTCCCGTACATGGCTCTCCTGTTCAATGGTTGGGGATTCGGAGTCGAGTATAACGAACCGCGCGGACATGCGTACATGCTTCGCGACCAGCTTAATGTCGATCCATCGAGGGTAAAGGCAGGCGGCGTCTGCCTCACCTGCAAGACCCCCTATGCGCCGAAACTTGAAAAAGAAATGGCCATTAATTATTACAAGAACCCCTATAAGGAAGTACTTGTCCAGATCCCGGAGAACAACAGGACCCTCGGAGTTGCCTGCATCGACTGCCACGACAACAAGGACATGTCCCTCAAGATATCGAGGGGCTTTACTCTGGCTGCCGCATTGAAGGCTATGGGCGTTGATCCCGATAAGTTATCGCGGCAGGAGATGAGGAGCGTTGTCTGTGCCCAATGCCATGTTACGTACAGCATACCGAAGGACAAGGATATGCATTCGACAGGGGTCTTCTTCCCCTGGCAGGGAAGCACATGGGGGAACATTACCATCGAAAATATTATCAAAAAGATCCGCAGCGACGCTTCGTATGCAGAATGGAAGCAGAATGTGACAGGATTCAAAATGGCATTCATCCGCCACCCCGAGTTTGAGCTGTTCTCCAACAACAGCGTCCATTGGAAGGCAGGGGCTTCCTGCGCGGACTGCCATATGCCGTATACGAAGGTGGGCGTGCATAAAGTCTCCGACCACCGTGTGATGAGTCCTCTCAAGAACGATCTGCGCGCGTGCACGCAGTGCCATACCGAGAGCGCCGAGTGGCTGCGGGGACAGGTGATAGCCATCCAGGACAGGACCGTGGCGCTTATGATGCGGGCAGGTTACGCTACGGCCACCGTCGCCAAACTTTTTGAGATGGCCAACAAGGCGCAGGAGGCGGGAAAGAAGATCGACACGGCCCTCTATGACAAGGCCAAGGACTATTATGAAGAAGCATTCTATCGCGGTGTATTTGTCGGTGCAGAAAACTCAGTCGGCTTCCACAACCCCACCGAAGCGATGAGAATTCTCGGCGACGCGACTGCCTATGCGACAAAGGCCGAGGGACTGCTGAGGCAGGCATTGACAAAGGCGGGAGTGGATGTGCCGGCGAAGGTGAACCTGGAGCTGGGGAAATACCTGGATAACAGGGGGGAGAAGAAGCTCAAGGGGAACCCGAACTTTGAATTCAAGGACCCTTCAGGCGTACAGGAAAAATTCTAAGATTCCTTGAGGAATCGATATACTATCGCGGCAGGAAGAAGCGAGCAGCATGTATCGCTCGTTTCTTCCTGCATACCGGTACAGAAAACACCAAATCCTAATCATCAAATATCAACAGATTTTAAATCCGCGATCTCAATTTTCCAATGTCACTCCCTTTTGCTGCCCCTAAGATAGACATAGTGTAGCATAGAATTTTTCATGAATTTATCCAATAAATTAAGTGATACCTGAATTCAAGACATCCTATTTAAGCGGATTTAGAAAAAGATGCATATGATATAAATGATATCCGCATATGAGGTTTCTTCTTCAAGCACGACATAAAAAAACCACCGCTTGCATCGATTCAATCTTTCAGTGATACAATGTCATCACCGGCGGCATTGTTGAAATGATGTCAATGGGCAGTAGGTGCGAGAACGTATCTGGTAAAATCATGAGGATGCATACAATGGGAAAGGTCGCTATCATCACCATGGTGCTTCTCACGGCAATTCACCTGCCAGGGCTGCCAGAGAAAGTCGGAACAGGATGAGGTCAAATGATGATCCAAGAGGTCCAGCGGCAGCGGAAGAGAAGGATATATGGACAATCCTGGACCACCTGTCCAGGAACTATCGCGATCCGCAGCGGTATGACTACAACAGGATCAAAGGGCTACGGATTTCCTATCTTTTCCGCCATTAAAAGATATCGGCTTACCTCACGAACCTTCATGTGACGACCGATGGCATTTTAGCACGAGCTATGTTTCAAACAGTCTTGTATGCCAGCGACAAGACCGGGTCAGCTACCGATGTCCTGCCGCAGGCAATCGGTATCTATGCGTTCAATGTCGTGTTTTCCAAGGAATCCAAGGAATGGGGGGTTGTTTCGTCGATGGGGAACGGCTAGGAGAAGCTCCGCTCCGGAAATCTCAATAACATAGCTCAGCCGACCATCGTGCCATCCTCAATTTCTGCAACAATGCCTTGAAATCGTACTGGTTTTATGCGATAATCGCATCTCGTTATGTATCCTTCCCCGAGGTTGCTGGCCAAATACGCTAACATCTTCATCATTCCTCTCTGGACCGGCCTGCTCATGCTCCCGTTCACCGGCCCGGGCAATGCGCTCCGCATTTCCGCAGCGGCAGCGATTGCGGTCGTCCTGTGGAAATTGCGGCAGATTGATGTCATTGCTTCGCTTCTCAGGCAGTTCACCGGAAGGTTTTCCCGCATCGGTGTGGCATTCTCCTCGCTTGTCTCCTCTTTTAACACTTCTGTCGTTCTTTTCATAGTGGTCGTGGCCCTCCTTATCGTACCTCTTTTCCTGAACGATTATTACCGTGATGTGCTGACTCTTACCTGCATCTATATCGTCCTCGCACTGGGACTGAATATCACGGTGGGGCAGGCCGGCCTGCTGAACCTGGGATACGTAGCTTTTTACGCCGTCGGAGCGTATACGTACGCCATCCTCTCAACGACAATCGGCTTGTCGTTCTGGCCCGGCATGATCGTAGGAGCGTTATCAGCAGCAGCATTCTCCTTGCTCCTTGGCTTGCCGACGCTCAAGCTGCGTGGTGATTACTTTGCCATTGTCACGCTTGGCTTGGGCGAAATCACCCGAATCGTGCTGAACAACTGGGATAGCCTTACGGGAGGGCCGAACGGCATTTCCAGGATTGGAAGGCCAATGATAGGAAGGTATGTCCTCACTACCACGCTCGATTATTACTATCTGATTTTTTTTATCGCGCTTGTGAGCGTCTTTGCCATGCACCGTCTTATCTCGTCGCGCATCGGCAGGGCATGGATCGCGGTCCGCGAGGATGAGTTCGCGGCTGAGGCCATGGGCATTAACACGTTCAGGTTAAAACTCCTGGCATTCGTGCTGGGATCAGCATGGGCGGGGATGACCGGCGTTTTCTTTGCCGCCAAGATGGCATTCGTCTCGCCCGAGAGTTTCACCTTCTTCGAATCAGTCATGATCCTCTGCATGGTAGTCCTTGGAGGCATGGGGAGCATCCCCGGCATTATACTTGGCGCGCTCCTTCTCATTACGCTCCCTGAAGTGTTCCGGGACTTCCAGGATTATCGGATGCTGGCATTCGGTATCGCCCTCGTGCTCATGATGATCTTCAGGCCGCAGGGGCTTCTGGGTACGGTGAAGAAACAGACTCAAAATTCAAAATGAAAGATTTTTGATCGTTCTTATGCTTCTCTTAGAGACCAAAAACCTGACCAAATACTTCGGTGGCCTCAGGGCCCTTGATGGGGTGGACATGCGGGTTGAGCGCGAGAGGATTGTGAGCATTATCGGTCCGAACGGAGCCGGTAAAACCACTTTCTTCAACTGCATCACCGGCATGTATCAGCCTACGAAAGGCACGGCTTTATTCCACGACCGGGACATTACGGGCATGCCGCCGCACGAGATAACGGCAATGGGCATTGCACGGACCTTCCAGAACATTCGGCTCTTCGGCGGCATGACCTGTATCGAGAACGTCATGGTGGCAGCGCACTGTCGCACTCACGCCAGTGTGTTCGGCGCTTTATTCCAGCCGGCCCGGGTGAAGAAGGAAGAGCGGGACATGGGTTACCGGGCCATGGATATCCTGAAATTCACAGGGATCGAGAGTAAGCATGACGCTCTGGCTGCGAACCTCTCATACGGCGACCAGCGTCGGCTAGAGATCGCACGCGCGCTCGGGACAGAACCCCACCTCTTACTCCTCGACGAGCCGGCTGCCGGCATGAACCCTCTGGAGTCGCAAGAGTTGATGGCCCTTATCCGCAAGATCCGGGATAACGGGGTGGCCATTCTCCTGATCGAACACGACATGAAGGTTGTAATGGGTATCTCGGACCGCGTAATAGTGCTCGATCATGGGGTCAAGATCGCGGAGGGCTTACCAAAAAACATTCAGGAAGACCCAAATGTGATCGAGGCGTATCTCGGGAAGGATAGCATCCATGCTTAGGCTTGAAGATGTGTCGGTATCCTATGGCATGATCGACGCTCTCAAGGGGATCAGTATGACCATTGAGCGGGGAGAGATCGTGGCCTTGATCGGCGCGAACGGCGCCGGCAAGTCGACGACCCTCATGTCCATTTCCGGTATTTCCGCATTACGGTCCGGCAAGATATGGTACGAAGGATCAATGATATCCGGCTGGCCGGCGTACAAGATCGTGCAGATGGGTGTCTCTCAGGTGCCCGAGGGCAGACGTATTTTCCCGAGAATGACGGTGCGGGAGAATCTGGAAATCGGAGCATTCTCCAGGGATAAGCTGGAGCTTACGAATGAGATGGAGCGGGTATTCGAAATGTTCCCCGTACTGTCTGAGAGGAGCACGCAGCTCGGCGGCACACTCTCAGGAGGCGAACAGCAGATGCTTGCCATCGGCAGGGCACTTATGTCGAGACCAAGGCTGCTGCTCCTGGACGAACCATCGCTCGGCCTGGCACCCATCATAGTGACCAGGATATTTAAAATCATCAAAGAGATCAACCAGCAGGGAACGACGATCCTACTTGTGGAACAAAACGCGAAGGCAGCGCTCCGGCTCGCGCACCGGGCATATGTGATGGAGACCGGGAAGATCGTGATGCAGGGAGAAGCGTCAGCTCTGGAGAAGGATCCGGGAATCAAGAAGGCCTATCTGGGAGAATGACCTTGGTGCAAAGCTCGGAATGAAGAGGAATATCAAGATCATCCTGGAATACGACGGTACCAATTACCACGGCTGGCAGTCGCAATCGGGGAGCGGCAGAGCGACGATTCAGGAAACGCTTGAACAGGCGCTTAAGGAGCTGACGGGCGAAGATGTCAAAACCTATGCCTCCGGCAGGACCGATGCAGGAGTGCACGCCATGGGCCATGTCGCCAATTTCAGGACTGAAAGCTGTATTCCATCCGAGGCATGGGCTCCGGCGTTGAACCATCTGCTCCCTGATGATATCAGGGTGCTATCATCGGAAGACGTGCCGGAGGATTTCCATGCCCGGTACAGTTCAACGGGCAAGATCTACCGGTATGTCATCCTCAACCGCCACGCCCCCTCTGCCCTCCATCATAGCCGTGCCTGGCTGATTGATCGGAAGCTCAATCTGAACGCCATGCGTCGCGCAGCAGGGGTTCTGATCGGCAAGCACGACTTCTCCGCTTTTCGCAGTTCAGCATGCGGCGCAAAGACGCCGGTAAGGAAGCTGTCGGCGGTCACCATCATGAAGAGGGGAGACTTTGTTGAAATCCTTCTCGAAGCTGACGCATTCCTGATGCATATGGCTCGGAATATCGTCGGAACGCTTGTTGGCGTCGGTCTCGGCAGGTACACCATGGAAGCCGTGAAGCAGATGCTTTTGTCATGCGATCGAAGCAAGGCAGGGAGGACCGCACCGGCATGCGGGCTTTATCTGGTCAAGGTCCTTTATCGTGAATAATAACGTTGTTTTACCCGTTCTCTTCGACTCAGACCTCAACTTACGATTTTGCAAAATATGCTTGATTAAAATTATCCTTTGTGCTATTTTTTGCCTTGTCATGCCCTGAAAATACATCCCTAGCCGTGTTTGTTTTATTGCACGAATACTAATAATCATTTGAAAGGAGATAGTATGAGGAATTGGTTGAACGCGCTATTGCTGCTGTTGTTCACCGTTGTTATGGTCCCTGCTGCCTATGCTGCAGTGGACGCTGCGACATGCCTCGGCTGTCACGGATCGATGGAAGGGGCCACGAACGTAAGCCAGGAGAAGTATACAAAATCCGTTCACGGCTCGTTTGATTGTGTCATGTGCCACATGTCCCTGAAAGGAGCGCAGCACCAGGGACTCTCTGGTAAAGCTGACAAGGCGACCCTTGAACTTGCCGCCAGGATCTCCCCGAAGAGCAAGATCGATCCTATTGCGCAAGCCGCATGCGCCCAATGCCACGCGGAGATCTATGAGATGTATAAGGCAAGTGTTCACGGGAAAAATGTCATTATCAAAAAATCTTCGGACGGTCCCGTCTGCACCAGCTGTCATGGGTCCCCGCATTATATCCAGCCAAAAGCGAGCAAAGAATCCACAGTAAACCACTTCAAAGTCGTCCAGACCTGCGGCAAGTGCCACGAAGAGAAGGACCTGTCCGAAAAATACGGGTTTTCCCCGCTGGTTATGGAGCGCTATCTTGAGAGCTTCCACGGGAGGAAGCTGAAGGTGGGATACAGCAAAGCGCCTTCATGCGTAGATTGTCACGGTGCGCATGATATTAAAAGCGATAAGGACCCCTCGTCGCCTGTTGTTGGCGCGAATAAGATAAAGACTTGCTCGAAATGCCACTCGGGCGCCACGGAGAAGTTCGTTGCGGCGATCACCCATAAACCACTCCATCCTATTGCGCACTACGCCGAGATCATTTTGATCATCCTCACGGTGAGCGTATTTGCGTTTATCTGCATGCACGTGCTTCTGGATATCTATGCGGACATCCGCGACCGTTTGTTCAGGAAGGGAGACAAGCATGAATAATAAGAATATTCCCACAGAGATCGAGAGGTTCGACCTCTCCGCAAGAATTCAGCATGTCATCATGTTTACAACTTTTTTGCTCCTGTCCTTCACAGGCTGGGGGCTTAAATACGCGTATCAGGACCCGGCGAGCGCCTGGATCAGGTTCTGGGGCGGGGCAAAGATGGCGGGAATTATCCACCGCACGGCAGGCATTACCATGCTCCTCGACTTCATTTACCACCAGTTCTATCTGCTCAATCTGGCCCGTAAGAGGGACTTGCGGTTGACGCTCGTGCCGACGCTCAAGGACGTTCTGGACGCGTTCCAGAATTTCATGTACTTTTTCGGCTTGAGCAAGGAGAAGCCGTATTTCGGAAAGTTCAACTATATGCAGAAATTCGACTATTGGGCGGTTTACTGGGGCATGTTCATCATTGGAGCGTCAGGCTTTTTCCTTGCATTTCCGGTGACAGTATCATCGATCTTCCCCATGTGGTCGACTCAGTGGATCTGGGATGTCATCTTCATCATGCACAGTGATGAGGCGCTTCTGGCCATCGTGTTCATCCTCATCTTCCATTTCTACAACGAGCACCTGAGGTCCGAGGTGTTCCCGATGAATTGGATGTGGCTGACGGGAAAGATGTCGATCGAACAGCTCAAACATCATCACCCAATGGAGTATGATAACCTCTTTGGGGGAAAGTCCGAGAAGAAGAAGTAGGCGTAGAAGAGAGTAAGTTCACTGATCAATGAAAAACGGCGGCCCGCAAGGCCGCCGTTTGTTTTGAATATGTTCTGATCCAGGAAGGATGGTCTGCCTGCGGGTCCCGGAAGGGAGACAAAAAAATCTAGTTCAGCTTTTCAAGAACGCCATGTTTCATCCTGAGCCGACTCGGGGCCCGGAGTGCGATCTCGGAACTGTGGGTCACCATGATCATGGTGACCTTTTTCTCACGGTTGATCTTTTCAAAGAACCCCATGATCTCCGATTCCGTTTCTTCGTCGAGGTCGCCCGTCGGCTCGTCGGCAAGAATGACCTCAGGCTCATGAATGAACGCCCGTGCGATCGCCACGCGCTGCTGCTCCCCACCGCTTAACTCAGATGGATACCGATTAACCTTGTCGCCGAGCCCGACGAGCTTGAGAAGTTTCACGGCGTCTTCCGCGGTCTTCTTCCCGCCGAACACCGTAGGGAGGAGGACGTTCTCGGTGGCGGTAAGAGTGGGGATAAGGCTCGCGAACTGGTAAACGAATCCATACTTCTCGTTCCTCAGCTTCGAAAGCCTCGTGTCATCATATTCCCAGATGTTCGTGCCGTCAACGGTGACCGTGCCGGTATCGGGCCGGGCTATACCGCCGATCAGGCTCAAGAAAGTGCTCTTCCCACTGCCGGAGTGGCCGACGATGGATACGAATTCGCCTTGCTGGATCGTAAGATCTAGGGGCTGGACCGCCTTTATCTTCTGTCCTGAAATGGTATAGGTCTTTGATAATCCTTTCAGCTCAATCATGTGTTTCCTTTCATTCGGGTGCTTCTCAAGAGGCTGATGATGGCGACAACCATGATTATGCCGCCGATACTAGCGATAAACCTGATGCCCGGCACTGCCCCGTAATTGCACGGCATCCGGCTGCTGTGACAGTATCCATATATATCCGGGAGCAGGAAAGCAGCGATGTATAGGATGATAGACACCATAGCGCCGATGATGGTCGTTCTGGTCCATTTAAGCAAGAACACCACGATGCCCGCCACCAGGAGCAGTGCGCCTACGACATACTCTGCGTGGGCTGTGTCCGAGCAGTGCATCGCAGGATATCCCTCATACTCGCATACAGGGAGGATGAACCGTGGCACGAGGATAAGGAGGATCCCACTCATCAATGCTGTAACGGCGATAAGCGTCTTCATTTCAGTGCCTTTGCCGCAGAGTCGAAATCCATGGCCGCGCCGAATTCCGCGGCATCCTTCTGGTCTTTAAATGAAGCTATTCCCCATCCCATAGGGGTTCTGAATTTATTTTCGGCATGGACATAGTAGGCCGCACGCGCGTCGATCCATTCGCCGGTTTTGTAGTCCTTGACTTCCACTTTGAAGCCACTCTGCTTCGTCCTCTTCAGGTAGGAGAACAGGTCTCCGATATCGCAAAAATAGAGGGTCTTGTCGGCTTGCACGATCTTCGATGCAAACTTAGAATTAAGTTCCACCATCATGCCACATTCGGAGCATTTGATTATCTCTGCCGCCGAAACAGTGGCGACAGTAGAAACGATCACTAAAACTGTCAAGACGATGGTCCGCACCAATCCGGCCACGTATTATGTCCTCTTCGCGTCTATTTCTTTCTTGAGGGCATTAGCAATCGCCTCATCGAATTTTTTGAGCTTATCATACTGCTGCAGAGCCAGTTCACGTTTTCCTTTTTTCAGGAATGCTATGCCGAGATTGTACCGTGCAGTCGCATAATGCGGCCTTATGGAAATGGCCTTTTCAAGTTCACGAATTTCGTCATCCGTTTTTCCTACCTTGCCGTAAGCCACGGCGAGGTTATTATAGATTAGGGGGTCCTTGGGAAGATATTTCTTTGCCGTAGTAAATTGTTTTATAGCATTATGATATTCACCGAGTCTGTTGTATGCTGTCCCCAGTTTCATGTAAGCGTAGCCTTTTTCTGGTTTAATGGCTATGACATGTTGGAGCGCATCCACCTCTTCGCGATACATCTGGGAACGTTCATAGAGATCTGCAAGGTAATACCATGCATCGGCATCCTTGGGATTCTTGACGGTCTGCTCCTTTACTTCTTCGAAAATGCTCTTTTCTGCATTCACAGGTTCAGCCGTTTTTTCTTTTTCCCCGGTACACGCGAAGAGCAGAAGTGGCGTTATGAAAACAAGGAACAAAGGTCTCATTCAGCGCTCCTTATAGCTTCGTAGGGTTCGACCCGCAAGACGCTGAGCGATGGCAGCAGTGCGGCGATCAGGCCCGTCACGATGGAGAACAGGAGCGCGCCTGCTGTAAGGAAGATCAAGTCGCCCGTATTAGGGAAGAGGTAGGGGAGCCTGAGATAGTGGAGTAACAGATTTTTAAAACTTACGAGCAAACCATATCCCAGGATGATCCCCGCCGCGCCGCCGGCAGCCGACAGCAGGGTGGCCTCGTTCAGTATGATCGCGGCAATATGCCCTTTGTTCGCGCCCATTGCGCGCAGGAGTCCGATTTCCCTGCGCCGTTCGTTCACGATCATATAGAAAGCAAAAGCCATGATAAGGAGTACGATGAACCATAGTATGATACTGATGAGCAAAATTGCCTTAATAAGGCCAGCAAGCTGTTTCCGGACCGTGCTGATGATGGTATCCGAAACAAGGGCCTTCACGCCGCTGATGTCATGTTCTATTCGGATTGCGACACGGTCAGGGGTCATATCGTCTCTTACTTGTACGAGGACAGTCGATATCTGGTTCCTGCTAATTTCAAGGGGCTGGATGGCCCTGGCCTTTGAATCTTCCGCCATCTTGTAGGCGGAATCAAGGCTCATAAATACGGCCCGGTCAAAGAAGTCCATTCCCGTAGCTTCCATGGTTCCCGCAACCGTGAACGTTGTGCCGAAAAAGGGGATCTTGTCTCCCACTATTACAGGGACCGCCCGGCCGGTGATGATCTCATCGAGCCCGAGCTTGCGATTAAGGTTCTTCTCGAGCCAGGGCTTCACGGTGAAGTCAGTTTGCGGGTCAAAGGCCACAAGGAATACATCCACATTGAAACAGCAGGTGAAGCTCGTGGGTTTGATGAACAATTGAGCGGTGGCGCGCTTGACCCCATCGATCGCTCTTACCCGATCGAGAATTGACCGGTCCATAAGGAAGTTCGTGGGCTCCCCGGAAAGGAGAGCACTCTTCGCCTTGGACTCCGCGCTCTCGGGGACAACTAGAATGTCGGCGCCGAGTCGGTAGGTGCCGATCCTGAGTGCGTTATTGATGCTCTTTAAGAAAAGTGTCGCCGAGAATAGCGTGCAGGATACAACCGCGACTATAGCGAACAAAAGCCATGTCCGCGTAATTTTCCTTTTAAGATTTTTGAGAGCGACGTAGGGGATATTCATAATTGTGCGTGATTATTCCTTTATAGCCAATGTAATTGTGATGTAATTATACCAGAATATCGGTGGGAAGGTAAATAAATCGGAGGGCCAGGTAACCTAGCCCTCCGGTAGAGTTTACAGACTACTTGTGCCAGTCGATTTCAATTCCGCAGAGAAGCGGCGAACCCTTATCGATCCTGACTTCCACACCTGCCGGTTTATGGCAGCTGGCGCATGCAGACACAGTGCATACTATTGTGTGATTGTTCATCTGCATCACGTTCATCGTGCTGTCGTCGCCGTACGTTCTCGATGACACGAAAGCGTATTTGCCGTCAGGGCTGAACGCAAAGTCGTGAGGTCTGACATTATCCGGAAGAACCAGGCGCTCTACGACCGCATCCTTGGCCGTATCGATCACGATGATCTGGCTCTTGTGCGTGCCCGGCTTAAGACCCGGATCGAACTCGTTCGGGGCGCTGACCCAGAGGTACTTCCCGTCTGGCGTCATGCGCGCCTGATGAATAAAGGTCATTTGCGGGTCCGAGATTTGCTTTATCTCTTTCTTGGTCTTCCAATCGTAAACATAGACTAAACCCAGCGGCATATCGGTGATATATGCTTTACCATGGTTATGGGTCCACTGGATTCCGCATACAGCCTTACCCACAGGCATCTTGTCGACTGTCTTGAGGGTTTTTGCATCCCACACATAGACGTTGCCATCGGCCATATCTTCGAAATAGACATTGCCATCAGGCCCAGCAATGGCACCGCAGAATTTCTCACCAACCTTGAACGGACCTTCCTTCTTGCCGGTGGCCAAGTCTACCTTGTACACATTCCCGTCCAGCGTGCCAGCAATGAGCACTTTCTTGCCACCTTCCATCATCATGGCCTGACCGTGAGAACCGCCAGCCTTCTTGACTTCTTCAAAGCTCATGCCTGCGATCTTGCCTTCCATTTCGGAGCCGGCTTCCGTGAGTACGATCCTGTCTTTTTCAATATCCGTTGGTGATTTCATCGTATTCATATTGATGATGGCCAGGTGACCACCGTGACCTGCAATATACGCAGTGGCGTTGAAGGTCGGACATTTCGCTGCAGGCTCAACTTTTACAACTACGTCCTTGATATCCGCAGCGTCAACCATTGACTTCTGAGATACGGCAAGGAAAAGACCAAACACCCCAAGAACCATTAACCCAATTACGACACCTTTCTTCATGAGACTCATAGTTCCTCCCCTTTTTTGTAATGCCGAGCACACTCTGTGCTCAGATGCAACATGAGATTCCCTCACTAGCAATTACTGCGGTTTTACCTGCACCTCCTTCTCCTCAACGGTCCTGAGGAAAAAATATCATTTCTTAAATAAATCGTTTAAAGTCTTTTATAGATTCTACAGATGAAATAATATAGACCACTGAAAAAAAGGTGTCAACTTCAAATTCTAACTTTAAACTTTCAATGCATTGCAATTTGCTGTTCTTATATATAATTTTGTGCATTATCTGTGCCCAGGAGCTCAAATAGAAGATTGGGAGCTGAAATGACATCAATTGTTTGATACTTTGATACGATGGAGCAACTAGGGAATGTAAATAGTAGATTCAATGGCCCCCGCAGTTCAGGGAGCATGGGGCCGAACTATTTAATTGGAATGATGATGGAAGAAAGACTAGCTGACTTTTTTTACTTTACCAGAACGGATACAGCGCGTGCATACCTGCATCCGTATGTGGGAGCCATGCGGCCCCATTGCCTTGACGCTCTGGATGTTCGGCTTTGAAACCTTCTTGGTTCTGTTGTTGGAATGGCTCACCTGGTTCCCGCTGAGCTTGCCCTTGCCGCAAATTTCGCATGTACCCGCCACTGTCATGATCCTCCGTAAATGAAAATAACTGCTGAAAGGCAGGCGTACCTTACCACAGGAAGATGCTATTTGCAAGAGGAAAGTTGCTTTTTTTAGCACTAAACGCTTGACATCTCCCGCGCGCTGGTTTAATGTAAGTGCCTACTAACAATTATGAAAAAGACCGAGACGAAAGAAAAACTGTTAAAAGCGACCTTAAGGCTGATCTCCGAGAAGGGATATCTCGGCGCCACGACGAGGGAAATCGCCCAGGAAGCCGGGGTGACGGAACTTACTCTCTTCAGGCACTTTGGTTCCAAAGAAAAGCTTTTTGAGGAGCTCCTGAACAGCTATACATTCCTGCCGATGCTGCGGGACCTTTTACCCGAGTTGGACGGCCTGTCCTATGAGGATGCCCTCAGGCTTATCGCGACACGATTCCTCCTGTCTCTGAGGGACAGAAAGTCCATGGTCAAGATCATGTTCTCTGAAGTGACGATTTATCCTGAAAAGGTAAGGCGGGTCTACAATAAATTCGTTGATGAAATAAGGGCGACCCTTGCAGGCTATTTCAGGACCTTGCAGAAAAAAGGAATGCTCAGGAAAGTATCCCCGGAGATGGCCGCCAGCATATTTCATGGTATGATCTTTACTTATTTCAGGTCCGAAGAGATCATGAAGGAACCGGGGATGACGAAGATCAAAATGGAAAAGAACATCCAGGAATTCATCGATATTTTCATGCACGGCACATTCCGTGATTAAGACTGCCTCGATGCTGACAGGAGAAGCCTATGACTCGGAGCCATGTAAATAAGTTCATGATGAGTAGCCTGATCGTGCTTCTTTCTCTCTATCTTGCGGCCCCGCCGCTACCTCTATCCGCGGAGGAGCCGGCACCGGCTGGTCAGTACAAGCCGGTACAAGAGCAACCGGAAAAGAAAGATCTCTCGGGCGGAAGCATGATAACCCCGGGTGAGACGCTTACCATCAGCCGTTGCCTCGATATCGCTCTCAAGAAAAACCCGAACATCCTGGCTGCGGTGAACACCGTGGAAATCAATCGGA
>DATJAO010000058.1:0-35585 GCA_035516175.1 Nitrospirota bacterium
TTGGACCGAGTATCCTTTGGAGCACTCCGGGGTGGTCATATTCAACGATGAGGCGGGGGAAAAGACGGGCATCGTGAAGTGGAAAGAAAAAGTCAGTGTTGACGATAACACCTGCCGGGCTGGCATCGAGTTCCTGCGGAATTGAAAAGGCCATGGTCAAAAAATGCACATGCTGATGTGCGTGAAAACATCAGCTTTGATTACGGTTAACCTGCATGGATCTTCTCTTCTTCTTCCTGCCGCGTTTTACAATGGATGCAGAGCGCAGTCACGGGCCTGGCCTCCAGCCGTTTGATGCTGATCTTTTCTCCGCATGACTCGCATATTCCGTAGGTACCGCTGTCGATCCGCGAAATCGCTTCTTCTATCTTTTTGAGCAACTTGCGCTCCCGTCCGCGCAGCCTGAGGAGAAAATTGTTGTCAAGCTCCGCCACCGCTTGGTCCGTGGGATCGGGGAAGCTTTCCTTTTCCGTGCTGAGCTTGTTGTTAAGCGTGTGTTCTGCTTCGGAAAGAATTTCTGCCTTCTGCTTCTCGAGCTTTTTTTTGATCGCTAACAGTCTATTGTCCATTCCAACAACCTCTTAACGCAGTATGGAGGGTCCCGCCGATACCCCTTGTATGAGATGGCCCATTTGCAAAATAATGTGGTACTATATCAAAAAAGCACGAAGGAGTCAATTGGTAAAATGGAACATAGCCATGAAAATGATCATCCTGCCGTGGCGCGGCTTAGGTTTCGCAGATTGACAAAACCCGAAGACGCGGGTAACATTGCTCATGCTGAGGGGAAAAAAGAAACTCACCAATATGAGAGAACGCGGGGTCGAAATTACTGAGGTGCAGGATAACGACGTACTTCTGGACCATAGTATCAATAAGACGCACAACCTGATAAAGGCTGATGCCGGATCCATTTATATTTGCATATGAAAAAAAAGAAAACTCAGAAACGAGGCCCCGTTGATGTCGACAATAATACCTTCATGTCCCTCAAAAACCTACAACCCACAGCCGATTCCTGCCAGGTAAAGAAGATTACAACGCCGGTGAGAGAAGAAAAGGTAGACGACGATTCCGCTCTGTTTCTGCGCGCGGTTCACGGGGTGCGAGCGATCGACTCTCCGTCCGAGATTCAGCCAGAGGCGATGAAAGACATAGCCGCCGAAAAAACGTGGAGTGAAGACCGGGACGAACAACGGCTTTTTCTTCGGGCCATACGGAGGATCGACACGACATTCCGCGATGAATTGCCGAAGGCCGATGGAGATGAACCTAGGCGCCGGTCGGCAAGCAGCCGGATACGACAGCTGAAGCGGGGAAAGCTCACCCTGTCGGACGAGCTCGACCTCCACGGATATATGAAAGACGAGGCGCTCAAACGCCTCGAACAGTTTATCACGGGAGCATACAGCAAGGGGCAGCGGGCGGTCCTTGTCATCACCGGCAAGGGTATCAATTCTGCTATAGGGCCCGTACTGCAGGGGGCCGTCGCAGCGTGGCTGCGGGAAGAAGGAATAGGAATGGTCGCGGAGTTCGCACCCGCACCGCGCGACAAGGGAGGGAGTGGTGCATACGTGGTGTTTTTGAAGATCCGATAGAATGCTCAACGGGATCAATTTCCAGCAAAGGGCTACTCTGCATTAAGAATGTTCTGTTGACAATTCGCCCGCCTCACATTACAATCCCTTCCATTCAGCGTTCAAAAATTATAACAACTACATGAGCCTGTACGCTATTTTAAAAGAGTGAAGAATCTGGATTCTCAACACGTGCAGAGACCCCTGGTGTAGTTTCTGGTAACAAGTGTGGACCGCTATTGCTAATGAAATTATATGATTACAAGAAGGAGAGAATGCCGTGGCGATTGTCGTAAAAAACCCCATCGTTGAGATGGACGGGGACGAGATGACGCGGATCATCTGGAAGATGATCAAAGAAAAACTGCTCTTGCCTCAGCTCAGGATGGACCTTAAATACTATGACCTCGGCATAAGGAATCGCGACGAGACCGATGATCGGGTAACGGTCGATGCCGCGAATGCTGTCAAGGAAGTCGGCGTGGGTGTGAAGTGCGCAACGATCACGCCGAACGCGGCACGCGTGAAAGAATATGGCCTCAAACAGCAGTGGAAAAGTCCGAATGGGACCATCCGCTCGATTCTTGACGGTACGGTCTTCCGCAAGCCGATAATCGTGAAGAACATCCCTCCGGCGGTGCGAAGCTGGAAGAAACCGATTAGCATCGGCAGACACGCTTATGGCGACATATACAAGTCCGTAGAATATAAGGTCACGGTAGCAGGCAGGGCAGAGCTGGTGTTCTTGCCCGCGGGTGGAGGCGAGAAAGCATCTCTCCTCGTTCATGAATTCAAAGGACCCGGTGTGATCATGGGCATGCACAACACTGAGAAATCCATCCGGAGCTTCGCCAAAGCCTGTATCAACTACGCGGTTGAAGAAAAGTGTGACCTCTGGTTCGGCGCCAAGGACACGATATCCAAAACTTATCACGTCTTTTTTAAAGAAGTCTTTGATCAGGAAGCGTCGGCGCGAAAGGGAGATTTCGAGAAAAAAGGCATAAAGTACCGCTACATGCTGATTGACGATGCCGTGGCGCAGATAATGAAGGCCGAGGGCGGCATGCTCTGGGCGTGCATGAACTATGACGGTGACGTTATGAGCGACATGGTGGCATCTGGTTTCGGAAGCCTAGGGCTCATGACCTCGGTCCTTGTCTCGCCGGAAGGGGAGTTCGTGTACGAGGCCGCGCACGGCACCGTCATGCGCCATTACTATGAGCACCTCAAAGGAAACCCGACGTCGACAAACTCGGTAGCCTCAATTTTTGCATGGACCGGTGCGCTCGCACGGCGTGGCGAGATTGACAGAACGCCGGCAGTGGTAGAGTTCGCGCGCAGGCTCGAGTCCATCGTGGTCAAGACTATTGAAGACGGGATCATGACCAAAGATCTTGCCGCGATCGCGGAACCGAAGCCTACGAACTACGCAGGCACAGAGGAATTCATCGATAGGGTAGCGGCGCACTTGTAACTGCGGCATTCGTACCCTAGAACAGGACCAAAGGCGGAGCAACAATTTTTGTTTTTTTCTGACAGGATAATCTGTTGACAAGGCCTTTTACAACATGCTAACATTTAAGGGAATTTAGCGGACCTAAACGCACGGGGAGATAAGGTGGCAGGCGAAAAGATACTTGACATTGATGACAGTCCGACCGTACAGAAGCTAATTGAGATGATCCTTTCCTCGCAGGGGTACAAGGTCATTCTTGCGTCCGACGGCGAGGAGGGGATTGCAAAGGCGCGGGCTGAGCGCCCTTCGGTGATCCTCGTTGACTTTGTCATGCCCAAGATGAACGGGTTCCAGGTCTGCAAGACGCTGAAGGAAGATCCCGAGTTCCAAGACACCCCCATCATCCTCGTGACTTCCAAGGGTGACAAGGTCGGTAGCAAGTTCGTTGATGTACTTGGGATTACGGAATATTTCACTAAGCCGTTCCAGCCAGAAGAACTGCTCGCAAAGATCCGTGAAGTTATCGATAACAAGCAGGAACCGCCATCCACACCCCAACCGCCAGCTGAAGTTGCACGAGAAATCAAGCCAGCCTTCATGCCGTCTGTAGAGTTGGGTCCGCAATCTGCGCCACCCGGGCTAGAGACCATGGTCCGGACCATAGTCGAGAAAGTGCTGGACGAATTCATCAAAAAGACTGTGCCTGATATGATTCGCAAAGAGCTGGGAAAAACGCACCATATCGAGAGCGCTGGCATTCAGGGAAATCTAGCGAGCTTCAGGATCGTTGAGGTGCTACAAATGCTCGGACTCCAACGCCAGACGGGCAGGCTGGCAATCTCCCGGAGCGGCGAAGACGCTGAGATTTACTTCAAGGACGGGACAATAGTTTTTGCATCGTCGAACTCCGACGGAAGCAAAACCGGCCTGGAAGGACTGCTTAGAAGGTCTTGCAGGATACCGGATGACAGCATCCGCCATGTTCTTCGCATTGCCGAGATTACCAGCCAGCCGATCGACAGGATTCTGGACAAGGAAAAAATGCAAGATATCAGGACTTTCGCAGACTGTCTCAAGCGCCATACGGAGTCGACAGTGTATAAGGTCATGGCCTGGAACGACGGAACTTTCTTTTTTGAAAAGGCCCCGTCGCCGCTGTTCGCCACGCCGATGCAGCTCAAGGTGGACGACCTACTCCTTGAAGGCGCAAGGCGCGCCGACGAATGGACGCTCATTCAACAGAAGATCCCGAACTTTTCCATTGTGTTCGAACCTATGATCGGGGATGCCGATGAGCTCACGACGCGCGGCATGAGCAATACTGACATGAAGGTCTTCTCGCTTATCAACGGTAAACGAACGGTCCAGGCTATCATCGATGACTCTTATCTGAGCGAGTTCGAGGTGGCCAAGAGCATGTTTATCCTACTTTCGGTGAACCTCATTCGGAGGAAGCATTAACAAGCGGCACTAGGCGGGCAAAACCAACGAAATAAAAGGAAAACTTGACAGTACAAAAGAAATATGTTAATTTCCGACTATTCTCTTCACCGTGAAAAAAGGAGAAAACAATGGCCAAAATACTCATAGCGGACGACAGCCTGGCAGAGCTTCAGATTTTCCAGGCAGCCCTCCAGCCGATGGGCCATACGCTTTTAACCGTCATGGACGGCGATGCTGTGGAAGAGAAGGTAAAGTCCGAAAAAATTGACCTTATCATCCTTGATGTTATTATGCCCAAGAAAAATGGTTTTCAAGTCTGCAGGGACATCAAGAGCAATGACCAATTCAAAAACATTCCGATCATCATGGTCACGTCAAAAGACCAGGAGAGCGACAAGTTCTGGGGGATGAAGCAGGGTGCCGATGAGTATTTGACCAAGCCGTTCAAGCCCGAAGACCTGCTTAAGGCCGTAAAAAAATATATCTGAATCCCTGGAGAGGTGCCCGCTTGGCCGACCTTGACAACGATGTCACCGCCGATGTGCTTGATATGATACCGGAGGAGGAATTACGGATTTGCCTCTTCAGTATCGGTGAAGACCTCTATGCCATTCCGGTCGAAATGCTGACCGAGATCATCGCTCTCCAGAAAATATTTCCCGTCCCAACCACACCTCCTCACGTTCTGGGGGTAATCAACCTGCGAGGCAACATTGTTCCGATCGTCGATATACGTACAGCGCTTGAGTTACCACTTCAGGGAACACCCGGCCAGATCGCTATCATAAAGCACGGATCCCTTAATGTTGGCATCATCGTTGACAATGTCTATGAAGTGGTCGCCGTGCCTGAGAGCAGCATTCTTGACCTTCCCTCCGATACAGGGACACAGGCCGGCAAGGACCGCAGCCGTTTTATCAAAGCTACCGTCCAACGGGAGTCTGGCATTGCGGCGCTCCTGGATATCGTGCAGATTTTTGACGAGATCAAATTGACGTGATCTGCGTGAGTCGTAGCGAAGGATGCCTCTGCGCTACTGACCGCACTACCTGTGGAACGAAGGAGCAGAATCTATGAAGATCAAAAACCCATTTTATCGATTGAGCATCAGGACCAAGATTGTGCTCATGATTATGGGCATGTCCGTAATTTTCGGGACCGGTATCCTTGCCTTCATCTATGTCCAGATCCAGAGCGCACTCCGCGACGAGGCAATCAGCAAGACGCGTATCCTGGCCGACGGTTTGAGCGTTAAAGCGGCTGAACCGGTGCAAGTCGAAGACCTCAACGCACTCCAGTTTATCGAAGGCGAAGCCATCATCCAGTCCGATGTTGCGTACTGCTTCATCAAGGATGGCAGAGGCCACGTAATCTCATCATCTTTCGAAGGGAATCAAGTTCCTCCCGTCCTCCAGAACATCAATCCGTTACAGCCCGGGACTCCGCGGGAAGAGGCCGCCGTCGTGACGCTCAAGGGCGGTGTTGTCGAGGTTATCGATGTCGCATCGCCTATCGCTGGTGGAACACTCGGCTCAGTGCATGTGGGACTGAATATGTCCAAGATCAAGGATAACATCAGAAATCTCCTCATATTCATCATGGCTGTGGGCATTGTCTCGCTCGGCATTCTTTCCATCTTAACCCTGGTGCTTTCCGCCGTCACCATCGCTCCGGTGCGAGATCTAATGCTGGTCGCTGAAGCACTGGGCCGCGGCGATCTTTCAAAGAAGGCACACGTGACCACCGGTGATGAGCTTGGCCAGCTGGGAGACACGCTCAACAGCACGATTGACAGGCTTCAGGGCCTGATACAAACCGAGTCAGACCGAAACAAGATGCAGCACCAAGTGATGGCCCTGCTCTCGGTCGTGAGCACGGCAGCGGAAGGAGACCTTACCGTAAAGGCTGAAGTGACTGCAGATGCTTTCGGTTCGGTGGCCGATGCATTTAACCTCATGATCAATGGTCTTACCACCCTCGTGACTCACGCAAGCGATGTGGCGACAGAAATCCAGCGATCGACGACGGAAATTCTCCACTCTTCCGATCGAATGCGGCAGGGTGCTGAGGCTCAAACTGCGCAGATTCGGAACGCGTCAGATGCGGTGAACGCCATGTCCCATACCACGCAGCGCATGGCCGAGAATGCCGAAGCAGCCACCCAGACCTCACTTAAGGCAACGCAGGCGGCGGTCAAGGGCGGCGCCGCCGTGGCAGAAACCATCAAAGGCATGCAGCGCATCCGGGCCACTGTGCAGTCCACTGGGAAAAAAATCAAAGGCCTCGGTGAACGCTCCCTCGAGATCGGTGCCATCATCGAAGTGATCAACGAAATCGCAACTCAGACGAACCTTCTCGCGTTGAACGCTGCAATCGAGGCTGCCCGAGCCGGCGAGCAGGGCAAGGGCTTTGCCGTGGTGGCTGATGAAGTACGGAAACTCGCAGAGCGCGCCGCCCGGGCAACGAAGGATATTACAGGCCTCATCAAAGGTATCCAGGTTGAAACGGGCGAGGCCGTAACCGTTATGGAAGCGGGTACCCGCGAGGTGGAAGAAGGCACCAAGCTGGCAGACGAGGCCGGCGCTGCACTCCGCGAGATAGAACAGATTGTGCAACAGACTGCTAGCCTCGTGACGGACATTACAAGGGCGGCGGGCGACCAGGTGAAAGTGACCGAGAGTGTGGTGAGCTCCATGGACAGCATCCTCAAGCAGACCCAGGAGACCACCCACGGCGTCCAAGATACCGTGACTACCATCGGCAAGATGGCTGAACTTTCCAAGCGACTCACGGACGCTATCGGAAGATTCAAACTCGGGAAGGAGATTGGCGTTCGGCCGAGCGAGGTGGCGCTTCCCACCCCTGAAAGATTTCCAGCCACCGCAGAGCAAGTGACTACGAGTGACGAGGAGATCAAGCTCGGCTTCATTGAATAGACCGTATGGCTGCTCCGTTCGATAAATCAAGCATCATTGAGTTCTTCCTCGTGGAGGCTGGCGAGCACATCCAGAACCTCAACAAGGGACTTTTGTCCCTTGAGAAAGACCCCACCGATAGTTCTCTGATCGATGAGCTGTTTCGTGCCGCGCACACGTTGAAGGGCTCTGCCGCCATGATGGGTTTCCAGGGAATTAGCGATGTAGCGCACAAGGCCGAAGACATGCTCGGTCAGTTCCGCTCCGGCGCCATTCCCATCCTGAAAGAGACTATGAATTATCTGTTTGACAGCGTCGATGCCATCAAGCTCATGGTCGACAGCGTGGCGGAAAATAAGCCCGAAGACCGGCTCGTGATCGACAGTATTGTCCAAGCGTACAAAGATGTTATAGAGAAAGTGCGTTCCGCCCCCGAGGGACAATTCGTTGCGGGATCATCGGCCGGCGTTTCAGCAGTTACGCAGAAAGAGGAAACGGATCTGTCGCGGGCTCAGACCTTCGACACAGAAGAACAGGTCTTCGATGTGGAGCCGCTGCAACTGCAGGAGGAACTTGGGCCTGTCGAGCGACCTACGGATTTGGTGACCGCTCCTGCACCGGCAGCTGCCGCTCTGCGGGAGCAGTCAGAGCAAACCTCGCAGGAAGCGCCGCCACTTGGCGCTGGTGGCTCGCTCAAGCGGGAGATCGAAGAGTCAAAGAAAGTCGGGGTCCTAGAAAAGCGTGGCTTAGGCCGCCGGGCCATGGACGCGCCTGAACTGGAAAAGCAGTTCATTCGCGTCAATGTCGAACGGCTCGACAACCTTATGAACCTCGTCGGGGAGATGGTCGTGAACAGAAACCGGCTCGCCCGCCAGGTAGAATTCATCAAAACGCTCCGGGAAGAGCTCGCCTTCAGTCAAAGCCGACTTCTCCACGAGATCAAAAAATTTGAGGAAAAACATGAGTATACCCTCAACTACGGCATGCCGACCTCGCAGGTCGTGGAACAGGCCAATGACTTCTTTGAGCTCGAGTTCGACCGATATGACGACTTCAATCTCCTGTCGCGCAAATTAACTGAGATCACGAACGACACAAATGAGATTATGACCGAGCTTGCCGGGTTCTTTGACTCATTCGAACTTGATACAGCCAAGATTTCCACCATCACAACGAACCTCCAGGACGAGATTACCATGGCCCGCATGGTCGAAATGGACAGATTATTCCAGATGCTCCAGAGGCCTGTCCGCGACCTTGCCCTGGAGGAAAACAAGCAGCTGAACATGGTCGTGTCGGGAGGCGAGACCAAGATAGACAAGACGATTTTCGAGATCATATCCGACCCGCTTATGCACATGATCAGGAACGCCATCTCCCACGGTATTGAGGCCGCAGAGGAGCGGCGGAAACTCGGGAAAGATCCGACAGGGGCTCTCATTCTGAAGGCACGCCATGAAGGGAACAGCATCATCCTCGAGATCGAGGATGATGGCCGCGGTATGGACCCTGCGACCCTCAGGAAGACCGCAGTTGACAAGGGGTTCATGAGCTCTGTTGAGGCACAGAGCTTGACCGATATCGAAGCTATCAATCTGATCTTTCGTCCCGGCTTCTCCACGGCGCAGTCGGTGGGCAAGATATCCGGGAGAGGGGTGGGTATGGACGTGGTCTCTACCCATCTGGCCAAAATCAACGGCAGGATGGAGATTAAGACCGAAAAAGGCGTTGGTACCCGTTTTGTCATCAGACTCCCGCTTACGCTCGCCATCGCACAGGCCCTTATAGTCAAGCTCAAGGAGCAGGAAATGGCCATTCCCATGAACCTTGTTGAAGAGACGACGCGGTATTCATTCAAGGAAATCCAACGAGCAGCCGGCGAGGAGATGGTAAACCTCCGTGGTACGCTCATCGGACTCATCAAGCTGAACGATATCCTGGGCACGGGCAAGTTCCCGAAGAAAGAGGAGACCTACCGCCATCCGACCCTTATCCTTGGCACGGCGGAAAAACGCCTCGCGCTCATGGTGGAGGATATCATCGGCCGGGAAGAGATCGTGGTGAAGCCGCTCGGCGAATATCTGAAGGGAGTCAAAATGTTCTCCGGCGCAACGATTTCGGGCGAAGGCAACGTCCGTCTCATTCTCAACATCTCATCGCTGTTCGGTGAAGAGACAGTGACGATGAAGGCCAACTTTGTTGCGGCAACGAATGTGGCGGCTCCCGAAGGAGCCAAGCGGAAACCGAAGATTTTAGTCGTCGATGACTCGATCAGCATCCGGAAGTATGTGCAGCGGTTCCTCGACCGTACAGGATATGAGGTTGAAGTGGCTCCGGACGGCATGGAGGCACTCAACATCTTGGGCAAGACCCAATTTGATGCAGTGATCACCGACCTGGAAATGCCAATCATGCACGGTTATGACCTGATTTCTGAGATGAAGCGGAATCCATCGCTCATGAACATCCCCGTTATCGTGCTGACGTCGAGGGCTGGAGAGAAGCACCGGCAGAAGGCAATTGATATGGGCGCGCAAGACTACCTCGTAAAGCCGTTTGAAGAAGAGGAAATACTCGGGGCGCTAAAAAAAATTTTGAGCGGGACTGCTCTCGCAAGTCGCGTATAATCACACGAATATATAGACGAACGCACGAGTTTTCTGATATTATCACCTCCAGGCGGGAGCGACGCCGTTCCCATTGCCGGACTGCTGGTTATCACGGAGTCACGCGGCATCCAGAGGGACCCGAGCTTCACCGAGGTGTTCGAAGGGAGGCCCAGATTCCGCGGCAAGTGGATCCGGCGGTCAATGTAAAAAAGATCTTTAAACTACCTGCAAGCGTCGGGGCTGCTCTTCTGATGGGCAAGAACGGGAAGGGAATGATCGAGGACCTGGCCGAATCGGCAATGGGCATCTTCGATACCGACCTGAAGTCGATGCCGCCTATGATGTAGGACGTCATGAATTCAAGCCAGTGGTATTACAACGGGATCCGTTCTCATAAAGGCGTGATAATAGTGCTATTGAACGAGGACGGTCTACTTCCAGAACTGGGAGCTATTTGCTGTCCCTGATGTCTGAGCGAATATGCAGCGTACGGGCTTGTTGGGGCGGTAGAGATTCTGCAGCGGTGCAGGCCTCGCCGCGTGCCGTTGTCGTATTTCCTATATCGAAAGCATTTTGGACTTCCAGAGTATCATTTACCCGGCATTCAACCTAGGACAGCGGCTCGGTCTGGGAAAGCTTGAGCCGATCGGATTCATTATCGAACCGATGGAAATTAGAAGGGCATCATTTTGCTCGAGAAAAATAAAGTCCCTTTCGGCATCGTTGTGCAAAGCGTCGTTGGGGTTACGAAACTGAAGGATCCGACATCGCACCCGGTGCCGAACAGGACACAGGACATTGACTCAAAATTTGTAAAGGGATATACTTATGAAGTTGGCCAGACAATTATGATCCTCGATTATGAAAGGCAGCTCCATGCCAGTTAAACTATTACTAGCGGACAAGAGCATCACCATTCAGAAGGTCGTGGAGATGCTGTTCTCAGGCAGAGAATACGAGGTCGTCTGCGTGAGCGACGGTGAGAACGCGCTCTCCGAGGCGTCGCGAGTGGTTCCTGACGTGGTGCTGGCGGATGTCGATCTGCCGCGCATCGACGGCTATAATTTTGCCGCCAAGATCAAACAGGTTCCCGCGCTCGCACAGACCCCCGTGATTCTCATGATGAGCAGAGACGATGTGTACAACGATGCCAAGGGACGGGAATCGGGCATTATCGACCATATCGCAAAGCCATTCGAATCACAAGATCTCATCGGTAAAGTAAAGAAGGCGCTTGCTGCAGCGCGGATTGCCGAACCTGCACCCGCTGCGCCTCGACCGGCAGCCGCCCCCACACCGCCAAAGTCTCCTTTGGTGTCAACCCGTCCTGCCTCACCGGTTGTCTCCCCGTCGGCGCCCAAAGCTGCATCCAAGCCCAAGCAGCCCACACCGCCTACGGACATCTTCGATATTATTCAGGAAGCGCCGACGCAGGCTGAGCTGAAGCGTGCCGCTACGCCGACTCCTCCCGAAGAAGATGAGGGCGTATTCGAGGTCGAGCCTGTCGTAGAGGTGGAAGAGCCCCTTGACAGCGACCTTGGGCAGACACTGCCCCTTGGGGATAAGGCGGTGGAAGAGATGCGGGCTGGCTTGGGCCTGACCAACAAGAAAAAAGAATCGCAGCCCGAAATCGTCACATTTGAATCACTCGATATGGCGACGCAAACCTTCGGGGACTTTGCGCCTTCTCCGAAGCCCCCACAACCCGCAGCTGAACCGCCACGGTCGACAGCGCGCCCCGCTGACGTAGTGCGCAAGGAACCGGAGGTCGTCACGCCGTCGATGCCAATGCCGCAGATATCTGAGGAGATGATCCGCAGGATGGCGGAAGAGACCATCGCCAAGATGGCGAAAGATATGTTCGCAAAGCTTCCGCCAGTGCAAGTGCCGACGCTTCCCGAGAGCGAGCTCCGCAGCATGGCGGAAGCGGCCATCGCGGAGCTGGCAAAAGAGGCCTTTGAAATGCTGCCACCTCCTCCTCAGCCGCCGAAGGTATCCGAGGAAACGGTTAGGAGAGGGATCGAAGAGGCGGTTTCCAAGATCGCAAGAGAGATGGCAAGAGAAGTGTTCGAGAAGGTGGCATGGGAAGTGATCCCGGAGCTGGCTGAGCTGCTGATAAAACAGGAGATTGAGCGTTTGAAGGCGGAGACCTAAAGCCTCCTAGTGGGAGTGCGGAGTGCGGAACAGAACGACGAGGGGACTTGCTCCCCTCTTTTATTTGGATAGCGGTGCAGCGTTAAAGGGGAGCGTACTCGATGTCAGGAAAAGAATTGCCTAAATCCTATGAACCGAAATCGGTAGAAGAACGGTGGTATGCATTCTGGCTCGAGAAGGGATATTTTCACGCTGATGAAAACGCCGGCGGAGAGCCTTTTTCGATCGTGATTCCGCCGCCAAACGTGACCGGGTCTCTTCATATCGGCCATGCGCTGAACTCCACGCTTCAGGACATCCTCGTGCGCTGGGCGCGCATGTCCGGCAGGAACACCCTCTGGGTGCCTGGCACTGACCACGCGGGCATCGCCACGCAGAATGTGGTCGAGCGTCAACTTACCAAGGAGCACATCGACCGGCATGCTCTCGGTCGGGAAAAGTTCATCGAGAAGGTCTGGGAATGGAAGAAGGTATATGGCGGCCGGATCATCAGTCAGCTCAAAAGGCTTGGTGCGTCATGCGACTGGCAACGGGAGCGCTTCACCATGGACGAGGGGCTTTCGCGCGCTGTGCGAGAGGTATTCGTCGCGCTTTATGAAGAGGGGCTTATCTACCGTGGCGAGAGGCTCATCAACTGGTGTCCCCGCTGTCACACCGCTCTCTCGGACATCGAGGTGGAGCACGAGGACGAGAAGGGTAAACTCTATCACATCGCATACCCCCTGAGCCACGATCACAACATCCGTCTAACCGTGGCCACCACGCGGCCCGAGACCATGCTCGGCGATACCGCCGTTGCAGTGCACCCCCTCGATCCCCGCTACAAGGACCTCATCGGGAAGACCATCGATTTGCCGCTCACCGCACGACGTGTTCCGATTATAGGCGACTCCGTTCTCGTTGATCTCGAATTTGGCACTGGCGCGGTGAAGGTCACGCCGGCTCATGACTTCAACGATTACGAGGCAGGTCAGCGCCAGGTACCTCCGTTACCCCTAATCAGTATTTTGAATGAAAAAGCCGAGATTGTTCCAGATATTCCTGATATTAACCCAGATGTGCGAAAGCAAATAGCATGGAAACCTGCAAAAAAAGCTCGCGGTATAGTTGTCGAAATGCTTAAGGAACAAGGCTTCTTGGTCAAAACGGAAGATCACAGCCATTCTATTGGAAAATGCTACCGTTGTAAGACCATAGTAGAACCACACCTATCGCCCCAGTGGTTTGTTAAAACCGTGTCACTTGCTCAACCAGCTATAAAGGTTGTCGAAGAGGGAAAGGTTCAATTTTATCCTAAGGGTTGGGAAAACACCTACTTTGACTGGATGCGAAATATCAAAGACTGGTGCATTTCACGCCAGATCTGGTGGGGCCATCGTATTCCTGCCTGGTATTGTAAAAAATGTGACAATGGCATACTTGAGAATTCGATTGGAGTTGGTGGCGTTGGAGAGGCCAGCGCCATTCCTTCGGGCGAGGAGAACACTACAACGATTGCGATAAATGCTACACCCATTGTTCAGAGAGAAGAACCTAGGAAATGCCCGCGCTGCGGATCTACTGAGTTTATTCAAGATCCCGACGTGCTCGATACATGGTTCTCGTCGGCGCTGTGGCCTTTTTCCACGCTCGGCTGGCCCGACAAGACCAAGGAGCTTGCGTCCTACTATCCTACGTCGGTGCTCATCACAAGCTTCGATATCATCTTCTTCTGGGTCGCTCGAATGATCATGATGGGTCTCTACTGCATGAAAGAGGCCCCCTTCCGGCACGTGTATATACATGCCCTCGTGCGCGACGCTGAAGGATTGAAGATGAGCAAGTCAAAGGGCAATGTCATCGACCCACTCGTGATGATCGACCAGTACGGCACCGACGCATTCCGGTTCACGCTTACAGCCTTTGCCGCCCAGGGCAGGGACATCAAAATGTCCACGGAGCGCATCGAAGGCTACCGGAACTTCGCAAACAAGATCTGGAACGCAAGCCGATTCGTGCTCATGAATCTTGAGCAGGATTTTGTCCCGAACGTCGAGCTGTTGACCAAGGATACGTCTCTTGCCGACCGCTGGATCCTTTCACGTATGAACACGATGAGCAAAAACATCCAGCAGGCGCTCGCGGACTACCGGTTCAATGACATGGCCTCCAGTCTGTATCAGTTCATCTGGCATGAGTACTGTGACTGGTATTTGGAATTATCCAAACCCGCATTGAATCAGGAAAGGGGCTCGGCGTCACGAAGCGCGGCGCAGACCGTGCTAGCCCATGTGCTCGAAACCTCACTCAGGCTATTACATCCGATCATGCCTTTCATTACCGAGGAAATCTGGCAGTCGCTACCGGAGAAGGTCAGAGCCCGGGGGCGAGGGGCCAGAGGCAAAGGTGAATCAATAATGGTATCATCCTATCCCATTGCGGATGAAAAGGTAATCAACGCCGAGATCGAGCAGGATATGCAGATGGTAATGGATATCATCCTTGCTATACGGAACATCCGCGGCGAGATGAACATCGCGCCGTCAATGCAGATCAATGCGAACGTTAAGGTAGAGACCGAAGAGCTTGGCGAGCATCTTCAGAAGAGCTCCAGCTACGTAATGACCCTTTCACGCCTCAAAGAGCTTCGGATCGGCGTCGAAGAGAGGAAGCCAAAATCAGCTGCAACTGGCGTGATCAAGGGCGCCGAGGTGTATGTGCCGCTGGAAGGCCTTCTTGATCTCACGCAGGAACGCGACAGGCTTCAAAAAGAGATTGCGAAGATATCCAAGGATATCGATATTTTCTTTAAGAAGCTTTCGAATAAGGATTTCGTTGAGAAGGCGCCGAAGGCGGTGGTAGAGAAGGACACGTCGAAGCTTGAAGAGTTTAAAGTAAAGCGGGATAAGCTTGAGCGGAGCTTGAAAATGCTGGGATAATTTAACCAGAGCATAATACACGGGTCCCTTTCAGAACCATACTGCAGCTTCTGGGCATAGCCGTCATTTTGGCTGGAGATAGACTTCTAAAAGTGAAGGAAGGGATATTAGCCAACCAAATCTCTTTCCTCCGTTTTTAGCAAAATCAGTTAAGTGGATGCCTCTTATCATGTTGATTTGGTTCGGGATAGCTTCAATTATAAAGTGATACTGTTATGGATCTTTATGTTAAAAAAACAATAGAAAAGGCTCTTTGCGAGGATATCGGCCCTGGTGACGTGACTTCCGATGCGACGATTCCTGCTGGCTCCACATCCATGGCGGAGATGCTGGCAAAGCAGGACCTTGTTCTCGCCGGGCTTGATGTGAGTCTCGAAGTTTTTCATTTTCTTGATGCTGCTATTCAGTTCACGCGATTTGCGCAGGATGGCGAGAGAATAAAATCGGGGAAAGTCATTGCGCGGTTGTCAGGCAGCACACGAATTCTTCTCGCTGGAGAGCGCGTTGCATTGAATTTCCTTCAGCACATGTCAGGTATTGCAACCTTAACGTCAAAATATGTGGAGCAGCTCAAAGGGCTCAAGGCGCAGGTTCTGGACACAAGAAAGACGCTTCCGGGATTAAGACCGCTTGAAAAATATGCCGTTCGCATGGGTGGTGGGACGAACCATCGGTTCGGTTTGTATGACGGCGTGCTGATCAAGGATAATCACATCAAGGCCGGAGGCAGCATCACGAAAGCAATCGAAAGTGCGAGAAGCAAGGCCCATCACCTACTCAAGATCGAAGTCGAAACTAAAACGCTCGAAGAAGTGCGCGAGGCACTGGCTGCAAAAGCGGACATCATCATGCTAGACAACATGCCACTCGACATGATACGCGAGGCGGTAACGTTGATCAATGGCCAGGCATCCGTCGAGGCATCGGGCAATGTAACATTTGAGACGATTCGCGAAATAGGTGAGACGGGCGTGGATTTCATTTCCTCGGGAAGCCTGACGCATTCGGCGCCCGCTGCGGATATCAGTATGAAGATTAAATAACCAGATCAAGGGGCATGGGTCCAAGGTCCAGAAAAGGCGAGTCAAATTTCACTTATTGACCCCGTGCCCATCGGCCCATGACCCTATGAGTCTATGTATAAAGATAAAATCCTGAAACTCCTTCGATCAGCCAAGGCCGGCTTTCTTTCCGGTGAGGAGTTGGCGAGGAAGTGTGGCATCTCGCGCACCATGGTGTGGAAGCATGTCAAGTCGCTCGAGCGCGATGGATTCGGGATCCAGGCGGTGCCGTCGCAGGGATATCGCATCACCTCGGTGCCCGATATCCTTCGACTGGGCGATATCAAGCCGGGGCTGAAGACTAGGATCATTGGAAAAGAAATCGATCTCTTGCCCGAAGTTGCGTCAACCAACACCCTTGCCATGGAGATGGCGTCGAACGGGGCGCCAGAGGGCACCGTTGTGATCGCCGAGACGCAGACAGGCGGCAAAGGAAGACTTGGGAGAAAATGGATCTCGCCCAAAGGGAATCTTTATCTCAGCCTGATTCTGCGGCCTGACATTCCGATGTACAAGGCGCCGCTTATCACGTTGATGGGTGCGGTGGCCGTTGCTTCAGCGATAAGAAAGCAGTGTGCGTTAGAAACTGCGATCAAATGGCCGAATGATATCCTCATCTCCGGTAAAAAAGTGAGTGGCTTGCTGACCGAGATGAGCGCAGAACAGGATCGAATTCGGCACATCGTGCTCGGCATCGGTGTTGATGTGAACATGGATCTGGGAGAGCTGTCTCCTGATGTTCGCGAACTCACGACGACCCTTGCCGTCGCGGCCGGTGAGAAGATCAACAGAACAGCTCTCCTTCAGGAGATTCTTCGAGACATCGACTATTGGTATCATGCTTTTCTCTCGAATGTGCTGGATGTGCTGAGTGCGTGGAAGTCACTCAATATAACTATTGATAACCCGGTAACGGTGAGCGGTGCGGGAGAGACGCTCGAAGGCTTGGCGCAAGGGATCGACAACGAAGGCAGGCTTATCATCAGGCTCGACGACGGCGCAATTCGCACGGTTGCTGCCGGTGATGTTACAATTCAAAAAAAACCTTAAAAACGCTTTGCCGCACAGGGCGCAGTAGTCTCTGAGAGAAACAAAGACAATGCATTGTATGATAGAGGCTTAAGGAAAAAGCGGCGTTAAGTTTAAACCGTTTATTATCTGCGAAATCTGCGGCTAAATTGCGTTTGTATTTGTCAAGCACCATTTTCCCCTCTGTGTCCCCAGAGGTGATAAAAAAGTTTCGGGGGTTCAAATGCTTCTCGCCATAGACATCGGCAATACGAACGTGGTCCTCGGCGTGTTCGACAAAGAGATACTCGTCGAGAATTGGCGCGTGGGCACTAACACGCAGATCACCTCGGACGAGTACGCAATTATCTTCAAAGACCTATTCGGCTTTGCCGGACTTGAGTTCAAGCAGATTACGGGCGTCATCATTTCAACGGTGGTGCCGCCGCTCCTGCCGGTCATGGCCGAGATGTCATGGAAGTACTTCCGCATAGAGCCAATGGTTGTGACACACGAGATCAAGACGGGCATGACGATTCGCTATGACAATCCCAAAGAGATCGGGGCCGACAGGATCGTGAATGCCGCGGCAGCATATAAACGCTACGGCGGTCCGCTCATTATCGTGGACTTCGGCACTGCTACAACGTTCTGCGCGATCACAAAGAATGGCGAATATCTGGGGGGCGCCATCTGTCCAGGCGTGAAAATCTCTGCAGAGGCTCTATTTCAACGAGCATCAAAGCTGCCCAGGGTGGAGCTCTCAAGACCGAAGAAGGTCATAGGCTCTGACACCATCAGCGCAATGCAGGCCGGCATCATCTACGGCTACGCAGGTCTCGTGGACGGAATCGTCGAGCGGATGATGAAGGAACTGTCTGCGGATGCCAAAGTAGTAGCAACCGGAGGTTTGGCCGAGCTGATAACTCCAGAGACGAAAACAATACAGGAAATACGGCCACAGTTGACCCTTGAAGGTCTGCTTCTTTTGTACAACATAAACCGCTTAAATTTCAGCAGGCTATGAAATTCGCTCGCTAATTCTCTCCCGCGCCATCGAGCAGAATAATGTTATCCGCGTAACCTTGACGACTCACAGATTTTATGATATTTTTGGTTTACAAAGTTTTTCAGGGAGAGCGGATGAAAATCCTTGTCGTAGATGACGAAGAGGGTGCACGCGAACTATTTAGTACTATACTGACCGATGAAGGCTACGAAGTTATCCTTGCTAACGACGGAGAGGAAGCACTAGCCCTGTTCAAGAATACCCCATTCAACCTTGTCATTACGGACATTAAAATGCCGGTCATGGATGGTCTTCAACTCCTTCAAGAGATCCGCAAGATTGGCTCCAAAACCGACGTAATCATGGTCACAGCATATGGTGAGGTGGAAAGCTATCTTAAGGCCATGAGCCTTGGTGCCGCAGAATACATCAATAAGCCCATCCGTATCAAAGAACTGAAGCGGATCGTGCACAAGGTGCTGACTGAGCAGAAGGCGAGGTCGGGAAGCTGATGTCTCGACTGCGCAAGGACCCCATCGTCGGCCGTTGGATCATCGTGTCAAACGAGCGTCCCAAGAAACCCGAAGATTATTCCTTCGAAGAGCCCGAAGACGACGTAAAACCCGCGGAGTGTCCGTTCTGCGGTGGGAATGAGGCAAGGACCCCTCCGGAGATCGCTTCGTTCCGTGCCGATAAGACCATTGCGAATACGGGCGGTTGGTGGGTGCGAGTGATCCCCAGCAAGTTCCCGGTTCTGCATGTCGAAGGGAACCTGGAGCGTGAAGGAAGCGGTATTTACGATTGGATGAACGGCATTGGGGCCCACGAGATCATCATCGAAAGCCCAGAACATGCCCTGCGGCTCGAGGAACTGCCGGAGAGCCAGGTTGAAAAGGTCCTCTGGGCATACCGTGACCGGATCCTCGATCTTGAGCGCGATGAACGGCTTCGTTATGTGCTTGTCTTTAAAAACCAGGGGTGGACGGCCGGTTCTGCTCTCAACCACGCGCACTCTCAGATCATTGCCACACCGATTATTCCCAAGTCCGTGAAAGAAAAGCTCGACGGCGCCAAGTCATACTATGACTATAAAGAGCGCTGTATCTTCTGCGACATCATGAGACAGGAGCTTTCAAGCCCCGAGCGCATTGTAGAGGAGACACGCCACTTCCTGGTCATGGTTCCGTTCGCACCCCGTTACCCTTTCGAAGTCTGGCTTTATCCCAAGAAGCATCTGTGCTCGTACGTGGACGTTACGAAGGAGGAGATTATGGATTTCGCGCGGACGCTCCGTACAACACTCCTGCGTCTCGGTATGGTGCTAAACAACCCGCCGTACAACTATATGCTCTACACTGCGCCGAACCGGGTTCCGCGTCGTGGCCATTGGCACACACTAAACGACGACTTCCACTGGCACCTCGAGATCATGCCGAGGCTCACGAGGGTCGCCGGCTTTGAGCGAGGCTCCGGGTTTTATATCAATCCTACGCCGCCTGAAGATGCGGCAAAATACCTGCGGGAAGTAAAACTGTGATGCGGTCACAATGTTTTTTGCCAGCGAAAGTCGATGAATCCCCAAAAATGGAGAGGATAAAAAAACCGCACCTGTTCAGATGCGGCTTCTAAATTTTTTTGATTATCCAGAGCCTGTTCGGCTTCTCTATTTTACCCGCGATTTCGTGTAGTTGAGCATTCCACCGGCAAGCAGAATTTCCCTTTGCCGCCTACTCAGTGAATATTTGAGCGTGGCGGTCTTTCCTTTCGTCGCATCCGTGAGCGACAAGTCGGCGCCCTTCTCCAGTGCCGCTTTGACCCCGCCGATCTCTATCTCGTCATTGGCGCCAACCAAATCATAGTCCGCTTCGTTCGCGAAGGTCAGCGGAAATATGCCGAAGTTGATGAGGTTCGCCGCGTGAATGCGTTCGAAGGACTTGGCAATTACGGCCTTGATGCCGAGATACATGGGGCAGATTGCAGCATGTTCGCGGCTCGATCCCTGACCGTAGCTTGCGCCGGCAATCACAATATTATGAATACCGGACTTCTTATTATCGAACGCTTTCCTCGAAAAGGAGGCATCCACGCCTTCGAACACGAACTCTGCATATTTGGGGATGTTCGAGCGGTACTTGAGTCGTGAACCAGCGGGCATGATGTGGTCAGTGGTTATCTTGTCTCCAACTTTGATCGCTACCACACCCTTGATGGTTTCAGGCAGCGGATCTGCTTTCGGTGGATCGCCGATGTTCGGGCCTCGATATACTTTTATGGACAGGGGATCTTTGGACGGTGGCAGGACCATTGAGTCGTCGATCCAGAACTCCGTAGGGTTCTCCACCTGTGGATAGGGAATCCCGAGGTCGCGCGGGTCTATAATCGCGCCGGTAAGCGCTGCGGCAACAGCGGACTCAGGGCTTGCGAGATAGACCTTCGCGTTCTTGGTGCCGGAGCGTCCTTCGAAGTTCCTGTTGCTGGTGCGGATGGTAACAGCATCCGTCTTCGGCGCCTGGCCTGCGCCGATGCAGAACCCGCACGTTGATTCGAGCACTCGCGCACCGGCAGATATGATGTCGGCGAGCGAACCGTTTCTGGCGATCATCTCAAGCACCTGGCGTGAGCCGGGCGCAACACCAAAACTCACATCCGGATATATCCGTCTCTCCCTAAGCATTGATGCCACGATCATGAGATCTCGGTACGATGAATTGGTGCAGGAGCCGACCATGACCTGGTCGACTTTGGTTCCCGCCAGATCCTTCACGGTCCCGATGTTGTCTGGCGAGTGGGGCTTGGCCATGAGCGGCTCTACCAAACCGAGGTCCAGATCAATAACCTTCTCATAATTTGCATCATCGTCGGCAGCGACAGCAGTCCACTCCTTCTCTCGGCGCTGGGCTTTGAGGAACGACTTCGTAATCTCGTCACTCGGAAAGACCGAAGTGGTGACGCCGAGTTCTGCGCCCATGTTCGTGATAGTTGCACGCTCGGGCACCGAGAGCGTCCAGACGCCTTCCCCACCGTATTCTATCACGGTGCCGACGTTGCCCTTGGTCGTCAGTAGCCTGAGAATCGAAAGAATCACATCTTTCGCCGATACCCAAGGCTGAAGCTTTCCGGTAAGGTTCACTTTGATGACCCTAGGACAGGTTAGGTAGAAGGGGCCGCCGCCCATTGCTACGGCCACATCGAGGCCACCAGCGCCAATAGCGAGCATGCCGATACCCCCGCCTGTAGGCGTATGTGAGTCAGAGCCGAGAAGCGTTTTGCCCGGTCTACCGAACCGTTCAAGGTGCACCTGGTGGCAGATACCATTTCCTGCTTTTGAATAATAGATGCCATATCGAGAAGCCACGGTCTGAAGGTAGCGGTGGTCATCGGCATTCTCGAAGCCGTCTTGGAGCGTATTATGGTCAACGTAACTGACTGAGAGCTCGGTTTTGACCCTCGGCACGTCCATTGCTTCGAACTGGAGGTATGCCATGGTGCCAGTCGCGTCCTGCGTCAGCGTTTGGTCAATCCTGATTGCGATCTCGCTTCCCGGATCAAGTCTCCCCTCGACCAGGTGGGCTTCTAATATTTTGAAAAAGAGATTTTTACCCATGTTCTTTGATGCTCCTTCAAGCGATTAATGTCCGCAACATTATATTGTAAGTACCTCTGCAAGGCAACAGGAATTTGCCTGGACGACATCGAAAGGTAAAATTGTGGAGTCACGGAGTACACAGCACGTATGAATGGCCTGTTCTAAGGCCTATGGATTGCAACAGCGGTTTTTCTATGCTATATTAAAACATAGTGAGTCATTCAACGATAACGAACAAGGAGGAGCATCATGGTACAGAAAGCGAGTGCGAAACTGACGGAGATGATGAATCAGGCAATAGCGGGAGAGCTCCAAGCGATCGTCCAGTACATGTGGCACCACATCATGGTGAAAGGTTTGAGCTCATCCTCTCTCATGGAGGTGTTCGAGGAAATTTCCGAGGAGGAGATGAAACACGCAGAGAAGATTGCGGAGCGGCTGTTCTATTTTGATGTAAACCCCACCACCAAGCCCAACCCCATCGCAGTGGGCGGTGACTCTACTCAGATGCTCAAAGCCGACGTAAAGGCCGAGGAAGAGGCTATTACGCTCTATAAGGATATCATCAAGCAAGCCGCTTCTGAAGGCGATGACACCACTCGGCACCTCTTTGAAGAGATCCTTGCCGAAGAAGAGCGGCATCATGATACGTTCACAACGCTTCTTGGTCAGTAATTATATCATATCGTTATGAACAGAAAGACGGGCTGGAGATTTTGCCAGCCCGTTTAATTACCGTTGTTTCCCTCCGGGGTATTGCCACCTTGCGTGTAAACTGATGAGTTACGGCATGGTGAATTCCTTCCCTGCAATGCGCACCGTCAGCACAGGGCACGCTGCCTTGCGAACGACCTTCTCCGCCGTGCTGCCGAATAACATATGGTCAATCCCCGTTCTGCCGTGGGTGCCGATGACGATCAGGTCCGCGTTCGTGTTCTTTGCCGTCTTGATGATCTCCACGAAAGGGACACCGCGAACGACCAATTTTTCGACCTGCTTCACCTTGGTAGCGATCTCCGCAGCCCACTTGTCCATCTCTTTCCACGCACTCTTCTGCATGTCCTCCACCAGGTCGGTCACGGAAAGAGACGAGGGGATGTACCACTCGGCGATGCTGATGTCTTGGATGACATAGAGGAGAATGAGGCGGGCATCATAGTCACGCGCCAGAGATATGGCATGGTCCATGGCAGCGCGCGCGCCCATCGAAAAATCAGTAGGAAAGAGGATGGTCTTAATCTGCATAGCAACCTCCTATCATTGATCTTTATTCTTTAATAATATCTCCGGGATGGCATCCTGTCAAACAATATGAATGATTATTGCTTCGGGTGAATATCTGCTTGACTCCAGAAAATTGCACACTTACAATGCTTCTTAACGCAGGTTCGGCCTCATCCTGTATACCGAGGAGTGTAGCGCTTTAACATTTCTGCTACGAAAAAAAACAGTGTTTAATATTTTATGACCTATGCTATTATTTATTCCGGCATATTGAGCGGGCATCCGTTTTCTGGAAAAGGATGGTCCCTCAGCAGCTACCTTTACTGGTCATGATTTGTAAGCGCCGCATGCGCAGCTACCGGACCGATCAGGAGGTCGGAAATGAACAAGCTTGAACTAATCGGCTATCCATTATTGTTCATTTCAGCAGTCGAATTTTTATTGGCCTTTATCCTGCTCAGGAAAAAACCGACAACACCCCTCCATAAAATCACCGCCGCATTCGCCTTCTTCGCCGCCTCTTATTGCCTGTTTGCGGGGATTGTGTATATTCGGGCTTCTTTGGGCTTGGATTACGACATTTTCTATCGCTCCTGCTGGGTTGGATGGATTGGCATCGCTCCGGCATTCCAGCTCATCTTCTACATAAGACAGGATAAGAGCCGCTCAGCGCGCGGAGTCGTTTTTAGCCTTTACGCTTTCTGGATTAGTATTTATATCCTCTGTCTCTTTACCGATCTTGTAGAGACAGGGGTTTATTCCCTGCTGCCTTACGTTGACCGCAGAGGTCCTCTTGAGATCCCGTGCCGTTTGGTCGGGGCGGTGTTAATCCTCTGGTTTATCTATGAGCTCGACAGGCTAAGAAAACATAGTAAGGGATTAAAGAGGACACAGGTCAATTACCTACTCGTGGGTGTCTTGATTTACGCTGCAGGTGTCGGGCTTGCTACGGGTTTTTTCCAGCTTTTCGGCGGCTTCGGCTTCGATCCAAGTTTGGGCTCATATTTTAGCCTCCCCTGGGTGGCCCTCACCTTTTACGCCATAACCCGTTACCGATTGTTTGATATATCGCTTATTATATCACGAGCGCTTATGATCGTGTTCTTGTCTCTCCTCCTGTCAGCCCTTCACATCGGGCTGTTCAGGCTGTTCGAACCGGCCATGGGCGCAACGCTCGCGATATTGACCTCGCTCTTTCTTATCGGCACGGTTTTCTTCGGGACCCATCTCAGCAGGAAGGTACAGTGGCGGATTCTGCAGTTCCTCGTGAAGGACAAATATGACTATCAAAGCATTCTCAAAGAATCAATCAAGGCGATCATTACCATCCTGGATCTAGACGAATTACTGAACTACATCATCGCCAGTATGAAAAAAGGCCTAATGGTGGAAAACATATATCTTTCGCTGAAGGATAAGGGCGGAAATTATTCCTTACAGTATGGCGATGGCGGTAATCGAGAGAGGAAGAGCGAATGTCTCCTCAACAACACCGCCATCGATTGGTTGCGGCGGAAAGGGCACATTGTCGTGCGGGCAGCGCTTGAGACCGAGTCCAATGACGACGACAGTCTGATCATGAACGAATACATGAAGAAGATAGGCGCTGAACTTATCATTCCGCTGGTTTACATAGGAGATATCAAGGGATATATCATGCTCGGACAGAAAGGCAGCGGAGAGCCCTATGTCCAGAGTGACATCGATCTCCTTGAATTGCTCGCCGCCCATGCGGCAATCGCGATTGAAAATGCCCGGCTCTATGAAGAGGCCAAAAGGTCGAAAGCCTCCTTTCTGGAGAGTGAATCGAAATTCCGCACTTTGGCCGATACCGCCTCCATCGCAATATTCATCCACCAGGGAGGGAAATTACTCTACGCCAACCACGCTGCAGAGATCATTGGCGGATATACGGTTGATGAATATCTAGCCATGGATGTCCTGCGCCTTGCCCACCCCGATTATCTGGACACGATCAAGGCACTGTCGCTCGAGCCCATGGACGGCGGTCGGCGGCCCATTCAATATGAGTTCAAGATCGTAAGAAAAGACGGAAAGGAGCGGTGGGTGCTCATGACTGCCGGTATCGCGGAGTATGAGGAAAGATCCGCGGTCGTCGGAACGCTTATTGATATTACTGCGCGCAAATATGCTGAAGAAGAGACGGAACGTCTTTTTAGGGAGCTCGAAAAAGCCACTCGATCCCTCAAGGAGAGCGAGGCTAAGTTCCGTACATTGGCAGAGACGACGACCGCCGGGATCTTCATACATCGGGGAGAAAAGTTCCTCTACGCCAACACCGCCGGTGAACATCTTACCGGCTATAAGCAGGATGAACTTCTTTCCATGGATTTTTGGAATGTCCTTCATCCCGATTATCGTGGGATAGCGCGTGAACGCGGACAAGCGCGTCTGGCCGGTGTGAAGTTTCCTCAGGAATATGAATTCAAGATTATCACGAAAAATGGAGAGCAACGCTGGGTCAATATGACCGCAGGAGTTATCGGGTATCAAGGTGCGCCTGCGGTCATGGCGACACTGTTTGATATTAATGCACGTAAACAGGCGGAAGATGAAAAGGAGAAATTCTACGGAGAGAGCGTCAAACAGTACCAGAAAAGGATTGAAGAAGAGAGGCAGCACCGGATCGAAAAAGAGAAGATCCTCATGGACCTTCATGACGGCATTGGAGGTATCACGACGAACATAAGCATTCTTGCCGAGCTTGCACAAAAGACATCATCGCTTCCCGAAATCAAGAAAACAGTCTCCATCATATCCCGGCTTTCCAAAGAAGGGATATCTGAGATTCGGGGTTTCATGCACAGCCTCGACAATACCGATCTGAACTGGCGGACCCTCGCAGTAGAGCTTCGAAATCAGGGCACCAATATGGTAGAATCCCATGCGATCACCTTTGCTCTGGAAACCTCAGTGGATGAGACGCACGAACAGCCCGGCAGCCTACTCTGGGTGAACCTTTTCAAAATCTACAAGGAGGCGCTGACAAATGTCATAAAACATTCGCGCGCCAGAAACGTTAAAGCGAAGCTGCAGATCAACCATGAAAAACTGTTGCTTTTGATAGAAGATGATGGTGTGGGGTTGGGAGACGGCAGGCACGGAAGAGGATTGTCCAACATGCGGACAAGGGCCGAGGAACTGGGGGGGAGGGTTACGATACTATCTACTTCTGGCACCCAGGTGCGCGTTGAATTGCCACTGCCTGTAAAATACCATGATCAAGGGATGGTATTGTAGGACATTTTATGATAAGGTTAATCCTATGCGATTAGTCATTGTTGAAGACGATCCCCTTTTGTTGGAAAACCTTAAACTGCTCCTGAGCGGTGAGTCAGGCATTATCGTTGGTGGCGCTTTCAGTTCGGCGGAGGAGGCACTGCACGCGCTCAAGAAGGCTGCTCCGGAAGTCATGCTTGCCGACTTGGGACTGCCCGGCATGTCCGGAATAGAGCTCATTAAAAAAGTTAAGGAAGAAATGCCCGGCGTCGAAATCCTGGCCCATACCGTGTTCGAAGACCGGGAAAATGTCTTTTCCGCAATAAAAGCTGGTGCATCAGGATACATCCTGAAAGGAAGCAGTCCTCGCGAGATCGTTGAAGCCATTCATGAACTTCATAAAGGCGGCGCGCCCATGAGCCCCAAAATAGCACGCAAGGTAATCCACGAATTTCAGGATGAGAACATTACTGGTGATCAGTATATCTTGAGCCAGCGCGAAAAGGACGTTGTAAGGTGTATTGAAGAAGGGCTAACCTATAAAGAAATATCGAAAAAATTGAAAATAAGTTCGCATACCGTGCATACCCATATCAAGAATATCTACGAAAAGCTCCATGCCAAGGACAGGGGCGACGCTCTCATTAAGGCCAGAAAAACCGGTATCATATGACATGAACGCAACCGGCCATAGAGCAGTGCAGAATTCTGCGGACGTTACTCTCCTGTCCCGCTGTTTAATAACTTTTTCCTATACCCCGAATGAAATTTCTCTGCATACCCTAAAAATACCCATGTCAGGCGATTTACTTTGATGAGAAACCCCGGTAACCTTTATACAGATTTTACAGCCCGTTGCTTGTCATGTACGGCGACCAATGAGCCGGAAGAATGATAGAAAAGTGCTTGTGCTCCGTGTCGGACAGGCGCAGATGTGAACATGCTGAAACACATCCGGACGTGATCTCCATGGAAGTTGAGTGCGCATAAAAACATGAAGAAAGAAGATAAAACAATAAGCCTGGGAAAATACCTTCTTATGAGTGAGCAGGAAAAAGACGCCGAAATTCAAGAAGCTGTGATCCGCTTGCAGAAGCGTATCCAGGAGATACTCTATTTGCTCGAAGTCGAAAACGTCCCTGCTGCGGTCAGGCAGGAATCTCGCGAGAAAAAAGAAACAACCGGCTAATCTTACAATCGTTCAAATTATATTCATACCTCAACTATCATGCCTACCAAGGACCATGGCCTCACGGCAATTCACATGGACTCTTCCCCGCTAACAGGAATAGGCTGATGCCGGCACCTCAGAAAGGGGAGTGGATGTTCAAAATCGCAGAACGCAGACAATTGTCGGGACGATATCATGTTATGCAATCAAATCTCATGCCAGTCGACGCCGGCTATATAAATACCAGCAATTGTTGGGGGCGATAGTATCGCTACATGGAATAGAGATTTGTTAGCGTGGCAAGAAGGCTATTGCTGGAAGAACTGCGGCCTCGCAGATACGTGGGATATGGACTCCCTGCCTGTGACCATCAAGGAAAATCAGTCGATATCTGCTCCCCTCTTCTTTATCCATTATGAGCCTGGATTTTTAATTTTTCCGTTTCTCGCAAGCACCATCGCGTGTTCGCAGGTAGGCGATGTTTCCACTGCCCAGAGGCTATTCACGGTGCGACGTAATTCAATTCAAACGCTTGGAAAAAGCGGAAAAAAACGATTGACAATTTTGGCGCAGGCTGTTATATATGACGTCTATGCTGGAGGCTACAGAAAAAATATGGATGAACGGCGCGTTCGTGAAGTGGGACGACGCCAAGGTGCACGTCCTAACGCACTCGCTTCACTACAGCACGGTTGTGTTTGAGGGCATCCGCTGCTACAAGACCGATGCCGGATCTGCGGTGTTCAGACTGCAGGAGCATGTGGATCGTCTTTTTGATTCTGCGCACATCCTGCAGATGCAGATTCCCTACACCCGTGAGGCAGTAGCCGAGGCCATCCTTGAAACAGTCCGCGAGAACAAAATAGATGCGTGTTACATCAGACCGCTGGCATACATCGGCTACGGCGCCATGGGTGTCTTTCCCAAGGGGAACCCCATTGACCTTGCCATTGCGGTCTGGCCCTGGGGCAGCTACCTGGGGGAGGAAGGGATCAAGAACGGTATCCGCGTCAAGATTTCATCTTTCATCCGGCCTCACGTGAATGCTACAATGGTGCGCGCCAAGGCTTCGGCGAACTATGCTAATGGTCTTCTTGCTAAACGGGAGGCGCTTAGTGATGGCTACGATGAGGCCATGCTGCTCGACACCGAGGGCTACGTCGCGGAGGGAAGCGGCGAGAACGTCTTCATGGTGCGCAAGGGGCTAATCAAGACGCCACCGCTTACAGCTATCCTTGAAGGTGTCACGCGGGATACGATTGTGCAGATCGCTGCGGAGCGGGGTATGCGCCTCGTGGAAGAGCGGTTTACCCGGGACGAACTTTACATAGCCGACGAGGCGTTCTTCACCGGTACGGCGGCTGAGGTGACCCCGATTAGGGAAGTGGACAACCGCATCATCGGCAATGGCAAGCCCGGTCCGGTAACCGCAGAGCTTCAATCCGCATTTTTCGATATTGTGCACGGTAGGGATAGCCGTCATGGAGACTGGCTCACCTATGTATACGCGACGCAGTCGGCCATGAAGAAATAGAATGCCAGTCACGAACCTCGCGGGGTAAAGATCCATAAAATAGAGTCTGATTTTACCCACTGTGCTTCTCTTAGGCTTCGTGATTGACATCGATAGGCATGCCGAAGTGGTGGAATTGGTAGACACGCACGTTTGAGGGGCGTGTGGGGCAACCCATGGGGGTTCGAGTCCCCCCTTCGGCACCATTTTTTCCACCGTGCACGACAGCAGGCAGAGCAGTATTCCATCTCGCTTTTCTGACTTCATCCAATGAAGAAGTTTCCCTATATAATCGCCATCCTTTGCATTGCGCTGCTGTTTCCCGCGGCTGCTTTTCCTCAGGAAGCCAAAAGCAAAAACACTACGCTTGGTATCATATCCGTACCCCTCGCAAATGTGCATGGGGAACCTCTGCCCAAATCGGGCCTCGTGACGCAGGTACTCATGGCCGATGAGGTGCGCATCCTCGAAAAGCAGGACTACCGGTACCGGATTGCCATTCCGGGCCAAGACGACCGCGAGGGCTGGATCCAGCAGGAAGCGGTCTCAATTCCCAAGGACAAGGGCCGTCACTATCTGAACGCTGAGCGTCAGTGGATTGTAATAGCTGTGCCCAAGACTGAAGCGCTGATCCTGGACAAGACAGGTAATCACAAAGTCCCGCTCTACGCCGGCACGTTTTTGCCGGTGCTCGAAAAAAATCCGGATGGCTTCACGGTGCAGTTCCCTGACCGCTCCATCGCGATCATCGATTCAGCGGATGCAATGCCCGTAAAGCCTTCTGACCCGGTCATAAACGACTCCACACCCGAAGAGATTGCATCGACGGCAAAAAAGTTTCTTGGCGTGCGCTATCTTGCAGGCGGGCTCACGGCCCAGGGCATGGACATCCGTGGCCTCATCCACATCGTCTACCGTATACACGGCTATCCCATAGGCACCGACGACGCATCGTTTCAGGCAAACGCGGAGCACGTTTCGAAGAAAGAACTCCAGCCAGGTGATATCCTCATCTTCCATGGCGAGAGTGAGGGGCTCTTCCTCGGGAATGGCAGGTTCTTACATGCTGCGAAAAGGAATAGCATTCAGCTGGTCGGCATCTACGACCGGAGGTATGCCAACGCCCTCCAGTATGGACTGCGCATCATCGGCTCCAGCCCCGATGAAAAGAAAATAATGGCAGAGATGACGGCAGACGAGATCCTTCTTGCTCAGGCGCGGACGTCAAGGCTGCCGCTCGGCAAAAGAATTTCGTACTGGGCAAGCCGCTTTATCGGCACGCACTACGATGCGGACCCGCTCGGCCTGTACGTGCGCACAAACCGAATCATCGCGGACGAAAAGGTCGACTGCATGTATCATACCTTCCGCGCCGTGGAGCTTGCCCGGAGCAGTACGCCGGCCGGGGCCATAGAACAAGCACTCTCGCTCCGGTTTATAACCGAGGGTAAAATCGTAGACGGCCTTGTCACAAACTATGACGAACGCTTCCAGTACGGCGAGGACATGGTCTTCAGCAACAAGTGGGGAAAGAACATGACCACCGAACTCGGCACGCCGAGAACGATTCCTGGCGCCCGAGGTAGAGACACAGTAGACATCCTCCCCAAGTCTGTTCTCGCGACGCGCACATTTCAGAAAAAACTTCAGGACGGCGATATCATTTACTGGGTCAAGGATCCGAAGAGGCGCGCTGCCGACGAAATCGTTGCTCATCTCTCGATCGTCCGCATCAAATCCGGCAAGCCCTACCTGATCCATGCTGCAGGCAGCAAGGAAAAAGAGGGATCCCCCGGCGGTGGTGTGGTGAAAGAGGTTCCCTTCTCAGACTATGTGCATTCAATGCGCTTCATCGGCGCGTTCGTAACACGATTTGAGCAGTAGTACTTCGTAAAAATTTTGGTTTAATAATATATGCTCCTCTCTTGATATCCTCTGTCTTAATAATTTCAAATAAACGATATGTGAACCTTGATGCACGATGCATGACGTAAGAAGCTTTTTACCAGTATCCTGCTTGTTGTCTCCACCTTCAAAGGAGCCCCAATGTTCTCCACGGTCATCAGATCGACGACACTCGGCACCGACCCTTACTGTTGAAGCTGAAATCGCGAGCAGGGGACTTCCTCCCGGCGCGCATTTACAACCCCGTGCTTAAGGTCGCACGCACCATCGCAGACATTGAGGGGAGCGAGCAGTTTGTGTCTGATCATGTTTCCGAGACCATTCAGCACAGAAGTTTGGACCGGAGGGTGAATTAAGACCCAAATAATATCTTGACAATGACCGGTGTTCTCAAATATTATAAGCCTCACCTGTAGCGGTGCGCTGTCAGTACAGGAATATCTTCAGCATGCGGACAGACAATCATTATGATACTTTCCAGCTATGCTGTGGACCGGGGTAGTTTGACAATAAAGACCTTTGCCGGGGTGAATAGAAGCGTACCAGCTATTCATCGGGTAAAGGTCTTTTTATCTGATAGGTATGGGGAACAACGATGGACAGAAAAATAAATAAAATCTTGATCGCGAACAGAGGGGTCCCCGCGGTCAGGGTCATGCACACCTGCAGGGACCGGAAGATCCCGACAGTTGCGGTTTACAGCGACCCTGACCGTCTTGCCCACCATGTGTTCATGGCCGACGAAGCCATCTACATCGGCGCCGCGCCGCCGGCGGAGTCCTATCTCAACATGGACAAGATGATCCGGGCTGCCATCGAGAGCAAGTCTGATGCGATCCATCCGGGCTGGGGGTTCCTTGCGGAAAACGCGGACTTTGCCCAAAAGGTGATCGATGCGGGCCTCACCTGGGTCGGTCCTTCTCCCCATGTCATCAGCCTGTTGGGAGACAAGATCGAGGCCAAGGCACTGGCAAAGAAGGCCAATGTGCCAACCATTCCTGGCATAGATGCGATTAACGACACCGAGCAGATCAAGACTTGGATGAAGAAGGACGATGTGGCCTATCCTATCATGATCAAGGCCGCAGCAGGCGGCGGCGGCAAGGGCATGGTCAAGGCCGAGAACGACGAGCAGCTGCCACAGGCCCTAGCCCGTGCCCGCTCCGAGGCTAAGAAATCATTCGGCGACGATACAATCCTTGTCGAGAAGTACATCGAGCGGGGCAGGCATATCGAAGTCCAGATCGTGGCAGACGCCCATGGAAATGTCGTCCACCTGTACGAACGTGAATGCACGCTCCAACGCAGAAACCAGAAGATCATCGAGGAGGCTCCGTCGCCCAGTCTCGATGAGAACCTGCGGAATGAGATCTGCTTCACCGCAACGCGGTTGATGCGGGAGATTGGCTACACTACGGCCGGCACTGTCGAGTACATTTTCGATTCCGCAACGAGGAAGTTCTATTTCCTCGAAGTAAACACCCGCCTCCAGGTCGAGCACGGTATCACGGAGCTCATCACCGGCCTGGACATCGTCGGTATCATGATCGACGTTGCCCTGGGCAAGAAGCTTCCCTTCAAACAGTCCGCCATACGGCCGAACCGGTGGGCGCTTGAGGTCCGGTTGAACGCCGAGGACCCGAAGAACTTCAGCCCCTCCTTCGGCCCGATCACCCGGCTTCTGGTCCCGATGGGACCGAACGTGCGCGTGGCCTCAGGTGTGTACGAGGGCGGAGACATTCCCGCATACTACGATTCTCTGTTCATGCTGCTCATGACTGCCGGCGCTGACCGGAAGGACGCCATCAAGGTCATGGACCGCTGTCTCGGCAGGAACCTGAGGGTCGAAGGGGTGAAGACGCTGCAGCCGCTGCTACTCTCCATCATTCGGCACCCTTCTTTCATATCGGGGGAATTCTCAACACGATTCATCGAAGAGCATATGGACGAGCTTATCTCCATGTTTAGTGAAAAGAACAGCGAGGATGAGGTGCTCAAGATCGCACGATATGTGGCGGAGATATCGGCGCTCGGCCCCCAGAAATGGATGTGAGGTACGGACGGATGGCAGAGGACAGAAGACAGAAGACAAATTCAATAGATTCTGATACGGGCTTGCGGAGCCGGGGCGGCATCTTGGTGCGTCCCGGGATGACGCCGAAAGAGATCGTCAAGACAATCCGCGCACTTTCCGGTGTTTGCCTCACCTCAGTGGGAATGCGGGATGCGGGACAATCGGATTTTAAAAATCGCCACCGTATCTATGACCTGAAGACCCTCGCCCCCTATTATAACAACATGGGGCTGTTTAGCGCTGAATGTCACGGCGGTGCACGGTGGCATGTGGGCATCATGAACAGAAGAGAAAGCCCGTTTGAAGAGACCGCTCTTCTTCGCGAACTCATGCCGAACGTACTCCTCCAGACCCTCATACGGGAGACGAACCTCTGGGGCTACAGACCCTATCCGAAAAACGTCATTGAGCACGCCGTTACACAGGTTGATATAGATGTCTGGAGATGTTTCTCATTCCTGAACGATGTAAGGAACATGCGCAGCGTCGCGGGAGTCGTCATGAAGAGAGGACGGCTTTTCGAGCCCACTATATCCTTTACGACCGCAAACTGGGCCACCAATGAGTATTATCTCAGGGTCATCAGGGACATTGTCGACCTGTGCTCAGGAATCGATGAGATCGTCCTGTGCGTGAAAGACATGGCCGGTGTCGGTGATGTGACCCGAATCGGCAACCTGATTGATGCGATCAAACAAGTCTATCCAGGGCTGGTGATCAACTATCATCGGCACATTACTGACGGGCTTGCGATCCCGGCCCTGCTATCGGCAGCAAAGGCAGGCGCAAAGATATTCGATGTGGAAGAAGACTCCCTGGTCCGTTTCTATGGGCACTCGCCCATACTCGGCGTTCATGCGATCTTTGAAGAATCAGGGATCCCCGTGCATCTCAATCGGTCAGAGGCGGAGGACGCGGTCCGAAAGGCGCGTGAATGGATAGGTCATTATGAGTGGGCAGAGTCCCCGTTTAAAGGGCTCGACCACACCGTAACGCTCCACAAAATGCCTGGCGGAGCATTCCCCAGCTCCTTTGAACAGGCACAAAGGGCGGAATTCCTTCACCTCATGCCTGCGATATTGAAGCTCATGTCCCTGTACAATAGAATCGTAAAATATTTTGATGTTACGCCGGGCTCCCAGATCACATGGGTCACCTGCAGCGGGATCATCAACCGTTACGCCAAGGAGCGCGGTGACGCAGGGGTAAAACACATTATCGAACTCATGTTAAAGTTTGTCGGGGAAAAGGCGCAGAACTTTGACGCAATGACGAACGAGGAGCAGGAAGAACTTCTTCTGCTCTTCAGAAATGCTCCTGGCGATTTTAGGAATCTATTGCTCGGCAATTACGGAAAGCTCCCGGTCGGCTGGCCTGCGGAATGGGTATATCGTAGCACTTTCGGTGAAGAATGGGAGGCAAAGATCAAAGAACGGAAGGAACTTTCTCCTCTCGATTCGGTAGCGGACGACGACTTGAACAGATTAAGAAGGGAGCTTTCAGATAACCTCGCTAGGGCGGCGACAGAAGAAGAGTTTGTTTTATATCTTATGCATCCGAAAGATGCCCTGGAGTTCATTGCATTCAGAGATAAATACGGTGATGCACCGCTTGCCCTTCCAACCGACGTCTGGCGTGAAGGGCTTAAAAAGCCAGGAGACCGGGTGAATTTTGATCTCTGGGGCAAGCCCTATTCCCTGGAACTGGTATCGATCGGTGCAGAACATGAGGGCTCCATCTATGTTGTGATGAGAGTGAACAATAAGACAAGAGTATATACAGTTGCAACTCCGAGAGCCAAGAAAGTTGAAGTAAGGATGGCAAAGGGCCCGAACGATGTCGGCGCACCGATAAACGGCAATATATGGAGAATCGGTAATCCTGAAAGAGGGGTCATTAAGGTCGGTGATATTGTCCACAAGGGCGAAGAGATTGCCAACCTCGAGGCCATGAAGATGGAGAATGCAATTCTTGCTCCCTGTGACGGTCAGATTGCCGAGCTCTGTGTTAAGAACAATGATACTGTTCAGGAAGGCCAACTTCTTTTTGTCATTGAAAAGCAATAGGTCTTGATCTCGGGGTAAAAAAAGCAGAAGGAGCCCCAGCATATTTCTGAAGTAAGTTATTGAAGCTTTGAGACAAGGCTGGAGTCGAGTCGAACGGATGGAGAAATAATTAATCTGTTAAGGATATATCCAGGAAATTCCAAAAGAATTGCAAGAATTGCACGCCGCTTATTCCCAGAATTTTCGTAAATCTCTCCTAGCAAGCTTAGCAAAATTATTGTGATTTGACTATCCTGATATCCGCAGTATATGCTGTAAAAAGCCGCACTTACTCTCTCACGCTCTCACACATTATTTTTTGTCCTGCTCCCATGTGATTTGCCGCATACCGCAAATATACCGTTCCTCAGACTATGGCCAACTATTCCACAAGGCCATAACGTCACTCGAACAGTGTTAGTGACGGTTCGCGTGCCGGGGTCTCACCGGCTCGGGCGGTATGGTCACAAGCCGTGACCTATCCCTGTCAGGGACAAGTGACGGCGAGGATCGGGAAGCTCCCGACCGTCCGTGTGTGAAGTGTAATCCGCGCAGAGAGAGGTATTTCCCGGACAATGCATTCGGCAGTCTGAGCCGGAGAGCAATGCTGCCGTCTTCCGCTACGGTGGCAACACAGCCCTGGCAGCCGGCGGTCTCGTCTTTGGAGCCGATCACGA
>DATJAO010000059.1:0-13925 GCA_035516175.1 Nitrospirota bacterium
TTGGACCGAGTATCCTTTGGAGCACTCCGGGGTGGTCATATTCAACGATGAGGCGGGGGAAAAGACGGGCATCGTGAAGTGGAAAGAAAAAGTCAGTGTTGACGATAACACCTGCCGGGCTGGCATCGAGTTCCTGCGGAACTAAAAACCGTGGATTCTCAGGTGAACTCAGGAACCCAGCCTGATCACTCTTTAATCCGCTAAGGTTTTTTTCTGTATTTCAGTTCCTTATTCACTGTGGGGAAAGCATTCAGATCAGTGTGCGGCAGGAAGAGGGCCGAGAGATACTCGTCCATGAAGCTGCGCGACACGGATAATTCGATGTAGGTCATCCTCCGAGCGATTTCCTCGGCCTCGTGCCGGAGCCGGTCGCAGAGGAGGGCGTAGTAGGCGCCCATGATGGAAGTGTTCCCGAGGAACTGGAACTTGTCAACCGCCAGGTCGGGCAGCATGCCGATGGTGATTGCGCGCTCCACATCAATATATCTGCCGAAACCACCGGCAATGTAGAGTTTTTCGATGTCGGCGAAGGTCATGTTCATGTGGCTTAGCAGCGTAGAGAAGCCGGCGTAGATCGCGGCCTTGGCGCGGATCAGGTTGTCGAGGTCCACCTCGGTGATTACAATCTCCTTGTTGATTGCGCTTTCCACTCGCCAGGCGAGCACATACTCAAGCCCGCTCTCTCCCCTGCGGATACGTTTGGAGCCGATCTCTTCCCGGATCTTCCCCTTCTGGTCTATGACGCCATTCAGGTACATTTCGGCAATCGTGTCGATCATGCCTGAGCCGCAGATGCCGATGGGCTTTACATCGCCTATAACCCTGTAGTTCACGTCGTACGTCTTCGGGTTTATCTCGACCTCTTCAATAGCACCCTCCATGGCGCGCATGCCGAACTTGATGCCGCTCCCTTCGAAGGCCGGGCCTGCGGAGCATGCCGCGGTTACGAGCCAGTCCTTGTTCCCGAGCACGATCTCACCGTTCGTCCCAATGTCGATGAAGAGGGAAACCTGATCCTTCTTGTGGATTTGGGACACAAGCACACCGGCGGAAATATCTCCGCCTACATAACTTGCAACGTTCGGCATGGAATAGATGATAACCTGCGGATCGACCTGTAAGCCCACGCTTTTTCCACGGATGAGCGGAAAGAAGGTTGCCGCCGGGATATAAGGCTCCTCCCGGATATACTGCGGGTCAATGCCGTAGAATAGATGTTCCATGGTAGTGTTGCCGGCCACCACGAGGTAGTCGATCATGCTTGGTGGAATGTTATTTTTTTCTGCTAATTCCGTGAGCATAGTGTCGATGTTGCCCACGACGAGATTCTGGAGTTCCTTGAGCCCGTTCCGCTCCGTGGCATACACGATGCGCGTGATAACATCGTCCCCGCACTTGACTTGGCTGTTGTATGTCGATGCCGTACCGATGATGTGCCCATTCGTCATGTCCACGAGGTAGACGACAATGGTGGTGGTGCCGATGTCTACTGCCGCACCGTAGCGCGTGCGGGTTGCATCGCCGGGGAAAATATCGAGTACCTCGAGCACCGCCGTGACGCTGAACACCGAGACCGTGACCGTCCAATTGCCCTCCCGGAGAACGTGCGGCAGCTTGCTCAGCATCATGTGGTTCATGTGCAGGTGTGATGCGTCGAAACCCTCCTTGTCGAGGGCGCGCCTGAGCCGTTCGTAGTCCGCGATATTGTCGTCGATGGTGGGGGGGGTGATTTCGAGGTACACGTGGCTGATGCGCGATTCCAGGCATCCGCCGGCCTCCTGCATGAGTTTGATGATCTCCTCTGTGTTGGCGCCTGTCGCGATCTTGTGTTTAGCCTGCATGCGAGACTCGGGCGGGATCTCGACGGTCAGGTCACTCTTGACACGCGTGAGACAGGCGAGGGCATAGCCGCGCTCGGCCTCTTCTGCGCTCAAGAAGGAGCGTGACTTGCCGGTGTCCGTCATTCCATTCGTGATCACGATCTTGCACTTGCCGCAGTTGCCCTTGCCACCGCAGGACGAAAGTACGTACACGCCCGCAGCCTTTATCGCCTTAAAGAGAATGGTGTTGTCCTCTACGTCCACTGCAGCATTATCAGGCATGAAGGTGACCTTGTGTTTCATGGAGTGAATATAGCAGGGTGAGGAAAAAGGGTCAAGAGGATTTTGGGCAAATTGCGCTAGTAGTAACGCGGTTTGTGTGCTGTTCACACAGTTTGTGACGGCGATTATTGACATTATGGCAATAATTAATTAGTATGGGAGGCGCAGCTCGAGGGAGGTCAGGTGAGGGCAACTTGCAAACTTACAGCGGCGATTTATTGTATCGCCCTCTTGTCATTTGGCTGTGCGCACACGCCACCGACGAAACATATCGAGGGATACTCGTTCTCCGTGGCTGACAAGGCCGCTGACACGGCACTGACTATGGTCGGAAGGCCCTACAAGTATCGGGGAGACAGCCCTGCGGGATTCGACTGCAGCGGCCTAGTGCGGTACAGCTATTTGGCGGCAGGTATGGATGTACCCCACGGTACGAAGGCATTGAGAGAAGCTACCCGTTCCATTTCATACCAAGAGATACGGAAAGGCGATCTCCTTTTCTTTCTGCAGGGAGGGGAAAAATACTCTCATGTCGGCATCTATGTGAACGATAGCCTCTTTGTCCACGCTCCCAGCACAGGGAAGACCGTGCGGATGGACACACTTCTTGATCCCTACTGGAAAAAGCACCTCCTTGATGCACGCCGGTTTTAACAAGTTCAGTAATTAGGGTAGAAATTCGATCGTCATTTCTGTGAAATGCAGGAATGACGGGTAGGGCACGTTTGACGTATGATAATGATACTGGAGATCAGTCAGGCTACTTCCGCAGTTTCCTTACCGACTTTCTGATTGCCGCGCGGAGCGCCCGTTCTTCTTTCGCCTTTTGTGCTATGCCGCTCCAGAATCCGTAAAGCAGAACCTGGAGTGCGAGCACGGCGACAAAGCCTACGCGCATGCCGTACCCCAGGGACGCGGCCATCTGGTTCGCCATCTCCTCGATCTTCCGGTAGAGGATGAGCATATTGGTCGTAGCGGTAATTACCGTGACTGCCGCGCCAGCGAGCACGCCTTCAAGGATAGCCTTACCCTCAGAGGTGTACCCGATCCAGAGGCCTGTGCCGAAGCTTGTGATGACCGCGAGGAGGGTGAGGAGGTAGAGGCCCTCATTCCCACTGAGCCAGGGGTGCTCGCCCCGCAGGAACCGTCCCACTGTCTCGATGCCGAAGTCGCCGTAGAGGGAGCTGAACGTCTGGCCGCTGAAGTAGATGAAGAGCGCCACGAAGAAGATCTCGAAGGCGAACTTGATGGCGAAACTGACCCCCACATCGGCGACAATCCTTCCGACCGTGATGTTCTGGAAGATCATTTTGGCGCCAGCCTTCATCTCTTCCTTTGCTCTGGAGGGCGGGATTGGTTTTGCCTTGCCGGTTCTGCTGCGTTCGAGGAGTTCGTAGACGATTGCGTAGAGGATCGGGATGAGCGGAAAGATGCGGCTTGTATAAACATCGAGGTCGAATATCTTGCTCAACGTGACGAGGCCGATAGCTCCGCCGATGGCTATGGAAAAACTGAGGAAAAGGTTGCCCATAGGATTAATAGTATAGCATGGATGCCATAGTTTGTTCAGCAGGGAAGACTAGCAAGGTCGAAAGGTTATTTCTTCGCTATCTTCTCGGCATAGGCCTTCAGTTCCTTATAAAAATCCTTCCCCATGAAGGTCTCGATGGTCTTCTTGAGGCTTTTGTACATGGGCTCTCCCGCAGGGCTCTTCATGCAGGGGATATGATTGAGGTATGGTGTGTCCTGGATGGAGAGAACCTGCGTTCCATCCTCTGCAGTGTAGAACGAGAGCGGGTACTGGACGCAGTCCGCGAACTTGAACTCCTCCCAGACCATGCCTTTTTGCATGGCGTAGGTATGCACGGCGCAGTAACGGAGCCCCTGCTGGTTGGTATAAAGCAGGGCGCAATCATTGTTGAACAGCAGCGCGCAGCGGAAGTCCGCCCCCCCGAAGTTTCTCCGGATGGCCTGAGCCTCGTCATCATGGATGACGCAGCCCGTGGGGCATTGTTTGGTGCAGACTCCGAGCAACGATCCGTTCTTTTTGATCGCCTCCTGGTTGTCAGAGGCGAGATAGGCAAGGATTCCATCCAGATGTTCCTCGACCTTCCGGGCTTCCTGCTCGGGCACGATGCAGGACCGGTAGCAGCACTGCGACTTGCAGCCGTATTTCTCCACATCGCAGGTATAGTGCCGGGTAAAGATTTCCGGATTCACGAGTACGGAACCGATCTCGACGAATTTGTTTTGCGCGGACATGGCGAAACCTCCCCAAAGCAGAAGTCAGATAATGGAAGTCAGATGACAGACTGAACCTTGCCGCTCCTTGAGGCGCTCCAGCGTCTCCCGACTGTGGAATCAAAGCCCAATATTAAAACTATCCGCCGCGGATGTAAAGACTTTTTTCTGCGTTCCGGCCCGCGCAGCCGCGTCGTGATCCGGAAGCCCTCTCCTGGAGGTCCCCACCAAAGCTTCAGCAGTCGTGACAGGCTCGGTCTTGAGCATTTTTGCATAACTCAGCGCCCCTGTCTTCGGGTTCCTAGCACGAGATTCTCTTCTTCCGTCCGCTTTTTCCTCGTTCACAACTAGTTTTGAGGGGAAATCTCTCCACGCCTCCCGGTTTTTTGTCTTTCGTTGTCGAAATAATGAATGTCACGGTCCTTTCCAGGAGCAAAAATTGACCGCATCGCACCGCGTGAGACGAGCATGAAGCACGCGCGAGAAAAAAATGAAGCCGAATCCATTTTATCCTTGACAAAGGTGAGTATTTTTGATAAATGACAATTAATTTTTAGTGTTGTCGAGCGCCGCCTGAATCTGAGGCGGATTAGTATCGAATGCCAGCCCTCCCGTGGGAACGGGAGGTGGTGCTCGCGGAGACCGGGCGTTGATCCCGGAGCTGGTTCGGCGGGCGGAGAAGGAGGCAAACAGGTTGCACGCGTTGGGAACCCACCTGTTGTTGGAGTTGAGGGATTGCAACCCCAAGACCCTCACAAATCTAGAGTTTGTAAGAGAAACACTCAAAAATGCTGCATTGGAGGCAAAGGCGACGATTGTAGAGGTCGCTTTCCACGAATTCAGCCCCTTTGGCATCAGCGGGATGGTGGTAATCGCCGAATCCCACCTTGCCATCCACACGTGGCCGGAATACGGCTATGCCGCAGTAGATGTCTTCACCTGCGGGGACCTGATCGACCCCAAGGTCGCCGCAAAATTCCTTATCGAAAAGTTCCAGTCCAAGAATCCCTCTATCATCGAGATGAAACGGGGCATCCTTGGCCACGAAAAGCTTCCGCATAAGCCAATAGTACAGGAAGAACTGGTTCAGGCATGATAGAACCCAAGAGTTACAAGTGGTTCATTGAGTACACAAGCCCCGAGGAGGGGCACCTTCACGGCATCCGCATGATCCATTATGCCAGCCAGACCAAGTATCAGAGGATGGAGATTATGGACAGCGGAAGTTACGGCCGGTGCCTCGTTTTGGACGGCAAGATGCAGTCGTCGCTCACCGACGAGTTCATCTACCATGAGGCACTGGTGCACCCTGCGCTTTTGACCCACCCCAACCCGAAGCGTGTCTTTATAGTCGGCGGCGGAGAGGGGGCCACACTGCGCGAGGTGCTTCGTCACAAGTCAGTCGAATACTGCATGATGGTGGACATCGACCAGGAAGTGGTCGAAAAGTCTAAGGAACTCCTCCCGGAGTGGCACCAGGGCGCTTTTGATGACCCGAGAACCGATTTGCGGTACATGGACGCCCGCAAGTATCTGGAAGAGACCTCCGACAGCTACGACGCAATCATTATTGACATTTCCGAGCCCGTCGAAGAAGGTCCAGCATACCTCCTCTTCACACGCGAGTTCTACGAGATAGTGAAGGAACGCCTGAGCGCGGACGGCACCATCTCCCTCCAGGCAGGAACCACGGCGCTGCACCAGCTGCTTAACTTCACGGCTGTGGACAAGACCTTGAATACCGTGTTTCCTGTTGTTGCGCCCTATGCTGTTTCCATTCCCTCTTTCGGCCTCCCCTGGGGCTTCACCCTGGCCTCAAAGAACCTCGATCCCAGGAAGTTTACCCCCCAGCATGTGGATGAGATGATAAAGAAACGGATCAAGGGCGAGAACCGGTACTATGATGGCATCACGAACCAGGGCATGTATATGCTGCCCAAACACATCCGAAAAGCCTTGGCAGAAGAGACCAAGATCATAGAAGACAATGCGCCCCTCTTCACCTATCATTAGCGGCTTTGTGGAAGTCCCTCCGCGGCTTTTTCCCACGCCGGCGCTGGTAGGATGATATAGAACAATGAGTCAACCTCCTAACCGAATAGAGGACGAGCAGTTCCGCACCCCCCTGTTCGACGCGATGGTCAACCTTGCGGAAAGCCGCAAGGTGTCATTCCATACCCCCGGACATAAGAGCGGCAAAGGCATATCCACCCGGTTCCGCAAATTCGTGGGCCCGCGGATCTTCTCGATCGACCTCACCACACTCGACGAGGTCGATTCGCTCCAAAACCCCACTGGCGTCATCAAGGAAGCGCAGGAGCTCGCCGCCAAGTCGGCAGGGGCGGACCGTTCCTATTTTCTGGTGAACGGAACGACCGTGGGCAACCACGCCATGGTGGCGTCCACGACCGGGCCCGGTGATAAGGTCTTGATAGCCAGAAACTGCCACCGGTCTGTGCTTACTGGCCTGATCATGAGCGGAGCCCAGCCGATCTTTTTTCAGCCAGCATTTGACCGAGATCTTAAGCTTACCCTGAACGTAACCTTCGACACAGTGAAACAGGCTATCGACGCCAATCCACGAACTCGGGCGCTCCTGATCACAAGCCCGAACTATTATGGACTTTGCGCCGACATCGAGCAGATCATCCCCTACGCTCATGAAAAGGGGCTCCTGGTGTTCGTGGACGAGGCACACGGCCCTCATCTCAAGTTCAATCCCAAGCTCCCCAAGTGCGCCCTCGAAGCTGGGGCCGATCTCTGCGTACAGTCGACCCACAAGATCGTGGGCGGCATGACCCAGGCTTCCATGCTCCACGCGAAGGCCGGTAGGATCAACATCGACGATGTGACGAACACGCTCAAGCTCCTCCAGACCACTAGCCCGTCATACATCCTAATGGCGTCCCTGGACCTGGCCCGAATGCAGATGGCCACGGAAGGGAAAAAGCTCCTGAACCGCACCATCAAGCTCGCTGAGGAGGCGCGCACGGAGATCAACAAGATCTCCGGCATCTCCTGTTTCGGCAAGGATCGGGCAAAACAGGTCGGCATGGCGGACATGGACGTGACCAAGCTCACCATCACGGTCTCGGACCTCGGGCTCTCGGGCTACCACGTTTCCCAGATGCTGAACATTCGCTTCGGCATCCAGGTGGAGATGGCAGATCCATTCCATGTGCTCGTGATTGTTTCAATCGGCGATCGGCATGACGACCTGATCCAACTGGTGGAAGCGCTCCGTGTGATCTCGATGGAGACCGGGCTTCAGGGAACGCTCCTGCCGCTGGACAAAGTCCATCCGCCGATGCTGCAGAACCGCTTTGTCATGACGCCGCGCGAGGCCTTCTATTCCGACAGCGAACTTGTGAATGTAGATGATTCCGCCGGCAGGGTCTCCACAGAGATCGTGACCGTGTACCCGCCCGGCATCCCGCTCCTTGTCCCCGGAGAAGAGATCTCTCGGGATGCCATCGATTACCTCTGGAACATGGCCGGCCTCGGCGCCATCATTGACGGTCTTAACGAGAACAACTCACTCGTCCGCGTGGCGAAGGCCTAGACCGAAATAAGATTGTCTTATGCTGTTATTTTCATCAGTTATGGCATTTTGAAAAATGTAAATTATCATCGATATTTAAGAGAACGTACCGACTATTCCATTTATCCTTTCGCGCCGTAAAAACCCGTGTCAACAAAGCATTGCTTACCACAAGCCATACCACCCGAAGAGCGAGACTACGTGTTTTTTACGTGTTCAAACAATATGGGGAAAGTGACCGGAATCACAGATAAATAGATGGGTATCACATAAACTTATGCTTAAGTTATCTGCGGATTTATAGGAGGTCACTATGGTGAGGCACATAAATATTCCTCAGGATCCTGAATTTTATCTCATTTCAGCAGTTCTCCTGGTATTCCTATCCTTTTTTTTAAGGTTAGAGATCCTGATATTTTCATTACCATTACCAACGGGAATAATCTCTTCTTCAGCCACTACTCCAAAGGCAGAATCAGCCATTCCATTAAAGGCCGAATTATCCGTTACGACAAAGAGAGCATTAGTGGCTCCAAAAAAAATAAAATCAGCCAATGCACAAGCGGTAGAATCAGCCGGTGCATCAAGAGTTGAAGCAGCCACTGCACCGACAGCAAGATTGGCCACTCCACCAATGTCCGGATCGACAATTACGCCATCAACAGGATCAGCCACTCCACCGGCGTCCGGATCGACAACCACGCCATCAACAGGATCAGCCACTCTTCCCGAGTCCGGATCGACAATTACGCCATCAGCAGGATCAGCCGCTCCACCGGCGTTGGAATCAGCCATGACCCCAACACATTAATATCTTTGCCAACCCCTCAACTTTTTTTTCAAAATACATTATCGCAGGAAGACCGAAGGAGACGTTAACGTTGATTAACGAATGGGTTCAAGGAGCGTAATTCTCAAGAATCTTTATGGCATCAATTGACATGTGAATGGTGACAAAAGCTTCCTAATGATGTAACGTGTTGCGACTTCTGTCGTACAAAATTGTAACCCATGTCGGCAAAGACGATCACGAAAGCCTTAGCACACACTTTTTTTGATTAAATATGCTATTATAAAACTGTCAATATAATGATGACGGATTCAGCAAGTACGATGGGGTTCACTTTTACCGATAGGAGGTAATTGATATGGCAGCGTTAGAGGTCGTTAAGAAGATGAGAGAGTCTATGAGCAGGCCACGACAAATGACTGGTGCCACACAAGAAGTAGAGTTTACATTCCACGCGCCGGAAGCCAAGAAAGTCTGTATTGCGGGAAAATTCAATGCTTGGAATACCAGCTCAATGCCCATGAAAAAAGGCAAGGACGGCGTTTGGAGAATCAAGCTCAATTTGTCGCCAGGGAAATACGAGTACAAGTATCTCGTCGATGGGGCGTGGGCATCCGACTTGTCATGCTCTGAATTGGTACCCAATTCATTTGGCACCGAGAATTGCGTAATTTCCGTTCATTGACGGATTCTTATGCTGCTCCTGCTTTCGTAGGCGCAAAGGGTTCGTGGAGTTTGTTGATAGATAAGTCAGGCTTTGTGATCGGATTGACTATCGGGAAAATCATGGTATCAGGTCTTTAATGATTACCTATGCAGAAATTGAAGGTTTCTATTTAACCCGCTTATTGTACTGAATATCGACTTCACAGACGAGGCCGGGGTGGCCGATGATATCTCTCGTTCTGTGACAAAAGATCTTTCCCCTGATCATTTCTTATGGGATTCATCAAGCGCTACATCACTGGGTCCAGGGTATGACTGTCGACTGCGCATCTCTCCTGATGTATTTCATGGAACACATACTTTCGGTTAAAAAGAGTTCTTGTCAATGATCTTTGAATGGTTTATAGTTGTTGCACGGCAATACCATTCTAATTTACGGGAGGGGAATACATGGCAAAGGCAATGACGAAATCGCAGTTGGTAGCGAAGCTCGCAGAGAAAGCATCACTTACAAAGAAGGCGGCCGGTGAAATATTGGATTTCATCGCAGAGGTAGCCTATAAAGAAGCAAAGAACACATTCACGTTACCTGGACTCGGCAAACTCGTACTTGTACAGCGCAAAGCCCGCATAGGCAGAAACCCTGCAACAGGCGAAACCATCAAGATAAAGGCAAAGAAAGTTGTCAAGTTTCGGGTTGCCAAAGCCGCTAAAGATGCAATCCTTGGCTCAAAATAATCATCCCGCACAAAAAACCAAGCCCACTTCTAACACGAGTGGGCTTTTTTTATCTTGGGAATGTCTTGAATGAACGGTAAGAGCGGTTCAGGGGAATAAAAGCTGGGGTATGAAGCTTAAAGGGAACGGGGAAAGAGAAAAAAACAGGCCCTGAATTATCAGGGCCTGTCTCAAAGGTATGAGCGTTAGCTTAGAGCTTTACAACATTGGCTGCCTTGGGGCCCTTGGGTGAGTCGACAACGTCGAACTGCACTTGCTGGCCTTCAGCCAACGACTTAAAGCCGCTGTCCTGAATGTCGCCGAAATGAACGAACACATCGCCGCCTTTTTCACGGGTAATGAATCCAAAACCCTTGGAATCATTGAACCACTTTACGGTACCTGTCTCCATGATGAGCTACCTCCTTCTTGTGAATTGAAGCGACGGAAAAGGACAAAAAAATGCCGCAAAGTCGAACTGTCTTTGCGGTTTCCCTACAAGTACATCCGGAACTTCTAAGCGATATATTCCCATATCCACACCAGGAAGTCAAGAGGTATTATTTCTTATTTTTCCATGTTCTCCGTGAAAAAAACTGATAGTACCAGCCGCATAAAGAAAGCATGAATTTTTTTCCGCTAAGGCGCCATGGCCTAGATAATAAACCGGACACCTGAGAGAAAAACATTTGGAAAATCAATGAATCATTTTTTGTGTTTAATACTTGAAACATTTGTGTCCTTCGCACCAACGGCCTAAGCGTGCTTACTTGGCTTTATTTTGCCTCTTACAGCCTGTACCTGAGAACCCTCTTTTCCGACGATACCGCTTTTTGAACTTAGCCTTTTGAATTGAAAATTATTCTTTGGCATGGCATAATCTCAAAAAAGTAGGAGATTAATAGAATTAAAGGAGCACTTCATGTTTTTTCAAGCTTTGCTCGGTCTCTTGGTATTCACGGGAGTCGCCTGGCTCATCAGCGATAACAGAAAAGGCGTCAGGCGCACCACGGTGCTGACTGGCGTAGTGATCCAGCTCTGCATTGCCGGCATACTCCTTTATGTCCCGATCTTCAAGAAGCTCTTCCTTCTTCTCAATAATGTCGTGCTGGCGCTTGAATCAGCGACAAAGGCTGGCACATCCTTCGTGTTCGGATATATAGGGGGCGGCACTCCACCCTTCCTGCTCCAGGACCCGGGCGCTAACTTTATCCTGGCGTTCCAGGCATTACCACTCGTGCTCGTGATCGGCGCACTCTCTGCGCTCCTCTTTTATTGGAAAATTCTGCCCTACATCGTGAAGGGCTTCTCCTACATCCTCCAGAAGACCATGAATATAGGGGGGGCACTCGGACTCGGCGCTTCGACGACGATCTTCCTCGGCATGGTGGAGGCCCCCTTGGTCATCAAGCCATATCTCCAGACCATGACGCGAAGCGAACTTTTCTCGCTCATGACCGTGGGCATGGCCTGCATTGCTGGGACGGTGATGATCCTGTACGCCACTATCCTAAAGGGAGTAATCTCCGATCCGCTCGGCCACATTCTCGTTGCGTCCTTTATTCATGTTGCCGCTGCAATCACGATCGCGCGGATAATGGTCCCCGAGACGGGTGAGGAAACGTCGGGAAGCTTCATGCCCCAGCGCAATTCTAACAGTTCCATGGACGCCGTCGTCAAAGGGACCATGGACGGCCTACACCTCCTCCTGAACATCATCGCCATGCTCGTCGTCATGGTCGCTCTTGTGCATCTTGCGAACTTGCTGATTGGTCTTCTCCCCAATGTCGGGGGTCAGCCTCTTACGCTCCAGCGCATTCTCGGCTTCGTTATGGCGCCCGTGGTATGGCTCTTCGGCATTCCCTGGGCCGAAGCGCAAACCGCCGGGTATCTCATGGGCACGAAGACAGTCCTGAACGAGCTGCTTGCATTCCTCGAAATGGCCAAGCTCCCGGCGGACGCGCTCGACCCACGCAGCCGGCTGATTATGACCTATGCTCTTTCCAGCTTCGCCAACTTCGGCAGCCTCGGCATCCTTATTGGCGGTTTGGGGAGTTTGGCGCCGGAGCGACGGGACGAGGTCGTGAGTCTTGGCATGAAAGCGCTTGTTGCTGGTACCCTCGCTACGTGCATGACGGGCGCGGTGATTGGAATATTTACCTAATCGGGACGAGGCAGTGACAATTAATGAACCGTGATGGCCTTAGAAATTAACCGGCCACCGGAAGGACCCCGCCCTGAGGTCGCGAAGGTTTTAAAGCTTTAAACCCTGGCATTTAAGAATTTAAAGACTTCCCATGCGAACTTTGCGTCTTAGAGGTAATAATCATTCCGATCTTCAAATATACCCTTCCTGTTCCTAATCTGGTATAATGCAAACATGCGCTTATTTCGTTATCGAGGCAGGTTCATTCAGGGAGTTATCCTTTTTCTCAGAGTTCTCTTGAGCTATAAGCTGCTCGCTATCAGGAGCGCCTTCTCATCACCCGCCCTCAAGCAGGAGCGGTTCAAGCGACTCCACGCTAAAAACGCTCATATGTTGCGCGAGCGAATCATCGCTATGCGCGGCGTGCTCATCAAGATCGGCCAGTTTTTGTCTTCGCGCGTGGACATCCTTCCGGAAGAGTACACGAACGAACTCTCCAAGCTTCAGGACAAGGTGCCGCCGGCACCCTACGCCGATATCGCCCGTCGCGTGACCGAGGAACTCGGACCCATGGAGGAGGTCTTTTCCTCTTTTGATAAAGAACCAATAGCATCGGCCTCGCTCGGCCAGGTGCACCGCGCTTGCCTCCGCGACGGTGACTGCATCGTAGTCAAGGTTCAGTATCCGGGCATCGAAGATGTGATCGCAGCGGACATGAAGACGCTGAAATTTGTCATCAGGATCCTTCGAGTGCTCTACCGGCAGTTGAACCTCGATGTCATCTATTCCGAGTTCTCACGGATCGTCATGGAAGAGCTTGACTATATCCAAGAGGGGAAGAACGCCGAGACCTTTTCGCGTAACTTTGCTAAAAATCCCCGAATCAAGATACCCTTGGTGTACTGGCCGTTCACCACATCCAAGGTGCTGACGCTCGAATACCTCGAAGGCATCAAAATCACCGATTTCGATATGATTGACAGGCGGGGGATTGACCGGAAAGAGATCTCTCGAATCCTGGCCGAGGCTTACGCCCAGATGTTCTTTGTAGATGGGTTGTTTCATGGTGATCCGCACCCTGGCAATATCTTCGTGCAACGGGGGCCCGAAGTCATACTCGTGGACTTCGGCATGGTGGACCGCATCTCAACGCCGAAAAAAGAGGGGCTCCGGCGCGCATTTACCGCTATCGTGGACCGCGATGCGCGGGGTCTGGTGCGCTCGCTCGTTGATATGGGCTTCATCCCCCTCACCAATGATATCCAGCCGCTTGTACAGTTCGCCGAACGTGCCCTCCAGAAATACCGGGACATTTCGCCGAGCGAGTTCAAGGCCATGGATATCGAGGAGATCGGCAACGATATCATTGAGGCGCTCCAGCTGAGTCCCTCGATTCAGATCCCGAACGACTTCATCCTCTTCGGCAGGGTCGTGGGCATGCTGAACGGCCTCGGCTCACAGCTGGACCCCGAGACCAACATCATCGAGATCGCAACACCTTTTGCCAAACGCTTTATAATGGAAGAGGAGATGTCGGTAGCAAGCTTCTTCGAACAAGCTGGGGTTGCCGGCCGCTCGCTAATAAAACTGCCGAAGCTGTTGACCGATTTTCTCGTAACGACAGGCCGCGGAGAGACACGGGTCGAGATCGGGTCCCGGGACATCGTGCGCGTCCTCCAGCACATCCACAATATCGGCCGCAGCTTCATCTTCGCCATCTTC